>JAKANY010000044.1 GCA_021823525.1 Actinomycetes bacterium
ACGCCGACGGCCAGGCGCTCTCGGAGGCCGCCTACGAGCGACTGCGCACGATCGGGGACAACACGGCGCTGGGCAGCGGGTTCAAGATCGCCATGCGCGACCTGGAGATCCGCGGGGCGGGCAACCTGCTCGGCCACGACCAGTCGGGACCGGTGGCGGCGGTGGGCTACGACCTGTACGTGCAGCTGGTCGCCGAGGCGGTCGCCGAGGCCAAGGGCCAGGCCCCGCTCGACGTGGTCACGGTCGCTCTGGACGTCCCGGGCGAGGCGCACCTGCCGACCACCTACGTCGAGGGTGACGACGCGCGCCTGGAGGCCTACCGCCGGCTGGCCGCCGTGGCCGACGCAGCGGCCCTCGAGGACCTGCGCGCCGAGTGGGTCGACCGCTACGGGCCGCTCCCGCCCGCGGCGGCCGGGCTCGTCGAGCTGGCCGCGCTGCGCCTGGCCTGCCTCGAGGCGGGGATCGCGACGCTCAGCGTCCGGCCCCAGCCCAGTCGCCGCGACCGGGTGATGGTGCGCTTCGGCCCGGTGCCCCTGCCCTACAGCGCCCAGGTCCGGCTGCGGCGGCGGTACGGAGCGCGCAGCTACGACGAGGCCGCCTCGGAGGTGCGCGTCGAGCTGCCCGCCGCCGAGGCCCGTGCGCCCGGGTTGCGGGCCCTGGTCGTCGAGGTGGCCGGATCCCGGCCGGCCGGCGTGCCTGGGTAGGCTGGCCCAGTGCGCCGCGTCCTCTCGTTCTTCATCGTCGCCGTCGTCCTCGCCGTGGTGGTGGGCCGCTGGACGCCGTCGTCGGGCCTGCGCGTCAACGGCCAGGTCACCTCGAGCGCGACGGTGCGCGCCCAGCTGAGCGCCATCGCGGGCTCGAGCGCGCTGCAGTGCTATCTCACCGCGATCGCCCCGGCCAGCTACAGCGCGGGTGGCGGCACCTCCACGATGGCCGCCAGCGGCGCGGCGGCCTGGGCCAACCTCGAGGTCGAGGCCATGGCCATCGACCAGTACGTGCGCTCCCACCTCCACTACCGGCCCGGCACCGACCTGGTCAAGGCCCAGGCTTCGCTGGAGTTGGAGATGACCCAGGCGGCCGCGGCCAACCGCTTCTCCTGTCCGGGCAGTGCGGCCAGCGCGCTCGCGGCGATGACACCCCAGATGCGCTCGATGGAGATCTTGGCCCAAGCGGAATCGCTGTACCTGGTCAGCGAGCTGAACTCATCGATCCCGCTCACCGCGGCGTCGCTCCACGCGTACTACGAGCACCACCGCGCCGACTACGCGACCATCTGCGTGAGCGTGGCGCTGGTGCCGCTGTCGTCGGTGTCGGCCTTCGCCAAGGCGCAGGCCGCCGGCGCGTCGGTCGCGACGCTGGCCCAGCGCTTCTCGCTGGACCCGTCGGGCAAGCGCGGCGGCGCCTACGGCTGCTACGGGCCGACGTCGCCCTACTTCGCGAGCGTGCGGGCCGACGTGGCCGGCCACGCGGTCGGGCACTTCCCGACGACCCCCACGACAACCACCCAGAACGGCACCACCTACGCGCTCTACGTGGCGGCGACCTCCGAGAGGCCCGCCAGCTACGCCGCGTCGGCCAGCGCCGTGCTCACCGACGTGCGTGACCTCAACGCCGTGGGCGCCGACCGGGTGCGCAGCCAGGTCGTGGACCGGGCGGCGATCGCCGTGGACCCGGCGCTCGGCCAGTGGATCCTGGGCTCGACCGGTCTCACGGTCAGCGTGCCGACGCTGCCCGCGTCCTCGGCGGTCACGGGCGCCTCCACGCTCACCTCGCCCAGCGCGCTGACCTATCGGTGAGCGGGCCACGCGTCCGGGTCGTCGGGCTGGGCCCGGCGGGACCCGAGCTCGTCGGGGTCCGGGCCTGGGAGCTGGTGACGGGCGCCCCCCACGTGCGCCTGCGCACGCGGCGCCACCCGGCGGCGGCGTCGCTCGCCGCGGCGAGCTACGACGACTGGTACGACCGGGCGACGTCCTTCGAGGAGCTCTACGCGGCCATCGTCGCGGACCTGGTGGCGCTCGCGGTACGCGTCGACGATGAGGTCGTCTACGCGGTGCCCGGCTCCCCGGTGGTGGCCGAGCGCACCGTCGAGCTGCTGCGCGCGAGCGACCTGGCCGTCGAGGTCGAGCCCGCCGTCTCGGTGATCGACCTGGCCGCCGCGCGCCTGGGGCGCGACCCGCTGGCGGCGGGCCTGCGCGTCGTCGACGCCCTGGGCTCGACGGCGCCCTTCACGGGCCCCGGGCCGCTCCTGATCCTCCAGGCCTACGCCCCCGAGGTCCTGGCGACGGTCGCCGACCGTCTGGCGCCCGCGACCCCGGTGACGATCCTGCACCACCTGGGCCTGCCCGACGAGCGGGTGCGCACCGTGAGCGCGCGCGACCTCGTCGCCGAGGAGGCCGACCACCTGACCTCGCTGTGGGTCGAGGAGCTGCGCACCCCCGAGGTCGCCGTGGGCGAGCTGGTCGAGCTGGTGCGCACGCTGCGCACGCGCTGTCCCTGGGACCGCGAGCAGACCCACGAGTCGCTGATCCGCCACCTGCGCGAGGAGGCCTACGAGGCGATGGACGCGCTCGCCGCGATGGGCGAGGCCGAGCCCGACGCGCCGGCCGCGCTGATCGACCACGTCGTCGAGGAGCTCGGCGACGTGCTGGTCCAAGTCCTGTTCCACGCGCAGCTGGGCGCGGAGCTCGACCGCTTCGACCTGGGGACCATCGCCGATCGGGAGCGGACCAAGCTGGTGGCGCGCCACCCCCACGTCTTCGGGTCCGAGGTCGCCGAGAGCGCCGAGGAGGTCGCGGCGCGCTGGGAGAGCTGGAAGGGACGCGAGCCCGGCCGCGCGGCGGGGGCCGAGGCGTTCGTGTGGGACGCGCCGGCCCTGGCGCTCTACGAGAAGGTCGCCCGGCGCCGGGGCCTGCCCGGCGCGCTGGCGTCGAGCGCGACCCCCGAGGAGGAGACCGCCCTGGTGGACGCCCTGGAGGAGCTGGCGCGGCGCGCCAGCGCGCTGCACCTCGACCTCGAGGGCGCCCTGCGCGCGCGAGCGCGGCGCCTGCTCGACATCCCGTAGCCGACAGGACCCGGTCGCGGCGTAACGTGGCCTCGAGCGAAGGAGACAAGGTGAGCGCGATTGCGTACGTGCGTGGCCGTCAGGTGCTGGACTCGCGAGGCAACCCCACCGTCGAGGCCGAGGTCTCGCTGGAGTCGGGTGTGGTGGGCCGCGCCATCGTGCCCTCGGGGGCCTCGACGGGGACCCACGAGGCCGTCGAGCGCCGCGACGGGGGCGACGCCTTCGGCGGCAAGGGCGTGACCGGGGCGGTCGCGGCCCTCAACGAGGAGATCGCCGGCGCGGTGCTGGGCATCGACGCCCTGGACCAGCGCGCCCTCGACGATCGTCTGATCGAGCTCGACGGCACGGACAACAAGGCGCGCCTGGGGGCCAACGCGATCCTGGCGGTCTCGCTGGCGACCGCGCACGCGGCCGCCGACGAGCTCGACGTGCCCCTCTACCGGCATGTCGGCGGCGTCAACGCCCACGTGCTGCCCGTGCCGATGATGAACGTAGTCAACGGCGGGGTGCACGCGGCCAACTCCATCGACTTCCAGGAGTTCATGGTCATGCCGGTGGGTGCGGCCAGCTACCACGAGGCGCTGCGCTGGGGTGTCGAGACCTACCACGCGCTCAAGGGCGTCCTGGCGCGCCGGGGCCTGGCGACGGCGGTGGGCGACGAGGGGGGCTTCGCCCCGGACCTGCCCGACAACGAGTCGGCCGTGCGCGTCCTGGTCGAGGCCATCGAGTCGACGGGCCGCGAGCCCGGGCGCGACGTGGCGATCGCCCTGGACCCGGCGGTCAGCGAGCTGTGGCGCGACGGCGCGTACCACCTGGGGGGGGAGGGCCGGGTGCTCTCGAGCGCCGAGCTCGTCGACTACTGGGCGGACCTGGTGGACCGCTACCCGATCGTGTCGCTCGAGGACGGCATGGCCGAGGAGGACTGGGACGGGTGGGCCGCCC
>JAKANY010000029.1 GCA_021823525.1 Actinomycetes bacterium
GTCAACGACGCGCCCCACGTCGGGCACGCCTACACCACGGTCGTGGCCGACGCCCTGGCGCGCTGGCACCGCCTGGCGGGCGACGACGTCCTGTTCCTGACGGGCACCGACGAGCACGGCCAGAAGGTCGCCGAGGCCGCCGCGCGCCACGAGACGTCGGCCCAGGACTGGACCGACCAGACCTCGGCGCGCTTCCGGGGCGCGTGGGACGCGCTCGACGTGAGCTACGACGACTTCATCCGCACCACCGAGCCGCGCCACCACGAGACGGTGCAGCGCTTCTTGAGCACGATCTACGAGAACGGCTACATCTACAAGGGCCTCTACCGCGGCCTGTACTGCGTGAGCTGCGAGGACTACTACACCGCTGAGGCCTCCGACCAGGGCCGCTGCCCGGTCCACGGCAAGCCGCTGGTGGAGATGGAAGAGGAGAACTGGTTCTTCCGGCTGTCGGCCTTCGAGGACCGGCTGCGCGACTACTACGACCAGCACCCGGGCTTCGTCACCCCCGAGACCAAGCGCAACGAGGCCTACGCCTTCATCGCCGGCGGGCTCAAGGACATCTCGATCACCCGGACGTCCATCGACTGGGGGATCCCGGTGCCCTGGGACCCCGCGCACGTCTTCTACGTCTGGTACGACGCGCTGATCAACTACCTGACCGCCATCGGCTACGGCCGCGAGCCCTCGGCCGTCGCCACGTGGTGGCCGGCCTCGCACCACCTGATCGGCAAGGAGATCATCCGCTTCCACTGCGTGTGGTGGCCCGCGATGTGCCTGGCCGCGGGCCTGGAGCCACCCCACCACGTCCAGGTCCACGGCTGGCTGCTGGTGGGGGGCCAGAAGCTCTCCAAGACCATGGCGGCCGAGGGGGCGGTACGCCTCACCGACATCGCGCCCGTCACCCTCATCGAGGAGTTCGGGGTCGACCCACTGCGCTACTACCTGCTGCGCGAGACGGCCCTGGGCAACGACGGCGAGTTCTCCTACGAGGGCATCGTCCAGCGCTACAACGTCGACCTGGCCAACAACCTGGGCAACCTGCTGGCGCGCGTCGTGCGCGTCGTGGAGACCAAGTGCGACGGCGTCGCGCCGGCCTCGGCCCCCGAGGGCGAGCTGCGCTCCGCCGCCGCCGAGGCCGCCGAGCGCGCGGCCGCGGCCTGGGAGCGCTTCGCGCCCCACGCGGCTCTCGAGGCGACCTGGTCGCTCATCGCGGCGGCCAACTCCTTCCTCGAGCGGCACGCGCCCTGGAAGATGGGCCCGGGTCCCGAGGTCGAGCGAGTCCTCGGCGAGGCGCTCGAGGTGCTGCGCGTGGTGGCGATCCTCGTCAGCCCGGCGATGCCCCGTGTGGCCGAGGAGATCTGGCACCGCCTGGGCCTGGCCGGCGCCCCGGACGATCAGGGGACGGCGGGACTGGATTGGGGCGGCACCCCGGGGGGCGCCCGCCTGGTGGCCGGACCGGCCCTGTTCCCGCGGATCACGAGCGTGCCGTGAGCGGCTGGACCGACGCCCACTGCCACGTCCAGGAGGCCTTCGTCCGGGAGGAGGGTGGCGCACCCGAGGATCTGCTGGTGCGGGCCCGCGAGGCCGGCGTGGACCGGGTCGTCGTCGTGGGGACCGACGCGCGCACCTCGCGTCAGGCGCTCGACCTGGCCGCCGGGTCCCACGCCGTCGACGTGTACGCGGTCGCCGGCCTGCACCCCCACGACGCGACCCAGGACGCCCAGCCGGTGCGCGAGCTCCTCGCGGCGCGCCCGCCGCGCCTCGTGGGCGTGGGCGAGACGGGGCTGGACTACTACTACGAGCACGCCCCCCGGGCCGCGCAGCGCCGGGCCTTCGCGCTCCAGGTGGGCTGGGCGCACGAGTTCGGCCTGGCGCTGGTCATCCACGCCCGCGAGGCGGTCGACGACGTCGTGGACGTGCTCGCCAGCGAGGGCGTGCCGCCGCGCACGGTGATCCACTGCTTCACCGGGGGGCCCGACGACGCCGCGCGGTACCTGGATGCGGGCTGCGACATCTCGGTGGCGGGCATCGTCACGTTCAAGAACGCCGAGAGCCTGCGCGACGCCGTACGCCTGGTGCCCCTCGACCGGCTCCACGTCGAGACCGACAGCCCGTTCCTGGCGCCGGTGCCCCTGCGCGGGCGCGCCAACGAGCCGGCGAACGTCGCCGCCATCGGCGCGTTCGTCGCGCAGCTGCGTGGTGAGGACGTTGCGAAGCTCCAGGCGGCCACCGCGGCCAACACGGAGCGCCTGTTCGCGTTCGGAACGTGATTTCCACCAGGTAGGATGGAAAAAACGCGTGCACGCCTTGCTCTCTTGGCCCCGGTTGCCTAGCGTTGAGGGGAGCGTGGCGACGCGCTGACCAATCGGAGGTTGGGCAACTGACGTCATGGAGGGGCCGGGTGCGCAAGCGCTCGGTGCGACCACTGGCGGTCGCGGCCGTTGTAGGCCTCGCGCCACTTCTGAACGCCACCGTGTCCTCGGGGGCCCCCACGGCGCACGTCTCGGTGGCCATGCCCAACGTGGTGCACCTGGACCGGGTGAGCACCTTCGCGGCCATGGCCCGCGCCGGGCTCTACTTCCGCACCGTGGGACCCAAGGACTGGAACGTGGCGGTCGGCGAGAGCCCCGCCGCCGGGACGCCGGTCCCGCGCGGCTCGACCGTCGTGGTCGACACCGCGGTCGCGAGCGCTCCCACGAGCGGGTCGACGGTCATGCCCGACGTCCTCTACCAGGGCCGCAGCGCGGTCTTCGCCGCGATGCGCCAGGCCGACCTCTACTTCGTCATCCGGGGGCCGGCGAACTGGACGCTCGTCACCGCCCAGCACCCGGGCCCCGGCAGCGCGCTCGCGGTGCGCTCCACGGTGGTGCTCGGCGTCGCGCGGGCCGCCACGCGGCCCAGCTCGGGCGAGACGGTCGCCCCCGACGTCGTGGGCCAGTCGCGGTCGCGCGCCTTCGCCGCCATGGCCCGCGCGGGCCTCTACTTCAGCGTGCTCGGGCCGGGCGACTGGACGGTCGTGACGGGCCAGTCGCCGGCGCCGGGCGCGCGGGTGGCCTGGCACGGGTCGGTGGTGCTCACCGTCGCCCGCCCGGCCCCGGCCGTCACCTCGACGGCTCTGGTCCCCGACGTCGTGGGCCTGAGCCCGCACGCCGTGGCGACGGCGGCCGCCTCGGCGGGCCTGCGCCTCGACGTGCGCGTCCCCGGTGGTGGCGCGTGGAACGTCGCCAGCGCCCAGAGCCTCCGCCCCGGGGCGCGCGTCGCGCGCGGGACGGTGCTGGTGGTGCGCGGGGTGCGCCGGGCCGTGACCGCCGCGACGACGGCGACCACTCTCGCCGTGACCCCGGCCCACGAGCGCGTCGGGATCGCCACGTGGTACGCGTACTACCCGGGGCAGTGCGCCACCTGGTACCTCCCGCGGGGCACGCGCATCACCGTCGAGGACCTGGCCACCGGGCGCACCGTGCAGTGCCTGGTCACCGACCGCCAGGACTACGCGCCGGGCCGCGTCGTGGACCTGTCCGAGAGCCAGTTCTCCGAGCTCGCCCCCCTGTGGCGCGGCGTGGTCGAGGTGCGGGTCACGTGGTGACCCGCTGAGGACGTGACCCACTCGCGCGCGGCGCTGAGCGCCCTGCTCGCCGAGCACGGGCTGCGGCCCTCGCGGGCGCTGGGCCAGAACTTCGTGATCGACCCCAACACGGTGCGCCGCATCGCGCGCCTCGCCGAGGTCGGGCCGGGCGACCTGGCCGTCGAGATCGGGGCGGGTCTCGGGTCGCTCACCCTGGCCCTGGCCGAGACCGGCGCGCAGGTGGTGGCCATCGAGGTCGATCGCCACCTGCTCGGAGCCCTGCGCGCGGTCGTCGAGCCCCACGGGGTGCGGGTGGTCGCGGGCGACGCGATGACCCTGGACTTCCGCGAGGTGACCGGCGGGCGCGAGTGCGTCGTGGTCGCGAACCTCCCCTACAACGTGGCTACCCCCCTGGTGCTGCGCCTGCTCGAGGAGCCCGCGCCGGTGCGCCGGCTCTTCGTGATGGTCCAGCGCGAGGTGGGCGAGCGCTGGGCGGCGTCCCCCGGCGACCCGGCCTACGGTGCGGTGTCGGTGCGGGTGCGCTACTTCGCCGACGCCCGTGTGGTGGGTCGGGTGCCCGCGACGGTCTTCTTGCCGCGCCCGCGCGTCGAGTCGGTGCTGGTGTCCCTCGTGCGCCTCGAGCGGGTGCGCGTGGACCCGGCCGTGGTGGGCGAGGCCGCGCTGTTCGCGGTGGTGCGCCAGGCCTTCGGCCAGCGGCGCAAGATGCTGCGCCGCTCGCTGGCCGACTGGGCCGACCCCGAGGTCTTCGCGCGCGCCGACGTCGACCCCACGGCCCGGCCCGAGCAGCTCGGGCTGGAGGAGTTCGCGCGGCTAGCCTCGGCGCGGTGAGAGTCCTCGCGGCGCCCGCGAAGCTCACCTGGAGCCTCGAGGTCCTCGCACGCCGGGCCGACGGCTACCACGAGTTGCGTGCCGAGATGGTCACCCTGGCCCTGGCCGACGAGCTGCGCGTGGACGAGGCCGGGGACTACGTGCGCCTGCGCGGGCCCTACGCCACCGCCGTCGTGCCGGGTCCCGGCGAGCTGGTCGGGCGCGCGCTCGCGCTGGTGGGCCGGCACGCGGGCGTCGAGGTCGACAAGCGCATCCCGGTGGGCGGCGGGCTGGGCGGCGGCAGCGCCGACGCCGGCGCGATCCTGCGCTGGGCCGGCGGGGTGGACGACGCGGCGGCCCTGACCCTGGGATCGGACGTCCCGTTCTGCCAGCGCGGCGGGCGCGCCCGCGTCGAGGGGATCGGCGAGCGCGTGACGCCCCTGCCGTGGGTGGATCGCGCCGTGACGCTGCTGATCCCGAGCTTCGCGGTGTCGACCGCGGCGTGCTACCGCGCCCACGACGAGCTCGTCGCTCAGGGGTGGCGCCCCGCGGGACCCAACCACCTGGAGGACCCGGCCCGGCGCGTCGAGCCGCGCCTGGGCGTCACGATGGACTGGTTGCGCGAGCGCTACGGCGAGGTCCGCCTGGCGGGATCGGGGTCGACGCTCTTCTTCGAGGGGATCGGGGACGATGGAGCGGTGCTCGCCGGCCCGGCGGGCGATGTGCGCGTGGTGGTGACGGCGACGGCGCGCTAGCGCCGGGTCACTTGCCCGCCGCGCGGCGCTGGAAGCGCGTCCGCTTGAGCATCTTCTTGTGCTTCTTCTTGCGCATGCGCTTGCGGCGCTTCTTGATGAGAGATCCCATGGCCTGTAGAACTCTACTCGGTCCGCCGCCCGGCCCGCGCCGGGCGCTCGGGCGCGGCCCGTCGCTCGATGCGCAGGGCCTGGCGCGGGCAGCCGCGCACGGCCAGGCGCGCCGAGTGCAGGGCCTCGTGGTCGCGCACCGGGCGGGGCTCGGCGCCCAGGATCGGGTAGCCCCACTCGTCGAGGTGCACCAGGTCCGGCGCCAGCTCGGCGCAGTGGCCGTAGCCGTCGCACTGGACGGGGTTGACCAGCAGCACGAAGGCGTCAGCGCGCGACCTCACTCCCACGCCAGGTCCTCCTCGGGCTCGAGTGCGGGGACCGCGATGACCGGGCGTTGCGCGCGCGCCGCGCACGGCGCGCCGCGCTGGTGCTCGTCGACGTGCGCGGCGAAGACGTCCAGGGCCGAGCGCACCATGCGCACGACGCCGTCGGGGTGCCGGCAGGCCCCGCGCCCCTCGATCGAGGTGGCGCGCCGCCCGAGCCGCTCCAGGGCGGCCGGCGCACCCGGCGTCGAGCGGGCCAGCACGTGGAGGTCCTCGGCGAGGGCGGGCAGGCCGAAGGCGCAGGGGCCGCACTGGCGCGCGCTCTCGTGGGCCATCCAGCGCGCGACGCGCAGCGTCTCGCGCACGCCGCAGGCGCCCGCGGGCAACGCCACGATCACGCCCGCGCCCAGGGCGGCGCCCAGGGGGGCGAGGGACTCGTGGGCCAGCGGCACGTCGAGGTGCGCGGCCCCGAGCCACGAGCCCCCGTAGCCGCCCAGCAGCACGGCGGCGGGTTCGGGATCGGCGCCCGCCGCGCGCAGGACGGAGCGCAGCGGCGTGCCCAGGGCCATCTCCAGGACCGTGGGGCGGGCGATCGCGCCGGTCACCGACACCAGGGTCGAGCCGGGGCTCGCGGCGGTGCCCAGCCCGCGGAACCAGGCTGCGCCGTGGCGGGCGATCAGGGCGACGTGCGCGCAGGTCTCGGCGTTGTCCACCAGGACCGGCGCGTGGCCGATGCGCAGGATCGTGGGCCGGCGCGGGCGGTACTGGGGCAGGGACTCGTGGTCGTTGAGCCAGTGCACGAGTGCGGACTCCTCCCCGGCCACGTAGCGCCACGGGGGCGTGTGCAGCGCGAAGGCCACCGTACGGTCCGTCCGCTCGGCCAGGGCGCGGCGGACCACGCTGACCGTCGCCTGCTCGTCGCGCGCGACCGCGACCGCGACGCGCGCGGCGCCGATGGCGCGCGCCAGCGCGACCGCCCCGTCGAGGACCAGGTGGGGGTTGGTGGCCAGCAGCGTGCGGTCCTTGTGGGCGGCGGGCTCGCCCTCCATGGCGTTGACCACGAGGATCTTGCCGTGCCCGCGCTGGGAGCGCACGACGGCGGCCTTGCGGGCGGTGGGGAAGGCGGCCCCGCCCCGTCCCGTGAGGCCGGCCGCCTCGAGCTCGTCGAGCAGGCCCGGCGTCGCCGGGAGGGCGCCGAAGCGCTCGTGGTGCTCGGGGAGGCGGGCGGGGCGCCCGACCGTCCCCGCGAGGAGGCGCGGCAGCGTCGCGCGCCCGCTCACCGCGACCGTCCCGGGCCGGGCGGCGGGCTCGGGCGTCGCGGAGGTCCGGCGTCGGCGGGGGTGCGCAGGGGCGAGAGCGCGGTGCGACCCGCGGCGCGCGGGGGCCGGGCCGCGACGCGCCACAGCGCGGCCCCGGCCACCACCGACAGGCTGGCCACCACGACCGCGAGGCCGACGCCGTGGCGCGCGTCGGTCCCCGCGAGGAGCGCGTGGGCCAGGGCGCTGGGGTAGGCGATCCAGCTGAGCCAGTGCACGAAGCGCCAGGTCCCGTAGGCCAGGCGCGACTTGACCACACTGGTGATCCAGACGGCGACCATCAGGTCGAGGGCCACCGCTCCCAGGCCCACGGCGGCGCGCCGGTACGACGAGGTCCACGGGACGACGACCGACAGGGGCCCGGTCGCCACGTAGCTGTCGGCGACGGTCGTGGCGATGTGGATCCCGAGGAACACGATCGCCAGCACCGACACGGTGCGGTGGATCTCGGCGAGCTCGAAGCGGCCGACGCTGGTTCCCCCGACCCGATTGGCCACCAGGACGCCCAGCGAGACCACGACCGTGAGCAGGACCAGGGTGACCAGGCCCGTCGCGCGCGTCGTGTACCACAGGTACGGGGAGGTCACGGCGAGCACGCGGGCTCCTCGACCGGCCAGCCGCCCACCGCGGCCACGGTGCCCTCGCGGGTCACGAGGCGCGCGGCCCAGCCGGCACGCGCGATCCTCTCGGGCGCGCCGGCGCCCCACACGAGCGCCGCGGTGGCGAAGGCGTTGGCCTGCCAGCAGGTGGGCGCGGCCACGGTGGCCGTCGCGTAGGTCCCGGCGGCCGGGCGGCCGGTGCGCGGGTCCACGACGTGGTGGGCGACCTCGTCACCGACCCGCCAGGTCCGCACGCGCGTCGAGGAGGTGGCGAGCCCGCCCCCGTGCGCGTAGACGCGTGGCTCGCGCCCCGGGCTCCCGGTGTCGGCCACCCCTACTACCCAGGGCCCGTCGGGCCCGGCGCCGCGCACCGCCACGTCGCCTCCGATCTCCACCAGCACGCCGCCCGTGGGGGCCAGCGCGTCGGCGATCACGTCGCAGGCCAGGGCCTTGGCCGTCGCCCCCAGGTCGAGGCGGCAGCCCGGCGCGAGGCGCACGCGGCGCGCGCGCGCGTCGAGCGTGACGGCCCCGGGGCCGAGCGCAGCGACCGGCGGGCGCGCGGCGTGATCGGGTCGCTGGCGCACGACGTCGAAGTCGGCGTCGTAGCCGAGCGCTCCGAGCGCGGGCTCCACGGTGGGATCGCAGGCCCCGTCGGTGGCGTCGGCGGCCCTCAGCGCGACCTCGAGCGCCTGCGCCAGCAGGGGCGAGACGGTGACGTCCTGGCCGGCGTGGGCGTTGAGCGCGCTGAGCTCGCTTGCGGGGTCGAAGCGGTTGCAGGCGCGGTCGAAGGCGTCGAGCCACCGCCACAGCGTGCGCTGCGCCTCGGGCGCGCCCGCCTCGTCCTCGAGGGCCAGCGTCCCCGTGAGGCCCCACACGGCAAAGCGCATCTCAGTAGCACACCGTCGAGCCCGACGGGGTCGTCGAGCAGGTCGTCGTCGTGGTCACCGGCGCGGCCGTGGGCGGCGCGTAGGTCGAGGCGCTCGACCCCGAGGTCCGGGGCGCAGTCGTCGTGGTCGTGGGCGACGCGGCGTGGGGGAGGGGGCGCGCGGTGGCCGCGGCGTAGGCGACGAAGGCGCCCGTCGCCAGGCCCGAGCCCAGCAGGATCGACTGGGTGACCCGGCGCACGCGCGTCAGTCGCCGGTCACGCTCGCGCGTGGTGTGGGCGGGGTGTCGCATCGCCCTCCCACTGTGCCAGGCGGCGCTAAGGGACCGGTCGGTCCCTCCTAAGAACTGTCCGAGATTTCGTCTCCGCCGGTCGCGTCGATCACCGTGGGCAGGTGGAGGGTGAAGCGCGCGCCGCCCAGATCGGGATCGCGGTCCACCGAGACCGATCCGCCGAGCTCGTCGGCCACCTGGGCGACGATCGACAGGCCCAGGCCCGAGCCCGGCAGGGCCCGAGCCGATCGCGAGCGCCAGAAGCGGTCGAACACGAAGGGCCGATCGGCCTCGTCGATCCCGGGGCCCGAGTCGGCGATGGTGACCACGCCGTGCGACGAGCGCACCTCGATGCGCCCCGCGGCCGGCGTGAACTTGACGGCGTTGGTCAGCAGATTGCTCACGGCGCGCACCAGGCGATCGCGCCGGCCCAGGACCGACGAGGGCGCGGTCGCCACGTCGATGTGGACGTCCTTGATCCGGGCGTAGGTGCGCGCGGTGTCCACGCACTCGTCGATGACCTCGTCGAGGCGGATGGCCACCACGCTGCCCTCGCTGCGCTCGCCGCGGGAGAGCTCCCCGAGGTCGGTCACCAGTGTCGCCAGCTCGTCGACCTGGGTCACGATGTCGCCCGAGAGCTGCTCGAGATCCTCGGGGCCCAGGTCGCCGGCGCGCCGCAGTACCTGGGCGTTGGTGCGCAGGCTGGTCAGCGGCGTGCGCAGCTCGTGGCTGGCGTCGGCGACGAGCTGGCGCTGGAGGGACTGGCTGCGCTCGACCGAGCCGAGCAGGCGGTTGAAGGCTCGTCGCAACCGGCCCAGCTCGTCGTCGGCACCCTCATCGAGACGGCGGCTGACGTCGGTGGTCTCGGCGACGGTCTCGACCTCGCTGGTGACGTCCTCGAGGGGGTGGAGAGCGGCACGGGCGATGGCCAGACCGAGGCCCAGCGCCACGGCCAGGCCGCCCGCCACCACCAAGATGAGCGTGCGCACGAGGTGGCGCAGCTCGCCGACCTGGCCCGCGATGTTGACCACGAAGAGCTCCGCCGACGTGGTCTTGACCTGGCACAGGCCCGTCGCGCAGTCGACGACCGACTTGGCCGGAAGGGGGACGATCAGCTCACGGTAGGGCTGACCCCCGAAGCTCACCGTGCGCAGGACCTGGTGCCCGTGGCCCCGCGCGGCCGCCAGGATCGCCGCGTCGATGGGGACGTTAGAGGCGGGGATGGTCGAGCCGCTGGCCAGCACCAGCTCGAAGTAGGCGCCGGTCACGAGGTTCTCGTCGCCCACGGGGTGGCTCGAGGGCGACTGGGACGCCTGCTCCAGCGACAGGTCGACGGAGTGCATGATGGCGTTGCGCGTCGTCCAGAAGGACGCCAGGCTGGCCAGCACCACCGCGACGGCGGCCACGCCGAGCGTCGCGGTGATCACGCGCAGGCGGAACGTCACGAGAGGCGCAGCACGTACCCGACCCCGCGGATGGTCTGGATCAGCCGCGGCTCGCCGGACTCCTCGAGCTTGCGGCGCAGGTACCCGATGTAGACGGCCAGCGAGTTGGTCCCCGAGTCGAAGGTGTAGCCCCACACCAGGTCCAGGATCTGGTCGCGGGTCAGCACCTGGCGCGGGTGGCGCAAGAACAGCTCCAGGAGGTCGAACTCGATCTTGGTCAGGACGATGGGGCGCGCCCCGCGCTGGACCTCGCGCGTGAGGGGGTTCAAGGTCAGGTCCTCGAAGCGCAGCACCGGCTCGTCGCCCTCGCCCGGGCTGTGGCGGCGCAGGAGCGCCCGCAGGCGCGCCAGCAGCTCGGCCAGGTCGAAGGGCTTGACCAGGTAGTCGTCAGCACCCACGTCCAGGCCCGCGACGCGGTCGTTGACGGCGTCGCGGGCGGTCAGCATGAGGATCGGGGTGGCGTCGCCGGCGCGCCGGATCCGCCGGCAGATCTCGAGGCCGTCCACGTCGGGCAGCTGGAGGTCGAGCACGATCACGTCGGGGGCGCGCAGCTGGACCGCCCGGAGGGCCGACGAGCCGTCCTCGAAGAGCTCGACGTCGTAGTTCTCCATCCGCAGGGCGCGGCTCAGGGCCGAGCGAATGGCGGCGTCGTCGTCCACGATGGCCACGTACGGATTCGCGATCGGCCCCACGCCACCTCCTCTGGACCGCTGGCACCCTCTAGTGTGGTGGTCCGGTATAAGCGGTCCGCCGCGATTCCCTAATAATCGCCGAAGACCGGTTCGTACTGTAGTGGCGGGTAGTTCAATCGGCAGAACAGCGGACTTTGGATCCGAAGGTTGGAGGTTCGAGCCCTCCCCCGCCAGCCTCAGCCGCGGTCCCAGTGGTCCGCGAGCGCCCGCGCCAGCACGAGGGGTGCGTCGCCCTGGACCGAGTGGCCCGATCCGGGCACGGGAACGACGGTCCCGTGGGGGAGCCGGCGGCGGAACTCGGCCTCGTCGGCGTCGTCGACGACCGAGCCGGGCCCCATCGCGCGCACCAGCGCCACGGGCATCGTCAGGCGCCCCAGGCGGTCCCACAGGTCACCGACGTCGGGGGCCGCGAACTCGGCGCGCGGGTGGCGCTGGTGGCGCCACACCCAGGTGCCGTCGGGTCGCTGGAGGGCGTTGTGGAGGATCCCGCGGCGCAGCGAGCTCTCGGTGCGCGAGGGGTTGTGGGCGAGCGTGCGCGCGAGGATCTCGTCGAAGCTGGCGAAGGTGGCGGGCCCGTTGACGAAGTCGGTGATGTGGCGCGACTTGTCGGAGGTGACACCCGGCGTGATGTCGATGAGCGCCAGCGTGCGCACCAGGTCCGGTCGGCGGTCGCTCAGCGCGATGGCCACCAGGCCCCCCAGCGACATGCCCACCAGGTCGCGCGGCGCCACCGCGACCGACTCCAGGGCGGCGATCACGTCGCTGGCGTAGTCCTCGATGGCGGCCGGGCCGAAGGGGCTGGCGTCCGAGTGCCCGTGGCCGGGCAGGTCGATCGCGAGCAGGGGGCGCGCCAGGGCCAGGGCCACCGTGTCGAAGGTGTGCGCGTTCTGCCCGCCGCCGTGGAGCAGGACCGCTGCGGGCTCGCCGTCGCCCCAGCGCAGGCCGCTCAGCTGGCGCAGGCCGTCGACGGCCACGAAGAAGCGCCGGACCGGGGGGATCGGACCGACCAGGCCCCACTCGTCGAGGTTCTCCTGGAAGTAGGCGAACTCGTCGTAGTCGCCCGGGTCCACGACTGCAGCGTAGACCCTAGGCCTGCGCTCCTTCGGCCTCGCGCTGGGCCTCCTGCTGGGCGGCGACCTCGCGGTGCACCTCGGCCATGTCCAGGGCCATCACCTTGCCGATGAGGTCCTCGAGGGCGCGCTCGGGCAGGGCCCCGGCCTCGGCGTACAGGACGACCTGCTCGCGGATGATCATGAGCGTGGGGATCGAGAAGATGTTGAAGGCGGCCGCCAGCTGCTGCTGGGCCTCGGTGTCGACCTTGCCGAAGACGATGTCGGGGTGGGCCTCGGAGGACTTCTCGTAGACCGGGGCGAACATCCGGCACGGCGCGCACCACGCGGCCCAGAAGTCGATGAGCACGACGTCGTTGGACGACACCACCTCGTCGAAGGTCTCAGCGGTCAGTTGCACGGTCGCCATCGGGCTCCCCTCTCGTCGCACGGTTCCGCCAGTATACCCCCATGGGTATCGTTCGTGACCGCCGGGCACCGCGCGTGCTAGGAGAGGAGCATGGCGCACACGACGGTGGCGGTGATCCTCGCGGCGGGTGCCGGCACCCGCATGCGCTCGTCGCGGCCCAAGCCGCTCGAGCCCCTGTGCGGGCGGCCCATGACGGCCTACGTGCTCGAGGCGGTGGTGATCCCCGAGGTCAGCGCCACGATCGTCGTGGTCGGCCACCAGGCGGCCTGGGTCGAAAAGGAGCTCTCCGCCGAGGCCAGCGCGCGCCGCGCGCTCCACTTCGTGCGCCAGGACGAGCAGCTCGGGACCGGGCACGCGGTGGCGACCGCCATGCCGGCGCTGCGCGAGCTGCTGGGCGAGGACGAGGGCGACGTCCTGATCCTCCCGGGAGACGTCCCCCGGCTGGCGCCCGCGACGCTGCGCGGGCTGCTGGCCGCGCACGCCAGCGCGGGCGCCGCGCTCAGCCTGCTGACCACGACGCCGCCGGACCCCACGGGCTACGGGCGCGTCCAGCGCGATCGCGCCGGCCAGCCCGCGCGCATCGTCGAGGAGGCCGACGCGACGCCGACCCAGCGTGCGCTGACCGAGGTCAACACGGGCATCATGGTCGTGCGCACCAGCCTGCTCGGTCCCGGGCTGCGCCGGGTCGACCGCCAGAACGCGCAGGGGGAGTACTACCTGACGGACCTGGTGGGGGTGCTGCACGACGCGGGTCATCCCACCGCCGCGGTGTGCACCCCCGACGCCGACGAGGTCGCGGGGGTCAACGATCGCGCGCAGCTGGCCGCCGCCGAGGCGGCGCTGCGCGCGCGCATCGTCGCCCGGTGGCTGCGCCAGGGCGTCAACATCTGGGACCCGGCCACCACACACATCGACGCGGCGGTCGTGATCGAGCCCGGAGCCTCCGTGCTGCCCGGCACGGTGCTGCGCGGGCGCACGCGCCTGGGCGCGGGGGCCCAGGTCGGTCCCCACGCGTCGCTGCGCGACGTGGTGGTGGGCGCCGGGGCCCGGGTGGGCGCCATCGAGGCGCTCAACGTCCGCATCGAGCCGGGCGCGCGCGTCGCGTCCTACCAGATCCTGGCCCCGGGGACGACGGTCCGCGCCGACGACGCGCGCTGAGGGCCCGAGCCGTTCGCGGCCGCACGGTACGCTACGTCCGTGGAGTCCCTCGCCAAGCGGCGCCTGGTCGTCGTGTCCGGGCGCGCCCACCCGGCCCTGGCCCGGGACATCGTCGCCCGTCTCGGGGTCGAGCTGGTCGAGGCCAACGTCCGCGAGTTCGCCAACGGAGAGATCCACTGCCGCTTCGACGAGTCGATCCGCGGCGCCCACGTCTTCATCGTCCAGACCCACGCCTCGCCGGTCAACGACGCGGTGATGGAGCAGCTGATCATGATCGACGCGGCCAAGCGCGCGTCGGCCAAGTCGGTCACCGCCGTGGCGCCCAACTACGGCTACGCGCGCCAGGACCGCAAGAGCACGGGACGTGAGCCCATCACCGCCAAGCTCATCGCCGACATGCTCCAGACCGCGGGCGCCGACCGCGTCGCCTCGGTGGACTTCCACTCGGGCCAGATCCAGGGGTTCTTCGACATCCCGGTCGACCACCTGGTGGCGGCCCCGGTCCTCGAGGCGTACCTGAAGGCCCACACCGACCCCCACGACATCGTGGTCGTCGCTCCCGATGCCGGGCGGGTCAAGGCGGCCGAGCGCTACGCCCAGCACCTGGGCTGCGATCTCGCGCTGGTGCACAAGACCCGTCCCCGGGGCGTGGCCAACGTCGCCGAGGCCCGCCACATCGTGGGATCGGTGCGCGGGCGCCACTGCGTGGTCATCGACGACATGATCGACACCGCCGGCACCATCGTGGCCGCCTGCGACCTGCTGAAGGCCCACGGCGCCGAGGACATCTGGGTGATGGCCACCCACGCCGTCTTCTCGCCGCCCGCCGCCGAGCGCCTGTTCAACGCCCCCGTCAGCCGGGTGGTCGTGACCGACACGCTGCCGCTGCGTCCCGAGCAGCGCTTCGAGAAGCTCGAGGTGCTCTCGATCGCCACCATCATCGCCAACGCCATCGCGGCAATCTTCGAGGAGTCGTCGGTCTCCTCGATCTTCGGCGGCGAGAACCTGGTCTGAGGTTCGCCCCCCGGCGCGCCAGCCGGTAGACTCGTAGCCCTGTGTGCGGCTCCACGCCGCCGCCAGGTGAAGGAGCTCTGATGTCGCGGGTCACGTTGCAGGCGTCCACCGATCGGGAGGCGGGGTCGCGCGCGTCCCGCCGTCTGCGCCGCGAAGGCTCCATCCCCGGCGTCGTCTACGGCGCCGGTGTCGCACCGGTGGCCGTGGCCGTCGAGGCCACGGCGTTCCGCCAGGCCGTGTCGGGCGAGCGCGGGCTGAACACCCTGCTCGACCTGGAGGCCGCCGGCCAGCGCTACGTGGTCATGGCCCGCGAGGTCCAGCGCCACCCGGTGCGCGGGACCGTCGCCCACATCGACTTCCAGGTGGTGGACCCCGACGCCCCCGTCGTGGTCGAGGTCCCGCTGCACCTGGTCGGCGACGCCGTCGAGGTGCGTCACGCGGACTGGGAGGTCGACCAGCAGCTCTTCGCGCTGGAGCTGCGCACGCAGCCCGAGCGCATCCCGACCCACGTGGACGTGGACATCTCGGCCCTGCGTGCGGGTAGCTCGATCCGGCTGGGCGACGTCGCCCTGCCCGAGGGAGTGGCGGCCGTGGGCGATCCCAACGCCACCGTGGTCGCGACGCACGTGGGACGAGCGGCCAAGACCGGCGCGTCGGCGTAGCGTCGTGGCGCCCGAGCGCGCCAGCGAGCCGCGGCGGGGCGCCGCCAGCGCGTGGCTCGTGGTGGGGCTGGCCAATCCAGGCCCCGAGTACGCAGGCACGCGCCACAACGTGGGCGGTGACGCCGTGCGCGAGCTCGTCCAGCGCCTGGGGGCCACCTTGCGCCACGAACGGCGGCTGCACGCGGAGGTCGCGACCGCGACCACCGACGAGGGACTGGTCACGCTGGCGGTCCCGGTGACCTACATGAACGAGTCGGGGACTGCGGTGGCCCCACTGGTGCGCCGGGCCTCGCTGGCGGACCTCACGCGCCTGGTGGTCGTGCACGACGAGCTCGACCTGGCGCCCGGCGACCTGCGTCTGAAGCGCGGCGGCGGGCTCGCCGGCCACCACGGCCTCGAGTCGGTGGCCCGCGCCCTGGGCTCGCGAGACTTCACGCGCGTGCGCATCGGCATCGGCAAGCCCCCGACCAAGGAGCGCGGGGCCGACTACGTCCTGGCGCGCCTGAGCGCCACGCGCCAGCGGGCGCGCGACGAGGACGTCACGCGCGCGACCGACGCTCTGGAGGTGCTCGTCGCCCACGGCTTGGAGGAGGCGCAGCGCCGGATGTCGGCCTCGTGAGCGGCGAGGCCGGTCTGCGGCGCGTCCTGGCGCGCCTCGCGCCGGGGCTGCGCGCGGCGCTGGCCAGCGGCGAGATCCTCCCCAGCACCTTCGCGACGCCAGCCGCCGCCGCGGCCCTGGCGCTCCAGAGACCGGTGGCCGTGGTCGTGGCCACGACCCAGGAGGCCGAGCTGGTGGCCGACGGCGTCGCCGCGTGGCTCGAGGAGCCCGGCGCGGTCGTGCGCGCGCCGGCCTGGGACGTCCACCCCCTCGAGCGGGTCTCGCCGGACGCCGCGGTGATGGCGGCCCGCACCCGCCTGCGGGTGGCGCTGGCGAGCCCGGCCCCGCCGCGGGTGGTGGTGGCCGCGGTGCGCTCGCTCGTCCAGATCCTGGCGCCTGGCCCCCTCGAGCTGCGCGAGGTGCGCCGGGGCGCCGTGCTCGACCGCGACGACCTGCTGGCGACGCTGGTGTCGTGGGGCTACCGGCGCGAGCACCAGGTCGAGCACCGCGGTGAGCTCGCGGTGCGCGGGGGCATCGTCGACCTGTGGTCGCCCGACCAGGACCAGCCCGCGCGCATCGACCTGTTCGGCGACGAGGTCGATCGCCTGACCACCTTCGACGTGGCCAGCCAGCGCTCGGTCGAGGACCACGAGCGCGTGGTCGTGGCCCCCGCGCGTGAGTGGCGTCCCGGAGCCCAAGAGCGCGACCGGATCGCGGCCGAGGCCGCGCGGCTCCCCTGGGGTGCGGCCGTGCTCGATCGCCTGGCGGCCGGCGAGCTGTTCGACGGTATGGAGGGCTGGCTGCCTCTGGTCGTCGAGCGACGACGCACGCTGCTCGACGAGCTCGGGGCCTTCACGGTGGTGGTCGTCGATCCCGAGCGCGTCGAGGCGCGCCTGGGCGACCTCCTCGACGAGGAGCGCGAGCTCGCCGCCGTCGTGGGCGCCACGTGGAAGGCTCCCGCGCCGGTGCCCCTCCTGCACGAGGGGTGGTCGGCCCTGGCCGAGCACGGCTTCGTGCCCCTGGCGCGCGACCCGCACCTCGGGGAGCCCTGGCTCGTGCCGCCCCCGGTGGTGGCGGGGGACCCCGGGCGGATCGCGGCCCACGTGCGGACCTGGGGACCGGCGTCGCGCGGCGTCCTCCTCACCAGCAACCCCGGCGCCGTCGAGCGCATGGCGGGCCAGCTACGCGATGAGGGACTGGCGGTCACGACCCAGCCGGCAGCGGCCCTGGACGTGCGCCTGAGCGTCCTGGTCAGCCACCTGCCCGCCGGCTTCGCGACTCGCGAGGGCGACGTCGTCGTGTGGAGCGAGGGCGACCTGACCGGACGGCGCGTCGCCCACCGGCCCGTCCGCGCCCAGGCGCGCGCGGTCGAGGGCTTCTTCGACGACTTCGCCGTGGGGGGCTTCGTCGTGCACCGGCACCACGGCATCGCGCGCTTCGCGGGCACGACCACGCGGGCCATCGCCGGCACCGTGCGCGACTACCTGATCCTCGAGTTCAAGGACGGGCGCAGCTACTGGCCCGCCGACCAGATGGAGGTGCTGACGCCCTACACCGGCGGCGACGCGCCCGCGCTGTCGCGCCTGGGCGGCGTCGACTGGCAGCGCACGCGCGCTCGCGCGCGCGCGGCGGCCTTCCTGGTGGCCCAGGACCTCGTCGAGCTGTACCGCCAGCGCTCCAGCGCCACGGGGCACGCCTTCGGGCCCGACACGGCCTGGCAGCACGAGATGGAGGACCTGTTCCCCTACGAGCTGACGACCGACCAGGCGGCGGCGGTCGCCGCGGTCAAGGCCGACATGTCCGAGTCGCGGCCCATGGACCGGCTGGTCTGCGCCGACGTGGGGTTCGGCAAGACCGAGATCGCCGTGCGCGCCATCTTCAAGGCGGTCCAGGACGGGCGCCAGGCTGCGCTGCTGGTGCCCACGACGCTGCTGGCCAGCCAGCACCTCGCGACGCTGACCGATCGCTTCGCGGGATTCCCCGTGCGCGTGGCGCTGCTCAGCCGGTTCGTCGACGACGCGGCGGCGCGCGTGACGCTGCGCGGTCTGGCCGAGGGGACCGTGGACGTCGTGGTCGGCACGCACCGGCTCCTCGGCGAGGACGTGCGGTTCCGCCAGCTGGGGCTCCTGGTCGTCGACGAGGAGCAACGCTTCGGCGTGGCCGACAAGGAGACGATCAAGAAGCGCTGGGTGGGTATCGACGTCCTGACGCTGTCGGCAAGCCCCATCCCGCGGACCCTCGAGATGGCGCTGTCGGGGATCCGCGACCTGTCGATGGTGACCACACCTCCCGCCGATCGCCGCCCGATCCTGACCCACGTGGGCCCCTACGACGAGGCGGCCGTCGTGGAGGCCGTGCGCCGGGAGCTCTTGCGCGAGGGCCAGGTGTTCTTCGTCCACAACCGCGTGTCGGACATCGCCCAGGTGGCCG
Organism: Actinomycetes bacterium; assembly: GCA_021823525.1. Lineage (GTDB taxonomy): Bacteria > Actinomycetota > Acidimicrobiia > Acidimicrobiales > RAAP-2 > RAAP-2. The sequence goes on from JAKANY010000029.1 coordinate 18,071, forward strand.
AGCGCCTGGGGCGCCTGGTGCCCGACGCGCGCATCGCCATCGCCCACGGGCAGATGGACGAGGGGACGCTCGAGCGCGTGATGATCGACTTCTGGGAGCGCCGCACCGACCTGCTGGTGTGCACCACCATCGTCGAGTCGGGCATCGACCTGCCCTCGGTCAACACGCTCATCGTGGACCGGGCCGAGCGCCTCGGCCTGGGGCAGCTGCACCAGCTGCGCGGCCGGGTGGGGCGTGCGGGCCAGCGCGCCTACGCGTACCTCTTTTACGCCGACGGCCAGGCGCTCTCGGAGGCCGCCTACGAGCGACTGCGCACGATCGGGGACAACACGGCGCTGGGCAGCGGGTTCAAGATCGCCATGCGCGACCTGGAGATCCGCGGGGCGGGCAACCT
>JAKANY010000030.1 GCA_021823525.1 Actinomycetes bacterium
GGTGAAGTCGCTCTGCCAGGTCTCGTTGGGCTGTTCGGCCGCGAAGCGCCGCAGGGACGATCGGGGGCGCTTCGCGGGCGCTGGCGTGATCAGGTCGGCCGCCAGGAGCACGCGACGGATGCTCGAGGTGGAGGGAACCCGTCGCCCCCCTTCTGCGAGGTGCCACGCGATGGTCACCGGCCCGGCGTCGAGGCCCTGGGCACCGAGTTCGCGACGAAGGCTGAGGATCCGCGCGCGAATGTCCTCATCGAGGGCGTGGGGACTGCGGTGGGGGCGCGACGACCGCACGTCCAGCGCGTCGAGTCCACCGGCCCGGTATCGCTCCACGAGGGTGTGCACCCACTGCCACGAGACCCCGAGTCTTCGAGCCGCCTCGGCCTTGGTGAGTCCCTGGTGGACGACGGACAGGACGATGACGCGAGCCTTGGACATCCCCCATGCTGGTCAATTCGGAGCTATCAACGATGTCCCGACTCATCTATCAACGAGGTCCTGAACCCGGACATCCTTACCTCTACTCGTAAGGCCTTGGCCCCGTTTGTGCCACCACCCTTATGGCAACGTGGCCTGGGTTGACGGAACAAAGTGTAAAGCCTCGAACTCGCTGGGGGTCAGGTCGTTCAGCGAACTGTGGCGTCGCTCGTCGTTGTAGAACGGTTCGATGGAGTTGGCGATGGCCGCGGCGAGTTCGAGCACGGTGCGCCCAACTCAGATCCCCGGCGCCAGACCTCCGTCCAGATTGATGCCCACGCCCGTCACGTAACTGGCCCGGGGCGAGAGTACAAAACTCACGAGGTCCGCGAACTCCTCGGCGCGCCCGACGCGACCCAGGGGGATTCGGGCCTCGGCGGCGACGCGGCGGTAGAAGGTGTCGAGGGGCTCGCCGGTCGTCTCGGCCCGGCGAGCCCACTGACCCGACTCGATCATGCCGATCAGCACAGCGTTGACGCGTACGCCGTGCGGCGCCAGTTCGTTCGCGAGCGCCTTGGTCAGAGCCAGACCCGCCGCCCGCGACGCGGACGTTGGGGTGGAGCCCGCGCCGGGAGCGCGCGCCGAGATCGCCAGGACGTTGACGATCGATCCGCGCGTCGCGCGCAGCGCCCCCTCGCAGCGTCGCGCCAGGTGCGCCGCGGCCACGACTTTCAGCTCGAAGTCGTCGCGCCACTGCTCGTCGGTGGATCCCGCCACCGGCACCCCGGCCGAGCGACCCGCGTTGCTCACGACGCCGTCGAGGCGCCCGAAGATCTCGATCGCCTCGTCGACGAAGGCGTCGAGTTCGCCGGCCACCGTGACGTCGGCCACCACGCCGAGCGCGTCATCGCCGAGCACGCGCCGCGCGGCTGCGAGCCGCTCGGGTGAGCGGCCGCACACGGCGACGCGCGCACCCTCGGCGATGAGGCGCTGGGCCAGCGCCAGGCCCAGACCGTCGGTCCCCCCGGTCACCAGATACGCGCGACCCGCCAGATCGAGGTCCACAGCTCCCACCTCCCTCGCGCCGCCGCCGTTGGCGTGGCGAGCGGCCGTTCGATCGCGAGCCTAGTGAGGGGCCGCGTCGTGGTCGAGTGCGCGGCGACTCGCCTCGGGCAGGAGGGCGGTCGTGGCGAGGCCGGCGAGTCCCGCGGCCGCCGCCACGACGAGCATGCCGCGCAGCCCGAACGACGCCTCGAGACGCGGCACCAGGAACACCCCGACGAAGGCGCCGAGCTTGCCGATCCCTGCGGCGACGCCGTGACCCGTGGTGCGCATCTCGACCGGGAACACCTCGGAGGGAAGCACGAAGGTCGTGGTGTTGGGACCGAACTCGGTGAAGAAGTAGCTGATGCCGAAGATGGCGATGAAGGGCGCGACGAGGGTCGTCAGGCGCGGGACCGCGGCGAGCGCGCCGAAGCTCGCGGCCATGATGGTGAAGCCCAGCCACTGGAGGCGCCGGTGGCCAATCCGGTCGATGCGCGCCACCGCCACTGCGTAGCCGGGCAGGGCGAACACCAGGAACAAGACGAGCGAGAGCACCATCTTGCCCTCCAGGGTCGCCTTCGGCGAGACCTCCGACAGGATGCTCGGCAGCGACAGGGTGTTGCCGTAGTAGGCGTAGTCGAACAGGAACCAGCTGCCCGCGGTGCCCAGGAGCAGGCGCCACATGGCGCGGCTGGTGACGAACTCGCGGACACTCATGAGCGCGCGACTCGCGGGCGCGACGTGCGAGACGTCGATCGCTCCGTCGGAGAAGCGGTGCAGGTCGGCCGCGGCGGCGGCGTGCGATCCGCGTACGTGCGCCTGGAAGCGCGGGGACTCGGGCATCCGCGCTCGCAGGTAGATCACCGCGGCGGCCGGCACCGCGCCGAGGACCAGGAGCAGGCGCCACACCAGCGTCGAGGCGATGCCCGAGGAGAGAAGCGCGAGACCCACCAGGGGGCCGACGATGAGTCCCAGGGCCTGCATGGAGAACACCAGGCCCACCAGGCGACCCCGGTCCGCCCGGTTCGCGTACTCGCTCATCAGGACTGCCGACACCGGGTAGTCGCCGCCGATGCCCAGGCCCAGCACGAAGCGGGCCACGATCAGGGTGGCGACGTTGGGCGCCAGTGACGAGCCGATCGCGCCGATGATCATGATCAGCGCGACGGTCGTGTACACCGACTTTCGACCCACCACGTCGGCCAGTCGCCCGAAGGACATCGCGCCGACGAACGCGCCCAGGATGGCCGCGCCGGTGACCCAACTCGTCATGGTCGTCGACAACGACCACTGCGCCTGCACCAGCGAGGCCACCGTCCCGATCACGAAGAGGTCGTACGCGTCGGTGAAGAATCCCATGCCGGAGATGACGACGGCCCGGCGATGGAAGTGGCTGGTGGGTGCCTCGTCGAGGAGCTGTCCAATCGTCGGGCTGGCCGACACGCTCGCCTCGGCCGCCGTGTGCTGCTCTGCGAAGGACACGCCCCACCACCTTTCGTCACGGGGACGTTCCGCAGTGTCTCGCGCCAGGGTGGCCGCGACATGTGTGCCACGTGAACGGAAGGTGAACGGCGCGTGAAAGTCACCTGAACCGCGCCCGCCCGGTCGCGCGAGGGCGCCGCACGGCGGTCCGGGGCCCCGAGGGTTCGCCCGGTAGCGTTGAGGGTCGAGTCTCGAGGAGTCAGGGTGTTCCAGATCCGCCAGTACGACGTCGACGCGTCCGCGCCGCCGATCACCGACGACGAGCTGCGGCGCCGCTGGGCGCAGTTCCACCACAACATCCGCATGGTCGCCGCCAGCCGGTGGCGCCAGGTCGTGGGCCGCCTGCTCGGCGACGACACGTGGCGCTACCGCGCGGCCCGTCTCGTGGGGCGCCCCGTCCTGCGCGTGGTCCGGCGCGTCCGCGGCACCCGCAAGAAGCCCCCCATCTCCCTGGTCGAGACGGTCGAGCCCGACGAGTCGTACTTCCCCATCAACTACCGCCCGCACCTGCTCGAGCGGCCGGTGCGCAGCCTCGAGGCCCAGCGCGACAGCGGCGCGACGGTCCTGCGCATCGACGAGTCGTCGGCGAGCCCGCGCGAGGTGATCAACCGGCTCAACGAGGAGCTGGCTGCGGTCACGACGACGTGGGTGATCCTGGCCGACGTCGCTGACACCCTCGGCGACGCCGTCTTCGCCTCCGAGGTCCTGGCCACCCACGCCGAGGATGACGCCGACGTCGTCTTCGCCGACGAGTTCTTCGCCTCGCCACACCAGCCGACGCTCAAGAGCCCCGCCGTGGGCTACCACACGCTGCTGAGCTACAACGCCGTGGGGCGACCCGCCCTCGTGCGCACGCGACGCCTGCGCGACCTCGGCGGCTTCGACGCGGAGGCCGGCTGGGCCTTCGAGCACGACGTGTACCTGAGGCTCCACGAGGCCGGCGCCGTCTTCCAGCACGTGCCGCTGCTGGTGATCGGTGGGCGGCCGGCCTTCGCGGCGACCCGCGAGCACCTCGACGGGGACACGGTCGCCGTCGTCGAGCACGCCATCGCCCGCCGCGGGTGGCGCGGCACCGTGACGCCGGGCGACCTGCCCGGGACGACGCGCTGGCGCCTCGAGGTGCCGACGCCCGCCCCCTCGATCGACATCCTCATCCCCACTCGGGACCGTATCGACCTCGTGCGTCGGTGCGTGGACTCGATCCGGGACCTCACGACCTATCCGAACTACCGCATCGTCATCTTGGACAACGACTCGGCCGAGCCCGCGTCGCTGGCCTACTTCGACGACGAGGGATTCCCGGTGGTCAAGTGCCCGGGGCCGTTCAACTACGCGCACATCGTCAACCGCGGCGTGGCCGCCGCGACCGCCGAGTACGTGGTCACCCTCAACAACGACACCATCATCGTCACGCCCGACTGGCTCGAGCGACTCGTCGCGCTGGCCAGCCTCGACGACGTCGGCTTCGTCGGCGCCTGCCTCCTCGACCAGGACGGACGGCGCGAGCACGAGGGGATCGTCATCACGCCCTACCCCCAGCATCTGCGCACCGACTCGAACTATCCGGTGACGAACCCCTACACCGTCTCGGTGCGCGACGTCGCCGCCGTGACCGGGGCCGTGCAGATGGTGCGGCGCACCTGGTGGAACGAGCTCGGCGGCATGGACGAGGACCTGGCCGTGGTGATGAACGACGTGGACATCTGCCTGCGCTCGCTCGTCGCGGGTCGTGCGGTGGTCTTCGACCCCGACGTCCGCCTGTACCACCACGTGAGCTCGTCGCGCGGCTCGCTGGATCCCCTGGTCGACCGGAACCGCTTCATCCGGCGCTGGGACATCTTCGGGACCTTTCGCGACCCCTACTTCCCCGAGTCGCTGCTGCTGCTCGGCGAGACCATGTACTACCGATTCCGCTGAGGGGGGCATGTCGGGTCGTTGAGTAGCCTGGATCGGTGCCCTCCTGGCGTGATCGACTCGCGACGCTGAACCGGCGCCTGCCCTCGTGGCTGTGGCCCGTGGTCATCATCGCCGCGGCGGTGGGCCTGGCCAACGTCATGTACACCGCGGGTTTGGCCGACAACAACCCGATCAGCTACACCTCGGGCATCGCCAAGACCCTGTGCCGGATCACGTGCGGGCGCCCGGCGATCGATCCCAACATCGGCTTCATCACCCAGCCCCTGGGTCACCTGTCGGCGATGGACCTGCTCCACGGCCACCTGCCGTGGTGGAACTACTTCGAGGGACTGGGATCGCCGCTGGCCGGCGAGATGCAGGCGGCCTCCCTCTTCCCCCTGACCCTCCTGTTCGCCCTGCCCGCGGGACTGCTGTTCTTCCACCTCAGCCTCGAGATCATCGCGGGCGTCGGGACCTACTTCCTGGGTCGGCGACTGGGGATGCCCTCGGTGGTGGCGACGGGCATCGGGGTCGTGTTCGCTCTCAACGGCACGTTCGCCTGGCTGGGCAACGCCGTGCTCAACCCCATCGCGTTCCTGCCCCTCATGGTCTTGGGCGTCGAGATGATCTACGGCGACATCGACCAGCCCCGGCGACGGGGCTGGTACGTGCTGGCCGTCGCCTTAGCCCTCTCGATCTACGCGGGCTTCCCGGAGGTTGCCTTCCTCGACGGGCTCTTCGTCCTGGTGTGGGCGATCGTGCGGGTGTTCGCGCTGCCGCGCGTGCGCCGCTGGCGGGGCGTGCGTCGCGTCGCGTACGGGGGCGGACTGGGCATCCTGCTCGCCCTGCCGATCACCGTCGCCTTCCTGGACTACCTCAAGGTCGCCGACATCGGCGGCCACGTGGGGGCGCGCGATGGCGCCGCCGTGCTGCCCCACTCGTCCCTGCCGATGTTCCTCGACCCCTACATCTACGGGACGATCTTCTCGAACCACAACCCGGGCGCCGTCAATTCCTGGGGATCGATCGGCGGGTACCTGCTCGCGGGAACCACGACGCTCGCCCTCCTCGGGCTGTTCGGTCGCCGCCTGCGACCGCTGCGCCTCGCGCTGGCGGGCTGGTTCGTGATGTCCCTGGGGGCCATGTTCAACGTGCTGCACATCCGCCAGCTCTGGAACGTCATCCCCTACGTCAAGCAGATCGCCTTCTCGCGCTACGACATGGCCACCCTGGAGTTCACGGTCGTCGTGCTGGCGGGCCTGGCCATCAGCGATCTCGCGACCACGCGCTCGGCCCGGCGCCTCTTCTTCATCACGACGCCCCTGGGTGGACTGCTCCTGCTCTGGTCGGCCCTGAGCGCGAGCAACGTCAACGCGGGCTACGTGCTGACCCACCGCGTCCGGATCATCTTCCTCGGCCTGCACGCCCTGCCGTTCGTCGCGGTGGTGCTGATCCTCGGGGCCGGCTTCCTCACCCGCTTTCGCTGGGCCCCGCTGGTGCTGGTCACCCTGCTCGCCGGTGAGGCCGCGATCATCTACTTCGTGCCCACCGCCGAGGCGCCCAAGCAGGTCAACCTGGACACGGGCCCGATCACCTACCTGCAGCAGAACATCGGGCGCGGCCGGTTCCTCGACTTCGAGATCATCTACCCCAACTGGGGCTCGCAGTTCAACCTGCCCGAGCTCAACGCCATCGACCTCCCCTTCCCCACCACGTTCGCGACCTACATCGCCGACGAACTCAACCCGGGGATCACCCCGTCGCGCCAGTTCATGGCGAGCGGCGGGATGACCGGGATCCTCCAGCAGGAGCACGCGCTGCTCGCCCACCTGGCGGCCTACCGGGCCGCCGGCGTGCAGTTCCTGATCTTCCCAGTCAAGGTGCCCCTCCTGCCCGCGCTGACGAAGCTCGGCGTGCAGAAGGTCTTCGCCAACGAGACCGTCGGGATCTACAGCTTCCCGGGATCGACGAACTACTTCTCGAGCCCGACGTCGGGTTGCCAGGTCACGGGCACCGGCTTCGCCCACGCCACGGCCACCTGCACCACCGCGGGCACGGTCGTGCGCAGCGAGCTGATGATGCCGGGCTGGCACGCGACAGTCAACGGGCAATCCGTCCCCATCACCACGGTCGACGGCGTGTACCAGTCCGTCGACGTCCCCGCCGGAACCTCCAGCCTCGCCTTCACCTTCCTGCCGCCCCACGAGCTCGCCGCCGCAGCCGGATTCGCCTTAGGGATCCTGCTGATGATCGGGCTGCCCGTGGGCGATCTCTGGCTCCGCCGACGCCGCCGGCCCCGCCACGCGCCCCGCCACGCGGCGCGCTCCGGCTCGGGCCGCTAGGCGTCCGGTCGCCCGGCGACGAGCCCCCGGGGTGGCGGCTCGGAGAGTCCTCGCCCCGCGCGTCGTGGCGGTCACCGCTCACGGAACGATGGCCCCGCCGCTGCGCAGACGCACGGCCGCCGCGCCGAAGTCCTGCTGGGAGAGCCGAGTCACGAGCGACGCGGCGGCGCCCCGAGGATCGACGACGGGCTCACCGGCCGGGGTCAAGGTGAACGACGTCAGGTGACCCGCGACGAAGTCGCCGTTGGCGCGAAGCGTGATGCTGAGCGCGACCGAGTACCGCAGGGGGCCCACCGTGGCGAAGTCCTCATAGTTGACGAAGTCGCCCAGGCTGTAGTCGATGAGACGGCCCCGGTACCACTGCATGCCGCGCAGCACGTGGGGTCCCGAGGCGATCACCAGGTCGGCCCCCTCGTCGATGGCCGCGTGCGCGAACGCGTAGGGATCGCCCCGGTCCTCACCGAGAAACGTCTCGGCCCCTCGGGTCACGTGCTGGGCACCGGGACCCTCGGCGCCAGCGTGCATGTAGACGACCACGAGCGACGCCTCGCGACGAGCCCGAGCGACCAGCTGCGCCTCGGACGCCGCGTCCAGCAGGTCGTTGGTGTTCCCGTAGGGCGCGAAGCCGAGGAAGGCGACCCGCACGCCATCCGCGCGCACGACGCCGATCTGGCCGGGCAGCCCGGTCTGGACGATCCCGGCACCCGCCAGGGCCCGCGACGTCGACGCCACCCCCGCGGGCCCGAAGTCGCCGATGTGGTTGTTCGCGCTGTTGAGGATCGTGAACCCCGCGCGGCGATACAGCGCCGCGTAGTAGGGCGGAACGCGGAAGTCGTAGCACACGGGCGGCCCGACACGGCACGACGCGCTCGTCGCATCCGTCATCGTCCCCTCGAGGTTGCCAAACACGATCGGTGAGCGCAGGTAGGGCCGCAACGGGGCCAGCAAGGCCCACGGGTCCGGCGGGAGGATCGGCGTGTTGCCCAACTCGGTGTCGCCGACCGCGGTGATCGTGACCGTCCGGCTCGGCCCCGATCGAACGGGAGTGGCACCACGACCGGCGGCACCCGCGGCCCCGGCCACGACCAGCGCGACGGCGACCACACCGGGTAGCAGCCAGCCGCGTCGCGTCCCCGGCGCCACCGCTCCCTCCTACCAGGGCTGGGGCGCGCCCGGCGTCGACGTGCGGTAGACGGCGAAGAAGTCCTTGGTACTCACCGACAGGTATCGCGTGGGGATCTGGTTGGGGTTGGGCGTCTGCATGAGGGGTGCGGCGGCGCCGGGCCCGCCGTAGGTGATGAGCACGGGCCACTCGGGGTTGATGTCGAGCTCCATGGCGCGTACGCAGTGGAGCTGGACCATCAGTGCAGCCAGCATCGACGAGGTGAGGTCCGGGGCGGCCGCGTAGACCAGGTTGCCCGCGGCGTCCACGCCCAGAGCCGATCGCCACACGGCGGGGACCCCGTAGAGGGTCAGGCCCCACGCGGCGTTGTCGGCGCTCGCCGGAGTGGGCCGACCCGCCGCGACGAGGAGCGGCAGGTTCTGGCGCGCGAGCAGCACGCCGGCCGGCGGGCGGGCGCCGCCGGTCCAGGCGACCACGTCGACGCGACCGTTGGTCCGGCGCACCACCGTGGCCAGGCCCGGCCGCAGGGGCGCGTAGAGCGTCCCGTTCGTGTAGAAGCCCCCGGCCGCGTCGACCTCGTAGAAGCCTCCGTTGAAGGTGGCGAGCAGCGAGCCGCGCGCGGTGGGCGGGACCATCTCGGGCCCGCGAGGGAGCGCCGAGGGGAGGGGCACCTTGTACCCGGGGTACAGCGCGAGCAGCGTCGATCCCGTCCGGAACCACGCCGCCGTGGCCACGATCGACGACTGGGACGACCACGGACGCCACGAGTTCACGTAGATCGCGGGGGGACGCGACCAGGTGTCGGCGAGGTGCCAGGCGACACAGCGCGGGTGCCCCGCCCACACGACGCACACCGGCGCGGGGTGCGAGGACCGCGCGGTCGCGCTCGACGCGCTGGTCGCGAGGGACAGTCCCGCCGCCATCGCGAGCGCCGCGAGGAGGGGACGGTGGAGCGAGCGCACGGCGACCATCCTAGGAAGCACCCCGGAGGGCCTCGGACCACTGCGCTACGGTCGAGACGGAGGTCACCATGGCAGAACCGAGCACGGCGGCGGGGCGGGCGCGGGCCGACGACGGCGCGCCGCGCCTGGGAATCACCATCCCCTTCGAGGGCGTCACCCTGCCCGAGCACCGCGCCTGGTTCGCGCGCCTGGCGGACCTGGGCTACTCCGACGTGTGGTCGGCCGAGGTCGACGGCGTCGACGGCTTCACGCCCCTGGCCCTGGCCGCGGCCTGGGAGCCACGCCTCAACCTGGGCCTCGCCGTCGCCCCGGTGTTCACGCGCGGACCCGCCCTGCTCGCCATGTCGATCGCCGCCTTGGCCGAGCTGGCCGGTGAGCGCCTCACCATCGGGCTGGGCGCATCGAGCCCGCCGGTGGTCGAGCGCTGGAACGGCATCGCCTACGAGAATCCCTACGGGCGCACCCGCGACGTGCTGCGCATCGTCAAGAGCGCGCTGGCGGGCGAGCGCGTGGACGCCCAGCTCGCGACGGTCAGCGTGCGCGGATTCTCGCTGGGCCGGCCCGTCACGCGCCCCCCGCGCCTGGTGCTGGGCGCGCTGCGCCCCGGCATGCTCCACCTGGCCCGCGACGAGGCCGACGGGGCGGTCCTGAACTGGCTGAGCGCGTCGGACGTCCCCCGGGTGCGCGCCGAGCTCGGCGACGGGCTCGTCGCGGCGCGCCTCTTCGTCATCCCGACCGCGGACGCCGAGCGCGCCCGGCAGATCGGGCGCCGGATGATCTCGTCGTACCTGACGGTCCCGGCCTACGCCGCGTTCCACCGGTGGCTGGGCCGCGGGCCGGAGCTCGAGGCCATGTGGACCGCCTGGGCCGCCGGCGACCGCGCCGGCGCCAACGCCGCGATCCCTGACGGCGTCGTCGACGACCTGATCATCCACGGCTCCTTCGAGGCCTGCCGCGAGCACGTCGCGCGCTACCAGGAGGCGGGCGTGACGGTTCCGGTGATGGCCCTGATCACCCCGGCGGCCGACCTGGCCGAGGCCGTGGCCCGCCTGGCGCCACGCTGAGCGCGCGGTTCCTACACTGGCGCCGGAGGTGTTCATGACGCTCAGCCACGCCGACGAGGACCACAAGGTGCGCATCGGGGTCGTCGACACGATGTTCGCGCGCTACGACATGGGCGCGGCCGCCCGCGCCGAGCTGGCCGCGTGCCCCGGTGCCGGCGAGACCTTCGAGGTGGTCTCGCGCACGGTGCCCGGCTTCAAGGACCTGGCGGTCGCGGCCAAGTCGCTGATCGAGCGCGAGGGGTGTGCGATCGTCGTGGCCCTGGGGATGCCCGGCCGTGCGCCCATCGACAAGCAGTGCGCCCACGAGGCGTCCCAGGGCATCATGCAGGCCCAGCTCATGACCTCGACGCCGATCCTCGAGGTCTTCGTCCACGAGGACGAGGCTGACGACCCCGACGTGCTGGCCTCGGTCTTCGAGAACCGGTCTCGCAAGCACGCCCGCAACGCCTACTGGATGCTCTTCGAGCCCGAGCAGCTGGCCCGGCGGGCGGGCCAGGGCATCCGCCAGGGATTCGACGACGCGGGTCCGCTGCCCACCGGCGAGATTCGCTAGGATCGCCGGGTAACTACCCGGTAACCAAGGAGCAGCATGCCAGAAGCCGTGATCGTCGCCACCGGTCGCACCCCCATCGGGCGCGCCTTCAAGGGATCGCTGGTCGACTTGCGGCCCGACGACCTGACCGCCCACGTGGTGCGCGAGGTCCTGGCCAAGGTCCCCCAGCTCGACCCGCACACGATCGAGGACCTGATCGTCGGCTGCGGGGAGCCGGCCGGCGAGTCCGGCTTCAACCTGGCGCGCGTCGTCGCGGTCCTGTCCGGCCTGGACCAGGTGCCCGGCGTGACCGTGAACCGCTACTGCTCCTCGTCGCTCCAGGCCATCCGCATGGCTGCCCACGCCATCCGCGCGGGCGAGGGCGACGTCTTCGTGGCCGCGGGCGTCGAGACCGTGTCGCGCTTCGGCAACGGCACCGCCGACCTCCCCTCGGCGATGAACCCGCTCTTCGCCGAGGCGACGGCGCGCTCGGCGACCCGGGCCGCCGGGTCGGGCGAGCCCTGGAGCCCGCCCGAGGGCCTGCCCGACGTCTACATCGCTATGGGCCAGACCGCCGAGAACGTCGCCGAGCTCGAGGGCGTGTCGCGTGCCGCGATGGACGAGTACGCGCTGCGCAGCCAGGAGCTCGCCGTCGCGAGCCAGCGCAACGGCTTCTTCGAGCGCGAGATCATCCCGGTGACCCGGCCCGACGGGCAGGTCGTCGACCGCGACGACGGACCGCGCGCCGACACCGACCTGGCCAAGCTGGCCGCCCTGGCGCCCGTGTTCAAGCCCGGCGGCACCGTCACGGCGGGCAACAGCTGCCCCCTCAACGACGGGGCCGCCGCGGTCGTGGTGATGAGTGACACCCGGGCCCGGGCGCTGGGGATCACGCCCCTGGCGCGGATCGTCGCGAGCGGCGTGACCGCCCTCAACCCCGAGATCATGGGGCTGGGCCCCGTCGAGGCCTCGCGTCAGGCTCTGACGCGCGCCGGGCTGACGATGGACCAGATCGACCTGGTGGAGATCAACGAGGCCTTCGCCGCCCAGGTCCTTCCCAGTGCCCAGCACCTGGGCATCCCCCTCGAGAAGCTCAACGTCAACGGCGGGGCCATCGCCCTGGGACACCCCTTCGGGATGACCGGCGCGCGCATCATGACCACGCTGCTCAACGGCCTCGAGGACCGCGGCGGGCGCTACGGCCTCGAGACGATGTGCGTGGGTGGCGGCCAGGGCATGGCCATGATCGTCGAGCGCCTGGGCTAGCGCGGCCCCGTGCGGGTGGCGGCGGGATCGCCGACGAGGCGCTCGTGCTCGGCGTCGTCGGCATCCCGCGCCTCCTCGGGCAGCAGCACAGGGATGCCGTCGCGCACCGCGTAGACGCGGCGACGCCGCGGGTTGTAGAGCACCTCGGCGCTGGGCACGTAGACCAGCTCCTCGTGATCGATCGGATCCACCAGGAGCTCGAGCAGCAGGGGGTCGAGAGTCACCGCGCCTCCTCGATCATCGCGCGCACCTCGGCGAGGTGCTGCGCGCACGCGGCCTCGTCGGCCGCCTCGACGTTCACGCGCAGCAGCGGCTCGGTGTTCGAGGGCCGCAGGTTGAACCACCACGTCCCCAGGTCCGCGCTCACCCCGTCGAGCTCGTCGAGTGCGACGCCGCGCGCGCGCAGGCCCTCGCGCACCCGGTCCAGCACGCCCGCGGGGTCCGCGACCTCGGTGTTGTGCTCCCCCGACGCGGCGTACCGGCGGAAAGGGGCCTGGACCCGCGACAGCGGGGCGTCCTGGCCACTGAGCAGCTCGAGCACGATCAGGGCGGTGATGATCCCCGAGTCCGCGCGGTAGTTGTCGCGGTAGTAGTAGTGGCCCGAGTGCTCGCCGCCGAAGACGGCGCCCGTCTGGGCCATGACCTGCTTGATGAAGGAGTGGCCCACCCGCGTGCGCACGCCCACCCCGCCGTGCTCGGCGATCACCTCGGGCACCGCGCGCGAGCAGATCAGGTTGTAGAGGATCGTCGCTCCCGGATGGTGCTCGAGCATCGAGGCGGCGACCAGGGCGGTGGTGGTCGAGCCGGTCAGGATCTCGCCGAGCTCGTCGACCAGGAAGACCCGGTCGGCGTCGCCGTCGAAGGCCAGGCCCACGTCGGCGCCGGTCTCGCGCACGCGGCGCTGCAGGTCGATGAGGTTGGCCGGGTTGATGGGATCGGCCGGGTGGTTGGGGAAGGTGCCGTCGAGCTCGGGGTAGAGGACGTCGAGCGCCACGGGCAGCTCGGCGAAGACGCGGGGCGCGACCAGGGCGCCCATGCCGTTGGCGACGTCCGCCACCACGCGCAGCGGCCGCAGCGCCGTCACGTCGATGAAGGAGTGCACGTGGGCGATCCACGCCGGCCACAGGTCCGCCTCGACGCGCGGCGCCCGCACCGGAGCGAACGGTGCGCCGATCAGCTCGCGCGCCCTCTCGCCGATCGCGGCCAGGCCCGACTCGACCCCGATGGGGCGCGCGGCCGGTCCGCACAGCTTGATGCCGTTGTAGGCGGCCGGGTTGTGGGATGCCGTGAACATCGCCGCGGGGGCGTCCAGGTGTCCCGAGGCGAAGTAGAGCAGGTCGGTCGAGACCACGCCGATGTCGACGACTTCGGCGCCCTCGGCGCGGACCCCGTCGCTGAAGGCCGCGACCAGGCTGGGGCCCGAGGGCCGCATGTCGCGCCCCACCACGACGCGCACGGCGCCCTCGTGCTGGGCGAACGCACGCCCGACGGCCCGCGCGATCTCCTCGTCGAGCTGGTCGGGATAGGTGCCGCGGACGTCGTAGGCCTTGAAGATGGCGCCGAGGTCCACGGCGGCCATGCTACCCATCGACGCGGGCCGTCCTCGACCGGCGCCGGCGGCGCCAGGCCGCCACGGCGACCGCCAGGCCCACGCCGATCGTGACCTCCGAGACCAGGGCCCCCACGCGCCCGGCGCGCGACGTGCCGTAGACCAGGGTCACGTCATGACTCGTGGGGATGACGACCATCAGGTTGGGGCTCACGCGGTAGGGGCCCTGGGCCCCGTGCGCCTGCCAGCGCGGGTAGTAGGAGATCTTGACCAGGGTGGGCACGCCCAGGCGGCTCACGTGGAACGAGATGTCCTGGAGACCGACGCGCACGTCGCTCACGCGCTCGGCGGGCAGGGCGCCCGTGGGGCGCAGCGCGCGGATCGAGGCGATGCGCGGCCACGAGGCGGGTCCCGCCGCCGCGGCCTCGACCGACCAGTCCGCCGGCGTCGTCCACCACGTCACGTTGGCCCCGAGCCACGCGGGGCGGCTCCCGACGCCCGTCAGCACCGCCGGCGTGCGCGCCAGTCCCTGGACCAGGGGGCTGTGGCGCACGAGGTAGATCCGCCAGCGCACGCCCGGAGCGGGCCACGCGCGGGTCTGGGCGACGAAGCGCAGCTGCGGGTCGCCGTCGGCCTCGGCGACCGCGAGGGGCGAGAACGCGATGTAGTAGCGCACGCCCAGCTGCTGGAGGTGCGTCACCCCCTGCGGAACGTCGAGGGGGCCGTAGGGCAGCCCGACCTGGGGGTCGGAGGGCTGGGAGCTGAGCGCCGCCTGGTCGAGGAAGTGGTAGGGCGTCGTGGCCGACGACTCGAAGAACAGCCCCTCCATCGAGTCCACGCAGTTGTTGGTCCAGTAGGGCAGGAGCATCAGGGCCATGGTCGTGCCGAAGCGGCTCTCGGCGGGCGAGTACTCCCACATGGCGCGCCCGCAGCCGTAGCGGGCCGCGACGCGGGCCATCGTGGTCATGAGGTCGTGGTACTCGGGCCAGGCGGCCTTGCCCTGGTACCCCGAGTAGTTCCACTGCGCCCAGCTGGTCACCTGGTTGCCGCTGGTGGAGAGCCCCAGGGCCGACGCCGACGCGGGGATCAGTCCGGGCACCGTGGAGGCCAGGCCGAGTGCGATCACGGCGAGGGAGGCCGCGAAGACGCGGCGCCCGCGGCGCGCCTCGGGCTCGCTCGCCGTCGGAGCGTCCTCCTCGACGCCGACCGTCCCGTCGGGGGCAGCGCCCTCCTCGCGCGGATCCGCCTCCGCCACGCCCGCGGCGCTCACCACGTCGCGCGACTCCCCTTCGGTCTCGTCGTCGGGTGCGACGGGGGCGTCGGACACCGTGGCGGGAGGCGCCGGGGGATGCGGGCGCCGGACGTGATGCGCCCATCGCGCCAGCGGGTAGCCGACCGCCCAGCCGGCCAGGAGGTGGATGCCGATGTACCAGAACGGGACGAGGCGCTGGTTCCAGATGACGCTCTGGGGATCGACGACGAAGGCCACCAGGGCCAGCGCCGTCATCGCGGTGAGCACCATGCCGAGCCGCTCGCGGGTCACGATGGCGCCCACGGCGCCAAGGGCGGCCACCACGATCACCCACCGGTCCCCCGCGGGGGTGCCAGTCGACGTGTACCAGCCCAGGGCGCTGAAGATCGCGTGCAGCGATGAGACGTTGACGTTGGTGTAGCCCATCGAGTCCGTGTAGGCCTGGCTCGTGGCGAAGGGGAGCAGCCACCACGCGGTGAGTCCCGCGCCCAGCAGGCCCGCGCCCACCACGAAGCGCAGGGGTCGCGCGGCGTCCCCCGTCGGGCGCGACGCCCCGGGGTCAATCCACCCGCGCCGGGCGCACCACTCGACCACCAGCACCACGCCGCTCGCGGCCACCACCCAGAAGAACGGCAGCACGTGGGCGAGCAGCGTCCCGGCCAGCCCGATCGCGGTCAGCCAGTAGCCGCGTCCGGTGCGCACGCCGCGCGCGAAGAGCCCGACGGTCACCAGGGCGAGGGCCAGGGACAGCGAGAAGGCGTACTCCCCCGCCATGGTCGAGAACAGGTTGCCCCCGTCAATGGTGAACGAGGCGTCGAACAGGAACGGCAGCGTGGCCAGGGCGAGCGCCGCGGGGACCGGGCGCGGGGCGCGGAACAGCCGCCCCAGGAGGTATGCGCCCACGGGCAGCAGGACCGACCCCAGCACGGTCGCGAGCTTGAAGGCGACGGCCGCGTTGATCACGTAGCTCGCCCACAGGGCCAGCACGTCGGGCAGCACGAAGTAGTAGGTATAGGCGGGCATGCCGGCGAACCAGCCTGGATACCACGGCGTCAGCCCGAAGGGGTCGCCCAGGCTGCGCAGGTAGGCGGGCAGCGCGAGGTGGGCCCCCGTGTCGCCCCCGGTGATCGTGGAGCTCGACACCAGCAGCGCCAGGTGCAGCGCCCACAGGGTGACCACGATGACCGCGCCGACGGCGATCACGTCGAGCCACGCGAGCGGGCGGCGGAACATCAGTGCAACCGCTGGGCGATCACGGCACCCACCGCCACCGCGTTGAACGAGAGGTGGGTCAGGGCGCTGGGGACGAGGCGCCGCGTGCGCCACGCGATCAGCGCGAGCACGACGCCCAGCGCCGCGAGTCCCGCGAACTGGGCCGGCTCCCCGTGCGCCAGGGCGAAGGCGACTGCGCTCAGCACGATCGCGAGCACCACCCCGAGACGCCCCGTGCGCGCGCCCAGGTCCGCGAGCGCGCGCAGCAGCACGCCGCGAAAGAACCACTCCTCGATCACCGGCGCCCCCAGCGCGGTCAGCCCCACGAGCAGCGCGAAGCCCACTCCCCCGGTCGCCCCGAACAGGCGCGTCACCGGCTGGCCGAGGTCGCGCACGTGGAAGGGCCGGTAGGCCGCCGCGATCGCGTACTGGGCCACGACGCCCACCACCAGGTACCACGCGTCGCTGGCGCGGGGCCGCCACTGCGCCGGCCAGGGCTCCTGGCCGGCGAGGCGGCGCGCGGCGACGATCGCCGCCGCGAAGCCGCACCACAGGCCGAGCAGGCTGGCCACGCTCGCCCACCACGGGTCCTGGGACGCGTGAGCGAGCGCCGACAGCCCCCCGACGTAGCCGGCGGCCGCTGCGGCCAGCGCGACGAGCGCCGTGGCGACGACCTGTCCCAAGAGGAATCCCCCCGCCGCCCACGCCACCACCACCCCCGGGCGCGACGCGGGACGCGGGGGTCTCTCCACGACCTCTTACGTTAATCTTCAGCGCTTCACCGGCTGTGCGGACCTCCTGTCAGCGCGGGCCTCTAGATTGGAAAGGTGAGTGAGTTCAACGAGCGTCCCGGATCGCGGCGCCCCGGAACCGTCGGACAGCGACCGATGACTCCCGAGTCGCGCCGGCGCCTGGTGACGATGGCCATCATCGTGTTCATCGTCGGCGTGCTGTTCATCCCGTCGCTGTTCTCACACAAGGCCGTGCGGGACGTCTCGTACTCCTCGCTGCTCACCCAGGTCAAGGGCCAGAAGGTCGTCTCGGCCTCGATCAACAACTCCACGGGCGTCATCACCGGGCAGCTCTCCGACGGCACCAACTACGCCACGAACGGGCCCTCGCCGGCGATCTCCTCGGAGATCAACCTGCTGCGCGCCGACAACGTCACGGTCACCTTCACCAACCCCTCGAGCTTCGCCTCGACCTTCCTGCCGTACCTGATCTGGATCGCGATCTTCGCCGGCTTCATGATCTTCGCCTCCCGCCAGGCGCGCGGGCAGATGAACGGCATGATGGCCGTGGGACGGAGCCGCGCCAAACAGTTCTCCCAGGATCGCCAGCGCATCACCTTCGCCGACGTGGCCGGCTACCTCGGCGTCAAGCAGGAGATCGGCGAGGTGGTCGACTTCCTGAAGAGTCCCGGGCGCTTCCGCGAGATCGGTGCCCTGATCCCCAAGGGCCTGCTCCTGGTGGGTCCCCCGGGGACGGGCAAGACCATGATCGCCCGCGCGGTCGCCGGTGAGGCCGGCGTCCCGTTCTTCTCGGTCTCGGGCTCGGACTTCATGGAGATGTTCGTGGGCGTGGGCGCCAGCCGGGTTCGCGACCTGTTCAACACGGCCCGCAAGCAGTCGCCGGCCATCGTGTTCATCGACGAGATCGACTCCATCGGGCGCAAGCGCGGGGCCGGTCTCGGCGGGGGCCACGACGAGCGCGAGCAGACGCTCAACCAGATGCTCAGCGAGATGGACGGCTTCGACCAGAACGAGGGCGTGGTCGTCATCGCCGCGACGAACCGGCCCGACGTGCTGGACCCGGCCCTCCTGCGCCCGGGTCGCTTCGACCGCCAGATCGTCGTGCCGCTGCCCGATCTCGACGAGCGCCTGCCGATCCTCCAGGTCCACGCGCGCGGCAAGCCCCTCGACCCGTCGATCGACCTGCTGATGGTGGCGCGCGGCACGCCGGGCATGAGCGGGGCGGATCTGGCCAACCTGGTCAACGAGGCGGCGCTGCACGCCGCCCGCCGCCACGCGACGACCATCACCAACCAGGACTTCGAGTCCGCCCGCGACCGGGTGATGATGGGCCAGGAGCGCGACACGATGGTCCTGCGCGACGAGGAGCGCGCGCGCATCGCCTACCACGAGA
>JAKANY010000045.1 GCA_021823525.1 Actinomycetes bacterium
GTGGAGGTGCTGGGAATCGAACCCAGGTCCGTCCGTGCCGTCGTGGATCTTCTCCGAGCGCAGCTAACGGGAAATTGTCAGGGCTTGGAGCGTCGTCAGCGCCTTTCCGAGTCCGTATTCAGTTGAAGTGTCCCGTTGCGCAAACTGACAACACGCAACGGTCAGCCCTGCTTTCTGACGCTCGATTTCTAGATCGCAGGGCCGAATCTAGACGAACGTTGCTAGTTAACTAGCAAGGGCAAACTGTGCGTTGCCGTTTATTGTTGTTTTCCGGCTCTTTTACGTGGCTCCGGAGACCACGGCTCGCTTCTTCCACTCTGGTCCAGGACGTCGAAACCAATCACCCCCTTGGAGCCTGACGGCTCTTCACCACCAGGGTAGCGCGACGTGGAGCGGCGCCGTCCCTACGCGTCGTGCTGAGCCGCTCGCTTGGACGCTCGGTCCATCTCCCGGCGGGCATCGCGCTCCGCGATGGCCTGACGCCGGTCGTGGTGGGTCCGCCCCCGCGCCAGCGCCAGAGAGACCTTGACCCGGCCTTCAGAGAAGTACAGGGAGAGGGGGATGAGCGTCAAGGGTTGCGTGCGCAGTTGCATGTCCCAGCGGTGCATCTCGTGGTGATGGACGAGGAGCTTCCGGCGGCGATCGGGATCATGGCTGCCGAAGCCCACCGCGTAGGTCCACGGCGGGATGTGGACGTTCATGATCCACAACTCACCGTCCTCGATGCGCGCGTACCCATCAGCGATCTGAGCATGGCCATTGCGCAGCGACTTGACCTCGCTGCCCGTGAGGACGATGCCACACTCCAACGTGTCCAGGATGTCGTAGTCGTGGCGCGCGCGTCGATTCGTTGCGATTACCCGGTCGCCATCTTCCTGGCGAAGGGCGGCCCGGCGTGCCTGGATTTGCTTCGCGCGAGCCACGACCAAAGCGTACCGACTCACCCGCTCGTAGAGCCATGGGCAGGCTCTACGATGCGCCAAGCGAGGAGGTTGCGTCATGGGAGTCTCCCAGTGTGTGGCGGTGAGCATTGCGCTGACGGCGGTTCGCGTCTATCTCGGGGCGATGATCTTGGCCCATGGGTACCACCACTTCTTTGGTGGCGGTCGGATCGCCGGCACCTCACGCTGGTTCGAGTCGATCGGCGTGCGTCCCGGCCGGCTCAACGCCGTCATCGCCTCGACGACGGAGGTCGGGGTCGGAGTTCTGCTTCTGCTGGGATTGGCGACGCCTCTGGCTGCGGCCGGGCTCATCGCGCTGATGCTCGTCGCCATTGCCACGGTCCACCGCAAGAACGGCTTCTTCATCTTCAACAAGGGCGAAGGCTTCGAGTACACGCTCGGAGTGGCGGTGGTGGCGGCGGCGTTGGGAACGCTGGGGCCGGGGCCGTACTCGCTGGATCGGTGGTGGAACGTACCCGGATGGTCGTGGACACCTGGCGCGCGCATGGCGTTGACCGTGGGCGTGGGCGTCGGCTCCGCCCTGGTGCAGCTGGCCCTCTTCTATCGGCCGGGACGCGCCGACTGAGCGGGGAACCGGACACGATCCTTCCGCCCGGTACGGTGGTCGCAGACGAGGAGGCCACACACGATGGCGGCACGAGCAGACGGACGATCGCCCGGGGACCTGCGCCCCATCACCTTCACCCGGGACTACACCACGATGGCCCCCGGGTCCGTCCTCGCCGAGTTCGGACGCACGCGGGTTGTGTGCACGGCCTCCGTGGAGACCGATGTGCCGCGCTGGCTGCGCAACTCGGGCCGAGGATGGGTCAGTGCCGAGTATTCGATGCTCCCCGGTGCCTCAGCCGAGCGGATCCCTCGTGAGGCGTCACGCGGCCGGCAATCGGGTCGCACGCACGAGATCCAGCGCCTCATTGGTCGCTCGCTGCGAGCGGTCACCCAGCTCGAGTTGATCGCGGACATCCAGATCACCGTCGACTGTGACGTTCTCGAGGCCGATGGCGGGACGAGAACCGCGTCGATCTGCGGGGGGTACCTTGCCCTCCACGACGCGGTGACTCGCCTGGTGAGCTCGGGGCGCATCGCCCGCCATGCCGTGACCGACCTGGTGGCCGCGATCTCGGTGGGCATCCTCGATGACGAACCCCTGCTGGACCTGCCCTACAGCGAGGACGCTCGCGCCCAGACGGACATGAATGTTGTCATGACGGGCGGGGGAGAATTCGTCGAGCTGCAGGGGACGGCCGAACGTGCTCCCTTCAGCCGCGCCGAGCTGGAGGTGCTGCTCGACCTCGCCGCGGACGGGATCGGCCGCATCCATCAGCTCCAGCGCGAGGTCCTGGCGGTTCCGCCGCAGGCCCGTCCGTCGTGACGACGTACGTCGCGGCGACGGCGAACGCGCACAAGCTCGAGGAGATGCGTGCGGTCTTGACGCCGCTGGGCGTGACGATCGATCCTCGTCCCGCGGGTCTGCCCGAGGTGGACGAGGATGCCGACACGTTGGAGGAGAATGCGAGCCACAAGGCGCTGACAATCGCTCGGCGAGCCGGGCGTCCCGCGATCGCTGACGACACGGGCCTGTTCGTCGCCGCACTCGGCGGTCGCCCCGGCGTGCGCAGCGCGCGCTACGCCGGCGAGAGCGCGTCGGACGCCGACAACGTTGCCAAGCTCCTCGTCGAGCTCCGCGGCGTGGCGTCGGGGAACCGTGGTGCCTACTTCCGCACCGTGATCGCCGTGGCCCAGCCCACCGGAGAGGTGCTCCTGGTCGATGGGGTGCTGGACGGAGCCATCGCGCTGGCACCGCGCGGGGTGGGCGGCTTCGGGTACGACCCCGTGTTCCTGCTGCCAGCCCCCGATGGCCGAACGTTGGGCGAACTGTCACCCGAGGAGAAGAACGCGCTGTCGCATCGGGGGAGGGCCCTCCGGGCGCTGGGCGACGCTCTGCGCGCGCCCAGCGGCGAGAGCGTTTGACCGGGCGACCCGTAGGCTGGCCGCGTGGGTGAGGACGCCATCGCCATGTTCCCTCTGGGCATGGTCATCTTCCCTTACCAGATCGTGGGCCTGTACGTCTTCGAGGAGCGCTATCAGGCCATGCTCCGTGACCTGGGCGGCGCGGTCGAGTTCGGGACGTGTCTGATCGAGCGGGGCTCGGAGGTCGGTGGCGGTGACGAGCGGTCGTCGGTCGGCACGCTCGTGCGCATCTTGGACGCGATACCGATGCGTGACGGACGCTCGCTGCTGATCGTGCGGGGCGAGTCGTGCTTCGCCGTCAGTGAGTGGCTACCCGACGCTCCCTACCCGCGAGCGCGCGTGAGAGAGCACTGCTGCGATGAGGTGCCCGTCGAGGCACCGCTCCTACGATCCACGGAGTCTGCGGTGCGCGCACTGCGGGCCCTGCGCAGCGAGATCGTCACCGACGAGTCGCTGCGCCACGACTGCGAGATGGCGGAGGATCCGTGGGTCCGCAGCTGGCAGCTCTGCGCCATGACGCCGATGTCGTCGCTGGACCAGGTTGCGGTGCTGAGCCGCAGCGATCCCAACGAGCGGCTTCGCGCCGTCGCCGAGATCTGCTGCGAGCGCTATGGCGACTACCAGCGGCTCCTCGCACACGGACTTCCCGCGTAGCCGGCACCGGCGCTGCGCGGGGTGGTTCCGGGCTGCGTCGCGGGCGAGGCTGCGGCTTCCCGGACGCAGTCCCCACGCCAGTGGCCGCGGCGCGACGAGCCTCAAACCGTCGCGCCCAGCGGGATGCCCCTCGCGCGGAACTCACGACCGGCAACCCTGTGGACTCTCAAGAACAAATGTGCGGGCGGCGGTCTGAGGTCCCACAGTTGTTGGGACACCATGTGTCAGCAATTCTGGGACACCGGCTCAAAGGGTGGTGTCCATGGACCTGGCCAAGTACTGCGTGAACGCGGTCCTCGTCGAGGGGCGCTCGCTG
>JAKANY010000011.1 GCA_021823525.1 Actinomycetes bacterium
ACGCGGTCGCGCTCCGAAGTGCTCACCTCGGTCTCATCCTCGGTCGTCGCGTAGTGGTACGGCGTGGACGCCGCGAACTCCGCTCCGCAGGTGTCGACGGTCTTGTAGGTGACGGGGGCGACGCCGCGACGGCGGCGGGTCACCTCGTCCGAGGACGTGGCGGTGATCGCCCCGATCTGCTGATCGCTGAAGCCCAATTGGCGCACCCGTCGCCAGGAGCGGTCGTCGAGCGCATCGATGCCGGTGGCGTGGAGCTCGTGCTCGGTGGTGACGATCTCGGCGAGCCGGTCGACGAACCAGGGATCGATGCCCGTGCGCTCGGCGATCTCGGCGGCGCGCACGCCGCGCCAGAGCGCCTCGTGCAGGGCGTAGAGCCTCTCGGGCGTGGGGACCACACAGCGCTCCCAGAGCTCGTCCTCGCCCACCGCGGCGAACTCCCGGTTCGGCCCCGCCGCGAAGCCGATACGCCCCTGTTCGAGCGATCGGATCGCCTTCTGGAGCGACTCGCCGAACGTGCGGCCGATGGCCATGACCTCGCCCACGGACTGCATCCTCGTTCCCAGGCGCGACGAGGCGCCCGGCAACTTCTCGAAGGCCCAGCGCGGGATCTTGGTCACGACATAGTCGATGACCGGCTCGAAGCTCGCGGGCGTGCGCCGCGTGATGTCGTTGGGGATCTCATCGAGCGTGTAGCCCACGGCCAGGCGAGCGGCGATCTTGGCGATCGGGAAACCCGTGGCCTTCGAGGCGAGCGCGCTGGACCGGCTGACGCGCGGGTTCATCTCGATGACGAGCCGCTCCCCGGTGCGCGGGTTCACCGCGAACTGGACATTCGAGCCCCCGGTCTCGACCCCCACGCGGCGCAGCACCGCGAACGCGTCGTCGCGCATCGCCTGGTACTCGGGGTCCGAGAGGGTCTGGGCGGGCGCCACGGTGATCGAGTCGCCGGTGTGCACGCCCATGGGATCGAAGTTCTCGATGGCGCACACCACCACGCAGTTGTCCGCTCGGTCGCGCATGACTTCGAGCTCGAACTCCTTCCAGCCCGCGATGGAGCGCTCCACCAGGATCTCGTGGATGGGCGAGGCGGCGAGCCCCTCGCGGGCCAGGCGCCGGAACGTCGCCTCGTCGCTCGCGATGCCCGTGCCGGCCCCGCCGAGAATGAAGCTCGGGCGCACCACGATCGGCCAGCCGATCTGCCGCGCGATCTCCACCGCCTCGTCCACGTCGTGCGCGAAACCCGACTCGGGGACGCCCAGGCCGATGTCGGCCATCGCGGCCTTGAACAGCTCGCGGTTCTCGGCGGTCTCGATGGCGGAGGGACGCGCCCCGATGACCTCGATGCCCAGGCGCTCGGTCACGCCGGCGCGCACCAGCTCCATCGTCAGGTTGAGGGCGGTCTGCCCGCCGAGCGTCGGCAGCAGGGCATCGGGTCTCTCGCGCTCGAAGATATCGGTGAGCACGCCGAGTTCCAGGGGCTCGACGTACGTCGCGTCCGCGGTGGCCGGATCGGTCATGATCGTCGCGGGATTCGAGTTGACCAGGACGACGCGGTACCCCTCCTCGCGCAGGACCTGGCAGGCCTGGGTGCCCGAGTAGTCGAACTCGCACGCCTGCCCGATGACGATCGGTCCCGAGCCGATCACCGCGATCGTGTGCAGGTCGTCGCGACGGGGCATCAGAGCGTGACCGCCCCCGACGCGACGAGGTTCTCGAAGCGCTCGAAGAGGTACCGGGCGTCGTGGGGCCCCGGCGCGGCCTCCGGGTGGTACTGGACCGAGAAGCACCGCTGCCGGGCGTCGAGCAGCCCCTCGACCACCCCGTCGTTGGCGTTGCGGTGCGTGATCACGGCCGAGCCCATCGATCCCTCGTCGACCGCGTAGTTGTGGTTCTGGGCCGTGATCTCGATGCGCCCCGTGGTCTCATCGCGCACGGGGTGGTTGCTCCCGTGGTGCCCGAAGGGCAACTTGTAGGTCCCCGCTCCCAGCGCCTGGGCGAGCAGCTGGTGCCCGAGGCAGATGCCCATGATGGGCACAGCGCCCAGGAGAGCGCGGATCTGCTCCACGTGCCACCCGAGGGCCGCGGGATCGCCGGGACCGTTGGACAGGAAGACGCCCTCGGGCTCACGAGCCAGGACGTCAGCAGCGCTCGTCGTCGCGGGGACCACGGTGACACGAAAGCGCTCGGCCAGCTGGCGCACCATCGACCGCTTGATCCCGTAGTCGATCGCCACGATGCGCGGTCCCGCGTGGCCCGCGTCGAAGGGCTCCGGCGCGGTGACGCGGGCGACGAAGTCTTGACCGTCGGTGCCCTGCGCGCGCGCCGCGCTCTCGCCGACGACCGAAGGATCGGCGTGTCCGAAAGCCCCGGGCAGGGCCCCGTGATCGCGCAGGTGTCGAGTGAGGCGCCTCGTGTCGATGCCCACGATAGCCGGGACGCCGTGCGCGATGAGGTAGTCCTCGAGCGATCCCTCCGCTCGCCATCCCGAGGGCGTCGCGGTGATCTCTCGCGCCACCAGGCCCGAGCACCACGTGCGGCGCGATTCGTCATCGGCCGCCGTGACCCCGTAGTTGCCCAGGTGCGGATAGGTGAAGGTCACGATCTGACCGAAGTAGCTGGGGTCGGTCAGGATCTCCTGGTAGCCGCTGAGGGCCGTGTTGAACACGAACTCCCCCTGCGTGACGCCCGACTCCGGAAGATGGCCCGCCGCCCAGCCGTGCAGCTCGAGGCCGTCACGCAGCACCAAGGTCGCGGGCTGGCGCGTCACGCGATCTCCCCCTCGTGCGCCACCACCGTTCCCCGCACCAGCGTGGTGCGCGCGCGACCGCGCATCGCGCGACCGTGGTAGGGGGTGTTGCGTGCGCGGCTGTGGAGCCGGTCGCGATCGACGGTCCAGGTCGCCTGGGGGTCGAAGACCACGAGATTGGCGGTCTCGCCCGCCTCGACCCAGCCTCCGTGCTCCGCGAGCCCGGCCAGGGCGGCGGGGCGGCGGCTCAGCACCGCAAAGAAGCGCGTCGGTTCGGCGCTCTCGGCTCCCAGGGCCTCGAACGTCAGGGCCGCCGCGTGCTCCAGTCCCAGCACGCCCGCGGGCGCCTCGTCGAAGGGCTGATCCTTGGCCTCGGGCGCGTGCGGGGCGTGGTCGGTGGCCACGGCGTCGATCTCGCCCTCGCGCAGGCCCCGCCGGAGTGCGGCGACGTCGGCGGGCGTGCGCAGTGGCGGATTCACCTTGAAGTTGGCGTCGTAGTGTTCGCACGCCGACTCGTCGAGGGTGAAGTGGTGCGGCGCGATCTCGGCGCTGACGTCGACGCCCCCACGACGCGCCGACACGATGGCCGCCAGGGCCGCGGCCGTCGACACGTGCAAGAAGTGGATCGGGGCGCCGACCTCCCGGGCCAGTTCGAGGTCGCGCAGCACCGTCACCAGCTCGGCCACGGCCGGCCGCCCGGTCAGGCCGAGCCGCCCGCTCCAGACGCCCTCGTTCATCACGCCCTCGGCCACGAGGTCGGGGTCCTCGGCGTGCTCGGCCACGCGCACCCCGAGGGGACGCGCGTAGGCCAGCGCGCGACGCAGCACCGCCGCGTCGCGCACCGCCACGCCGTCATCGGTGAACAGCCGGACGCCGATCGCGGCCAACTCAGCCATCGGGGTCAGGTTCTCGCCGCGGCGCCCGACGGTGATCGCCGCCGCCGCGCCCACGTCCACTAGCGCCCGACGCCCGGCCTCAAGCACGTAGCCGACAGCGGCGACGCTGTCGAGTGGCGGCTCGGTATTGGGCATGGCGATCACGGCACCGTACCCGCCGACGGCCGCGGCCCGTGCGCCACTCTCGATGGTCTCGGCGTCCTCGTGACCCGGCTCGCGCAGGTGCGCGTGCAAGTCGACGAAGGCCGGACCGACCCAGCAGCCCTCCGCGTCGACGACCTCCGCTCCGCGGGCCGCCAGCCCCGGGCCGATCTCGCGGACCTTCCCGTCAATCACCAGGACGTCGGCCACCCGGGTCTCGCGGCCCACGACCAGGCCCTGGCGGATCAGCACCTTCACAGCTCTCCCTCCCTGGCCCCGGCCACCGTCAAGAACAGCACGGCCATCCGGATCGGGACGCCGTTGGCGACCTGTCGCGTGATCACCGACGCGGGAGCGTCGGCCACGGCAGCGTCGATCTCGATCCCGCGGTTGATCGGGCCCGGATGCATGACCAGGGCCTCCGGTCGCACCAGCGCAAAGCGCTCCTGGGTCAAGCCGAACGTGGCGGTGAACTCCGCGAGGCTCGGGACGAATCGACCCGTCCCCCGCTCCTGTTGCAGGCGCAGCAGCGCCAGCACGTCCGCCCACTCGAGCGAGTCGCGCAGGGAGTCCACTACGGTCACCGGCCAGGTCTCGATGCCCGGTGGCAGGAGCGTCGGCGGCGCCGCCACGCGGACCGTCGCGCCGAGGGCGACGTACGCGTCGATGTCGCTGCGCGCCACGCGGCTGTGGCGGATGTCGCCCACCATCAGGACGTGGAGGCCCTCGAACAGCGCCGCGCCGGTCTCCGAACCCCGAGCCCCTCGGCGCGCCGCGAGGATCTGGCGCACGGTGAAGACGTCCAGGAGTCCCTGGGTGGGGTGCTGGTGCTGACCGTCGCCCGCGTTGATCACGCGCACGTGCGGCACGTAGCGAGCCACCTGCTCGGCCGCCCCGCTGGCGCGATGGCGCAGAACCACCGCGTCGATGCCCAGCGCCTCGATCGTGGCGATGGTGTCCCGCAGCGACTCGCCCTTCTTGACGCTGCTCGAGGCGACCGCGAGCGACAGCACATCGGCGCTCAGGCGCTTGGCCGCCGTCTCGAAGCTGAGCCGCGTCCGGGTGGACTCCTCGTAGAACAACGAGGCCACGACCCGACCCCGCAGCGCGGGGACCTTCTTGACACTGCGACGGTTCACCTCGACGAAAGATTCGGCGGTGTCGAGCACCTCGAGGAGGTCCTCAGGAGTGAGTCCTCGCAGGCTCAGCAGGCTCTGACCCCGGACGCTCATTCCCCCGCCTCCTCGTCGCCGTGTCGCTCACCGATCCACACGCCCTCGGGCGTCGCCACCACCGCCTCGCGGCGCGAGGTCGGAACGTTCTTGCCCACGTAGTCAGCGCGGATGGGGAGCTCGCGGTGCCCGCGGTCGACCAGGACCGCGAGCTGGATGGCGCGAGGTCGGCCCCACTCGGCGAGAGCGTTGAGCGCGGCGCGGATGGTCCGACCGGTGAAGAGCACGTCGTCGACCAGGACGACCACCGCGTCGGTGAGATCGACCGGGATCGAGGTCGTCTGGGGTCCGCGCAGGGGCCGTCGATCGAGGTCGTCTCGATGGAAGGCGACGTCGATCGAGCCACTCGCCACCGTCGTGGGGCTCAGCTCGGTCAGTTCGCGCGCGAGGAACTCCCCCAGGGCCACGCCCCCGTGCTGCAGTCCCAGGACGACCAGCACCGGCACGTCGGCGTTCCGCTCGACGATCTCGTGGGCCATGCGCCTCAGGGCCCGGCGAACGGCGGTCGCGTCCAGGAGCTGGGCACGGGCAACGAAGCCGCCGCCCGCCGGCCCGGTCATCGCCCTGTCGCTCACCCTGCCTCCCGCCGTACGGGCCTCACGGGACCCGTTTCACGACGCTGGGACGACTGTAGCAGCCGCTGCTCAGGGCTCTACGACGTCCGCAGCGCGGCGCACCTCGGTGCTGGCCAGCGCCGTGTGCTGGCGCCAGTGCTCGAACGCCTCGCTCACCGAGCCCTCCGACTCAATCACCCGCCGGAGCAGTAGCGCCAGCGAGGGGAGCGCCCAGAAGTCGCCACAGACCCACAGGATCGCGGCGCCGATCTGCTGATCGGCGAAGGCCGGCAACGTCACACCCGGCACGTGGTCGTACGACGGGTACCACGAGGTCGTGGTGAGGATGCTCATCGAGATGGCCAGCAGCGTCATGATGGCGTTGGTCGCCAGGATCGCCCCGATCTGGAACGCGGGTCCCCGCCGGGGCCGCCACGGATGGGACGGGATGATCTGCAGCCAGAAGAGCGTCCCGGTCACGAGGAAGCTCCCGTGCATGAGCACCACGTGCGCCCACGCGTTGCGCTCGGAGAACTCGAACAGCGCGGGGACGTGCCAGGCGAGCATCGAGGCGTTGAAGGACACGACGGCGGTCCAGGGATGGCCCGCGACACGCCCGACGGATCGCAGCCACGCCCAGCGCGGTTCGCGGATCACGGCGCGCATCAGCCGACGGCGCGCCCGAACCGGCAGTGCGAACAGGAGCGGCACCCACGGAGCACCCGCGACGATGAGGATCGGCACGAAGAACGCGGCGACCACGTGATCGATCATGTGGACGAAGAAGTAGCTCCCCGCCCAGTAGTCCAGCGGCGAGTCGATGCTCACCACCAGGAGGGCGAGCCCGCCGTAGAAGAGCCACGCCCGCCGACGCCGCCCGCGCTCGTGGGCGGGCGTGGCGCGCCGCGCCAGGCGCGCCAGCCCCCATTCGTGGGCGACCACCACCGCCGCGACCAGCGCCATGACGGGCCCGAAGCTCCAGTGCGCGCTCAGGTAGGTCACGGTGTCGCCCCGCGCCGGCGGCCGTCATCGCCCCCCTCGTCAGGGTCGCCGTCGACCTGCCGCGCAGCCTGGGCGTCCAGCCACGCCCGGCGCATCGCGTCGTACTCAGGAGCCAGCCCCGGATCCGGGCGCGCGGACCGCACCCGGGGCTCGCCGTGCAAGACGCGCCACCACGCGTACACGGCGAACGCGGCCAGCAGGGGCCACTCCACGACGTACGCCCAGCTCAGGGCGTTGCCGTGCTCTGCGCGTCCCAACTCGAACCAGAACGCGGCACCGCACAGCGCGATCCCCGCGACGAACAGCAGATGGGTTCTCCACGCGGTGCCCGGACCCTCGCCCCGGCTCACGCGCGCTGCGCCCCCAGGCGGCCTCCCGCGGTCACGCCACGACTGTACCGGCCCTCAGGCGGCCCCAGCCCGCTCGGCGCGTGCGACCAGTAGCGTCCCTGAGAAGAATGTCAACTCCTCTTCCCCCTCCGTCTGACGAGGAGCGCGAGGCCTTCCGCACCGCGGCGATCCGCGCCGGTCGCACACCTGTGCCGCGCGGCTTCCTCCTCCTGGTCGCTGCGGCCTTCGTCGTGCTCGGTGGTGGTGGCGTGCTCCTCGAGCACGTGCTCGGCGGTTCGAGCGCGCCGCCATCCCCGGTGACGACGACCACGGCACCGGCCAATGTCCACCCGCCCTCACCCACCGCGATCCTGGGCCTGCATCGGCTGTCGGGCGCGCGCGCGCCCGCCATCGCCCTCGTCGACCAGAACGGCCGCCCCTGGTCGCTCGCGGACGCGCGGGGCCGGACCGTACTGCTCGCCTTCTGGAATGCGCGCTGTGACGACATCTGCCCGGTCGTGGGGACCGAGCTGCGCGAGGCCCGCGCCCTCCTCGCGCCGCGGCCACCACTCATCGTGATCGTCAACACCGATCCTCGCGCGACCTCCGTCGTGGCGCGCCCCGCGGCCCTGGTCGCCACCGGACTCCTTCGCCCCGGGGTGCTGTTCTTGAACGGCGATCTGGCTCAGTTGAATGCGACCTGGGCGCGCTACGGCATCCAGGTTCACGTGACCTCGGCCAGCGCCGTGCCGATCCACAACGACGCGCTCTACGTCATCGATGGTCGAGGGCGCCTGCGCGACCTGGTGACGCCCTTCGCCGACGAGAGTCGTGCGGGACGCTTCACGCTGGGTGCGGCCACCGAGCGCGCCTTCGCCCGCGCGCTGGCGACGTTGACCGGTAGTGTGAGCGCGTGACGGGCGCCGACAGCGAGGAACGCGCCAGCGCCTACGAACCGGGCTCGATGCCCGCATCCACCCTGGTGGTCCGCAAGGCGGTCTGGTACCGCCGTCCGTGGTTCCTCATCGCGGTTACCGTCGCCATCGTGCTCGTCGCCTCGATCGCGGTCGACCTGCCCCACCACGTGACGCCCGCGCAGGACGCTGCGGACCAGAACGCGACGATCGCGCTGATCAACACGGACATCGCCGCGTGCAGCTTCGCGCTCACCGAGAGCTACCAGTTCTACGGCGACTGGCGCCGCGGCGTCCTGACCGCCTCGGAGAAGGGCCAACTGCCACCCCTGCTCGCCCAGGACCAGACCTCGTGCACCCTGGCCAGCGGACCACTCTACGACCTCACCAACAACGTGCAGCCCGCGGACACCGACGCGGGGCGCAAGGTCGACGCGGCCTACCAGGTCGTGATCAGCTGGGCCACGAACGACGCCAAAGACGCGATCACCGACATCATCCACCTCATCACCTCACGCGCGTCGACGCAGAAGTACCTGCGGGATCTGTCGCGACGTGATGCGTACCTGCGCGAGGATCGCCGGCAGGTCGACGGCCTCATCGCCCAGGCCTCGGCGATCCTGCACCGTCCGCTGACGGCGATTCGCCTGCCTCGGCTCCCGGCCCTCGGCCCTCTCTAGATCTTCCAGTCCCCTCAGTCACGCGGGCCGAAGAAGCCCCGATCACGCTCGCGGCGCACCAGCCGGTACAGCTCGTCGTCGGGGTCCTCTTCGCTCTGGAGCCACCGGGCGAGGTTGGCGAAGACGATCGGCAGGAACACCGCGGCCGTGACCACCCACACCGCACCCGACGCCAGCTGCTGATCGGCGACGCGCGACAGGCTGCGCGTGCCGTGGAACACGTCGTACCACGAGTGCGCCGACATGCCGTCGAGATACGCGAGCACCCAGACCACCCACATCACAACGGCCGAGACCCCGATGCGATAGGGCCGCGACGTACCGGGCCGCAGCGGGGGCGACACGACCAGGTCGGCGAGGAGCGCCGTCCCCGCTACCACCAGGGTGAGCGCCTCGAACACCATCAGCACCGGGTAACGGACGATGGCGTCCACCGCCGGTGCCGAGCGCCACGCGATGGCCAGGGCCACGAACGCGAAGGCCTCGCCCAGCGAGCGACGCTGGCCCCGCACGCCGGGCGGGCGCGCTCGGCCAAGCAGCCGCACCTGGTCCCCGGCGTCGACGCGCACCCACCCCAGAGCGTGCCACGGTGCCCCCACCACCAGCAGCGCCGGCGTGACGAAGCCGAACGTCAGGTACTGGAGCGTCTCGACGAGCTCGTAGCGCTGCGCCAGAGGTGCGACCGGAGGCAGCAGCGCCGCGAGCCAGGTTGCGAGCCCGACGACCGCGAGCCACCCGCGCGCGTGTCGCACCACGGGTCCCCCATCACTCCGAACGATGGCGCTGGAAGAACCCCCACACAAGAACTCCGATGAGCACGGCCAGCAAGACGAGCGTCGTCTGCACCTGCGCGCCCAGATAGATATCCGCGAGCACCATCACCCCTTTCCGCTGGCCCTACATCTGGTAGAACATCAAGAACAAGAACGCGCCGCTCACTGCGGCGAAACCGGCGAAGTACGTCATCGCCGCGACGTTCGCGCGCCACGACTGAGCCACCGCGCTCGTCGAGAGGAGGCCCGGGGCGCCGAGCTCCCGGCGCAGCCGCAGGGATCGCGCCAGCGTCGTCTCCACCCAGAAGATCACGACTACCAGGGTCATGATGTTGAACACCCCAAAGCCGATGAACGTCGACGCGTAGCCGCTCGATCCGGGGTAGAAGGGCAGTGACGAGAGCTCCCAGATCTGCACGATGAGCGCGATCACGCCGGTGATCAGCCCCGTCCAGCCCGCGACCTGCCAGTCGAGCACGCTCCCGCCGCGCAGGCGCCGGCGCCCGACGACCGCCATGAGCCCCGTGGCCACCGTCGCCAGCATGACGACCCATCCGTAGTGGGTGGGCGCCGTCACGTGGTGAGGGCGCCACAGCAGGCCGTTGTTGGCCGAGCGCAGGTAGAAGTACGCGAACACCAGCGAGGCGATCAGGAAGGTGTACATCCCGATGAACAGGCGCCCTCCCGACCAGATCGACCCGATGTGGGCGCGAAGCTCGAACTCGGCCTCCTCGGGGGTGGACTCGTAGCCCTGGTTCAGAGTCTTGGTCATCATCTGCTCCTCACGCCGTCACCCCGCTCAGGGTCGGCTCCTCGGGGGGACTCGCCGGCCCGAGATCCGCGACCGCGGGGGCGTTCTCCTCGCTGTAGTGGTAGGGGTCGCTCAACACGACGGGAATCCGGTCGAAGTTGTGCGCTGGCACGGGGGTGACCGTCTGCCACTCGAGGCCCAGCGAGTCCCACGGATTCGCGGGGGCCTTGACGGGCTTGATGTAGAGCGACCAGACCAGGTTGGCGAAGAAGATCAGGAACGACAGCCCCAGGAGGAACGCGCTGACCGACGAGAAGTCGTTGAGCCCCTGGAGGTTCTTGGCGTAGGTGAACACGCGCCGCGGCTGGCCGAGCAGGCCGATGATGAACATCGGGAAGAACGTCAGGTTGAAGAAGATGAACATCGTCCAGAAGTGCCACAGGCCCAGGCGCTTGTTCATCATGCGCCCGGTCATCTTGGGCAGCCAGTAGTACAGGCCCGCCATGAAGGCGAACAGCAGGCCACCCATGATCGTGTAGTGGAAGTGGGCGAGCACGAAGAAGCCCCCGTGCACCGTGACGTTCACCGGGACGTCCGACAGGAACACTCCGGTCACCCCGCCGATGAGGAAGTTGAAGTACAGCGCCATCACGAACAGCATCGGGATGTCGAAGCGGATCTTCGCCTTGTACATGGTGCCCATGCCCACGAGGTAGATGAATCCCGTGGGGATCGAGATGAGCTCGGTGGTCAGCATGAACAGCGGGCGCATGTCGGGATTGATCCCGCTCTGGAAGAGGTGGTGCTGCCAGACGAAGAATGACAGCAGCGAGACTCCGATCATTCCCGCGGCGCCCACCTTGTAGGCGAAAAGGGGTTTTCTCGTGAAGACCGGCAGGATCTCGCCAGCGATCCCGAAGCCCGGGAGCGCCATGATGTACACCTCGGGATGCCCGAAGAACCAGAACAGGTTCTCCCACAGGTACGAGCTCCCGCCGTGCTCGGTGACGTAGAAGGCCGTCTGCACCGTGCGGTCGAGGAGGCCGAACACGCCCGCGGCGAACAGCGTGGGCGTCGCCAGGGTGAGCAGGGCGGCGGTGGCCAGGATCGACCAGACGAAGATCGGCACGCGGCTCCAGGTCATCCCCGGGGCGCGGTAGTTGATGATCGTGACCGCGATGTTGAAGCCCGCCGCCATCATGCCCATCCCGATCACCGCGAAGCCGAACAGGTACGAGACCATGCCCGGACCCGCCTGGGTCTGCAGGGGCGCGTAGCCGGTCCAGCCCGTCGGGAAGCCGCCGTAGGGCAGCGCCGAGAAGATCACCATGTAGCCGGCCACGAAGACCCAGAAGCTGAAGGCCTCGATGCGCGGGAACGCCATACGGCGCGATCCGATCATCAGGGGGACCAGGTAGTTGCCGAGCGGCCCCACGACGATCGAGGTCGCCATCATCATCATGACGGTCCCGTGCTCGCTGACGATCTTGATGTAGGTGTCGGGGCTGAACACGTGGGTCGTCGGGCTGAGCAGCTCGGTGCGGATGGCCATCGCCAGCAGCCCGCCGGTGAACATGAACAGCAGCACGCCCACCACGTACTGGAGCCCGACCGTCTTGTGGTTCGTGCTGTAGCGGAAGTACTTGCTCCAGCCCTCGACCTCCACCTCGGCCTCGGGCTGGCGACCCGCCAGCTTCGCCAGAGGGTAGTTGAGGGCGCCGATCCCGAGCAGCCATCCCGCGACACCGAGGATCAGCCCCAGGGCGTCGGCGATCGCGTTCTGACCGCTGTTCGCGATGTACGGGTAGTGGCTGGCGATGGCGTTGCCCATCCAGTGGCCCAGCGCGTAGCCCAGCACCGCACCGATGATGGCGGTGCCCAGGTGCTGGCTGAACAGACCAGGCCGCTGGGTCAGGGGCGGCCGGATCGGATCCACGTGGTCCGACGCCAGGCCTCCGGGAGGTTCTTGGACCGTGCTCATCGCCTCGACTCCGTTCCGCTCGTTTGCATCGAACTACTCCTCATGGCCATCAACTCACGAGACCGGCTGCTTGGCGCCGTAGACCTCGGCCCGGCTGTACGGCGTCACGGTGCCGTCCGGGTAGTACCCCCCGGCCGCGCCGTTGGCGTCCGGCACGTAGGTCCACGCGAAGGCCGGCAGCAGCTTGGTGTTGGCCGCATTCGCGGCCTCGGTCTGCTGCGCCCAGGTCATGAAGGCCTGCGGGGATACGACGTGGCCGTAGTTGTACATCGCACCGTGCCAGATCCCGCACAGCTCGCTGCAGCGAACGACGAACTCTCCGCGCTGCGTCGTCGCCGTATACGCCACGTCGTTGATCAAGGGATTGGCGTCGGCCTTGACGCCCAACTGGTAGGCCCAGAAGCTGTGGGTGACGTCGAGCGACGTCACGTTGAAGGCGATCGTCGTGTTGTCAGGAAGGATCAACTGCGACGTCTCGAAGCCGCCGAAGGTCGGGTAGCGGTAGGTGAACTTCCACTGCTGGCCGATGACCTGGACGGGGAGGACCTGGCCGCTGTTGGGCGACCAGGTCCCGGTCCCCGCCAAGGCCGCGGTTTCGGCCTTCGCCGCACCGGCGGGCGACCAGACCGGGTTGGGCCCCTCTCCGCCACCCGATCCGTTGTTGACCATCAGTTCGACGGTTCCGAAACCGGCCAGGAACAGGACGACCACCGACGTGATGGCGATCCACGCGACCTGCGCGGTGCGGTTGGTCCGTGCGGCCTCACCGCCCACGGGCTCGGGCCCACCACGCTTGGCGCTCCACACCACGATCGTGTATCCCAAGTAGATCCACACGCCGATCAGCACCGGGATCGCGATCACGAACAGAATGTTGAAGTCGAACTGGTCGCTGCTGGCCATGTTGGTCATGCGACCCGGTGGCACGTGCGGTCCGACGAGGAACCAGAACAGCAGGTCGACAATCACCGACGCGATCACCCAGACGGTGGTCATGCGCCGCAGGTGGTGGATCTCTTTCATCGTTGCACGCTCCGTTGCCATCGCCTAGCGGACCACGTCCAGGAAGCCGCCCATGTAGTTCTGCGTCGCCATGGGGCCACCGTTGCCGAACAGATACCCCAGGCCGCACGGGACGAAGCACTGCCAGTGGTAGTTGCCCGGGCCCGGCGTCGTGAAGCTGAAGGTGATCGTGTTGTGCGGCGAGCTCGTCGCGCACGGACCGGCCCCGCAGACCTGGGCGCTCGAGCTCACGCCCACCAGCGGCACGTTGATGTTGAGGCCGGGTACCGAGAAGGTGTGACCGACGCCGTTGCCGGCGTTGGAATCGTAGACGCTGTAGGGCTGCCCGTTCAGGGAGGCGGTCGACCCGATCGTCCCTTGGACCTGGCCCCACTCCTGGTTGCGCAGCGGACCGCCCGTGTCGTACTGGAGCACGGTCATGTGGATCAACCGGTGCGCGGGCAGCTCCCAGGTGGTGTCTTGGATCCACGAGCCGGTGTGGGGGTTCTTGACCAGATAGGACACCCACGTCGGGTGCGCCCCCGAACCAATCGCGCCCACGGTCTGCACCGTGAGATCGACGGGCTGGCCCGCCGCCTGGGTGTCGGTGAAGTTCACCACGCCGCCGGGCGTGCCCGGCGTCAGGAACGCGGCGACGCTCCAGACGATGAGCCCGACCGCCACGAGGAACAGCACTGCGACGGTGGCAAACCTCCCTCGAATGGACATCCGGCTCTCCTTACACGTCACGGCTGAGTGCGTCGCGAGCGAGAGTAACGGCCGGTGTCGCTACAGTGAGGATTCGTGGCTGAGAAGCCTAAGAAACCGTTCCCGCGCGCGCGCCTGCACCTGCTCGGACTCCTGGCCGAGCTGCTGTGCGCGTCGGCCTTCGTCATCGAGTTGCGACGTGCCATTCAGGGGAATTCCCTGTCGTGGGCCTACGTGTTCGAGTGGCCGATCCTGGGTGCGTACGGCGTGTACGTGTGGAAGAAACTTCTCAGAGACGACACCATCTCGACACCCGTGCGCGCACCGGGGGCCCGCGATGTCGCTGCCGACGCCGCGCGCGCTCGCTACAACGACTACCTAGGTCGCGTCCACCGCGCCGCGCCCGGCGCGGCCGATCAGCGCCCCGAGCCCAGGCAGCCCACGAGGACGCCGTTGACGAAGGCCGGTGACGCCTCGGTCGAGTAGATCCGCGCCAGATCGATCGCCTCGTTGAGCACGACCGGCGCCGGGGGCGCGTCGGGCCACGACAGCTCCGCGAGGGCCAGCACCAGCACCAGACGGTCCACCAGGGCCAGGCGCTCGAGGGTCCAGCCCTCCAGCACCGCCGCGATGCGCGCCTCGAGGGCGTCGCGCTGCTCGTCGGCCGACTGCGCGAGGCGCTGGGCGTACGCGTCCACGGGCAGGCGGTGCTCCGCGATGATCGCGGCGACGGGCCGGCGCTTGAGGGTCGCCTCGTAGAGGATCTCCAGCGCCCGCTCGCGCGCCTGGCGCCGCGGGATCGAGGACGCGGACACTAGGCGCGCGTGATGTACTCGCCCGTGCGAGTGTCGACCTTGATCAGCTCGTCGGGCCCGACGAACAGGGGAACCTGGACCACGAGCCCCGTCTCGACGGTGGCGGCCTTGCGGGCACCCGAGACGCGGTCGCCCTGGATCCCCGGCTCGGTCTCGGTGATGCGCAGCTCGACCGACGCGGGCAGCTCGATGCCGATGATCTCGTCGTCGTGCAAGACGAGCATCGCGGTCCCCGTCTCCTTGAGGTAGTTCACGGCCTCGCCCAAGCGCGCGGCGGGGACGGGCACCTGGTCGTAGCTCGTCTGGTCCATGAACACGTAGTCCTCGCCGTCACGGTAGAGGAACTGCATGTCGCGCTTGTCGATGATGGCCTGCTCGAGACGCTCGTCACCCCGGTAGGTGCGCTCGATCACGGCCCCCGTCCGGGCGTTGCGCAGCTTGGTGCGCACGAAGGCGCCCCCCTTGCCGGGCTTGACGTGCTGGAACTCCACGACGGTGAACAGCCCGTCCTCGACCTGGAGCGTGATCCCATTTCTCAGGTCGTTGCTGGAGATGGCGGCCATCGAACCGTTCCTTTCGCTGCGCGGCAGGGATTCAGTCTAGGCGGGCCGACCCGCCAGCGGCGCCGAGGAGCGATGCCACGGCATCCACGGCGAGCTCGTAGCCCAGCGCGCCAAACCCCGCCACGGTGCCGTCGACCACCCGAGCCAGGGTGCTGAGGTGGCGGAACGGTTCGCGGGCGGCCGGGTTGGACAGGTGCACCTCCACCTTCACGCCCGCAAACAGCTCGAGCGCATCGGTCAGGGCCCACGACGTGTGCGTGAGCGCGCCGGCATTGACGATGATGGCCACCGACGCTTGGCGAGCCTCGTGAACGGCGACGATCAGGTCGCTCTCCGCGTTCGACTGGAGGTGGCGCGTCGACAGCCCGTAGCGGGCCGCGCGCGCACCGACGCGCTCGATCACCTGCGCCAGCGTCTGGGTGCCGTACAGGGCCGGGTCCCGCTCCCCGAGCAGGTCGAGGTTCGGGCCCGACAGCACCAGGATCTCCCCCGTGAGGCTCACGTACGCTCCTTCGCCACGGCCACCCTACCTACGGTGCGCCGTCGGGTCGCTCGACGCGTCGGCGAACTCCTCGAGGGCGCGCCGGACCTCGCCCTCGTCGACGCCCGCCACCACCTCGAAGCCCTGCGGCCCGGGCAGGACGAAGCGCAGGTCGTGTCGCGCCTTCTTGTCGCGCGTCATGAAGTCGAGCAGGCGCTCCGGGTCCAGGTCCTCGGGCAGCGCGCTGGCCAGCCCCAGCGACGCGAGCACGCCATCGTGCTCGGCGACCGTCGCCGCATCGACGCGCCCCAGGCGCTCGGCGAGCCGCACCGCGAAGGCGATCCCGATGGCCACCGCCTCTCCGTGGCGCAGCTCGTCGGGGTCGCGATCGAGCACGACGCGCTCGATCGCGTGCCCGAGCGTATGCCCGTAGTTGAGCAGCGCGCGCGCGCCCTGCTCCCGCTCGTCGGCGGCCACGACCCGGGCCTTCAGGCGCACGGCGACTTCGATCAGCTCCATCTCGGACGCCGCGGCCGCCGCCGGGCCGTCGCGCCCGTCGAGCAGCCAGCACTTGGCAACCTCCCCCAGGCCGCTGCGCCGCTC
Source organism: Actinomycetes bacterium (assembly GCA_021823525.1). Lineage (GTDB taxonomy): Bacteria > Actinomycetota > Acidimicrobiia > Acidimicrobiales > RAAP-2 > RAAP-2. The sequence goes on from JAKANY010000011.1 coordinate 16,172, forward strand.
GCGCGCGGGCAGCGTGGCCAGCGTCTCGGTGTCGCCCAGGACCGCGAGGGGCTGGTGGAAGGCTCCCACGAGGTTCTTGCCCGCGCGCAGGTTGGCTCCCGTCTTACCCCCCACCGACGCGTCCACGAGGGCCAGCAGCGTCGTGGGGACGTGGACGACGCTCACGCCGCGCAGGTAGACGGCGGCCGCGAAGCCAGCCAGATCGGTCACCGCGCCGCCCCCGACGGCAACGACCACGTCGTCGCGGGAGAGTTCCGCGGCGGCGAACGACTCGCAGAGCTCTTCGACGTGGTCCAGCGTCTTGGCTCGCTCCCCGTCGGGAACCTCGAGGACGGTCTCCTCCAGTCCGGTGGTCAGGTCGAACCACGGCTGCTCGCGCAGTCCCGGGACCGTGACGATCGCCGCGGCCCGCGCCCCGGCGCGCGTCGCCACGACCTCCGTCAGCCGGGAGCGCACGCCGGGACCGACGAGCACGTCGTAGGCGGCGTCACCCACGGGGACGGGGATCCTCACGGCGCCACCCGCGCCGCGATGCTCGCCACGACCTCAGCGACCGACGCGTCGGCGTCCACGCTGATCGCGGCGACCGACGCGTACCAGTGCTCGCGCCGCGCGGCGAGCAGCGCGAGCCGTTCGCCGGGGTCGGCGTCAATGAGCGGTCGGTCCCCGCCGGCCACGCGCTCGACCAGCCGGGGAACGCCCACCCGGAGCCACACCGTGACCTGTCCCCGGAGGAGTTCGCGCGCGGGCTCGCTCTCCACGACGCCCCCGCCGGTGGCGAGAACCGCGTCGGCCTCGACGTGCTCGCGCAGGACGGCCACCTCCGCCTCGCGAAACGCCTCCTCGCCGAGCTCGCGCAGGAGCGCCGCCGTCGGCACGCCGTAGCGCTCGGACACCACGTCGTCGAGATCGATGACCGGGCAGTCCCAGCGAGAGGCCAGCGCCCGCGCGACCGTGCTCTTGCCGCTACCGGGAAGGCCCACGAGCACGACGCGCGCCACGGGCCCTCACTCGACGGCGGACGTCGCGACCCCGAGGTGGGCCACGAACCCCGCGTGATTGCGCACCAGCTCGGCCACCGAGTCGCCGCCGAACTTGCGCAGGACCTCGTCGGCGAGCACGAGCGCCGTCATGGCCTCGGCCACGACGCCCAGCGCCGGCACGGCCGTCACGTCGGTCCGCTCCTTGAACGACACGGTCGACTCCCCCGTCGCCACGTCGACGGTCTCGAGCACCGGCCGGTTCAGGGTCGCCAGCGGCTTCATCGCCGCGCGCAGGACGAGTGGCGCCCCCGAGGTCACGCCCCCTTCGAGTCCTCCGGCGTGGTCACCACGCCGGCCGTAGCCACCCGTGGCCGATGCGGTCGGGTCGCGGTAGATCGCGTCGTGCGCCACGCTCCCCCGCTGCGCCGCCTGCGCCCAGCCGTCACCCACCTCAACCGCCTTGACTGCCGGGATGCTCATCACGGCTCCCGCCAGGAGCCCATCGATCTTCCGGTCCCATTGGACGTAGCTGCCCAGACCCACCGGGACGCCGTAGGCCACGACCTCGACGATGCCGCCCAGCGAGTCGCCCTCCTTGGCCGCCGCGCGGATCTCGGCCACCATGCGGGCGGCGGTGGCCTCGTCCAGGCACCGAACCTCGCTGGCGTCGATGCGCGCGAGGTCGTCGATCTGCGGACGCGTCCCCTCCTCGAGGGCGGCCGCGCCGATGCGCACCACGTGGCTGATCACCTGGACACCCAGGTGCGCCAGCAGGGATTTGGCCAGCGACCCGGCGGCCACCCGCGCGGCGGTTTCGCGCGCGCTGGAGCGCTCGAGCACGTCGCGCGCGTCGTCGAATCCGTACTTCAGCATCCCGGCCAGGTCCGCGTGCCCGGGACGAGGGGCGGTCAGTCGGCGGCTCGGGACACCGGGGGCGGGCGACATCTCCTGCTCCCACTTGGGCCACTCGGTGTTGGCGATCTCCAGTGCCACGGGTGAGCCCAGGGTGCGCCCGTGGCGCACGCCCCCGAGGATCCGCAGCTCGTCGCGCTCGAAGCGCATGCGCGGCCCGCGCCCGAACCCGAGCCGCCGGCGCGCCAGCTCGGCGATGATCTCGTCAGCGCGAACCTCGAGACCGGCGGGCAGGCCCTCGACGACGACGCTCAGGGCCGGACCGTGGCTCTCGCCGGCGGTGAGGAAGCGGAGCATCGCCCGAGTCTACGGCGCGGTCCCTATCGGGACCGTCGTCACGACTCCTCGGAGTAGAAGGGGTTCGTGCCCGACGCGTGGTCGGTCACGTCGATGACGGCGCTCAGCTCGGGGATCGCCTCGACGAGCGCCTTCTCAATCCCCTGGGAGAGCGTCATGCGGCTGAGCGAGCATCCTTGGCAGCCACCGCCCATCACGATGTACGCGACGCGCTCCCCCTCGTCCAGCGCGACGAGGTCAGCCACGCCGCCGTGCGAGGCGATCGAGGGGTTGATCGTCTGGTCCAGCACATCGATGGCGCGACGCGCCAGCGGTCCGTCGACGCCGTGGGCCAGGATGTCCGACGGGACCCCGGGGTACATCTCGGAGGGCGCGGGCGTGTTGGGATTCACCAGGACGAGTCCCCCGCCGCCTTGGGCCGCGAACTCCAGGCGGCTTCCCCGCAAGCGGTCGACGCTCGCCGCCGGGACGACGACGGTCACGTCGCCATCGCGCCGGACCGCCGCCCCGTCGGGCAGATCGGCGACGTCCGAGAAGTAGAGGTCGTAGGTGAATCCTCCCTGGCGCGTGCCCGTCACCTCGATCCACAAGGCGAGCTCCTCAGAGCGCTCCTCGTTCGCCAGGGCGTCGAGGACGACGTTGCGCGCCTCGTCGGTCAGGGTGAGGACGTCATCACTTTCGACGGTGGTCACCTCGCCAGTGTAGGGGGCACCACCGTGCCCCCGACCGCCCGTACTAGGTTCGTCCCGTGTCGATGCCGCACCCGGACGCTCACGAGTGGGTGAGCCTTGAGGATGAACGCGAGCAGCGCACCTGGATGCTGGACCTCACGTTCCTCGAGAGCTCCTGGTCGTGCATCTTCGGTCACGGCTGCCAGGGCGTGCTGACGGGCCCGACGCCTGAGCTCGCCCAGGGCTGCTGCAGCTACGGCGCTCACCTCACCGACGACGCCGATCGCCAGCGCGTCGAAGCCGCCGCCGCGCGCCTCACCCCCGAGCAGTGGCAGTTCCGCTCGCGAGGTCGGCGGGGCACCACGTACGTCGGGCGACGAGGCGGCGGCCAGACGCGCCTCGTCGAGGGTGCCTGCATCTTCCTCAACCGGCCCGGGTTCGCGCGGGGCCCCGGCTGCGCACTGCACCTGCTCGCACTCGACGAGGGACGCAGCTACGTCGGCCTCAAGCCCGACGTGTGCTGGCAGCTCCCCCTCCACCGCGAGGACCACGTCACCGACTCGGGGCACGTGCTCACGCAGATCGGTCCGTGGATGCGCCGCGACTGGGGCGAGGGAGGCGCCGACTTCCACTGGTGGTGCACCGACACGCCCGACGCCTACGTCGGAGCCCAGCGCGTCGTGGACGCGATGGCCGACGAGCTGCGCGCCATGATCGGCCCCGCCGTCTACGACCGCGTGCTCGCGATCGTGACCGAGCGAGCCGCACGCGCCGCGCACACTCAGCCCGTCAACGTTCCCCGTCGACGCGCCAGCCGGCGCGCCGCGAACTAGCTCTCAGCAGCCAGGGGGTCGTCCTCGGCGAACGTCGTCGGGGGCAGCTGACCCAGGATCTCGTCGTAGCGATCCTCTTCGGCCATGCACCACTCGGCGTGGACGTCGTCGGGGGCCGCACCGCACTCCGGGCAGGTCGTCGCTCGCGGACCGGTGGATCGCTTCAATTCGCGGGCTTCGACGAACCGGCGGTGGCGACCCTTTTTCACGGCAACTCCTCACTGGTCGCGGGCCATACCTGGCAGCAACCCGGCGCCGCACCCGCGCGCCAGAACCGATACTACCAACTAGTACCTTCGGCGCGGCCGCATCGCCCTAACATCGAACCGTGAGCGGCCCCTTCGATCCCGGCGAGATGATCGCCCGCTTCCGCGAGCGGGCCGACGCGGTGCGGCGACGGGGCATCCCGCCCGTCGAGGGACCCGAGCGCCAGCGCTTCGTCGAGGCCGCCCAGCTCGACTTCCAGGACTTCGCCATGGTCGGCGATGCCGAGGCGACCCTCGAGGACGGGATCTTGCACCTGCGCATCGACCTGCGTCCCCCGTCGGCCTAGCCGACCACGGCCGCGACGGCCGCCTGCGCCTCGGCCATCGTGGCCACTCCGCGCTCGAGCTCGCGCAGGGCGCGCGTGCGCTCGACCGAACCCCTCGCGCCGTAGCCGAGGTGCGCCGCGGCGCCCAGGTCGCCGTAGGCCGTGGCCAGGAGGTGGCTCACCTGATCGTCGGTGGTGGGAAGCGAGGCGTTGGCCGTCTGGGCGTCGACCAGCAGGACGGCACAGACCAAGCGGAGCCGGCCCGCGGCGGGATTCGGCTCGCGCAGCACGTTGGCCACGTCCCGCGCGTCGGTGCGCAGCGTCGTCACGGCCCCGGCGAAGCCACTGTCGCGCACCCACCCTCGCAAGGCCTGCGCGGGGGTCTGCACCGTGCCGCACCCCGCCAGCAGCGCCGCTCCCAGGACCAGGGCCGCGGCGCGCCCGATCACGCGACGACGACCAGGTGCAGCTGGCGCGGACCGCGCCGCACGACGAGGTACCGGTCGTGGAGCGCCTGCCCGAGGGTCACGCTCCCCTCGACGTCCAGTCGCACGTTATTGACGTAGACGCCGCCTTGCGTGAGGAAGCGCCGCGCCTCGGCGCGCGAGCGCGCGAGCGACGTCTCCACCAGGAGGTCGACGGGATCGACGCCCGTGCGGAGCCGCTCGCGGTCCACGGTGCTCGTGGGCGCGTCGCCGACGGCCTCGAGCAGGAGGCTCTCGTCGAGGGTGGCGATCTCCTCGGAGAAGAGGGCGAGGCCGGCTCGCGCCACCTGCGCGGCGACGGATGCCCCGTGCACCATGCTGACTACCTCGGTGGCCAGCGCGCGCTGCCCTCGCCGCTCGGCGGGTCGCTCACTCGTGTCGGCATCGAGCTGGACGATGGCGTCGTGGTCGAGGAACGTGAAGAACCGCAACAGCACCGGGACGAGGGAGTCTTCGCTGTTGAGCAGGAACTGGTAGAGGGTGAAGGGCGAGGTGCGGCTGGCATCCAGCCAGATCCTCTCATTGCCCTCCTCGGACTTGCCGTACTTGCGGCCATCGGGTCGCACCAGCAGCGGGGACGTCAGGCCGTAGGCGGCGTGCCCCGTCACCTTGCGCACGAGCTCCGCCCCCATGGTGATGTTGCCCCACTGGTCCGAGCCGCCCAGCTGGACCGTGCAGGCGAACCGCCGGTGCAACTCGAGGAAGTCGTAGGCCTGGAGGAGCATGTAGCTGAACTCGGTGAACGAGAGGCCGCTGTCGTCTCGGTCGAGCCGGCTGCGCACGGACTCCTTGGCCACCATCTGATTCACGGTGAAATGCTTGCCCACCTGGCGAAGGAACTCGGTGACCGGGATTGTCGTCAGCCACTCGGCGTTGTCGGCCATGACCGCGCGAGCGTCACCCGCCCCCGCAGAGAAGTCGAGGAACCGCTCGAGTTGCGCGCGGATCCCCTCGAGGTTGGCGGCCAGCTCGTCGGGCCCCAGCAGGGGTCGCTCGCTGTCTTTGAAGCTCGGATCCCCGATCAGCCCGGTTCCGCCGCCCGCCAGCGCGATGGGCCGGTTGCCGGCCTCCTGCAGGCGGCGCAGGTTGCACAGCTGGAGCAGGCTGCCCAGGTGCAGCGAGGAGGCGGTCGGGTCGAATCCGATGTAGGCGGTTCGCCCCCCCGCTCCCAGGTAGTCGAGCAGGGCCGGGTCGGTCGCCTGGTACACCAGGCCGCGAAACTCCCAGTCCTGGCGAAGCGTCATGGGGGCCAGTCTACGAGTGCTCGTCGGCTCTACAGGAGAGCGCTCGTCGCGGGGAAGTGGACTTGCAGCCACAGCACGAAGCTGGCCCAGGCGCCGGTCATCTCGGCGACGCCAATGGCGATCAGGAGGACTCCGCCCACCCGGCCGACCGCTCTCAAGTGGCGGTGGAGCCGGCGCGACGCCCCCGCGGCCCACTCGCTGGCCCACGCCGCGGCGATGAAGGGGACGCCCAGGCCCCAGCAGTAGACGAAGGCGAGCATCGAGCCGCGCAGCGCGGTGGCCCCCGACGACGAGGCGGCCAGCCCCAGGATCGCCGCCAGGGTCGGTCCGATGCACGGCGTCCACCCCAGGGCGAAGGTCACGCCCAGCACCGCGGCCCCGGCCACACTCGCCCGGGGCACGTGGTGGACGCGCCGCTCGCGCATCAGCCAGCGGTTCGGCCACCATTGGGCGAAGAAGAGCCCCAGCACGATGGTCACCGCTCCGAACCCGATCTCCAAGGCGCGCTGGTGCGCCCGCAGTGTGGCCCCCAGGCCGCCGAAGAGGGCCCCGAAGCTCACGAACACCACGGCGAAGCCGGCGACGAAGGCCAGCGAGCCGCGCAGCGCCCGTCCGCGACCGCCCGTCTCGGTGCCCGTCGCCCCGCCGAGGAAGGCGAGGTACCCCGGGAGCAGCGGGAGCACGCAGGGTGAGATGAACGAGAGCAGGCCCGCCGCGAAGGCCAGGGGAAAGGCGGCAATCAACGAGCTGGGCAGCGCCGCGATCACGGGACGACGCTAGCGGCCACCTCGGCCACGGCCCGCACGTAACGGTCGTGGATCGCGACGTTGGCCGCGCGGTCGGGAACGCGGGCGACGATCACGCTGAGCCCTCCGGCGTCGAGGGCTTCGTCGATCGCCCTGGCGAGCTCACCGCGGGATTGCGCGCCACGGCTGCGCGCCCCCAGGGCCCGGGCCACCTCGACCAGGTCGCCGCTTCGCGGCGTCCCGAAGAGGTGCTCGAAGGTCGACGGCTCCACGACCGCCGCCTGGTGGAGGAAGGAGAAGATCCCCCCTCCCGCGTTGTCGGCCACGACGAGGGCGCAGCTCCCCCCGGCGCGCCCCAGCCCCTCGGCCAGCCCCGACAGGTCGTGGCGCAGCGTCACGTCGCCGAGGAGGCCCACGGCCCGGCCCCCCGCCGCCACACCCAGTGCCGTCGAGACGACGCCGTCGATGCCGTTGGCCCCCCGATTGGCGTGAGTTGGCGTGGTGCGCGCCGGCGCCCACCACTCGACATCGCGCACCGGCATCGACGATCCGACCAGCAAGGAGGCGCCCGCGCGCGAGGCGGCGTCCACGACGGCTCGGGCGACCAGGACCTCGTCGAGGTCCTCGCTTGCCGGGCGCGCGGCGAACCACTCCCCCACGCGCGCCGCCGCCGCGTCCCACCACTGCGCGTAGCCCGGGTCCGCTCGCAGGACGTCGGCCGACGCGTCGGGGACCCCGGGCAGCGTTCGCTCGACCAGGCCAGCGGGATCGCTCACGCGGCCCGCTCCCCGCCACGCCAGCACCGAGACGCCCCACGACGCCAGCCGCTCGCCGAGGACGCGGGAGGCCGGGGACCCACCCAGGCGCACGACGATGTCGGGCCGTGCGTGTGCGGCGAACGCCTCGTCGCGCAGCATCGGGTCGGCGTAGGGGGTCGTGCGCTCGGTCGTCGCATCGCCGATGACCGCCCAACCGAGGCGGCGCAAGTCCGAGACGAGCGGGGCCGAGACGCCGCGACCCACGACGGCGAGCACGCGCCGGCCGCGCAGGTCCACGCCGCTGGTTGCGAGCGTCTCGCGACCGTCGACGCGCCAGGGCTGCGCGCCGGGCCGCCCCGCGGGCAGTGGCGCGGCGTCACCCACCAGCGGCTCGACCAGCGACACGTTCAGGTGCACCGGTCCCGGCGGGCCCATCCCCCCGGTCGCGGCATCCCACAGATTCGTGGCCAGGGGACGCCACGACGGGCGGGCGTCGTGGCGCGGGACGCCCGGGTCGTCGAAGCGGCGCACCATCGCGCCGTAGAGGCGGAGCTGGTCGATGGTCTGGGGCGCGCCCACGCCGCGCAGCTCGGGAGGGCGGTCGGCCGTCACGACGAGCAGGGGGACCTCTGCCAGATCCGCCTCGGCCACGGCCGCGTGGAGCTCGGCCGCAGCGGTACCGCTGGTGACGACGATGGCCACCGGTCGCGCCGATGCCAGCGCGCGCCCCAGTGCGAAGAAGCCGGCTCCGCGCTCGTCGATCCGGACCTCGACGCGCAACCCGGGCTGGGCGGCCGCGGCCAGGGCCAGCGGTGTCGAACGCGAACCCGGCCCGACGATGACGTCGCGAAGCCCCTGGCGCACCCACTCGTCGAACACCGTCGCCGCAAAGGCCGCTTGGACCGCACTCGGGTTGGGTACGCTCGACTCCAATGTCACTCCTCCGGGTCCACGCCCAGGGCGAGGGACCAGCGCTGCTGTGGCTTCACGGTTTCACCCAGACCCGCCTCAGCGCCTGGCGGTTCCGCTCCATTCTGGCAGACCAACTCCGGTTGGTCACGCTGGACCTGCCGGGTCACGGCGCGTCCGCCAACCTCGACGGGGACCTGCCCGACGTCGCCGACCTGGTGGCGTCGACCCTGGATGAGCCCCTGGCCCTGGGCGGCTACTCCTTCGGCGCGCGCGTCGCCCTCCACGTGGTCCTGCGCCATCCCGAGCGCGTGACGCGCGTGGTGCTGCTGGGCGCGACGCGGGGCATCTCGGATCGCGCCGAGCGCGAGGAGCGCCGCCGGCGTGACGCCGCGCTGGCCGAGCGCATCGAGGAGATCGGCACCGACGCCTTCCTCGACGAGTGGCTGGCCCAGCCCCTCTTCGCGAGGCTCCCCCCGGATGCCCGCGAGCGCCGGGCGCGCAGCACGGACGCCGCGGGGCTGGCGCGGGCGCTTCGCCATTGCGGCACCGGGACCCAGACGTGGCTCGGCGACCAGCTGGGCGCGGTGAGCATTCCGCTCTTGGCCCTGGCCGGTGCGCGCGACACGAAGTTCGCCCGAGAAGCCGAGGCCATCGCGCGGGGCGTGCCCCACGGGACGGCAGCCCTGGTCGACGACGCGGGGCACGCGGCCCACCTCGAGCACCCGGAGCTGGCGGCGTCCCTCGTCGCGTCCTTCGTCAGGGGAGGGTGACGCGCAGCGCGATGACGGCGCACGCCCCGACCACGAGCTGGCTGCGGGCGGACAGCCGGAGCAGCGGGAGTAGCGCGCGGCCCTCCTGCGCCGAGAGCGCCAGGCGCACCGCGGGCGCGTAGACCAGCAGCGCCACCGCGCCGACCCACCACAGGTGCGCCGCCGCGAGGCCGGCGAACGCCGCAAGGACCCAGGCCACGAACAGCCACCCGCCTCCCCGGCGCCCCAGTCGCGCCGCCAGCGTCCACTTGCCCGCTGCACGGTCGCTCGAGACGTCACGCAGGTTGTTCGCCTCGAGCAGCGCGCAGGCCATCGCACCGGTGACCAGCCCGAGCCACCACGCCGCCGACGCGATGCTCCGGTGCTGGACGTAAGCCGTCCCCACGGTGGCCAGGAACCCGAAGTAGGCCAGGACGAACACCTCACCCAGCCCGAGGTATCCGTAGGGGCGGGGCCCCCCGGTGTAGAGGTACCCCGCGGCGATCGCCGTCGCACCCAGGGCAACGAGCACCCACGACGTCCGCGCCGACAGCACCAGTCCCGCGACCGCCGCGACGCCGAACGCCACGCCCGCGGCGGTGTGCACGCGGCGCGCCGGGACCAGCCCCGACGCGGTGAGGCGGAACGGGCCCACGCGCTGCGCGTCGGTTCCGCGCACGCCGTCGGCGTAGTCGTTCGCGAAGTTGGTCGCGATCTGCAAGGCGAGCGCCACGACCGCGGCGAGCGCGCTGTTCACCCACTCGACGCCCCCACCGGACGCCGCCGCCCCCACGACCACCGGTACCGCGGCCGCGGGCAGCGTCCGGGGACGCGCGGCCGCGACCCAGCGGGCCCAGGGCCCGAGCGTCTCGCTCACGGTCGACGTGGGAACCGCTGGAAGTCGGGCGCGCGATGCTCCACGAACGCGTTGCGGCCCTCCTGCCCCTCCTCGCTCATGTAGAAGAGCATGGTCGCGTCGCCAGCGAGCTGCTGGACGCCCGCGAGGCCGTCGTCCGCGGCGTTCATGCCCGCCTTGATCATGCGCAGCGCCAGGGGCGAGAGGGTCAGCATCTGCCGGCACCACGCCACCGTCTCACGCTCCAGGTCGTCGAGGGGGACCACGGCGTTCACGAGGCCCCACGCCAGAGCCGTCGGCGCGTCGTACTGCCGACAGAGGAACCAGACCTCCTTGGCGCGCTTGAGCCCGATGGTGCGCGCCAGCAGGGACGAACCGTAGCCGCCATCGAACGAGCCGACGCGAGGCCCGGTCTGGCCGAAGCGCGCGTTGTCCGCGGCGATCGTGAGGTCGCACACCAGGTGCAAGATGTGCCCGCCGCCGATGGCGTACCCCGCGACGGCGGCGACGACCGGCTTGGGCAGCCGACGGATCTGGACCTGCAGGTCGAGGACGTTCAGGCGCCCGATGCCCTGCCGGGCGACGTCGTCGTCGCCCAGGTACCCGTCGGCGCCCCGGATCTTCTGGTCCCCGCCCGAGCAGAACGCGTCGGGACCCGCCCCGGTCAGGATGATCGCCCCGACCGAGGAGTCATCGCGGGCCTTCGTGAAGGCGTCGGACAGCTCGAAGAGCGTCTGGGGCCGGAACGCGTTGCGACGCTCGGGCCGGTTGATCGTCACGCGAGCGATGCCGTCGGCAACCTCGTAGACGATGTCGCCATAGTCGCCGCGGGCCTGCCACGCGGGAAGGGGAAGGGAGCGAAACGACTCGACCGGGTCGACCGGCGAGCCGTGGATGACGGTCTCAGCCATGGCGACCACGCTACCGGAGGTGCTGCTCGACGCGCGCCCTACCATGGTCGCGTGCGTCCCCTCGTGGCCATCGACCTGCCCCTCGATGCACGCCTCGAGGCGGTCGTGCGTGACCTCGTGGCCGCCCAGACCGCCTTCTGCGTCCTCGACCAGCGCCTGGCCCCGCGGGCCCAGGAGCGCCAGCTCGCCGCTCTGGGTGCGACCGAGGTGCTCGATCCCGACGGGCGTCACCCGCGCCCCGACGGTCGCGGCGTCGACGGTGAGATCGGCCTCGTGATGCTCACGTCGGGCTCGAGCGGCGAGCCCAAGGCCGCCGAACTGACCTGGTCCGCCCTGGCGGCCAGCGCTCGTCTCACCCAAGCGACGCTGCGACGCCCGGGCCAGACCCCGGTCTGGTTTCCGATCCTTCCCGCCGCCCACATCGGCGGGCTGGCCGTCGTCTTGCGCGCGGTCCTTGACGACGCCCGCCTCTGGTGGGGCGACGACGGGGACTTCGTGGCGGCGCGGCGCGGCGGCGTGACGCACCTGTCGGTCGTGCGTGCGCACCTGGCCCGCCATCGCCTCGACGACTTCGACGTCGTGCTCGTGGGCGGGGGCCGGCCGCCGGCCGGGCGTCCGCCCAACGTCGTGGCCACGTGGGGCATGACGGAGACGGGCTCGGGCGTCGTCTACGACGGATACGCCCTGCCCGAGGTGGAGCTGGCGATCGTCGACGGTGAGCTCCTCGTGCGAAGCCCCACCCTCTTTCGCTCCTACCGCACCGGTCCACGACCTCGCGCCGTCGGCCCGGACCAGCGCGACGACTGGTTCCCGACCGGTGACGCCGCCACGCTGGACGGCGGACGCCTCAGCGTCCAGGGTCGCGTGGGCTGGGTGATCGTCACGGGTGGCGAGAAGGTCTGGCCCGACGACCTCGAAGCCGTTCTCGCTGCGGTGCCCGGTGTGCGCGACGTGGCGGTGACGGGGCTCGAGGATCCCGAGTGGGGCCAGCGCCTCGTCGCGCTAGTCGTCTCCGACGGCACGCCGAGCGACGCAGACCTCCGCGCCGCCGCCGCCGAGCGCATCGGGCCATGGGCCAAGCCCAAGGAGATCCGGCACGTCACGGCCATTCCTCGGACGGCGACCGGCAAGATCCGCCGGCACCTCCTGGCCCACCTGGGCTAGGGCTCGCCGACGCCCCCCGAGGGCCGGCTCGTCGTCCCGCCGTCGATGGTCAGGGTCGACCCCGTGATCCACGCGGCGTCGTCGCTCAGCAGCATCGCCACCGCCCCGGCCACGTCCGCGGGCTCGCCGATGCGCCCCAGCGGGATCCGCTGGGACAGGACGCCCTCGGCCGGCTCCCAGAGCGCGCGGGCGAACTCGGTGCGGATCAGTCCGGGCGCGACGGCGTTGACGCGCACGCGGGGCGCCAGCTCGTAGGCGAGCTGGCGAGTCAGGTGCAGCACCGCGGCCTTGGTGGCGTTGTACCAACCGATCCCGGGCTCGACGGACATGCCCCCGATCGAGGCGATGTTGACGACCGCTCCCCCGTGGTCTCGCATCCATCCGCGCCAGGCGGCGGCGGTCGCGGCCACGACGCCCGCCTGGTTGACCTCGTAGGCCTTGCGCATCCGCGCCTCGTCCGCCTCGACGAGCGGACCGAAGTAGGGGTTCGTCGCCGCGTTGTTGACCAGGCCGTCCAGGGACCCGAAGTGGTCGAGCGTGCGCGCGGCGACGCGCGCGGCGTCCTCCCAGGATCCCGCGTGGGCCACGACGGCCAGGACCCGTGACGGGTCGGGGAAGGCGTCTCGCGCCTGGTTCAGTCCCTCCTCGTGACGCCCGGTGATGACCACGCGGGCGCCTTCCTCGGCGCACCGGCGCGCCACGGCGAGCCCGATGCCTCGACTGGCCCCCGTGACCAGGATCACGCGCCCCGCGAGGCGCTCGGGTGAGCTCATCGCGTCGCGGTCGAGCGCCGAGCGACCGAGTCCATGGTGACCGCGACGAGCAAGACGAGTGCCGTGGCGATGAACTGCGTGGCGGCGCTCATGTTGATCAGCGCCATGCCGTTGTAGATCGTGGCGATCACCATCCCCCCGATCACGGCGTGGATGATCTTGCCGCGCCCGCCGAACAGGCTCGTGCCACCGATGACCGCAGACGCCACCGCGAGCAGGACCAGGTTGCCCCCGTCCACGCCGTCGGAGATCCCCCCGAGGCGCGACGCGTAGATGAGTCCGGCCACGCCGGCCGTGACGCCCGTCAGCGTGAAGGCCAGCAGTCGGTAGCGATCGACCGCCACGCCGGCGCGACGCGCCGCCTCGGGATTGCCGCCGATGGCGTAGATGTAGCGACCGGCCTTGGTTCGCGTCAGGATGAACCCGCCGCCCGTGAGCATGACGAAGTCGACCGGGATGGCGTAGGGCATGCCGTGCAGGACCGTGAAGGTCCCTCGATTCGTGTTGAAGATGAGCACCAGGATGATGCCCGCGACCACCAGCGCCGCGACCTTCAGGATCGTCACTGCTGTGGGCACCGCCTCAAGGCCGCTCGCGCGTCGCGACTGGTCCTTGCGCAGGATGCTCCACGAGAAGATCATCAGGCTCGCGGCCGTGAAGATCCAGGTGGCCAGAGGCGAGAGGTTGCCGTTGACCAGGTCGTAGAGCACCTTCTCCTGGACCGGGATGGTCCCGCCGGTCCCCTGGCGGTCGACGAAGAAGATCAGCACGCCCTCCCATCCCAGGAGTCCCGCCAACGTGACGATGAACGACGGGAGGCGCAGCTTGATGATGATCAGCCCCTGGAGCACGCCGATCGCGGTGGTGACCGCGATCGCCAGGAGGATGGCGAGGTACCAGGGCCAGTGGAACTGCGCATCGAGCAAGATGACCGCCGTCGTCGCGCCCAGCGCCGCCACGTAGCCCACCGACAGGTCGATCTCGCCCAGCAGCAGCAGCCATGTCTCGGCCATCGCCAGCAGGATGAAGATCGTGGCCTGCACGAACAGGTTCGTCAGGTTGCCCGCCGACAGGAAGACCGAGTTGCGGATCTGGAAGTAGATCACCAGCACGGCCAGCCCGAGCAGGATTGGCAGAAGGGTGGCCTCGCCGCGGCGCACCTTGGTCCACAGGGCCGTCACCACGCCGCGCGGCGACGAAGCCCCGCCGTCGTGGTCGACCATCACGTCATCGGAAACGGTCACCGCGCCATCCTCATCTCGTCGATCCGTCAGTGTTCGTGCGCAACCCCCCGCCGGTCGTGATGAGCTCGACGGCGCGCGTGGTGTCGTACTGGCTGATCGGCCCGCTCTCGACCAGCGTGCCGAGGTACATCACCGCGATGCGGTCGGCGACCGCGAACACGTCGTTGAGGTTGTGCGAGATCACCAAGACGGCGATGCCGCGTGATGCCAGCTGGGTGATCAGCTCGAGGACCTGGGCCGTCTGGGAGACGCCGAGGGCCGCCGTGGGCTCGTCCATGATGACGAGCTTGGACTCGTGCATGACCGCGCGCGCGACCGCGACGGCCTGGCGCTGGCCACCCGACAGCGAGCCCACCAGCTGGCGAACCGACCGGACCGTCGAGACCGACAGCTCGTTCAGCACGCGGCGCGTCTCGAGCTCCATGGTGATCTCGTCGAGCGTCAGGTGCTTGGTGGCCTCGTGACCCAGGTACATGTTCTGGACGATGTCCAGGTTGTCGCACAAGGCCAGGTCCTGGTACACCGTGGCGATGCCCAGGGCCTCGGCCGCCCGGGGCGAGTGCAGGCTGACGCGCTCGCCCTCCCAGTAGATCTCGCCGCTGGAGGGGGGGTAGATCCCCGCGATCGCCTTGATCAGCGTGGACTTGCCCGCGCCGTTGTCGCCGATCAGCGCGGTGACCACCCCTCGCGGCACGTCGAGGTCGACGCGCTTGAGAGCCTCGACTGCCCCGAAGTTCTTCGAGATGCCCCGCAGCTGCAAGAGCGGAGGCGCGACGGCCCCCGGATCGCCGGTGCCCATGTCTTCACGGGGCATGGCGCTGCCCGTCGATCCGGGGGTCGTCGTCATCTCGCTCTACTTACTTGATGCCGTACTTCGTGCAGTCCTGGGCGTACGTCGGCTGCGAGGACCCCTGGACGGTCGGCGAGCTGCTCGTGCACAGCTGCGATGCCTCGATCACCCGGTCCTTGATCACCGTCTTCTGGACCTGTGACGCCGTGACCCACTCGGCCGTCAGCAGCACCGACGGAACGTGCTTCAGGGGGTTGATCGTCGCTGCGACGTCCGTGGACACCCCGTTGACCAGGCCTGCCGGCGGCCTGACGCCCGCGCGCAGGTAGATCGCGAGGGCCGCGGCGGCCTGCGCCTCGAGCCAGATCGGCTTGTAGACGGTGCCGCACTGGTAGCCCGAGATGATGTTCTGGAAGCCCGTCAGCGTGGCGTCCTGGCCCGTGAAGGGGATCGTCTCGGGCTTGAGGCCCTTGCTCTGCAGGTAGCTAATAATCGGTGCGGCGTTCTCGTCATTGGGGGTCACGACCGCGTTGATGCTCGAGTGCGCAGCGTAGGCACCCTGGAAGTCCGTCAAGGCGACCGATGGCGTCCACGTCCCCACGTTCTCGAGGATCGTATTGGCCGAGCCCGTCTTGGTGTTGTAGCCCGCGCCGTTCAGGACCGCGTCGTAGCCCTGCGCGAACAGGGTGGCGTTGTTGTCCGTGGGCGAGCCCTTCATGACGTAGACGACCGGCTTGGCGACCTTCCACGCTGAGAGGCAGGCCAGCATGCCCTTGCCGATCAGCGTCCCGACCGCGACGTTGTTGAAGCTCACGTAGTAGCTGCGAGCCCCGCCCAGCGTCAGCCGGTCGTAGTCGATCACCTTGACGCCACGAGCCTTGGCGTACGCCTCGATCACGGCACCGGTGGTGGAGTCCAGCGGGTCCAGCAGGAGCACCTTGGCGCCTCGAGCGATGTCCGCCTGGGCGTCGGTGTACTGCGTGGTGTCGCTGCCCTGCGCGTTCTGGATGATGAACTGGCTCGGCTTGAGGCCGGCTGCCAAGAACGCCTTCTTCAGGTACGGCGCGTCGAACTCCGTGTATCGAGTCGAACTGACCGTGTCGGGCAGGATGACCGCGATGGATCCCTTGCCCTTGGCGGCGATGCTCTTGAGGTACTTCATGGTGGAAAAGTTCGTGTTGAACGTCTTGTCCGACACGGTCGGTGTTCCCGCGGAACTCACGACCGGCAGCGCGGCGGCCATCAAGCCCCCCACCAACGCTGCGGACGCGACCAACCGCGCTCGCTTCATATTCATAGTTTCCCCAACCCTTCGTGGCGCCCGTGGGCACCTCTGTTCAGTACATCCTCGTGAACGGAACGTGACACCCCGTCCAACGGGTGAACCTAGCACCGCATCGCCAACGCGTCATGTGCCGCAATCGCCGCCACGCGCCGCATCGCATCGCGCGCGGCGGGCGCGCGCGGCGACCACGTACGATGTTCGGCGATGTCGACGCCCGCCGCGACCCGAAGCGCTCGCGCCGCGACCTCGTCGCCGCGAGGACGTCCGCGGTCTGCGTCCCGCGCGTCGTCGCAGTCCCTCGCCCACGCTGGCGTGGCGGCGACATCGCGCCGCCCGGCCCGAGGGGTGACTCGCTGATGCCGTGGTGGAGCCGGGACCCCGCCGTCCGCGCGATCCGTCAGCTGGTCGAGCGCATGCCCCAGCGCGCGAGCGTGGACCTCACGGGGGCCTCGACGATGCTCGCCCTGGTGCTGGGCTCGACCAACGAGTCCACGACCGTCATGGACCTGGCGTCCCAGACCATCGTGCGCTGGCGGATTCCCTGGCCCGAGGGCGTCGAGGCCGACCTCGTCGCCTTCGACGTCGTCGAGGGCCAGCTGGCCGACGACATCGAGCGCAATGACCTCGCCCTGCCTGAGGCCATCACGCTCGCGGGACTGCCGCGGCGGCTCGGGTCGTACCGGGGGCGGCGCATCCGCCCGTGGCTCGAGCAGGCCGCCACGCCCGCCGATGGCCCCCTCTTCGGCTTTCGGGGACCCAGCGCCCCCTACTGGGAGTTCCGGGGCGAGCGACCCAGCGTGGCCCTCATCGCGGCCGACCGGGGCCCCCAGCTCCTGCGCCGCTACGAGGACGGCTCGACCTGGGTCCGCTTCGGGTGGCTCGGCGACGACGTGTGGCTGGTGTGCGAGGATGCCCACGCCATCCGCACGATGGAGGCCACCCGGCGGCCCGCGCTGGCCGGCAAGGATCTCGCGACGTCACTGGGGTTCCGGCCCGCCTACGTCCTGACGACGCTGACCGCCCCCCACGACGGGCACTGCTACAAGAGCTGCACGGGGCTCCTGCCGCGCGGCTAGGACGAGCGCGGCAACTTGCCCGAGGCCAGCGCCTCGGCCATGGCCCAGCCGAACACCACCAGACGCTCCCCCTCCTCGGGGCGCAGCCCGTCGAAGAGTGCGACCGCGTCGTCGGGGAGGGCGCCCTTGGCGTTCGCGTAGTCCAGGCAGCCCACAGGAGTGATCGGCGGCGAGAGGACGAACCGGTGGTCGTCGACCCACTTCTCGGCGCCGAAGCGCTTGGCCAGTCGTCGCGCCCACGCGCGGTCCTCGCCCGTGGGCCGGTACCCGGTGCGCGGCACCACATCCTGAAGCCCGGTGAAGGCGCGCAGGCCATCGGGGGACGACAAGCGCGTGCCCATGAGCACGTCCTCGTCGGGGAAGGCCAGCAGCGCGCGCCGGAACTGGTCGTGGAGGATCGCGCGCAGCGTCGCGTCGGACTTGGCGTTGCGCTCGACGAGCATCAGACCGATCAGCAGTGACGGGGTGCCCCCGATGCGCTCGAGGGTTTCGAAGGAGTAGCCCCGCAGACGCTCGCCCTCACGAGCCTGCGTCACCAGAACCCACTCCTCACGCTGCTTAGACAGGAAGCCGATGTCGAAGTTCGGCTCCCGGTCCACGCACAGGTTCGCCATCTCCTCGAGTTCCGCGTCGCTGAGTGCCGTCGTGTCCTTCGTCGTAACCGTGAGTGCCATACCGATCCATTTTACGAGAAATTGCACCCCCCTCGTCGTGGGGTCACGCCTGGATGACGTTTCGCCCGAACTCGGTGCGCAGTTCGGCCACTACATGAGGGATGTCGACGTTGAACTCCGCCCCCAGCCGGAAGGATTTCCCTGTTCCTGCCGTCTCCACGATGACCGGCGAGGGTCCCGGGTAGCGCTGGAGGATGTCGCGGAGCACCCCGATAGATCGGGCGTTCAGGTCCTCGGGACGAAGGGCCAGTCGCAGCTGACTCGAGTCGAGACCCGTGGGCAGGGGGTGCACGTCAACCAGGGTGAAGCGGTACTCCTCGTCGCGCCCGTCGAAGCGCCCCTTGGCCAGCACGATGGCGTCCTTGTTCAGGTACCCACTGACTTGCTCGAAGCGTCGAGCCGACACGATGATCTCCATCGAGCCGCTGAGGTCCTCGAGCACGACGCGGGCGTACTGCTGGCCCGAGCGAGTCGTGCGGACCTGGACCTCGGTGAGCAGCCCGCCGATGGTCACGGCCTTGCCCGAGCCCGCGTACTCCTCGGCCCGCTCGCGCACTTGGGCGAGCGGTCCGTCGGTGCGGGCGGCGAGCGTGTCGGCCACCTTGTAGAGCGGGTGATCCGAGACGTAGGTCCCGAGCATCTCGCGCTCGAACTCGAGCCGGAGCGACGGCTCGAACTCCGTGGCCGGGATCGGGCGCTCCGTGCCCTCCCACTCGCCGCCGCCCTCGTCGCCCCCGAAGGCCGCGAACAGCGTCGTGATCCCGAGCGACAGGTCCTTGCGTCGGCTGAGGGTGGCCTCGACGATCTCGTCGATGGCCAGCAGCAGGCCCTGGCGCGGATACCCCATGGCGTCGAAGGCGCCCGCTTTGATCAGGGACTCCATCGTCCGCCGGTTCAGAACGAGGGGGTCGACGCGACGCACGAAGTCGTAGATCGACGCGAACGGTCCGTGCGCCTCGCGCTCGTGGACGATGCGCTCGACCTGCGACTCGCCCACGTTGCGCACGGCCGCCATGCCAAAGAGGATCCGCTGGGGATCGACCAGCGAGGGCGCGTAGTCGGCACGCGACTCATTGACGTCGGGGACGCCCACCGTGATGCCCATCTGGCGGGCCTCGTTGAGGTAGATGGCCGCCTTGTCCTTGTCGTCGCGGAAGGAGGTCAGCAGCGCGGCCATGTACTCGACCGGGTAGTTCGCCTTGAGCCACGCGTTCTGGTACCCGATCAGGGCATACCCGTATGCGTGACTCTTGTTGAAGGCGTAGTCGGCGAAAGGCTCGATCTTGTTGAAGATCGCCGTCCCGAGGTCGTGCCCGTATCCCATGCGCTCGGCGCCGTCGACGAACTTGGTGCGCTGGGCCTGAATCATCTCGCGGATCTTCTTCGAGCACGCCTTGCGCAGGTCGTCGGCCTCGGACATCGAGAAGCCGGCGATGCGCGTCGCGACCCGCATGATGTCCTCTTGGTAGATCATCAGGCCGAAGGTCTCACCGAGGATCTCGGCGAGGTCCGGATGGTCGTAGCGCACCTCCTGGCGATGGTTCTTGCGATCGGCGTAGTCGTTGTGCACGTTCTCGCTCAGGGGCCCCGGCCGGTAGAGCGCGTTGAGCGCGGCGATGTCGTCGAAGCTCGTGGGCGCCAGGCGGCGCATCAGCTGGCGCATCTTGTCGCCCTCGAGCTGGAAGATCCCGATGGAGTTGCCCTGACGCAGCATCTCGAAGACCTTCTCGTCGTCGAGGGGCACGTGGTCGATGTCGATGGACGTCCCGTGGCGCAGCCGGATGTTGTCCACGGCCCGCTCGATGATCGCGAGGTTGCGCAGCCCCAGGAAGTCCATCTTGAGCAGCCCGAGCTTCTCGATGGCCGTGGCCTCGTACTGGGTCACGATGGGCGCGTCCTCGCCCGAGCCGCTGGGACCGGACTTGCGCTGGATGGGAACGTACTCGATGACTGGATCGCGAGTGATCACCACCGCGGCGGCGTGGATGCCGTCCTGGCGACGCTTGTCGACGAAGCCCTTGGCCACGTCGATGACGTGGCGCACCTCGGCGTCGCCCTCGTAGAGCTCGCGCAGGTCCGCCGCCTCCGCGTAGCGCGTCTCGTACCCGGGGGTGGGCGCCAAGCACGCCTCGAGCGGCACGTCCTGACCCATCACGAGCGGCGGCATGGCCTTGGCGATGCGGTCGCCCAGCTGTGGCGGGTAGCCCAGCACGCGCGCGGCGTCGCGCACCGCTGCCCGAGCCTTGATCGTCGAGAACGTGATGATCTGGGCGACGTGGTCGGATCCGTAGCGCTCGGCCGCGTACCGGATCATGTCACCGCGGTAGCGCTCGTCGAAGTCCATGTCGATGTCGGGCATCTGGCGCCGACCCGGGTTGAGGAAACGCTCGAAGATCAGCCCGTAGCGAATGGGGTCCAGGTCGACGATCCGCAAGCAGTACGCCACGCAGCACCCCGCCGCGCTTCCGCGCCCCGGGCCGACGCGGATTCCCTGGTCCCGGGCGTGGCGGATGAGATCCCATACCACGAGGAAGTAGTCGGAGAAGCCCATCGAGGTGATCACCGACAGCTCGTACTCGAGGCGCTCGCGGACCTCGTCGGTGATGGCGCCGTAGCGCTCAGCCGCGCCCTGGAACGTCAGGTCGTGGAGGTACCGGGACGCCTGCTCGACGTGCGTCGCACCGCTCACGCCCTCGGGGACCGGGTAGGCCGGCAGCGCGTCGTTGTCGAAATCGATGCGGACCTGCGCCCGCTCGGCGATCAGCAGCGTGTTGTCGCACGCTTCGGGGACCTCGGCGAACAAGGCGCGCATCTCGGCGGCGCTCTTGAGGTAGTGCTCCTGGCTGGCGAAGCGGAAGCGGTCCGGATCGGCCACGCGCGAGCCCGTCCCGATGCACAGCAGGGCGTCATGCATCTCGGCGTCCTCGGGACGCACGTAGTGCAGGTCGTTGGTCGCCAGCAGGGGCGCGCCGATCTCGCGGCTGAGGGCGATCAGCTGGGGATTGGTGCGGCGTTGCTCGGGCAGGCCGTGGTCCTGGAGCTCGATGAAGAAGTTGTCGCGCCCGAAGATGTCCTGGAGGCGACCCGCCAGCGAGCGCGCCCGGGCGTAGTCATCGCGCACGAGCGCTTGGAGGACCACCCCGCCCAGGCAGCCCGACGTCGCCACCAGCCCCGTCGCGTGGCGCTCGAGGAGCTCCCAGTCCAGCCGGGGCTTGTAGTAGTAGCCCTCGAGGAAGGCCAGCGACGCCAGATGGCGCAGGTTGCGGTATCCCTCGTTGGTCGTGGCCAGCAGGGTCAGGTGGTGGTAGAGCTTCTGCCCGCCCTCGGTGTCGCCGCCGGCGTCATCGAGGCGGCCCCGCCGGGCGGGCCGGTCGAACCGGGACTCGGCGGCCATGTACGCCTCGAGCCCCAAGATGGGCGTCACGCCGATGCGCTGCGCGCTCTGGTAGAAGTCGATGAGGCCGTAGAGGTTCCCGTGGTCCGTGATGCCCAGGGCGCTCTGCCCGTCGGCCTGAGCGGCGCGCAGCAGGTCCTCGACGCGCGCGGCGCCGTCGAGCATCGAGTACTCGGTGTGGTTGTGCAGGTGGACGAAACCCTCGCCCATGGACGCTGGGACCTCCTTCCGCGGGCCGCTGCCGACGGGTTAGAGGTAGGTCCCGGCGCGGGGGTCGCCCGGCCCGGGGTTCAAGGAGCGCTCGCGCATCTTCTCGAGTTGGGCCGCCGCGGCAGCCTGCTGGGCGAACAGCGAGGCCTGGATCCCGTGGAAGAGGCCCTCGAGCCACCCCACCAGCTGAGCCTGGGCGACCCGTAGCTCCGAGTCGGAGGGGACCTCCGCCGAGAACGGCGTCGCCATGCGCGACAGCTCCTGGGCCAGGTCCGGGGACAGCGCACCGGAGAGTTCGTGGATCGACGTCTGGTAGATCTCGGCCAGGCGCGTGCGTCCGGGCTGGTCGAGGGGGGCGCTGCGCGCCTCGTCCAGCAGGGTCTTGACCATGGCGCCGATCCGCATCACCTTGGCGGGCTGGCTGATGAAGTCGACACCCTGCTCCTCACTCGCCTCGCTCGTCTCGGGCTCTCCGGGTGCCAGAACGGCGTCGGGTCCCACGGTCACAGGTTCGGCTGGATTGTCATGTTCACTCACCCCTGCAGTGTGCCAGATTCGACCCGGCCATCGATCGACCCCGTCGGACCAGGCCCCTCGGTACACTGAGCGCGTGAGGGTGTCCACCCGTGGCGACTACGCCAGCCGAGCCCTGCTGAGCCTGGCCCTCCACGACGAGCCGGTGGCGCCCACCTCGGTCAAGGAGCTGGCGGCCCGCACAGGACTCCCCCAGCCCTATCTCGAGCAGATCCTGCTCGTGCTCAAGGGCGCGAACCTCGTGCGCTCCAAGCGCGGCGCGGGCGGCGGATACCTCCTGGCTCGGCCGCCCGAGGCGGTCACGCTGGCCGAGATCGTGGCCGCCGTCGACGGGCCGATCGTCGCGGGCGACTTCGGAGCGCCCCACGAGAACGGGGCCTGTGACCATGAGGGCCAGTGCGTCCTGCTCGCCGTCTGGGCGGCCGTGGGCGCCCACATGCGCGAGCACCTGGCTGGCTACACCCTGGCCGACCTCGTCGTGCAGGCGCGCGGCGGCCGACCCGTGGCCCGCCCGCACAGCGCCTGAATCCTTAAGACGCTCTTCGCGAACTCTTCGGGGAATTCTCCGATGGCGGGAATACCGTGAGCCTCGCACGTGTTTCACCCTGTGCTAAGTTTTCCATGCATCGGTAGGAGAAATACCCCCGCAGGAGCGTGTTAGGAGAGATGATGACGTCAACCAACCGCCGGACCAGCGTAAACACCAACGACATGCTCGGTCTCCTGATGCGCGACCTCGACCGCTACCCCATGCCCAACTACGACGAACAGGTCGAGTTGGCCAAGCGCGTCGCGGCCGGTGACGAGGCCGCCAAGAAGCAGATGGTGTCGGCCAACCTGCGCCTCGTCCTCCACTGGGCACGCCGCTACCAGGACCGCGGGGTCGAGATGGTCGACCTCGTCCAGGAGGGGACGTTCGGCCTCCTGCGCGCGGTCGAGAAGTTCGACTGGGAGCGGGGCTTCAAGTTCTCGACCTACGCGACGTGGTGGATCCGTCAGGCCCTCCAGCGCGCCGTCCAGCAGCACGGGCGTACGATCCGCATCCCCCTCGAGGTCGGCGAGCAGCTCCAGCGCCTCGAGGCCACGTCGGCCGAGTTGACCTCGCACTTGGGCCGCCGACCCACCGATGAGGAGCTGACCGAGGCGACGGGCATGAGCGCGGCCGAGCGGGACCACCTGCGCAGCCTGCCGGGCGTGACCGCGAGCCTCGACCAGCCCGCATCGTCGGACTCGGCCACGACCCTGGGCGACCTGGTAGCCCCCAGCGATGACGACTGGGTGGCGACGATCGAGCAGACGATGGTCGACGAGCAGCTCCTCGGAGCCCTCGATGAGTTGTCCGAGCTCCAGCGTGACGTCGTCACGCGGCGCTTCGGCCTCGACGGGACGAGTCCCCTGTCGCTCCAGGCCACGGCGAACGCGCTGGACATCGGCGTGCGGAGGGTTCGGCGCGCCGAGGAGGAGGCGCTAGCCGTCCTGCGCCGCAATCGCGCCGTCATCGCCGCCCACGACGTGGCGTGACAGCTGCTCGGCGGCTCCCGTCGGGAGGCACGCCGCGAGGTCCGGCGGAACCGGCGAGGTGACCACGACGAGAGCGTCGGTGCGCGGGTCGCGGAACTCCAGTCGCGCCGCGTGCAGGAAAGGTCGGGGGGCGCCCCCCGGGCGAACCCGCCCGTAGCGCTCGTCGTTGAGGATCGGGTGGCCGATGGCCGCCAGGTGCACGCGGATCTGGTGGGTCCGGCCAGTCCGCAAGGTCAACTGCAAGGTCGTGCAGTCCGCCTCGACGAGACGCTCGATGACCTCGTAGTCGGTCTGGGCGCTGCGGCCATCGGTGCGAACGGCCATCTTGAGCGGATCGCGCGGTGATCGTCCGATAGGCGCGTCGACCACGCCGCGCGGCTCGTCCACGACCCCTTCGACGGCGCCCGCGTAGACCCGGCGCACGGTGCGGGCGACCAGCTGTGCGCGCAACGACTCCAGGCCACGCGCGGTGCGCGCGACGACGAGCAGGCCCGACGTCCCCTTGTCGAGTCGATGGACGATCCCGGGCCGGTTCGCACCGTCGCCGGGCTCCCGCAGCTCCTCGATCTCGGGAAAGCGAGCCAGCAGGCCCGCGACGAGCGTCCCCTCGCGCTGGCCCGCTCCCGGATGCACGACGAGTCCGGCGGGCTTGTCCACCACGACGAAGTCCTCGCCCTCGCAGACGACCGCGAACACCACGCCGCCCTCGGGCGCCACCGGCTCGTCGATCGTCACCCGGCCCACCCGCAGGCGATCTCCCGCCCGCAGAGGTGTGGCCGCTCGCTGGCACACCCGATCGTTCAGGGTCACCTCCCCCGCCGCGATCAGGGAGGCGACGTGGGAACGGGTCTGCCCAAGGAGCATCGCGATCGCGCGATCGCAGCGCTGACCCTCGAGAGCGTCGGGAACGACGACGTCGAGCTCGGCGCCCGCATCGGGCGCCCTCATCGGACCACCAAGGGGCGACCGCGCAGCACCTCGATGACGAGCACGATCACGCCGGCGGTAATGGCCGCGTCGGCGAGATTGAACACCGGGAACCGGCCCACCGCGACAAAGTCGGTGACACGGCCCCCCGTCGAGATCAGGCGGTCTGCGGTGTTCGCGACGCCCCCGCCCAACAGCAGGCCGAAGCCCCACGCGGGCAGACCGGGCCGCGAGCGCCAGGCCGCGAGCAGCACCGCGAGCGCCGCCACGGCCTCGATCGCGGTCACCACCGACCACCGCGACCCGATCGAGAACGAGATCCCGGCATTGAAGGCGAGTCGGAGCCACAGGGGACCCACAAGGTGGCGCGGTCCCGCGGCGAGGTGCTCGCGCGCCCACGCCCCGCTGAGCGCATCACCCGCCCACACCACGGCGGTGATGCTCGCCACGACGAGCTGGGAGCGCCTTAGCCGATGGCGCGGCACGTGACGCAGGTGAACACGGGAACCTGCGCCAGCAGTCGAGCCCGTCCGATGGGCTCGAAGCACGTGTCGCAGCGTCCGTAGGTCCCGTCGACGATGCGGCCCAACGCCACGACGATCAGGTCGTCCTTGAGGCGCTCGGTGTCGAGCTGCATCTTGAGCTGATCGCGGTCGAAGTCGGATCCGGCACTCGATCCATCCTCCTCGTCGTACTCGGGCCGCTCGCGCCCCTCCAGCAGATCATCGACGGCGTTCTCGAGCACCTCGATCTGACGTCGCGTCACCGACTGGGCCTCGAGGAGGAGCGCGCGCAACTCCTCAAGGAATGCCGGGTCGTCGGCGTAGGGCTTGGAGTGCATCTTGCGCTCGAGCTCCTCGCGACGCCGCTGCTCCTCCTGCTCACGTCGCTGCTGGCGCTGGAGCTCCTCCTGGTTGCGGCGCTCGAGCTCCCGCTCCTTGCGCGCGCGCTCGGCGTCCGCAGCGCGATGCTTGGCCTCGATCTCCCGCTGTCGCTTGGCCTCCGCCGCGGCTCGCTCGCGCTGCGCCTTCGCGGCCGCCGCGGCCTTGGCCTTCGCCCGGTCCCTGGCCTCGCGCTCCTTGGCGGCGGCCCTGGCCTTGGCCTCGCGCTCCTTGGCGGCGGCCCTGGCCTTGGCCTCGCGCTCGCGCTGCGCCTTGGCGGCCGCTAGGGCCTTGGCCTTGGCCTCGCGCTCCTTGGCGGCGGCCCTCGCCCGGGCCTCGCGCTCGCGCTGCGCCTTGGCGGCCGCGGCGGCCTTGGCCTTGGCCTCGCGCTCCTTGGCGGCGGCCCTCGCCCGGGCTTCGCGCTCGCGCTGCGCCTTGGCGGCCGCGGCGGCCTTGGCCTTGGCATCGCGCGCGCGCTGCGCCTTGGCGGCCGCGGCGGCCCGGGTCCGGGAATCGGGGCTGACTTTCGATACGGACTTGACCGCGATGGTCTTCACCGCCGTGGTCTTGGACGCGGCGGTCTTGACTGCGGTGGACTTGGATGAGGGCTTGGGCGGCGCGATCGTCTTGGATGATGACTTGGTCGGCGCAACGGCCTTCGCGGCGGGCTTGGTCGGCGCAGCGGCCTTCGCTGCGGGCTTGGCCCCCGAAGTCGTCTTGGCTGCACCCTTGGCCGCAGTCGCGGCCTTGGCCGCGGGCTTGGCCGTGGGACGCTTCGCGGGGCTGGCGGGGCGCGTGGCCATCGGGGTCTCCTTGATCAGGTCGAGATGCGCTGGCCGACCCTAGCAGCCACGCGGTCGATTAGTGCCGATCCTCCGCCGGGGGAAGGGGGAAGTCCAAGACCTGCGCCACCGTCGGCTGCTGGGCAGTGGGCTCGTCACGCACGCCCGGAGCCTCCGCACTCGGCGCGGGCGCCGGGTCGCTCACGACGGGTGCGGGCGAGGCCGGTGCCGCGCTCGTCGACTCGCTGGCCCTGTCCCCACCCACGAGGATGCTCGACTCGATCCACCGCAGCAGATCCGCGAGCTGGGACCGCAGCCGCCCGCGCTCGGCCTCGAGCTGACGAGCCAGCTTCTCGACGTCCTCGCTGAGTCGCTGCTTGATTCCGTTCAGACGGTTCACCTCATCTTCGGCGCGGCTCCGCGCCTCGGCCACGATCTGGCGAGCACGCTCCTGAGCCGCAGTGGTGAGCTCGCGGGCCTTCTCCTCAGCCTCGTGCTGCGCGTGCTCGATGAACGACTGCGCCATGGCGATCATCGAGGTCACCTGCTCGGCACCGGCCCCCGCCGGTGCGGGACGCGGGGCGGGCGCGGGCGCGGGAGGTGGGACGGCGCTCGGGGGTGTGCTCGCCCGCGTCGCCTCCAGCTGGTTGATGCGCTCGGCCGCCTGGCGAAGCTGCTGGCGCTGCTGGGCGAGCTGGTCCTTCAACTGACGCGCCTCGACCGACAGGCGCTCGAGGAAGTCGTCGACCTCGTCGACGTTGTACCCCTTGAGTCCGACCTTGAAGGCGATGGTCTCGATGGAGTCCAGGGCTGAGCGGGGAGCGTCCGTGCTGTCCATGGTGCAACCCTACCGCCCGTCCTCGCGGCGGACGTGGCTCAGATGATCCGGTTGACGATCTCGAGCAGGATGATGGCCACCAGCACCGACAGGTCGATACCGACCCCTCCGAGCCGGGGTCGCGGGAGGATGCGACGCAGCGGACGCAGGAGGGGCTCGGTGACGCGATCCAGGCTCCGGCGCACCGAGTCCCAGCTCGAGGACGACGGGAGCCAACTCATCAGGGCGGCCACGACCAGGACCCAGATGTAGAGGTAGATCAGGATGTGGACCAGGCTCATGCCAGGTCGAAGGACTGGTAGTTGGACGCCTGGAGGGAGTCACGCAACTCGTGGCTCATGCGCCGACCCTTCGGCGAGATCAAGAAGACCCCGTGGTCGAGGCGCTCGATGTGCGCATCGAGGATGTACACCACCCCCGCGGCGAAGTCGATCACCCGCCGGTACGTGTCGGGCTCGAGGCGCCGCACGTTCAGCACGACGAAATGGCCCTCGCGCAACGGGTCGGCCACCTGGCGCGACTCGTTGTAAGACCGCGGCATGACGATCATCGGGCGCGGAGAGCCAGCGGCGCTGGGTCGCGAGACGACGCTCTGGGGCTGAAGCCGCGTCCCGGGGACGGGACGGACGCGCGGCGGCTCACCGCCGTCGATGACCGAGATCGACGAGGGTCGTCGAGAGGGAGCCATGGGGCGAGTCCCCATCCCCGCCTGCGGAGTGCGCGCGTAGGGACGGCTGGGGGCCGGAGCGGCGGACCACTCGGGCTCCTCGGCGTACTCAACGGGCTCCGGGTAGGGACGCGCCGGGGCGCTCGGGTAGTCCCCGTACTCGTCCTCGACCAGTCCCAGGAACGCTAGGAACTTCCGAACCCGACTGTTCATGCGCTCTCCTCATCACCGCCGTCCAGCCCCACAATGTTAGGGGACGCACCCCGCCGCGGCACTCGGTCGCCGAACAGGGCCCGTCCGAGGCGCACTTCGGTCGTCCCGAAGTCGCACGCCAGCTCGAAGTCGTCGCTCATCCCCATCGATCGCTCCGGCAGTCCCAGCGTGTCAGCCAGATCGCGCACGGTCGCGAACGCGACGCGCGCCCCCGACGGATCCGGTGGCGCCACCGTCATCAGCCCGCGCACATCCAAGCCGAGCTCCCGGCCACGGGTCACCAGCGCCGGAACCTCGGTCGCCGGGGCACCCGAGCGCGCTGCGTCCCCGGTGACGTCGACTTCGACGTACAGGGCGGACCGACAGCCGAGCGCGGCGAGTCGCACCAGCTCCTTGTCGCGGCTGACCCCCTCGATCACGTCGGCGACGGCGCTCACGCGGGCGATCTTGTTGCCCTGGAGGGCCCCCAAGTAGTGCCAGCGCGCCGTCAGATCCCGTGTCGCGCTGCGCTTGTCCTCGAGCTCGCGCAGGTAGTTCTCGCCGAGCGCCCCCAGGCCCGCAGCCACCGCGGCGCGCACGACGTCGAAGCCGAACGTCTTGGTCACCGCGACGACGCGGACGTCGCCTGATCCACGAGCGGCCAGCCGCTCGCGGATTCGGTCGAGGTTGGCGCGGATGCGGCGGGCCAGGGCCCCCTCAGCGAAGGAAGCTGGGGAGGTCGTCGTCGCCCCCGACGTCGAACAGGTCGTCCGTGCCTGCACTGAAGATGTCGGTCCGGGGTCCCTCGGTCATGACGGGCTCGGAGAAGGTCGTGGATGCCTTGGCGCTGGCGGAGTGGTCGAATCCCGCGGCGATGACCGTAACGCGCACCGCCTCCCCGATCGAGTCGTCGATCACGCTCCCGAAGATGATGTTCGCGTCGGGGTGCGCCACGGAGTGGATGATGTTGGCGGCGTCGGTGACCTCCGTCAGGGTCATGTTGGACCCGCCCACGATGTTCATCAGGATGCCCCGAGCCCCGTCGATCGACGCCTCGAGCAGGGGCGACGTGATCGCCGCACGCGCGGCGTTTACGGCCCGCCCCTCGCCCGTCGACTGGCCGACGCCCATGATCGCGCTGCCGGCATTGCGCATGATGGCGTTCACGTCGGCGAAGTCCGTGTTGATGAGGCCAGGCACCGTGATCAGGTCGGTCACGCCGCGCACCGCGGACAGCAGCACGTCGTCGGCGATCTTGAAGGCGTCCAGCATCGACGTGTCGGAGGCGGTCACCGACAGCAGGCGATCATTGGGGATCACGATCAGCGTGTCGACCTTGCCGCGCAGCGCCTCGATCCCCTTCTCCGCCTGGGTCGCGCGCCGCTTGCCCTCGAAGGAGAACGGTCGCGTCACCACGCCGATGGTCAGGATCCCAAGGGTGCGCGCGATGTCGGCGATCACCGGAGCGGCGCCGGTTCCCGTGCCGCCGCCCTCCCCCGCGGTGATGAAGACCATGTCGGTGTCACGCAGCGCGTCTTCGATCTCGGCCCGGTGCTCCTCGGCCGCCTGCCGGCCGATCTCCGGATCGCTGCCAGCTCCCAGGCCCCTCGTGAGCTGTCGGCCGATGTCGACCTTCAAGTCCGCCTCGCTGAGCAGCAGCGCCTGGGCGTCAGTGTTGGCCGCGATGAACTCGATGCTTCGCAGCCCGGCCGCAACCATCCGGTTCACGGCGTTGACGCCCCCACCACCGACACCGACCACCTTGATCACGGCGTGGTAGTTGTTCTGGCCCAGACTCATGGAACTCCCTTCCCGTCACGATTCCTCGCGCTGCCGACCGCCCACGGCGTGCGACGCACGATGGGAGCGCCCCAGAAGGCTAGTTTGCCACGGTAACCGGGGCAACAGGGTCAACTAGCCCTTGACTCCGGCCGAGGGGCCGCTGATCGCGATCTCGCCGGGTGCCCGAACGTCCACGACGTCGCCTGCCTGCAGCGTGTCGTGGGCGATGATCGACGCCACCGAGACAAACTTGTCCGTCAGGTCCGAGGGATTCCCCAGGAGGAACGTCACGGGCGTCGTGAGCTGGAGCGACACCGAGCCGGACGCGCCGACCATGATGGTCGCCACCTGTGACGCGAAGGCGGCCGGGAGGCGGCTGGCCACCAGCGCCGCGTTGTAGCCGGCGTGGGCGAAGGGCCAGGTCCGACTCCGGGGATCGATGTAGCGCAGGGTCGGCAGGTTGACGTGCAGCGGCGCCGGGCCCAGCTCCTGGCCGCTCGCGTCCACGTACTGGAGCACGTGGTCCGCATCGAAGGCCACGGCGACGGGCTGGTGCTCGCGGACCGCGATCACCACCGTGTCGGGCCAGTGCAGCGTGACGGTCACGTCCTGGATCCAGGGGAACACGCGCAAGCGCTGGGCGATGACCGGGCCGCGCACGTCGATCATCGGCGGCTGGTTGCCGAGTCCGGCGACGGCCAGCACCGCGGCGCGCGACTCGTGGCGCAGTCCCAGCACCTCGACGTGGCGCGCGCGCAAGAAGGGCTGGTGGACGAGCCAGTCGCCCCCCAGCACGATCGTGGTCACGGACGCCAGGCCCACGAGGACCCACCGGCTGGTGTGGCGGCGCCGGCGGGGCACCGCCGCGTCCCGCGGGACCGCGCTCAGTCGAGCGGGTCGGCGGGCCACTGCCCCTCCTCCACGCCGAGCAGACGGTGCTCGGTCTGCAGCACCACCCCGGCGTCCAACGCGACGCGGCGGCGCATCTCGCGCATCAGGGACAAGACGTCACCGGCGCGCCCCCCCGGTTCGGTGAGGATGAAGTTGGCGTGCTTGTCGCTCACGACCGCACCACCGCGGCGCAGGCCTTTGCAGCCCGCCGCCTCGAGGAGCCGACCGGCGTGGTCGTTCGCGGGATTCTGGAAGACGCTGCCCGCGTTGGCGCCGCCCGGCTGGTTCTCGCGTCGCCAGCGCACGATCTCCTTCAGTCTCCCCTCGGCGACCTGCGCATCCCCCCACGTCAGCGCCAGACGGACGCGCAGCACGACGTCGCCCGGCTGGATCGCGCTATGGCGGTAGGACAGGTCGAGCTGGTCGCTCGCGATCCAATCGGCGACGCCATCGCGCCACACCAGAGCGGCGTCCAGCACCTCGCTGATCGACGAGCCGTGCCCTCCGGCGTTCATGGCCACGGCTCCGCCCACCGAGCCGGGGATCCCCACCGCCCACTCGAAGCCCGTGATCCCCGCGCGTACCAGCCGGCGCGCCACGACGGGCAGGCCCCAACCAGCACCGACCTCGACGCTGACCCCGCCTCCCGCGTCGCGCCACACCAGCGACGCGGGGTCGGTCAGCACCCGGACCACGGTGAGGGCCAGACGTCCGTCGCCGACGAGCAGGTTGGACCCCTGGCCCACGGCCACGGCCGGCAGGCCGAGCTCGGCCACGACCCTCGCCAACTCGCTCCCGTCACCCTCCTCGATGGTCACGCGGTACGCCACCGAGCCACCAACGCGGTACGTGGTCTCGGCACCGAGGGCGACGTCGGTCTCGATCCGCGGGGCGCTCACGCTCCCTCCTCGGCCAGGCGGCCCGCGAGCTGGGTGATGTCCCCTGCGCCGAGCACCACGACCGCGTCGGGTGGGGCGAGACGCTCGAGGACACCGATCACGTCGGTGAAGGTCGCCGCGTAGTGGCACGGGGGGCTGTTCGGATCCGCCAGGACCGCGCGAGCGACGACCTCGCCCGTCAGCCCGGCGGGATTGTCCTCGCCCGCGGAGTACAAGTCCGTCACGATCACCTCGTCCGCGTCGTCGAAGGCCCGGGCGAAGGTCGGAGCCAGCGCGGCCGTGCGTGACACTCGATGGGGCTGGAAGATCGCGACGATCCTCCGGTAGCCCGAGTCCCGCGCAGCCGCCAAGGTGGCCTCGACCTCGGCGGGAAGGTGGGCGTAGTCGTCGAAGACGTCGCTGGTGCGCCACCGCCCGCGGCGCTCGAACCGACGCGGTGAGCCCGGGAAGGCGGCCAGGCCCCGCGCGACGGCGTCGGGCTCGATGCCGATCGAGCGCGCCACGGCCGCGACGACGGCGGCATCCGCGACGTTGTGATGCCCCGTCACGCGTAATGTCACGTCGAGCCGTTCACCCGTGCCTACCAGGGAGAATGTTGCACCTGCGCGATCCGAGCGCTCATCGATGACGCGCCACGCCGATGCGTCCGTGCCGACCGAGATGACGTCCGCGATGCCGGAAACGGCGCGCGCTGCTCCGGGATCGTCGATCCAGGCGACGACGGGACCGCGGGTGCGCCGCATCAGGCGGGCGAACGCGTCCTCGATCGCGGCGAGCGTCTGGTAGTAATCGAGGTGATCGGCCTGAACGTTGAGGATGCCCACCGCGGCGGGAGTCAACTCGCCCAGCGTGCCGTAGCTCTCGTCGATCTCGAGCACGAGGGGACCCTCACCCCAGTGACCGTTGGGTCCGATCCCGCGCACCTCCGCACCCAGCAGCCACGACGGATCGCGGCCCGCAGCGTGGAACACGTGGACCAGCATCGACGTGGCCGTCGTCTTGCCGTGCGTCCCCGTGATCCCCACGACCGGCTGGTCCTGACCCAGGAGGGCGAGGAGGCGCGCTCGCGGGATCATCGTCACGCCGCGCACGCGCGCTGCGGTCAACTCAGGGTTGTCCTCACGGACGGCCGGCGACCACAAGACGACCTCGGCGTCGGACCCGTGCGCGCTGGCGTGTCCCCGGGAGACCGCCACCCCGAGCCGCTCGAGAGCGTCCAGGGTCGGACTGTCCGCCGCGTCACTCCCCGACACTCGGCAGCCCCGCTCGTGGAGAAGGCGGGCGACCCCGCTCATGCCGGTGCCGCCAACACCCACGATGTGGACGCGCTGACCCTCGTCGAAGGTCACCGGGCCCTCCGCGCGGCGGCCAGGACGACGCGAGCGATGTCGCGTGGAGCCTCGGGGCGACCGAGGGTGCCCATCGCCCGAGCCATCGTTGCGCGGCGCTCCGGGTCGAGCAGCGGCGCGAGGGCGTCGGCGAGGTGCGCGCCGTCGCACGTCTCGTCGGCGACGATGACCGCACCGCCGGCCTCGCACACCCGTGCGGCGTTGCGCGCCTGGTGATCGCCCGGCGCCCCGGGCAGCGGCACCAGAACCGCGGGGATCGCGAGCGCCGCCAGCTCGGCCACTGTCGTGGCCCCCGCACGGCAGATCGCGGCGTCGGCCACCGCCCAGAGCTGTCCGATGTCGGCGAACTCGATCAGGCGGTAGTCCAAGGCGCTGGGTGGGGGGACTGCCGCGCGCACGCGAGCGGCGTCGCGCCTCCCGGTGACGTGGACCAGCGTGAGGTCGTCACGCGCCGACCAGCGGCGCGCCAGCTCGAGCACGGCGCTGTTGACGCGCGCCGAGCCGAGCGAGCCCGTCATGACGACGATGACCGTCCGCCGCTCGTCGATGGGCGGTCGAAACGCCAGCCGGGCGGATCGGCGCGCCTCGTTGCTGCGATCGAGATGCACGAGGGCCTGACGGACCGGCACCCCGGTGACGACGACGCGGCCGGCGCTGGTTCCAAAGGGCACCAGCCGCCGCGCAGCAAACGGGCCCAGCCAGCGGTGGACGGCTCCGGGGACCGCGTCGAGGTCGACGAGCACCAGCGGGCGGCGCAGAGCCACCGCGGCCAGCGCCATGGGCGCGGCCGCGTAGCCCCCCAGCGACACCACCGCCGACGGGCGCCAGCGCAGCGTGTAACCGATGGCGGCAGCCAGCGCGCCCCACAGCGATGCGACGGCCCCGAGGTTCTGGGCCACGGCTCGCAGGCTCAGCGAGCGGCGCAGCCCGCGGCCCGGCAGGAGCGTCACGCCGTAGGGGAGACCGCCCAGGAGCCGTCCCTCCTGCCCTCGCCGACTGCCGACGAGCTGCAGGGCGGTCGGGTCCATGCCCTCGACCACCAGGGCGTCGGCAATCGCCAGCATCGGGAAGATGTGCCCACCGGTCCCGCCGCCGGTGATGACGATGGGCCGGGTCATGCGCGGGCGAAGTCGTCGGGCATCCACCGGCCGTTGTCGTGCCCGATGTTGTAGAGGAGGCCCACCGCTGCCAGCTCGGTGATCAACGCGGTGCCCCCGTAGGAGAAGAAGGGCAAGGGCACCCCGGTCACCGCCCACAGCCCCACCACCGAGGCGATGTTGATCACTGCCTCCAGCACGATCCACACCGTGATGCCGACGGCGATCAGGTGGTAGGCGGGGGTGCTCGCGCGCTGCGCGATGCGCATCGCGCTGACCAGGAACCACACGAACAGGCCGATGACGAGAAGGGTACCGATCAGCCCGAGCTCCTCGCCCAGGATGGCGAAGATGAAGTCGGTGTGGGGGTTGGGTAGCAGGCCCCACTTCTCCCGACTGTTCCCGAATCCCAGCCCCGTCAGCCCTCCCGCACCCAGTCCGATCTTGGATTGCAGGAGCTGATAGCCAGCACCCTGGAGGTTCTGGTTGGAATGCAGGAACGAGAACATGCGCTGGAACGCGTAGGGCTTGATCAAGATCAGCAGGAGGAACGCCGTCACGCCCAGTCCCGCGACGCGCGCGAGGTGACGCCAGGCCAAGCCCGCCACGGCCAGGAGCACCATCGCGATGGCCACCACGACCGAGGCGGTGCCCAGATCCGGCTCCCACACGATCAAGCCGATCCCGATCAGGACCGACACCATGCGGCGCGCCAGAAGGCCCGGGAGCGCCATCGTCTCGGGCCGCGAGCTGATCAGCCACGCCATGAACAGGATGGTGGCCAGTTTGAAGATCTCCGAGGGCTGCAGATACAAGACGTGAAGGTTGAGCCAGCGCTTCCCCCCGTTGGCGCTCACGCCCGCCACCTTGACGGCAGCCAACAGCACGAGTGTCACCGCCATGATCGTCGGAGCGAGGCGCACCACGACGTCCAGCGAGACGCGCGCGCCCGCCACCAGGGCAACGATCCCGATCGCGACGTAGGCGAGGTCGTGGATGCTGATGGTCCAGGGACTGCCTCCCGAGAGGGCGGACTGCCCCTCGCTGGCGGAGGCGACCATGAGGGTCCCGAAGGCGACCATGACGCCCGTGACGAGCAGCAGCGACCGCGCCGCCGAGTTACCCGTGGGCCACGGGTGGAAGAGCCCCGCTCGTCGCGCGGTCGCCGTGCGGTCCATCACACCACCTTCGCGATCTTGAGAAAGTCCCCGTAGAAGATGCCCAGCGCCATCGCGGCCAGGAGCGCCGCCAGAATCCACAGGCGGATGATGACCGTCGTCTCGGGCCATCCCTTGAGCTCGAAGTGGTGATGGAAGGGCGCCATGCGAAACACGCGCCGGTGAAAGAGACGAAAGCTCAGGACCTGGAGGATCACCGACATCGTCTCGGCCACGAAGAGCCCTCCGAGCACGATGAGCAGCAGATCGAGGTTCATCAGCAAGCACAAGGCGCCCAGGGCCGTGCCGATCGCCAGCGATCCGGTATCACCCATGATGATCCGAGCCGGGGCCGCGTTCCACCAGAGGAATCCGAGGCACGCCCCCACGAGCCCGACGGCGACGAGTCCGAGGTCCAGGGCGCTGTGCAGGTGGTAGATGGGAAAGTGCCGGAACTGCCAGTAGCCGATGACCGACAGCACAGCGAAGTCGAAGGTCGCCGCCCCGCCGGCGAGCCCGTCGAGACCGTCGGTCAGGTTCACGGCGTTCGACGTGGCCACGACGACGAAGATCGCCAGCAGGAACCACCCGGGTGCCGTCAGCTCCCACCCGGGGAGCGAGAAGCGGGTGAAGGACAGCTGGGTCGACGTGTGGACCCAGGTCAGAGCGAGAACGGCGAAGGTCCCCGCGATCACGAGTTGGCCGACGAATTTGCCGCGCTTGTTCAGTCCCAGGTTGCGAGCGTTCCGGATGCCGATGTAGTCGTCGACAAGGCCCAGCAGCCCGGACGCCAGTGTCACGCCGACCGCCAGGACCCCCGCGCGCGTGAAGGAGATCGCGGTGCCCACGTGGCCCATGACGTAGCCGACAACCGTCGCCAGGACGATCACCACGCCACCCATCGTCGGGGTGCCCGCCTTGGCCAGGTGCGTCGCGGGCCCGTCCTCGCGGATGTGCTGGCCCAGCGATCGCGAACGGACCAGACGGATCCACCAGGGCGTCAGCGCCACCGCCACGAAGAAGCCGACGCTTCCGGACTCCATCAAGCTCAGCACGCGACTCTCATCTCAGCAGCTCTCGAACGACCTGGCGATCGTCGAAGGGGACCGCGCCGTCGGCCAGGGTCTGCGTGGTCTCGTGGCCCTTGCCGGCGATGACGACGACCTCGCCGGGTTGGGCCGACTTCAGCGCCCACGCGATCGCCTCGCGCCGATCCGCGTCGCGGTGGTACTCGCGACCCGCCTCCAGGCCCCCCACGACGGCGTCGATGATCGCTTCGGGGGGCTCCGAACGGGGGTTGTCCGACGTCACCACCACGCGATCGGCCAGGCGACCCGCGATCGCGCCCATCAGCGGACGCTTCTCCTCATCACGGTCCCCGCCACATCCGAAGACCACCGAAAGGCTGCTCTGCGGTCGAAGCTCGCGCACGTCGGTGAGGATCCGGGCCAGTCCCTCGGGCGTGTGAGCGAAGTCGACGATCACCGTGATCTCACCATCGTGGACGACCTCGAAGCGGCCGCGCACGGGCTCGACCTGGGCCAGTGCCTCGGCCAGATCCGCCTCCGGGGCGCCCAGGGCGGCGAGAGCGCTCAGCGCGAGCAGTGCATTGTCGACGTTGAACTCCCCCACCAGGGGGGACCGCACGAGATGACCCCGCCAGAAGAACGTCGCGCCGAGCGTGGACACGACGACGCTGGACGCATCGTCGCGCGACACCGCCACCACCGCCACCGGCGACTCGGCGGCGAGCCGCGCCCCATACTCGTCGGCGGTCCACACGACGGCCACCCGCGTGAGCTCGGACCGGAAGAGACGAGCCTTCGCCTGAAAGTACTCCTCCATCGTGTGGTGGTAATCGAGGTGATCGTGCCCCAGGTTCGTGAAGACACTGGCGGCGAAGTGGAGCCCGTCGACGCGACCCTGGTCGAGGGCGTGGCTCGAGACCTCCATGGCCACGAGTCGGCGTGGTGCGAGCGCCATGCCGTCGGCGAGGGTCCGGAGGCGCCGGAAGAGGTCCGGCGGGGCGGGCGTCGTCCGCTCCCCCGTTAAGGTGCCGATGCTCGCCGCCGTCCAGCCCAGCTGCCGTGCCAACTGCTCGATGACGGTCACGACGGTGGTCTTGCCGTTGGTCCCGGTCACCCCGATCATCTCAAGTTCGCGCTCGGGATGTCCGACGATCGCGGCGCTGACGTGGCTGGCCAGGGCGCGCAGCTGGGTGGGGGGCACCACGACGACGGGCGCGCCGACGTCGAGTTGATGATCGGACATCACCGCGACGGCACCTCGGAGCACCGCCTCAGCCGCGAAGTGGGCGCCGTCGGTCGTACGACCGGGCATCGCGAGGAACAGAGTGCCCGCAGTGCACTGGCGCGAGTCGAGCTCGACGCGCTCGATCTCGAGACTCGCGGTCGCGACGTCCATGGGCGCGTCGTCGAACAGGTCTCCCAACTGCATCACGTCACGTCCGAGGAGATCGCCACCTGACCGGTCAGCGGCTTGACGACGACACCATCGGCCGGAACGCCGTAGTGGTGGAGTGCGTACGACATGACCTGCTTGAAGACCGGGGCGGCGGCGGTTCCCCCGTAGACGGTGGTGACCGGCCGCTCGAGAACCACGATCATCGAGAGTACCGGGTTCGTCGCGGGCGCAAATCCGACGAAGGTGGCATTGAAGTCCGCGCTCAGCAACTGGGCCCGCCCCGGATACGGGATCGTGGCGGTCCCGGTCTTGCCCGCCACGCTGTATCCCGGGATGACCGCGTTGGTTCCCGTACCTGCGAGGACCACCTGCTCGAGCATGTGGGTGAGCGTGTGGGCCGTCGCCGACGTCATCACCTGGCGACCCGGGCTCGTGGCGGCGGCAGTCACCGCCCCGCCGGAGCTGACGTACCCGCGCACGAGTTGGGGCTGGACGAACACGCCACCATTGGCGATCGCGTTATAGGCATCGAGGACCTCGATCGGCGGAACGGCGTCCACTTGGCCGATCGGCATCGCGGCCATGTCACTCGGGTACCACGTGCTGGCGTTCACCAGGAGACCGGGCGTTTCACCCGGGAAGTTCAGATCGGTCATCTGCCCGAACCCGAGGCGCTCGACCTGAGCGAGGAGCCCGGACTCGCCAAGGCGATTCGTGATCTCGTAGGTGCCGATGTTGGACGAGTACGCCAGGATCTGGGTTGCCGTGAGGCGCTCGACCGGGTGCGTCTCGGCATCGTGGAAGAGACGGCCGCCCACCATGATCGTGTTGGGGATGAGGAACGATGTGTGCGGAGTGATGATCCCGCTCTGGAGTGCGGCGGAGAACGTGACGGCCTTAAAGACCGATCCCGGCTCGTAGGCGTAGCTGAACGCGAGGTCGTTGATGGACTGCTCGATGCCCGGGACGCCGACGCTCGCACCCCACCCCGGGACCGGACCCAAGATCCCGGGGTGGGACTTGGTGTTGACCAGCGAGGCGTTGGCCAGGATCTGTCCCGTCTTGACGTCCATCACGACGGCGGTACCCGCGATCGCGTCGGTCGAGTGCAGGGCGTTCGCCAAAGCGCGCTCCGACACGAATTGGAGAGCGGAGTCGATCGTCAGTTCGAGGCCCGTGCCCGGCACCGCGCGCTTCAGCACGCGGGTGTAGGTGCTTGGCAGGTTCACCCCCGACGCCGCCACGTACGCCCGCGACAGCCCGTCCTGGCCGGCGAGTCGGCTCTGGTACTGGTACTCGAGGCCCGCCGAGCCCTGGCCCGCCGCGTTGAGGCCGCCGATCAGCGAGGTGGCCAGCGTCCCGTTGGGATACGAGCGCACCGACGAGCTCTGGACGACGATGCCCGGGAAGTTCAAAGCCGCGACGCGTCGCCCCGCGACGACGTCGAGCGTGCGCGTGACGATCACGTAGCCGCTGTGCCGGCTGAGCATCGGCGCCAGCTTCGCCACCGGGACGTGAACCAGTGGCGACAGCGCCCGGGCCTCGGTCTGAGGCTGCGAGATCTGGAAGTCGTCGGCGATCACCACCGACGTCGGGCGCGAGACGGCCAAGATCTGCCCGTAGCGGTCGTAGATGCCTCCTCGCAGCGCGGTCGTCACGATGTTCTGGCGCACCTGGCTCACCGAGATGGCCGCGTAGCGGCGGTGCTGGAGGAGTTGGATCTGCGCCAGGCGCACCGACAGCAGCGCCAGAGTCGCGATGAGGGCCAACTGGATGGCGCGGAGTCGCCGTGATGTCGTCACGCGGGCGCGACCCGCGGGCGCGACGGCACGTCGCGTCGTGACGGTCGGGTTCACCGAGCCGTCCTCGGGGTGGCCGCGACCGGGCTGGTGAACGCCGGCAGCGGTAGCGGGCGCTGCAGGCTGACGGCCGGGATCTGCGTGATCGAGGTGGGATCCACGAGGTGCAGCCCGCGCGCCTGGGTCGCCACGACGCCCGGCGTCGAGAGGCTCGACACGGTCCCCACCGACTCGGCGTACGCCGACTGCGCCATGGTCAACTCGTCCTGGAGCTGGTGCAACGCCACCTGTCGGCTGGCCGCGAGCATGCTCCCCGCGAGGGAGACGCCGAGGGCCAGTAGAACCGTCGCCGCCGAGCGGTGCGCCACCGAGATCGAACGCCAGCGAGCGCGGACTGATACCCGCGCTCGCCGGTGAGACCGGACACGCGTCGCATCGTCACGAACGTGGCGATCGACGCGTCGGGGGAAGGCGACGACGCTCACGCCGCCACCTTCCACCCAACGCGTAGTCGGGCCGATCGGGCCCGCGCGTTGGCCGCGACCTCGGCGGCCGACGCCATGAGAGCCCGAGAGCTGCGAATCCGCAAGGTCGGCTGGGCGCCGCAGACGCACGGGAGGTCCGGCGGGCACGTGCACCCGCCCGTCACCCCGTCACGGATGAAGTGCTTGACGACGCGGTCCTCGCCCGAGTGGTAGGAGATGACGAGCAGCGCGCCCCCCGGTCCCAGGACGGCGAGTGCTCCCTCCAGGCCGTCGCGCAGCTCCGTCTCCTCGTCATTGACCGCGCGGCGGATCGCCTGGAAGACACGCACCGCACTCGGGCCCCGACGGCGCGCCGCGTGCGGGACGACACGGTCAACGACGGCGACGAGGTCCCCCGTGGTCTGGGGCGACGCTGCAATGATGGCCCGCGCCAAGGTGCCCGCGAATCGCGTCTCGCCGTTCTCGCGCAGGAGGGCCGCCAGCGAGCCCTCGGACACGGTGGCCAGGTACTGGGCTGCGGTGATCCCCTGCGTGGGGTCCATCCGCATGTCGAGCGGCGCCTCCACGCGCAGGGAGAAGCCCCGCTCCGGAGCGTCCAGCTGCCGCGACGACACGCCCAGGTCGAACAGCACCCCGATCACGGCATCGTCGGCCACGAAGTCCTCATTGCGTTCGAGAACGCCCCGAACGTCACCGAAGCGACCCGCGACCACCCGCACCCGCTCCGCGTGCTCCGCGAGTCGCTGCGTCGCGGCGGCACGTGCCTCGGGGTCGCGGTCGATGCCCAGCACGCGAACCTGCTCGTGGGCCCGCAGGACCGCCTCCGCGTGCCCCCCTCCCCCGAGGGTGGCATCGATCAAGACACCCCGCCCGGCGCCAACCAGCTCGACGATGCGATCCACGAGGACGGGAACGTGATAGGTGTCCACGGCGATCGAGGCGTCGCGCCGTGCGCGTCGGAGCGTGCCCGCCGGACCAGGCGACTCGTCGACCGGCGCCATCAACGCGGCTCCCGAAACACCGCCTCGGCCGGCTCGACCACGACGGCGTAGCGGCGAGGGTCCCAGAACTCGACGTGATCGAGGGCGCCGATGACGAGGATCTCGCCGTCGAGCTCGGCGTACGTGCGAATCGACGTCGGCAGCGCGAGGCGACCCTGACGATCGACCTCGACGTCGGCGGAGTGGGCCGCCCAGTACCGCGCCTGCTGGCGATCTTCACCACCACCGTTGCGGCTCTGGTCGAGGCGCTCATCCGCCTGCCGCGCGAACTCGCCGGGCGTCCACAGAGCGGCACAGCCGTCCAGATGTGGGCTGACGTGCCCCCCCTTCTCAAAGGCAGGACGAAAGCGAACGGGCAGGATCACGCGACCCTTGGCGTCGAGCGTGTGCTGGAACCGCCCCACGAAACCCAGCACCACTCACCTCCTCAGCTAGCCATTTCCCACCACTTCGCGCCACTGTATACCACAATCCACCACTTCGCCTCACTTTCGCCTCCAAACGACGCCGGAGGGCGCGCCGAGACGCGAGAGGTCTCTTCGTAGGTGCCCGGAGTGCTGCGGGCGGGGGGGGAGGACGCGCTCAGCCGGCCGGGTGATCGACGAACTCGCGCGCCCACGGTCCGCCGAGGTTCGCCAGAGTCTCGACGAGGGAGGACGTGTCGCGAAGTCCCAGGGTGCCAACGGTGTGGTGGTGAAGCTCAGAGGCGATCCCGGGTGGTGGCGCCGCCAGCATCGGCACGATGCGCGTCGCCGGCCGCGCGGGAATCTGCGTCGAAAGGAGGGCCCCCTCGCGAACGCGCCACTGCATCAGGCCGACGGCCTTGCGACCGCTGACGAAGACCTCGCCGGGACCGCGTCCCGCGAAGCAGATGACGAGGTGTTCCGCCGCACCGCTCACGGGTCCCGCGTGCACCGAGACCGAACCCGCCCCGTGACGCTCGAGGGCCGTACGCCACCACGCACCCACGCGGTCTGCCGCGTGGCGGATGTCGGGAGTCCAGCGGGGATCGGAGGCGGGGATCCACCAGTCGACCCAGATCCCGTCGGGATGGAGTTCGACGATGCCGCCGCCGCCCCGCCGCCGGCGAAGCGTCGATGCTCGCCGAGCCTCCTCGCGCAGGACCGAAGCGGGCTGACGGCTCCCGAGCACGAGATACGTGGTGTCCGTCCGGTGCACGAAGATCGTGGCGCTCTCGTGACGTCGCACGAGCCCGTAGTCCAGGAGCGGCGCGATGTCTGTGGTCACGAAGCTCGCGGCAGGAAGGGCGCCCAGGACGGCTCGGGGTCCGGTACGGAGCGCCAGCGCCACCACAGCCCGTCGGGAATCCGCGGCTCAAAGTGCAGTCGCCACCCAATCTCGTCGAGCAGGCGATCTCCCTTGAGCGTGTTGTGCCGACGGCATGCGGCGACCACATTCATCCACTCGTGGCGGCCACCGCGGCTCTTGGGAATCACGTGGTCGACGGTGTCGGCGTGGCCCAAGCAGTACGCGCACCGGAAGCCGTCGCGCACCAGGAGGGCTCGCCTGGTCAACGGGGGGATCCGCGCAGCTGCCGGCAGCCGGATGTAGTCGTGCAGTCGGATGATCGTGGGAACGGTCACCGACACGCGGACGGAGTGGAACACCGTCGGCGTCTCGTCGATCGCGACCGACTCCGCGCGACCCGCCAGCATCAGGACGACGGCACGTCGCTCCGAGACGAGCTGCAGCGGCTCGTAGGTCGCATTGAGCAGGAGAACCCGGCCCATGGAAAGAACCTACCGGCTCGGGACCTGCCGATTCGACCAGCGGGCCACGGCGACGATGTCTCGGGGATCGAGCGGTCCGCCACGGGATCCGAGAGCCGTGTGCACCCGAAAGTCCCAGTATCGATCGTCCGCGAGGGGAAGCCAAGGTGCGTGCCGCCACCACTGGTGCCGGCGGAGCCGCCATCCGGCGCGGACGACAGCGCCGGTGTCCCAGGGGTGGAGGAGCAGGTAGCGTGCCAGGCCCGCTACGTCGCGCCTCACCGCCACCCTTCCGGTTCGTACGCGCGCACGTCACCCCGGTGATTCGGGGACGTCGCCAACCCGGGCTCCGTTGGCCGACGGAGCGCAACAGCAACCCGCGGGATGCCCTGTGCGCCCCGAGTCACGGAGACCGACGGCGAAGGTGAGCGACGAAGTCGCGAATCCGTCGCAGCCGCGGCTGGACCTGTGCGGTCACGGCGTCACCGTGGGCCGGGCGTGTAATGTCTTGCCACGACGCCTTGCCCATGAGGCGGGCATTGCGCTCGACCACGATCGCCGAGACGAACATCAGCGCGACGCCGATCAGGCCCAGGAGTGTCGAGCGCGAGAAGAAGAGGACCAGCACGATGAGGCCGACGATGAATCCCACGGCCCCCCACCGCACGCGGCGACCACCGTGGGAGTACACGTTGGTCTCGGCGACGTTGCGCGCGAAGCGGGGATCCTGCCGGCTCAGCGACTCCTCCAACTGGGCCAAGATTCTTTGCTCGTGGTCTGAGAGCGGCACCGCACCTCCTTTCGCGCACTCGTTGTCATCGTACCGTCGGGCCTCTGGGATACGCACATCAAGAATTGGCCAGGCGTCGCTGGTGGGTGGGCGCCCGTGACGGTCCACGTGGCCACGATCTGCACCGGGAACATCTGCCGCTCCCCGATGGCTGAGGTGGTCCTCAGGGACCTGATCGCCCGGGACGACGGGCTGGCCGGCGAGGTGCGCGTCACCAGCGCCGGCCTGGATCACTGGCACGTGGGCGACCCGATGGACGGTCGGTCACGCCGGGCCCTCGACCAGGCGGGGTACCCGGGGCCGGGAAGTCGGGCACGGCACGCGGACGCGCCGTACCTCGACGCGCAGGACCTGGTGATCGTCATGACCCGGGAGCACCGCGAGGAGGTCTGGCGCCGGAGTCCCCGCGATCCGGAGCGTGTCGTCCTCCTGCGTAACCTGGGCGTCACGCCGCTAGACCTCGATCTGGCCGATCCCTACTACGGGCAGGCCCGCGAATTCGACGACTGCCTCCGCACGATCACCGAGCACCTCACAGCGCTCGTGAACGCGAGACGGCACAGTCCGCGAGGGCCCCGGTGGTGGATCGAGCGCTGATGGACCGCCAGCGCGGCGAGCCCCACCCGCGCAAGGACCGCGCCGCGATCCTCATGGGTGGCGGTGCCCTGGTCGCCGTGGTGTGGGCGGAGGCCTCCCCCGCCACGTACCACCGGGCGATCGACCAGGTATGGAGCGTTCCGGGCCTTCGCGACGTGGGTGTGACGAGCATCCGTGCCGTCGTCACCTCGCCCCTGATGGCCATCTTCTTCTTGGCCGTCGGGCTCGAGCTGGCTCGCGAACGCCGGCACGGCCTCCTGCGCAGCGGTCGCCACGCCGTGTCGCCGGTGGCCGCCGCCCTCG
The DNA here is from genome assembly GCA_021823525.1 of Actinomycetes bacterium. Classification (GTDB taxonomy): domain Bacteria; phylum Actinomycetota; class Acidimicrobiia; order Acidimicrobiales; family RAAP-2; genus RAAP-2. The sequence goes on from JAKANY010000011.1 coordinate 60,317, forward strand.
GGGGCATGGCGGCGACGGCGATCCTTCAGGTGGCGATTGGCGTGGTGACGTCGACGAGCGCCCTGGTGCGCGGTTGGGGCATCCCCATGGCGACCGACGTCGCACTGGTGCTCAGCGTCGTCTCGGTGGCCGGGAGGCGCGTTCCTCATACGGTCCGTGTATTCCTCCTCACGGTGGCCATCACCGACGACCTGGTCTCCGTGCTCCTCCTGCCTCTCGTGGGTCACCAGGTCCCGCGCCCCGCCGGGATCGTCGCGATCGCCATCGCCGCCACGACGACCTACCCACTGACGCGACGGTTCGCCGGAGCGCGTGTCCGCTGGGCGGCACTGGCGGTGATGTGGACCCTCTTCGCCTGGGCGCGCATCGAGCCGGCGTTGGCGGGCGTTCTCGTGGGCGTTCTCGTCCCCAGCGACGACGTCGCGCTCCGGCGTCTCGAGCGACCCGTGTCCACGTGGTCGTCGAAGGTGATCCTCCCCCTGTTCGCGCTGGCGACCTGTGGCGTGGCATTCTCGCGCCTCGCGTGGCACGGGCCGACGCTCCGCGTCGCCGTGGGCATCGTGATCGCTCGCGTCGCGGGGAAGTTCCTGGGCATCGTGGGACTCGTCTGGCTCGTCGATCGTTGGCACCACGGCCGCCCGGAGGGCCTCCACGGACCCGTGTTGTGGGGCGCCGCGGTCGTGTGCTCACTCGGGCTCACCGTCCCCGTGCTGTTCGCTGACGCCGTGTTTCCCCCGACGGGCCCGATCGCGCAGGCCTTCACGGCGGGGCTCCTGGTCGCCAGCGTCCTGGGAGCCGGACTGGCGTTCGCCCTCTGGCACCTTCCCCGGCCTTCCCCGCGCGACGCCCGCACGAGATGATGGCCCTCGTGTGGGTGGGGTCGGCTACCGGCCCACGAGCCCGACGGGGCAGCTGACGCCCGTTCCCCCGAGTCCGCAGTACCCGGCAGGGTTGGCCACCAGATACTGCTGGTGGTACTCCTCGGCCAGGTAGAACGGACCGGCCGGGGCGATCTCGGTGGTGATGGGCCCGAAGCCCGCGGCCACCAGGATGACGCCGTAATCGTGTCGGACCGCGCGCGCAACGTGGTCTTGCTCGTCACCGTGCGTGAAGATCGCGCTGCGGTACTGGGTTCCCACGTCGCCACCTTGACGGAAACCTTGCGTCGGGTCGTGGCTCTCGAAGAAGTGCCCCACGATCGCCTCGTAGGTGAGGCGCGAGGCATCGAAGGCCACCAACACCGTCTCGGCGTGGCCCGTCCGACCGGTGCACACCTCCTCGTACGTCGGATTGGGCGTGAATCCTCCCTGATAGCCAACCGCCGTCATCTCCACACCGGGCAGTCGGTAGAAGGCCTTCTCGGCACCCCAGAAGCAGCCCAGCGCGACGGATGCCACCTCCAGACGCTCGTCAAGGGGCTGATCGAAGGCGCGCCCGAAGACCAGGTGCGCACGGTCCACACGCAGTGGCGCAGAGCGTCCGGGCAGCGCCTCGTGGGCAGAGATCATGGAGATGGGCTGGTGCACGAGGGGATCCTACGGGCCGATGCCAGGGTCGCGACGGTCCTAGTCTCAGTCCGTGGCCGCGTGGACGCGCGAGGAGATCGCCGAGAGGGTGCGCCGAGCCGGAGGTCGGATGACGGCGGCCAAGCGCGCCATCGCCGATGCGCTGGTGGCCAGTGCCATCGACCTCGCCGCCGACGAGCTCACGCGGCGCGTGCAGTCCACCCGGCCCGAGATCAGCCCTTCCACGGTCTACCGCGTGCTCGACGAGTTCGAGGAGCTGGCGATCGTCGAGCACGCGCACCTGGGCCACGGCGCGACCGTGTACCACCTCGCCGGCGTTCCTCACGGCCATCTCGTGTGCACCGGGTGCGGGCTCAGCTTCGAGGTCCCGGCCGAGCTGTTTGACCCGCTGGCCCGCGACCTGCTCGAGCGATACGGCTTCACGTTGGATCGGCACCACGTGGCCGTCGCCGGACTCTGCGAGCGATGTCGCGCCCGGGACCAAGACCGGCGCGCCGACCCCTCCCACTAAGTTCCTCTCCGTGATCACCGTCGAGCACGTGTCCAAGAGCTACGGCGACACGGTAGCCCTGCGCGACCTGTCCTTTGAGGTGAGTGCGGGCGTCATCACGGGCTTCCTCGGACCCAACGGTTCGGGAAAGTCGACGACCATGCGCATCATCATGGGACTCGACGAGCCGCAGCGCGGGCGAGCGACGATCGACGGGCACTCCTACCGCGACCTCTCGTCACCCTTGCACGCGGTCGGCGCGCTTCTCGACGCGAAGGCGATCCATCCCGGGCGCACGGCGCGCAATCACCTGCGAGCGCTGGCGACCTCTAACGACATCTCGCAGCGTCGCGTCGAGGACGTCCTGGAGTTCGTGGGTCTGGCCGGAGTGGCCGACCGCCGCGCGGGCGAGTTCTCCCTGGGCATGTCCCAGCGGCTGGGAATCGCATCGTGCCTCCTGGGAGATCCCGGGGTCCTCCTGTTCGACGAGCCCATCAACGGGTTAGACCCGGAGGGCATCCGGTGGATCCGCGAGGTCTTCCGCACCCTCGCATCCGAGGGTCGCACAATCCTCGTGAGCTCTCACCTCATGAGCGAGATGGCTCTCACCGCCGACCACGTCATCGTCATCGGCAAGGGTTCATTCATCACCCAGGGCACTGTCGACGAGCTCACGACGACGCGAGCCAACGCGGTGCTGGTGCGGTCCGCCGAGAACGAGCGACTCGCGGGCGCGCTTCGGGCGGAGGATGCGACGGTCACGCCACAACCTGGCGGCGCCCTCCTGGTCGAGGGACTCGACGCCGGGGCCATCGGCCGCGTGGCCCTGCGCGACTCGGTGGCTCTGGTCGAGCTGACGCCACAGCGCGCCTCCCTCGAAGACGTCTTCATGGAGCTGACGGCGGGAGCCACCGAGTACGCCAGCACCCAGCGAGGGATCGATGCCTAGCCCGTCAATCGTTTCCACCATTCGATCAGAGTGGATCAAGTTCCGCTCGGTCCGCTCGACACCCATCGGCTACGTGGTCACCGCCGTCTTGACGATCGGCCTCGGCATCCTGATCACTGTGGCGATCCGCAGCCACTGGCACACGATGGACCCCCTGGCGCGCATCGCGTTCGACCCGGTCGCGACGAGCCTCGCGGGCGTGCTGTTCGCGCAGTTCGCCATCGGCGTGATCGGGATCCTGTACTTCTCCAACGAGTACGCCACGGGCTCGATTCGCCCGACCCTCGCGGCCACGCCCCGGCGATCCCGCGTCGTTGTCGCCAAGGTCGTGGTGCTCACCGGCGCCACGCTCGTCGTTGCGGAGATCGTGGCCATCGTCACCTTCCTGATTGGCCAGCGCATCTACGCCGGCGTCGTCCCCACGGCCTCGTTGGGCACCCCCGCCGTCCTGCGATCGGTGCTGCTCGGTGGTCTCTACCTCACCCTGCTCGCGCTGCTCGGGCTCGGGCTCGGCCTGCTCATCCGGCACCAGTCCGCAGCGATCAGCGTGTACACGACGCTGCTGCTGATCCTCCCGATCATCGTGATCTTCCTGCCCTCGAGCTGGCAGACCACGATCTCGCGCTACGAGCCCTCATCCCTGGGTCGGGCGATGATGTCGGTGGCGCCGCCCGACCAGATGTTCGGCGCCTGGACCGCGGCGTTGGTCTTGACCCTCTACGTCGTGGGCGTGCTGGGTGCCGCCACCATGCTCCTCGAGAAGCGGGATGCGTAGCGCCGTGGACCTACGCACCGCCCTGCGCTCCACTTCCGCCGTGCGCACCTTCCGCGCCGATCCCGTCGACGAGACTCTCGTTCGCCAGATCCTGGAGGTGGCGCGCTTCGCACCCTCGGGCGGCAATCGTCAGGGATGGCGCGTGATCGACGTACGCGACCCCGGGCAGCGCCAGGCGCTGCGGGACTGCTACCTCGACGCCTGGGTGGAGTACCTCGCCCATCTACTCGCGGGCGTGACGCCGTTCTCGCCGCTGCTGACCGCGGCCGACCGCTCGGCCGTTGCCCAGAACCTCGAGCGCGCACGTAGCCGCATCGCCCCCGACGACTTCGCCGCGCGACTCGACGAGGTACCCGCCCTGTTGGTGATCTGCGCCGACCTGGGGGCCCTGGCGGCCACCGACCGCGATCTCGACCGCTACACCTTCATCGGGGGTGCGTCGATCTACCCGTTCGTGTGGAGCATTCTCCTGGCGGCCCGCGCGGAGGGCCTCGGTGGGGTCATGACGACGGTCGCGACCGCGCTCGAGTCCCGGCTGCGCGATGTCCTCCGCCTGCCCGACGAGTTCGCCGTCGCCGCGGTGGTCGCCCTGGGTCACCCCGAGAACGAGCGGACACACCTTCGCCGACGCGAGGTGGATGACTTCGCCACGCGCGACACCTTCGACGGCCCGCCGCTGGATCGTTAAGCGCGCGACACCGGGCGCGTGCTCGCGCCCGGGCCAGCCACCGCCGGGCGGCCCCGGGGCCGCGCTCAGCCCGTCACCACTCCGCGGCGCGCTCGGACGGCGCGAAGACCTCGTCGTTGTCCTCGCCCATCGTGCGTGGGCCGCGCCGGATGGGTGGCCGATGCCCCTCGATGACCAGGGGCGATCGCATGACTCTGGTGGGTCCCGCCGGCGTGTCCATGGAGCCGACGAAGTCGCCCCTGGCGATCTGCTCTTGCGCGAACGCGCCCGCCACGTCGTAGATCGGCCCGTGGGGAACTGCGGCGCGTGCGAGGCGCTCGAGCCAGACCTCCGTCGCCTCGCGCGAGAACGCCGCGTCGAGTGCGTCGCGCAGGTTGGCCAGGTCGGCGACACGATCGGCGTTGGCCCGCCACTCCTCGCGTCGCAGCCCAGGATCCCCGACCTCCTCGACCAGCCTGGCGAACTGGGCATCGGTTCCCACGGCCAGGAGCAGGAACCCGTCGGACGTGCGCACGGGCCCGTAGGGGGCGATGCTCGGATGGTCGTTTCCCAGCCTCCGAGGATTCGTCCCCGTCGAGAGGTATCCCTGCGCCTGGTTCACTAGAGCGCTCATCGTCGACTCGAGGAGGGGCGACTCGAAGCGGCGGGCCCGATGGCCGACCGCCCTGGCGTACAGGCCCGTCAGCAGCGCCACCGTGGCGTACAGTCCGGTCACCACGTCGGCGACGGGCGAGCCGACCTTCATGGGCTCGCCGTCGGCCAGGCCGGTGACGCCCATCAGCCCCGACCGCGCCTGGGCCAGCAGGTCGAAGGACGGCTGGCTCGCCACGGGACCGCCACTGGTCGCCGGCGTCACGCTGACCCAGACGGCGTCGGGGTTCGCCCGCCGCAGGCGCTCCACGTTGAGGGCCTCGACTTGGCTGGGGAGGTAGTTCTCGACGACGGCGTCGGCCTGACGGACCAGATCCTCGATCCGATCGAACTCGACCGGATCGCGCAGGTCCGCGACGACGGCTCGCCGGTGACGGTTCACCGCGAGGTAGTACGTGGCGTCTTCACCCCACACCGGCGGTGCCAGCGCGCGCACCGGGTCGCCGCCTGGGCCCTCCACCTTGATCACGTCCGCCCCCAGATCCCCGGCGATCATCGCGCACAGGGGTCCGGCCAAGACGCGCGAGAGGTCGAGCACGCGCAGTCCCTCGAGGGGCAGACCGGTCCCCCGGTTCGTCGGGTGGATCTCCCAGCTCACACCAGCACCTTGGACAGGAAGCCGCGCAGGCGCTCGGAGGTGGGGTGGGTCAGGACCTGGCGGGGGTCGCCGGACTCCTCGATGACCCCGCCGTCCAGGAAGTAGACGCTGTCGGCGACCTCGCGGGCGAAGCCCATCTCGTGGGTCACCACGATCATGGTCATGCCCGTGGTGGCCAGGTCGCGCATGACGTCGAGCACCTCGCCCACCAGCTCGGGGTCCAGGGCCGAGGTGGGCTCGTCGAAGAGCATCAGCTTGGGGTCCATGGCCAGGGCCCGGGCGATGGCCACGCGCTGCTGCTGGCCCCCCGAGAGCTGGGAGGGGTAGAAGCGCTCCTTGCCGGCCAGGCCCACGCGCTCGAGCAGCTGGCGGGCCCGGACGACGGCCGCCTCGGGGGCCACCCCCTTGACCTTGACCTGGCCGATGGTGACGTTGTCTTGCACCGACAGGTGGGCGAAGAGGTTGAAGCGCTGGAAGACCATGCCGATCTGGGAGCGCTCGGCGCAGATCTGCTTGTCGTTGCGCTCGTAGAGCTTGCCCTCGCGCAGCTGGTAGCCCACCAGCTGGCCGTCGACCAGCAGCTCGCCCGCGTCGTGCTTCTCGAGGTGGTTGATGCAGCGCAGCAGGGTGCTCTTGCCCGAGCCCGAGGGCCCGATCAGGCAGGTGACCTCGCCGCGGGCGACCGTCAGGTCCACCCCCGAGAGGACCTCGACGCCGCTAAAGGACTTGCAGACCCCGCGGGCCTCGACCATGGGGGTCGCGGGGGCGGCGGCGCTCACCGGGCCCCCGAGGCCGCGCGCGCCGGGCGCGGGGTGCGGAACTTGGCCCCGATGCCCGCCAGGTCGGCGCGCAGGCGCGCCAGCGGGGTGGGCGGCGGGCTGCGGTGGGCCCCGCGCGCGAAGTGGCGCTCCAGGTAGAACTGGCCGATCGACAGGACCGTGGTGACCACCAGATACCACAGCGAGGCCGTGATCAGCAGGGGCATGACCTCGTAGTTGGCCGCGTAGATGTTCTGGGCGGCCCCGAGCAGCTCGACGACCGAGATGGCCGACAGCAGCGAGGTGGTCTTGAGCATGGAGATGACCTCGTTGCCCGTGGGCGGGATGATCACGCGCATGGCCTGGGGCAAGACCACCAGGCGCAGGGTCTGGCCCCGGGTCATGCCCAGCGAGCTGGCCGCCTCGTACTGCCCCTCGTCCACCGCGATCAGCCCCGAGCGGGCGATCTCGGACATGTAGGCGCCCTCGTTGAGCCCCAGGCCCACCAGGCCCGCGGTGAAGGGGGTGAACAAGGTGACCGCGTTGATGTGGAGGAAGGCCACGCTGGTGAAGGGGATCCCGAGCGTCAGGGTCGGGTAGATGGCCGAGATGTTGAACCAGAACAGCAGCTGGACGTAGACCGGGGTCCCCCGGAAGAACCAGGTGTAGCTCCACGCGGGCGAGGACAGCAGCCGGTTGGGCGACAGGCGCATGACGGCGATCAGCACCCCCAGGATGATCCCCACCGCCATGGCCAGCACCGTCAGCTCGATGGTGAGCACCAGGCCGTGGAGGATCTCGGAGGTGGTGAAGTAGTGGAACACCACGTTCCAGCTGAAGCGCCAGTTGACCAGCCCGT
>JAKANY010000031.1 GCA_021823525.1 Actinomycetes bacterium
GGTCATCGTCCTGGGCGTGGTGAGCGTCATCGTCCTGGCCTGGTTCTACCGCCCCCTGCTGTTCACGTCGGTGGCCCCCGAGCTCGCGCGAGCCCGCGGCATCGCCACCACCACGGTCGACGTGGCCTTCTTGGTGGTGGTGGCGCTCGCGACCGCGCTCACGGTGCCCGTCGTCGGAGCGCTGCTGACGTTCTCGCTGATGATCGGCCCACCGGCTGCCGCGAGGATCCTGGTGTCACGGCCCGGCTGGGCGGTGGCGGGCTCGATCGGGCTCTCGGTGGTGACGGTCTGGGCGTCGATCGCCGCGTCCTACCTCTTCAACCTGCCGATCGGATTCTTCGTGGGCGCGCTGGGCGCCCTGCTCTACCTGGGTGCCCGCGTCGCGGCCGGGCATCGCGTGACCCGTCCGGCTACGTAACGTACGGGTCGTGGACTCCGACCGCCTCCTGGACGCCTGTCACTTCCCGGCGGCGCCTGCGGCCGTGGACCTCGCCGTCTCGGGAGGGCCCGACTCGCTCGGGCTGCTCCTCCTGGCGCGCCAGGCGGGTCTGACGCTGCGCGTGCACCACGTCGACCATCACGCGCGCGCGTCCAGCACGGCCGACGCGGACTTCGTGCGCCAGCTGTGCCAGACGTTGGTGGTGCCCTGCGAGGTGCATGACGTGCACGTCGCCCCAGGACCCAACTTCGAGGCGCGCGCCCGCGCGGCCCGTCGGGCAGTCCTGCCGCCCCTGGCTCTCACGGGTCACACGATGGACGACGTCGCCGAGACGATCGTGCTGAACCTGCTGCGCGGAGCCGGCCTGGACGGGCTCGCGCCGATGATCGGCAACCCGACCAAGCCGCTGGTCGACGTGCGTCGCGCAGATCTCCACGCCTACGTCGCCGCCTCGGGGCTGGTGGCGCGCCACGACGAGACGAACGACAGTCCCCGCCACCTGCGCAACCGGGTCCGCCACGAGGTGCTGCCGCTGCTCAACGAGGTGAGCGGCCGTGACGTGGTGCCGATCCTGGCGCGCCAGGCCCGGTTGGTCGCCGAGGACCGGGCGTGGCTCGACGAGCTGGCTGCCGACTCGCGGGCGCTGGGCGAGGTCGACTGCCGCGAGCTCGTCGGGTGGCCCCGCGCACGCCTGCGGCGGTGGCTGCGCGCGCGCCTGGGCCACGGCGATGAGCGCCACCCGCCGAGCGCCGACGAGCTGGCGCGGGCGCTCGCGGTCGTCGAGGGCCGGGTGCGGGCCACCGAGCTGGACGGCGGGCGTCGACTGTCACGCTCGGGTCGCCGCCTGCACCTGGGCTAGGGTGTCGCCCCGACCAGCCCGCTACGCTGGGCGGACATGGACTCCCAGGCAAACGTGGCCGACGGGGCGCACTGGGCCGCGCGCGACCTCGGCGACGTCGTCGTCTCACCCCAGGAACTCGCCGAGCGAGTTCGCGAGCTGGGCGCGGCGATCACCCGCGACTACGCCGGGCGGCCGCCGCTGCTCGTGGGCGTGCTCAAGGGCGCCGTGAACTTCATGTCGGACCTGATGCGCGCCATCGAACTGCCCGTCGAGGTCGACTTCATGGCCGTGTCGAGCTACGGCGCGGCCACCAAGACCAGCGGCGTCGTGCGCATCGTCAAGGACCTCGACGTGGACCTGGTGGGCCGCGACGTCCTGGTGATCGAGGACGTCGTGGACTCGGGCCTGACCCTGAACTACCTGCGCCAGTACCTGGGGGCGCGCGGCCCGCGCAGCCTCGAGGTGTGCACCCTGCTGCTCAAGGAGGGCGAGCAGCGCGTCGAGCAGGACCTGCGCTACGTCGGCTTCTCGATCGGGCCCTCCTTCGTCGTGGGCTACGGGCTGGACGTCGCCGAGCGCTACCGCAACCTCGACGCGATCTACACCTACGTGGGCGCGGTCTAGTGGTCGACCAGCCGCGTGTCGAGCGCCTGATCCGCGAGCTGCTGGCGGCCATCGGGGAGGACCCCTCGCGCGAGGGCGTCGTCGACACGCCCCGGCGCGTGGCCGAGATGTACGTCGAGCTCTTCGAGGGCATCGAGGCCGACCCGGGCGAGCACCTGCGCGTCACCTTCGAGGCGGGCCACGACGAGATCGTCATGGTGCGCGACATCGGCTTCACCTCGCTGTGCGAGCATCACCTCCTGCCCTTCGTGGGCCAGGCCCACGTGGCCTACCTGCCCGGGCCCGACGGGCGCATCGCCGGGCTGTCCAAGATGGCCCGCCTGGTCGAGGGCTACGCGCGGCGCCTCCAGGTCCAAGAGCGCATGACCACCCAGATCGTCGAGGCGCTCGAGCGCGAGCTCGCGCCGCGCGGGTCGATCGTGGTGCTCGAGGCCGAGCACTTCTGCATGTCGATGCGCGGCGTCAAGAAGCCCGGGGCGACCACGGTGACCTCGGCGGTGCGCGGCATCTTCCGCGACGACCCGGCCTACCGCGCCGAGGCGCTCCAGTACATCCACCAGAGGCGCTCGACGTGGCGCTGAGCCCGCGCGTGATGGGGATCGTCAACGTGACGCCCGACTCCTTCTTCCCCGACTCGCGCACCCCCACCGCCGCTGGCGCCATCGAGCGCGGGCGCGCCCTGCACCGGGCCGGGGCCGACGTCGTGGACGTGGGCGGCGAGTCCACCCGTCCGGGCGCGACGCTGGTGGGCGCCGCCGAGGAGATCGCGCGCGTGGTCCCCGTCGTCGCGGCCCTGGCGCGCGAGGTCGCGGTGTCGGTGGACACGACCAAGCCCGAGGTCGCGCGCGCGGCCGTCGCGGCCGGCGCGTCGATCATCAACGACGTCACCGGCGAGCTCGTCGAGCTGGCCGGTGAGCTGGGCGTGGGCGTGGTCGCCATGCACAGCCGGGGCCTGCCCGCGACGACGCCCGACGCGCCGACCTCGCGCGACATCGTGGCCGAGGTGTCCGCCTTCCTCGAGGCGCGCGCGCGCCGGGCCCGCGCGGCGGGCGTGCGAGACCTGTGGCTGGACCCGGGCATCGGGTTCTCCAAGACCGCCGACGAGAACTGGGCGCTGCTCGGCCACCTGGGGTCCCTCGTCGCCCTGGCGACCGACGTGGGCGCGCGTGTCCTGGTGGGGACCAGCCGCAAGCGGTTCCTCGGCGCGCTGGCCGGGGGCGAGGGCGTCGAGGAGCGCCTGGAGGGGTCGCTGGCGACCGCGGCGTGGGCGATGGCCTGCGGGGTCGACCTGGTGCGCGTGCACGACGTGGCGGCGACCGCCCAGGCGCGCGCCCTGCTGGGCGGCGGCCCCGCGGAGCCATCGTGGTGAAGTCCAAGTGGGCCGTGGGCATCGAGCCGCGCGGGTTCACCTGGGTGTACCGGGGCCGCCTGGCGGTCGCCGAGCGGCCGGGCGGCTCGACCGCGGTGCACCGGCGCGTGCGCCGCGACGAGGAGCTGCTGTGGCTCCAGCACCAGGGCTTCACGCGGATCGTGTCGCTGCTGCCGGTGTGGCCCAGCGTCGCCGCCTACGAGGAACACGGGCTCTCCTCGGCCCACTACGCCCTGCGCGCCAGCGCCGGGCAGCGCGACGTGCTCGCGTCGTGCTACCGCGACCTGGCCGACGCCGCCTCGGCGGGCGAGGTGACCCTGCTGCACAGCGACGACGTGTCGGACCGGATCCTGGCGGTGGTGGCGGGCTACCTGGTGTGGGGCGGTTCGGCGACCGTGCCCACGGCCATCGCGCTGGTCGAGCGGCTCTTCCGCCGCTCGCTGGGCCCCGACGGCCGCGCCCTGCTGACGGACCTGCCCGAGGCGCCGTGAGCGACCGCATCGAGCTGCGGGGGCTGCGAGTGGCGGCCGTCGTGGGGGTGCTGGCCGAGGAGCGGCTCCGCGAGCAGCCCCTCTCGCTGGATCTGGACATCGAGCGGCCCCTCGACGAGGCCAGCGCGCGCGACGACGTGGCCGCGACCACCAACTACGCCGAGGTGCTGGCGCTCGCGGTGCGCGTGGCGCGCGAGGGGCGCTTCGCCTTGCTCGAGACGCTGGCCGACCGCGTGGCGCGCGCGGTGCGCGACGCCGACCCGGCGATCCAGCGGGTGAGCGTGACGGTGCGCAAGCTGCGCCCGCCGGTGCCCGAGGACGTCGCGACCGTCGGCGTGCGGCGCAGCGTGGGTCGGTGAGGCGGGCCTTCTTCTCGCTGGGCTCCAACCTCGGCGACCGGGGAGCCCTGCTGCGTGCGGGCGTGCACGCGGTGCGCGACGGCGACGACGCCCGGGTGTCGCGGGTCTACGTCACCGAGCCCGTGGGCGGCGTGGCGCAGCCCGACTTCTGGAACCTCGTGGTCGAGGTCGCGACCGCGGCCCCGCCTCGCGAGCTGCTGGCGCGCGCCCAGCGCGCCGAGGCCGAGGCCGGTCGCGTCCGCGACGTGCGGTGGGGTCCGCGGACCCTGGACGTGGACGTCGTGTGGATCGACGGCTACGCGAGTGACGACCCGGACCTGACGGTCCCGCACCCGCGCGCGTTCGCGCGCGCCTTCGTGCTGGTGCCCTGGCGCGAGCTGGCCCCGGATCTGGTGTCGGACGCCGACGTGGCGAGCGCCGGCGGCGCGGTCGCGCTCCTGGGTACACTCGACGACGTGTAGGAACCGAACGGCACCCCGCGGGGGCCGGAACGGAGCGGACATGGACATCGCCATCGTGGGAGCCGGTCGAGCCGGCCAGTCCTTCGCCCGCGCGCTGGGCGCGCGCGGCCACCGGGTGCGCCTGGTCCACCACGACGAGCTCGACGCCGTGGCCGGCGCGACCCTCGTGGTCCTCGCCACGCCCGACGACGCCGTGGGCGCCACGGCCGCGCGCCTGGCGCCCGTGGAGGGTCGCGTCGTCGCCCACGTGGCCGGGTCGCTCACCCTCGAGCCCCTCGCGGGGCACCCCCGCGTGGGGTCGCTGCACCCGCTCGCGGTGCTCTCCTCGCCCGAGGTCGGCGCCCGACGGCTGCTGCACGCGACCTACGCGGTCGCCGGCGACGCCCTGGTCGAGGAGGTCGTCGCCTCTCTCGGCGGCCGCGCCCTCCACGTCGACGACGCCCACCGCGCCCTCTACCACGCCACCGCCGTCGTCGCGGCCAACCACCTGGTCGCGCTGCTGGGACACGTGGAGCGCCTGGCCGCCGCGGGCGGGCTGGAGCTGGCCGACTTCCTCGAGCTCTCCCGTCAGGCCTTCGACGACGTGATCGCCGTGGGACCGCGCGAGGCCCTCACCGGCCCGGCCGCTCGCGGCGACCTGGCTACGATCGACGCCCACCTGGCGGCCCTGCCCGCCGAGGAGCGCGACACGTACGTGGCGTTGGCCCGCGAGGCGCTCTCCCTGAGCGAGCGTCGCGCCGGCCTGCCGGCCTGATGGAGGTCGCCACCGACCTCGAGGCCTGGCGCGCCGCCGCGGCGGCCGCCCGCGCCGCGGGTCGCACCGTGGGCCTGGTGCCCACGATGGGTGCCCTGCACGCGGGCCACGACTCGCTGGTGCGCGCCGCCCAGCGCGCCGGCGACTTCGTCGTCCTCACGGTCTTCGTCAACCCGCGCCAGTTCAACGACCCCGCCGACCTGCGGGCCTACCCGCGCGACGCGGCGGCCGATCGCGCGCGCGCCGCGGCGCTCGGCGTGGACCTGCTGGTCGAGCCCCCGCTATCCCAGATGTGGCCGGCCGACCCCGCCCCGACGGCCACCACCGTCCACGTGGCGGGCCTCACCGACGGGCTCGAGGGGGCCGGGCGCCCCGGCCACTTCGACGGGGTGGCGAGCGTGGTCACCAAGCTGCTGGTCGTCACCGGGCCCGGGCGGGCCTACTTCGGGGAGAAGGACTTCCAGCAGCTGGCCATGGTGCGCCAGATGGTGGCGGACCTCGGGTTCGCCGTCGCGATCGAGGCGTGTCCCATCGTGCGCGAGCCCGACGGGCTGGCGCTCTCGAGCCGCAACGTGCGCCTGAGCGCCGCGGCGCGCCCGCGGGCCCTCGGCCTGTCGCGCGCCCTGGCGGCGGCCGCGGGGGCGCCCGCCCCGGCGTCGGCGCTGCGCGCGCGCATGCGCGCGGTGCTCGAGGAGTCCGGCGTCGAGGTGGCCTACGCCGAGGTCGTCGACCCGCTGACGCTGCGGCCCTGCGACGACGCCGAGCACGGGCTGCGCCGGGCCCTGGTCGCCGCGCGGGTCGACGGCGTGCGGCTCATCGACAACGGACCCGTCCTGATCACGGAGGCGTGAGATGCTGCTAGCCATCGACGTGGGCAACACCGAGACGGTGATCGGGCTCTTCGGCGACCCGCCCCCCGAGGACCCGAGCGCCCTGGGCTTCGCGCGGGCGGGCGACGAGCACGGGCTCAGCTACCACTGGCGGCTCTCGACGGTCGCCGAGCGCACCCCCGACGAGCACGCCATGTTCCTGACCCAACTGCTCGACCTGGAGGGCCTGGACCTGCGCACGGTCGTGAGCGCGATCGCGATCTCGTCCTCGGTGCCCAGTTCCGCGACCCACCTGCGGCGCATGGCCAACCGTTGGTTCGCCGACCTGCCCCTGACGGTGCTGGGTCCCGGGACGCGCACGGGCATGCCGATCCTCTACGAGAACCCACGCGAGGTGGGCCCCGACCGCGTGGCCAACGCGGTGGGCGCCTACGACCTCTACGGGGGGGCCACGGTCGTCGTGGACCTGGGCACCGCGACCACCTTCGACGTGATCAGCGATCGCGGCGAGTACCTGGGCGGCGCCATCGCGCCGGGGGTCGCGATCTCGCTCGAGGCGCTCTACGCGCACGCCGCCGCGCTGCGCTCGGTCGAGCTGGTGACGCCCCGCGCGGTGGTGGGCCGCTCGACGGTCGAGTCCATCCAGGCGGGCGTGCTCTACGGGTTCGCCGCCCAGGTCGACGGGCTCACCGAGCGGATCCTCGACGAGGTCGGCCCGGCGACCGTCATCGCGACCGGGGGGCTGGCGGGCCTCATCGTTCCCCACACGCGCCGCGTCGAGCGCGTCGAGCCCTGGCTGACTCTGCACGGATTGCGTATCGTGCATGAGCGAAACCACGCAGGAGCAGCCGAGTGACCAGTCCGTATTCCTTCGCCCAGTCCGCCTTCGCCGGGGAGGTCCAGGAGCGCTGGGACCACCTCCAAGACGGGGAGGAGTCGGGCGTGACGGTGCGGGTTGCCGGGCGGGTGATGCTGCTGCGCACGCAGGGCAAGTTGGCGTTCGCCACGATGCGCGACTCGACCGGCGAGCTCCAGCTGTTCGCCCTGGCCGCGGTCACCGAGGCCTTCGGCGCGTTCACGCACCTCCACCTGGGCGACTGGGTGGGGGTCACGGGCGAGGTGGTGCGCACCAAGCGCGGCGAGCTGTCGGTCAAGGTCGCGAGCTGGGTGCGCCTGGCCGAGGCGCAGCACAACTTCGGCGACAAGTGGGCCGGCATCGCCGACTTCGACCTGCGCTACCGGCACCGCGAGGCGGATCTGTGGGCCAACGAGAAGTCGCGCGCGACGCTCGCGCGGCGCAGCCAGGTCCTCCAGGCGGTGCGCGAGCGCTGCTGGGCGGCGGGCTTCCTCGAGGTCGAGACGCCGATCCTGAACCCCATCCCGACCGGGGCAGCCGCGCGCCCCTTCGCCACCTACCACCACGCCCTCGACAGCGAGTTCTTCTTGCGCATCGCGCCCGAGCTGTGGCTCAAGCGCCTCGTGGTTGGCGGGTTCGAGCGGGTCTTCGAGCTCGGGCGCGTCTTCCGCAACGAGGGGATCAGCCCGCGCCACAACCCCGAGTTCACGATGCTCGAGCTCTACCGGGCCTACTGGGACTACGAGGACATGATGGCCTTCACCGAGGAGCTGGTCGCCGGGGTCGCCCTGGACGTGCTGGGCGGCACCGAGCTCACCTACCAGGGGCGCGACCTGTCGCTGGCCACGCCCTGGCCGCGGCGCACCATGGCCGAGCTGGCCAGCGAGGGCGTGGGCGAGGAGGTCTCGGTCCACACGCCGCGCGCCCATCTGGCGCGCCTGGCCCGCGAGCGCGACGTCGAGGTGGCCGACGCCTGGGGGGCCGGCCGGCTGCTCGCCGAGCTGTTCGAGGCGACCGTCGAGGCGGACCTGTGGGACCCGGTGTTCGTCACCGAGCACCCCGTGGAGGTCTCGCCGCTCGCGCGCCGGCACCGACGCGACCCCGAGCTGACCGAGCGCTTCGAGTCCTACGCGGTGGGCCGCGAGCTCTCCAACGGGTTCAGCGAGCTGAACGACCCCGTCGACCAGCGCCACCGCTTCGAGGAGCAGGCCCGCCTGGGCGCGGCCGGCGACCTCGAGGCCATGCGCGTCGACGAGGACTACCTACGCGCGCTCGAGTGGGGCCTGCCGCCCACGGCGGGCCTCGGCCTGGGGATCGACCGCCTGGTCATGGTGCTGGCCGACGAGGCCAACATCCGCGAGGTGATCGCCTTCCCGACGCTCAAGCCGCTGGGCGACGGGCGCACCTAGGCGGTGGGCAGGCCGTCGACCAGCGAGTCGATGAGCCGGCCGAAGCCCTCGCGCAGGCCCGCGGCGGGCACCACCGCCAGGGCCTCGGCGGCCGCCCGGCGGTAGGTGTCGGCCATGGCGACGGTGCGCTCGACGCCGTCGGTGGCCACGACCAGCTTGCGGGCGCGCTCGCGGTCGGCGTCGGCGAGCGGCGCCCCGAGCAGGCCGCGCAGCTCGTCGCCGACGGTGGCGTCGGCCAGCGCGTAGAGCGTGGGCAGCGTGTAGATGCCCTCGGCCAGGTCCTGGCCGGCGGGCTTGCCCAGCTCGTTGTTCACGTCCACGAGGTCGAGGACGTCGTCGCGCAGCTGGTAGACCATGCCGAAGCACCGGCCGAACTCGGTCAGGGCCGCGGTGATCTCGCTTGCGTGCTCGGCCGTCAGCGCGCCCACGCGGCAGCTGGCCGACATCAGCGAGCCGGTCTTGCCCTCGATGGCCCGCACGTACTGCTCCTCGGTGCGCTCCACCGAGAAGGCCGTGCGCACCTCGCCCACCTGGCCGCGCGTCAGCCAGGCCAGCGTGTGGGCCATCAGGCTGGCCACCTCGGTTCCCAGGTCGGCCGCGATGCCGGCCGAGCGGGCCATCAGGAAGTCCCCGGCCACGATGGCCACCAGGTTGCCGTAGCGTGCGTTGACGCTGTCGACGTTGCGGCGGACCGCGGCCTCGTCCATCACGTCGTCGTGGTAGAGCGAGGCCAGGTGCATCAGCTCGGCCGACACGCCGCCGAGCAGGTCCTCCAGGCTGGCGACCCGCTCGCCGAGCGTCGCCGAGGCCAGGGCCAGCAGCGGGCGCAGCCGCTTGCCGCCGGCGTAGATCAGGTGCGTGGTGACGCTGTCGAGGTAGGCGTCCCCGACGATCACCGAGTCGGCCAGCAGCTGCTCGAGGCGCTTGAGGTCCTGCTCCACCAGGGGCAACTGGAGGCGCTCGTGCGGGTTCACGCCCACACACTAGATGAGGACGCACCGGGCGTCCCGGGGACGCGAGTCGTGGCGGCGAGCCCACCGGTACACTGCTACTAGCAGCGCGAGAGGGATGAACGTTGTTCGAACGATTTACTGACCGAGCCCGCCGAGTCCTGGTCCTGGCCCAGGAGGAGGCCCGCGAACTCAACCACGCGTTTATCGGGACCGAGCACATCTTGCTGGGCCTGATCCGCGAGGGCGAGGGCGTGGCGGCCAAGGCCCTGGACGCCCTGGGCGTCACGTTCGAGGTGGTGCGCGAGAAGGTCGAGGAGGCCATCGGCACCAACACCAACCCCTCGCCGAGCTCGCCCCCCTTCACGCCCCGGGCCAAGAAGGTCCTAGAGCTGTCCCTGCGCGAGGCGCTCCAGCTGGGCCACTCCTACATCGGCACCGAGCACATGCTGCTCGGGCTGGTGCGCGAGGGCGACGGCGTGGCCGCTCAGGTGCTCAGCGACCTGGGGGCCGACACCGCCCGGGTGCGTGCCCAGGTCATGCAGATGATGTCGGGCCAGACCGGCCGCGAGGCCGGCGCGGCCGTCTCGCCAACCGGCCAGAAGGGCGACGGGGAGCCGGCGGGCGGATCGGCGGTCCTGGACCAGTTCGGACGCAACCTCACCCAGTACGCGCGCGAGGGCAAGCTCGACCCCCTGGTGGGCCGCGAGCGCGAGATCGAGCGCGTCATGCAGGTGCTGTCGCGGCGCACGAAGAACAACCCGGTCCTCATCGGCGAGCCCGGGGTGGGCAAGACCGCGATCGTCGAGGGCCTGGCCCAGCGCATCGTGGCCAGCCAGGTGCCCGTCACGCTGGCCGACAAGCAGCTCTACACCCTGGACCTGGGCGCCCTGGTCGCGGGCAGCCGCTACCGCGGCGACTTCGAGGAGCGCCTCAAGAAGGTCCTCAAGGAGATCCGCACGCGCGGGGACATCATCCTGTTCATCGACGAGATCCACACCCTGGTGGGCGCGGGAGCGGCCGAGGGGGCCATCGACGCCGCCTCGATCCTCAAGCCGATGCTGGCGCGCGGCGAGCTGCAGACCGTCGGGGCGACCACCATCGACGAGTACCGCAAGCACATCGAGAAGGACGCCGCCCTCGAGCGCCGCTTCCAGCCCGTCAAGGTCGAGCAGCCCTCGGTCGCCATGACCATCGAGATCCTCAAGGGCCTGCGCGACGTCTACGAGGAGTTCCACGCGGTCAAGATCACCGATCAGGCGCTGGTCGCCGCGGCGAACCTGGCCGACCGCTACATCGCCGACCGGTTCCTGCCCGACAAGGCCATCGACCTGATCGACGAGGCGGGCAGCCGCCTGCGGATCCGGCGCATGGACGTCTCGCCGGCGCTGACCAAGCTCGACGAGAACCTCGCGCGCCTGCGCTCCGAAAAGGACGCGGCCATGGACCGCGGGGCTCTCGAGCAGGCCAAGGCGCTCGACGACCAGCAGCGCGTGCTGCAGGCCCAGCGCGACGAGCTGGCCCCGGGCGACGCCGTGGCGGCGGGGCGCCGCGATGACATCGTCGACGAGGACATCATCGCCGAGGTGCTGGCCAACTGGACCGGGATCCCCGTCTACCGCCTCACCGAGGAGGAGACGACCAAGCTCCTGCGCATGGAAGACGAGCTCCACAAGCGCGTCATCGGCCAGAACGAGGCCATCACCGCGCTCAGCCGGGCCATCCGGCGCACCCGGGCCGGACTCAAGGACCCCAAGCGGCCCGCCGGGTCCTTCATCTTCCTCGGGCCGACGGGCGTGGGCAAGACCGAGCTGGCCAAGACGCTGGCCGAGTTCCTCTTCGACGACGAGGACGCCCTCATCCAGCTGGATATGTCCGAGTACATGGAGAAGCACTCGGTGAGCCGGCTCGTGGGCTCGCCCCCCGGCTACGTCGGCTACGACGAGGGCGGACAGCTGACCGAGGCCGTGCGGCGCAAGCCGTTCTCCGTGGTGCTGTTCGACGAGGTCGAGAAGGCTCACCCCGACGTGTTCAACACGCTGCTGCAGATCCTCGAGGACGGGCGTCTGACCGACTCGCAGGGCCGCGTCGTGGACTTCAAGAACACGATCCTCATCATGACCTCGAACCTGGGCACGGCCGACCTGCGCCGCGCGTCCATCGGCTTCGCCAAGGGCGGCGACCTGGCCAGCCACGAGCGCATGAAGGAGAAGGTCAACCAGGCCCTGAAGGCGCACTTCCGCCCGGAGTTCCTCAACCGTATCGACGAGACGATCGTCTTCCACGAGCTGACCAAGCCCGAGGTGATCGCCATCGCCGACCTGTTCATCGGGCGGCTGCGCGAGCAGCTGGCCGTGCAGGGGCTGGGGCTCGAGCTGTCGGCGGCGGCCCAGGCGTTCCTGGCCGAGAAGGGCTACGACCCCGAGCTGGGGGCCCGGCCGCTGCGGCGCGCGGTCCAGCAGTATGTCGAGGACGTCCTGAGCGAGAAGATCCTGTTCAAGGAGTTCCGCGCGGGGCAGACCATCGTCGGGGACGCGGTCGAGGGGCCCGAGGGCACCACCCTCTCCTTCGAGGGCGTCGAGGGGCTGCCCCCGTCGGTGGACTTCGAGGACGTCACGCCCAAGGCGTGACAACACCTCTCTAGCGTGTCGGGGATGCGGGTCCCCCAGTACGTGTGCACCGCGTGCGGCGCGCGGGCCCCCAAGTGGACCGGCCAGTGCGCGACGTGCCGGTCGTGGAACACCGTGGGCGAGGCGGTCGCGGTCCCGAGCGACGACACCGAGGTGATCCGCCTGGCCGACGCCGCGCTCGAGGACGTTCCCGCGGGACCCACCGACATCGCCGAGCTCGACCGCGTGCTCGGCGGCGGGCTGGTCGCCGGGTCGACGACCCTGCTCTTCGGCGAGCCCGGCGTGGGCAAGTCCACCCTGGCCCTGGCCATCTTGAGCAACCTCTCGCGGCGCGGCACGGACGTCTTGCTCGTGGCCTCCGAGGAGTCGGCGGGCCAGGTGGCGCGCCGGGCGCGCCGCATCGGAGCGGCGGCGGGCGAGATCGCGGTCGTCGCCACCACCGAGGCGGCCGTCGCCGAGGAGGCGATGCGCCGGCGCCGGCCGGGCCTCGTGGTGGTGGACTCGGTCTCGGCCCTGCGCGACGAGGGTCTCGGGGGCGCTGCGGGATCTCCGGCCCAGGTCCGGGCGGTGGCCGAGCGGCTCTGCCAGGAGGCCAAGCGCTCGTCGGTCGCGCTGGTGCTGGTCGGGCACGTCACCAAGGACGGGGACCTCGCGGGCCCCCGGGCGCTCGAGCACCTCGTGGACACGGTGCTGCGCGTCGAGGGGGATCGCCACGGCACGCTGCGCGTCGTGCGGGCCCTGAAGCACCGCTTCGGGCCCACGGGGGAGGTCGGGCTCTTCGCGCTCACCGACCGGGGCCTGGTCGAGCTGCCCGACGCGGGGGCCCCGGTGAGCGACCTGGCGGAGCCCGGCGTCGTGTGGGGGGCGGCCAGCGACGGTTCGCGCGCCCTGGCCGTGGAGCTCCAGACCCTGGTCGTGGCGGCGTCGGCGGCGCCGCGCCGGGTGGCCCACCAGGTCTCGGCCCAGCGCCTCGCCCTGATGCTGGCCGTGCTCGAGGCCCGCTGCGGCTGGGACCTGCGCACGCGCGACGTCTTCGCCGCCTCGGCCGGCGGGCTGCCGGCCGGCGAGCCCGGCGTCGACGCCGCCCTGGCCCTGGCGCTGGCGTCGGGGGCCGGGGGCTTCGTCGTCCCGCGCGACGTGGCCGCGATCGGCGAGGTCGGCCTGGCCGGCGAGCTGCGCTCGGTGGGGGGGATCGATCGGCGGGTCGCCGAGCTGCGCCGGCGGGGCGTCACCACCGTCTACGTCCCCGCCAGCGACGTCGCCGAGGTGCCCGGCGTGCGCACGGTGGGCGTCGCGCGGCTGTCCGACCTGCTCGCGGCGGTGACCCCGGTTGGAACCCAGGTCGGATCTGGTAGAATAGATAGTCCCCATTGACGCCACCGACGGTGGCGAGGAGCTCTATGACGGTGCGAAAGTACAAGAAGGGCGACCGGCTGGTGTACCCCCATCACGGGGCGTGCACGGTCGAGAAGGTCGAGAAGATCACTGCCTTCAACGTGCGCCAGGACTACCTGAAGCTGAAGGTGGCCTACTCTGACCTGATCCTCATGGTCCCGGTCGCCAACGCCGAGGCCGTGGGCCTGCGCGAGGTGATCAACGACGAGGAGGTCGAGGAGGTCTTCGCCGTCCTGCGCAAGAAGGAGGCCCGGATGCCGACCAACTGGTCGCGCCGGTTCAAGAACCACTCCGAGAAGCTGCGCTCGGGCGACATCTACCAGGTCGCCGAGGTCGTGCGGAACCTCTCGATCCGCGACAAGGACAAGGGGCTGTCCGCCGGGGAGAAGCGCATGCTCACGCGCGCGCGCCAGATCCTGGTCTCCGAGCTGACCTTCGCGCTCAACGTGGACACCACGGAGGCCGAGGAGAAGCTCACGTCGGTCCTGCCCTGATCATGTCGGTGGCCGCCGTGGTCGTGGCCGCCGGCCGGGGCACCCGCTTCGGCGGGGCCAAGCAGTTCGCGCCGCTGGGATCCTCGACGGTCGCGGCGCGCAGCGTGTCGCTCGCGCGCAGCGTCGCGCAGCTGGTCGTCCTGGTCGTCCCGCCCGGCTACGACGGGTCGGGCGAGGGCGCCGACGTCGTGGTCGAGGGCGGCGACACGCGGGCGGACTCCGTGCGTGCCGGGCTGGCCCAGTGCGCGGCATCGGACATCGTGGTGGTCCACGACGCGGCGCGCCCCTGGGCCTCGCCGCGCCTCTTCGAGGCGGTCGTGGCGGGCGTGCGCGCCGGTGCCGACGGGGCGATCCCCGGCCTGGAGGTGACCGACACGCTCAAGCGCGTCGAGCTGGTCGGAGACGAGCGCCACGTTGCGGCCACCGAGGACCGCGCCGGCCTGGTCACCGTGCAGACGCCCCAGGCGTTCCGCCGCGAGGTCCTCGAGCGGGCCCACGCCGGGGGCGCCGACGCGACCGACGACGCCGCCCTGGTGGAGGCGGCGGGCGGGCGCGTGGTCGTGGTGCCCGGTGAGAGGAGCAACGTGAAGATCACCGCGCCCGAGGACCTCGCCGCGCCGCACCGGTCGGGTGGCCTGCGCATCGGCCACGGGTACGATGTCCATCGCTTCAGCGACGATCCGCAGCGACCGTTGTGGCTGGGCCTGGTGCGCGTGGCCGGTTCTCCGGGGCTGCTCGGGCACTCGGACGCCGACGTCGTGACTCACGCGGTCGCCGACGCCCTGCTCGGCGGCGCTCACCTGGGCGACCTCGGTCGTCACTTTCCCGATGACGACCCCGCGACCGCGGGAATCGCCTCGGCGGAGCTCCTCGCGTCGGTCGTGGCGCGCGTGGCGGCCGCGGGATTCCGGCCCCTGTCAGTCGACGTGACGGTGGTTGCCGAGTCCCCTCGACTGGCCGGCGTCATCGATACCATGGCCTCCGCTCTGGGCACCGTCGTGGGAGCGCCCGTCTCGGTCAAGGCCACGACCGCGGAGCACCTGGGAGCCCTGGGACGAGGCGAGGGGATCGCCGCGACCGCTGTCGCCCTGGTGGAGGCATCGTGAGTCCGCGCCCGCCGCGCCCGCCGCGCCGGTCGACGGGTCGTCTCGCACGTCCGGGCGGGCCGCCATCGCGCGAGCCCCGCCCCTACCGTGCGGCACGTCACGAGGGCGTCGGTGGTGAGCAAGTCGAAGGCCGCCAGGCGGTGCTCGAACTCCTTCTCGCGCAGCGGAGGCGCATCCAGCGCGTGCTCGTCGCCGACGGGCAGGACCCATCCGACGTGCTCGATCAGATCGAGCACGAGGCCGCACGCCGACGCGTGCCGCTCCAGCTGATCTCGATGGCGCGCCTCGATCGTGAGGCCCGCACCGAGGGTCATCAAGGCGTCATCGCCTTCGCGTCCCCGCTGCCGACCGAATCGCTCGAGACCCTTCTCGAGGATCCCAATGCGTTCCTCCTGGTGGTCGACGGCGTGACGGACCCGCGCAACCTTGGTGCGATGCTTCGCAGCGCCGACGGAGCGGGCGTGACGGGCGTCATCCTGCCGCGCCATCGGTCAGCACGCGTGACCGCCACCGCTGCCAAGACCGCAGCGGGCGCGATCGAGTACTTGCGCTTCTGTGACGTCCCAGGGATCCCGAGCGCGCTGGCAGATCTCGGTCGCCAGGGAGTCCGGATCGTCGGTCTTGCCGGCGAAGCAAGGGCGTCGCTCTACGATCTCGACCTTTCCCGTGGCCCCGTCGCACTGGTCGTGGGCGGGGAGGAACGAGGGCTCGCGTCTCTCACACGCAAGCGGTGCACGGACGTGGTGGCGATCCCTCAGCGCGGACGAATCAGTTCGCTCAACGCTGGCGTCGCGCTGTCGATCGCGGCGTTTGAGATAGCTCGTCAGCGGGCTTCGCAGCATTAACTCCTTGAATTATCGAGCATGAATTGAATTCAGTTTTGCTCGTGGCGGTTAACTGCTTCTTAGAATCAGCAAATCGGGCTTCACTGCATATCACGTATCCCGATATCAAGTTGGTTCTTCCGCCATCAGAACTGATTGGACACTCATGCGCTATGGATTCAAGGATATTCAACGGGGATTCTTGATAATTGGACTAGTTGGAGTCGCTGTCATTTCATCAGGCATGATCAATGTACTGCCAGCAAATGCAGCAGTAACGGTTGTTACATTTGTGGAAAATGACTCGTTGGCTGACCAAGTGTATGCTACGCAAGCTGGCACCACTTCTGCGCCGCTAACGCTGTTCGATAACCTGTCACCCTCGTTCACGAATACCGGTTTCCACTTCGTCAATTGGACGACAAATGCAGACGGTACCGGAACCACCTATTCCGACGGGGCACAATACGACTTCACCTTGGGGAACCTGACCCTGTATGCGCACTGGGCGGAGAATGCCGTCACGTTCTACGAGAACGCCAGCGGCTCTGACACTGTGAGCGCTCAACAGTCGAGCAGCACGGCAGTTCCACTGACGTTGTTCTCGAACCTGAGCCCAATCTTCGAGAACCAGGGATACTCGTTCGGGGGCTGGTCGACGTCGGCGAATGGCAGCGGTACCTCGTACGCCAATGGCGCTACGTATGACTTCACCTTGGGTGATCTGACGCTCTTCGCCCAGTGGACGCCCGACACGTTCAGCGTCAGCTACGACGCGAACGGCGGCACGGCGACGTCTTCGGCTGCTTCGTTCACCACGGGCTCGGCCCCGCTCACGCTGCCCTCGGCCTCCGAGTCGGGCTACAGCTTCGAC
>JAKANY010000046.1 GCA_021823525.1 Actinomycetes bacterium
TTCCGATCTGCGATGACGTGGCGCTGAACGACGTGCTGGGGATGCCCGCCTACCAGGGCAAGGTCCGCGACCTCTACGAGGTCGGCGGGGACCGGGTGCTCATGGTCGCCTCGGATCGCCTGAGCGCCTTCGACGTGGTGATGGCCGAGCCCGTGCCGGGCAAGGGGCGCGTGCTGACGGGGATCACCGACCACTGGGTGCGGCGCTTCGCCGGCGTGCCCGCGGCCCTGGTGAGCTGCGACCCGGCCGTGATCGGCGCGGCGGTGCCGGCGCTGGCCGGCGAGGAGGGCTGGGCCGGGCGCACGATGCTGGTGCGCCGCGCGCAGATGGTGCCCCTCGAGTGCATCGTGCGCGGGCGCCTCGCCGGGGGCGCCTTCGACGAGTACCGGCGCACCGGGACCGTCCACGGCGACCCGGCGCCCGCGGGCCTGGCGCTGACCGACCCGTTCCCCGCGCCGATCTTCACCCCCTCGACCAAGGCCGCCGCGGGCCACGACCAGAACCTCAGCCAGAGCCAGGCGCGCGCGCTGGTCGGCGACGCGACCTACGAGGCCGCGGCGGCGCTGTGCCTGGACCTGTTCGCCCGGGCGGCCGCGGACCTCGCGGCCGTGGGCCTGGTGCTCGCGGACACCAAGTTCGAGCTCGGCTGGCTGGACGGCCAGCTGGTGCTCTGCGACGAGGTGCTCACCCCCGACTCGTCGCGCCTGTGGCCCGCCGACGCGGTCACGCGCGGCGCGGCGCCCCCGGCCTTCGACAAGCAGCCCTTCCGCGACTGGCTCGACGCCCAGGGCTGGGACCGCCAGCCGCCCCCGCCCGCGGTGCCGCCCGAGGTGATCGCGGCGACCGCCGCGCGCTACGAGCGCGCCTTCGAGCTCGTGACCGGGCGCCCACTTTCCGACTGGTACGGTGCGTAGGTGGAGTACGCCGTGCAAGTGGACGTGACGCTGCGCGAGGGCATCGCCGACCCGGCCGGGGCCACCATCGAGCGGGCCCTGCCGGCCCTGGGCTTCACCGGGGTCCATCGCGTGCGCGCGGGCAAGACGTTCCTGTTCGCGGTCGAGGCGCCCGACGAGGCCGCCGCGCGGGCCGTCGCGGCCGACCTGGCCGCGCGGCTGCTGTCCAACCCGGTCATCGAGGACGCCCGGGTGCGCGAGGCCACCGCGTGAGGCGCGTCGGGGTCCTCGTCTTCCCGGGGTCCAACTGCGAGCACGACGTCGTGCGCGCGCTCGGCGAGCTCGACACCCCGGCCGAGCTGGTCTGGCACTCGGCGACCGATCTGTCCGCCTACGACGGCCTCGTCCTGCCCGGCGGCTTCGCCCACGGGGACTACCTGCGCCCCGGGGCGCTGGCGCGCTTCTCGCCGGTGATGGCGTCGGTCGCCGACGCGGCGGCGAGCGGGGTGCCGGTGCTGGGCATCTGCAACGGCTTCCAGGTCCTCACCGAGGCCGGGCTGCTGCCCGGGGCCCTGCAGCAGAACGCCGGGCTCACGTTCATCTCGGAGCCCACGGCCCTGCGGGTGGCCTCGACGCGCTCGGTCCTGACGCGCACGACGCCCGTGGGCACGCGCCTGGTCATCCCGATCAATCACTTCTCGGGCGCCTACACCTGCGACGACGCCACCTACGACGAGCTGGTGGCCCAGGACCGCATCGTGCTGCGCTACGAGGACAACCCCAACGGGTCGCGCGGGGACATCGCGGGCATCGCCAACGCCGCGGGCAACGTGGTGGGCCTCATGCCCCACCCCGAGCGCGCGATGTCGACGCTGCTGGGCAGCGCCGACGGTCGGGAGCTGCTCGCGTCCTTCGTGGGCTCGGGCGTCCTAGTGGGCTGAGCGCGACACCCCGGCGCGACGCAGCACCTCTGCGGGCACGCCGAGTTCGCGAAATGCGCCGTACGTGATCGCGTTGCGCTGCGCGTACGCCTTGGCCACCTTGACGAAATCCGTCTCGAGCTTCTCGAGGTCCACGCGGGCGCTCAGACGGTCGCGCTCGGCCACCAGATCCATGCGCCGCTGCACCAGCTCGAGCTGCTGGATCGGTGTCGCCGCCTCGAGCTTCTGGTCGATGCGGGCGATCAGCATGCTGATCGACTCGGGCGTCCGTTTGCGGCCGCGCTTTCCCTTGCCCGCAGCCACGGCCTCCAGGTAGCGACTGACCACGCGGTACTCGAGGCGTCCCTGGGCCAACTTGGCCTTGTGCTCATCAGTCATTTGGCGCTTTGCGGGCTTCTTGGCCACGGCCTTGCGTGTCGCTGTCGGCATCTCACTCCATCCAATTCCCGAGGGACGATACGCGCCCTCGCGTCACGGTCATCCACTGTAATAGATGAAAAAGATTTTGTGCCGTAAGCGGCAGATAATTTTCTCGACATGGTGTTGATTACCGCGATTTGCCGCATCGCGAGAGGTGATTGCGAGCCGTCGCGTAGGTTGGGGAGGTGACCCCCGAGCTGCCCCACCGCGCCCTCGGGCTGACCGACGACGAGCTCGACGCCATCGTCGCGGTGCTCGACCGGGCGCCCAACCTCCTGGAGCTGTCGTGCTACGGGGTGATGTGGAGCGAGCACTGCTCCTACAAGTCCTCGCGCCTGCACCTGCGGCGCCTGCCCACCACCGGCGACAAGGTGCTGGTGGGCCCGGGCGAGAACGCCGGGGTGATCGACGCGGGCGACGGGATCGCCGTGGCGGTGCGCATCGAGAGCCACAACCACCCCTCGGCGATCGAGCCCTACCAGGGGGCGGCCACCGGGGTGGGGGGGATCCTGCGCGACGTCTTCACGATGGGCGCGCGGCCCCTGGCGGTGATGGACCCCCTCTTCTTCGGCCCGCCCGACGACGCGCGCCAGCGCTGGCTCGTCGAGGGCGTGGTCGCGGGCGTCTCGGGCTACGGCAACTCGGTGGGCGTGCCCACCGTGGGCGGTGAGCTGACCTTCGACGAGACCTACGCGGGCAACCCGCTGGTCAACGTGCTGTGCGCCGGCGCCCTGCCGGTCAGCCGGCTGGTGCTGGGGATCGCCTCGGGGCCGGGCAACCTCGCGGTCCTGCTGGGCTCGCGCACCGGGCGCGACGGCATCGGGGGCGTCTCGGTGCTGGCCTCGGCCGGCTTCGGGTCCGAGGCCGACGCCGCCAAGCGCCCCAGCGTCCAGGTCGGCGACCCCTACGAGGAGAAGCGCCTCATCGAGGCGTGCCTGGCCCTGCTGGACGCGGGCCTGGTCGTGGGCATCCAGGACCTCGGGGGCGCCGGGCTGATCTGCGCGACCTCCGAGACCGCCGCGCGCGGCGGGGTCGGCATGGACGTGGACGTGTCGGCGGTCCCGCTGCGCGAGGCGGGCATGGACCCCGCCGAGATCATGACCTCCGAGAGCCAGGAGCGCATGCTGGCCATCGTGACCCCCGAGAGCTGGCCCGC
>JAKANY010000047.1 GCA_021823525.1 Actinomycetes bacterium
GTCCGTGAGAGGTGGGGTCCCGACACGGGCGGCGATGATGCGGCGCTCCCAGGGTGCGGCGACCTCGATGACGCAGCGTTGGCAGAACTCCTCGACGGCCATCGACGCCAGAGGCTCCAGGATGCGACGGACGTCGTCGGCGACGCCGGCGCCCACGTCGCTCTCGGTCGCCGGGCGCAGCGCGGCGTGGCGGCGGGTCAGCTCGACCGCGCGGGCCAGGGCGGCGGGATCCTCGCCGGCTCGGCGCGGCCGTCCCGGGGACTGCGCCGGCACGGGCTCCGGCGAGGCACCCGGCCCCGGGGGGGCGCCGCCGCGGGGGTCCGCGTCGGGCCGCGCGCCGGCGCGCCAGTGAGGATCTTGAGGAGAGGCGGGGGGCACCGGAGCGCTCGGCGGCACGGTCTTGACCCTAGCGAGGATCGCGCGGGCCAGGCGGACCCCGCTCGCCGCCCCCCTCGCTCCGAGCCGGTACGACCAGGCAGGAAACATTCCCCACGGCACCACGTCGATGAAGTAAGTTCTCCGGTGAGTATGAGGGAGGTGGGTCATGGGGACCCTGAAGTCGTCGTGGGCGCGGGCGGTGGCGCTCGGCGCCTCGCTGTCGCTCCTGGCCCTGGGGGCCGTGGCGGGTGGTGGATCAGTCGCCGGGGGCGCGGTGCACGCCCATCAAGCCGGCTCCTTGAGCGCCCTCATCTACGGGCCCAGCGTGATCGGCGCCAACGGCTCTGGCACGAGCGGAAGCCTGGAGCAGACGATCCTGCAGTCGGAGGGCTACAGCGTCACCATCGCGACAGCCGCCCAGTGGGACGCCATGACCAGCGCCCAGTTCGCGAGCTACCAGTTGCTGGTCATCGGGGATCCCCACTGTGGCTCCGCGGGCCTGGCCGCGGCTTTCAACGAGTCGACGTGGATGCCGGCCGTCAATGGCAACGTCATCGTGATCGGGACGGACCCGGCCTACCACTACGCCTTCGGCAGCAACAACGCCGGCGCCTACGCCACCGCCCAGGCCGCGCTGCGCTACGCGGGAAGCGACGCGACAGCGACCAACCTCTACCTCGACCTGAGTTGTGCGTATGACAACGCCTTGCCGACGACGGCTCCCATCCTGAGCGGCATCGAGTCCGGCTTCGTTGTGACGGCGGCCTACCTGAACTCGGACACCGAGACCGCCGACGTCACCGCCGCGGGGGCCAGCGCTCTCGGGCTGACGGCCTTGGATCTCTCGGGCTGGCAGAGCGCGGTTCACGAGGACTTCACGGCCTGGCCCGCGGACTTCACGCCGCTGGCCGTGGTGGGCGGCGCGCCGACCCCCGAGTTGGCACCGCGGGCCCACGCGGTGACGTCGCACACGTCGGTTGGTAGTGGTCTGCCCTTCTGCAG
The DNA here is from genome assembly GCA_021823525.1 of Actinomycetes bacterium. Taxonomy (GTDB): domain Bacteria; phylum Actinomycetota; class Acidimicrobiia; order Acidimicrobiales; family RAAP-2; genus RAAP-2. The sequence goes on from JAKANY010000047.1 coordinate 1,381, forward strand.
TCCTGGTGTGACGTCGGTCACCGGAGTGGTGGGCTGTCCCTACATCCTGGCGCGAGGTGGCGTCGCGGTCACCGGTCGCGTCGGCGACCTGGCGCTGTCGCGCACCGTCACGACCCTGACGGCCACCTGGCAGGCGGGCGGCTCCAGCGCGCCCTTCGTGTGCACCCTGCTCTACGGGTACCACGATCCCTCGACCTTCACGGTGCGCACCACGGGGACCCAGTGCTCGTTCTACGACCTGAGCCCGGGTATCAGTTACGGCGTCGCGGTCGCGGGCGATGCGGGAGCCGGGCCCTCGTCGTCGGCCTTCGCCGGGCCGGTACGCTCGACGATCACCTGCCGACTGGGCACCCACGTGCGCCACATCACCGCGGTGAACCCGCACTGCCCGGCGCGCTGGCACCTGGTGGGCTAACAGCCGCCGGCGCCAGAGGCGGCCTCCGTCGAGGCTGAGGGCGTCGGGGAGAGTGACGGAGCCCGGGGCGCAGTGCGGCCCGGTTGGCCAGCCCTTCGTCGCGGGAGCGGGGCCGTGACCGGGAGCCCGAAGGCGAGGCCCGAGTCGTGCATCCCGAGCGGCCCGCGCATGGCGGGCCGGCCGGTGATGTTCGGGATCACGGTCGCCAGGTGTCGGGGGTGGAGGCCGTGGACCTCACCGGACGCGTCGCGCCCGCCGCCCGGCCACCCCGAGGACGTCACGACCGGCGTGAGCCACCGCCCGTCGTCGCCGAGCAGCCCCTCGAGGCGCCGGGCGTAGGCGAAGCGCCGCCGACGTGCCGCCCGGTAGGCCGGCAGGCTGACGGCGCGGCCTCGGGCGAGGAACTTCTGGGTGGTCCGGTTGTGCATCCCGGTTCGCGTGCACCGCGGCCTCGCCGGGGCGGGGCACGCGCACGGCAGTGCCCGGGACGTACCAGTCGAGGTCGGGGTCCTTGAGCGCGATGAACTCCTCGGGGCCGTCCACGCGACCGGGACTCCACCACGTTGGCGGCGAGGTCGATCGCCGCCTCAAGGCCCCCTCGACGTCGGGGTCGAGAGGCCCCCGGGGCTGGTGCGCTCGGCGGCCAGCAGGCGGGTGGGTACCTCGCGCCAGCGCGGCAGGCGGGCGTGGAGCGGGGCAGGCTCGCCGGGTCGTCGGCGATGGGATCGCGCACGATCGAGACCAGCAGGGCCCGGTCGTCGGCCGCGTCGGTCAGGACGCCGAGGGTCGAGCAGTTGGTCCCGTGGGGCTCCAGGAAGCCCCCGATCAGGCCGGCGGTGGGCTTCAAGGCCGACCAGGCCGCACCGCGCGGTCGGGATGCGCACCGAGCCGCCCTCGTCGGTGGCTGTAGCCACCGCCACCGGGCCCGCGCCCCGAGCCGCCGCCGAGCCGCCACCGAGCCGCCGCTGGACCGCCCCGGCGAGAGGGCGGGGTTCCCCGGGTGGCGCGTCACCCTGGTGAGGTCGTTGGCGCAGTAGCCCTCGATGGCGAACTCGGGCAGGGTCGACTTGCCCACGACGAAGGCGCCGGCGGCTGCCCGGCGGGCCGGGGTCGGCGAGCTGACCTGGGCCGGCGCTGCGTCGGCCGGCTGCGCGATCCCTGACACGTGGGCATCCCCGCTGCGTCCTGGAGGCTCTGGATCAGGGTCGGGGCAACATCAAGGGCACTGGGCCGGCCGCGGCGCGACGGGGAGCATCTCGCACCCGAGCCGGGGCCAGCCAGTTGGCCCCGGCGCTCGCGAACTGCTTGGGTGGTGAGGGGCGCCACCCGGGCCAGCGGGCCCGCACGGCGCGAGCCAGGAGTGCTCGCGTTCGCGTGTCGGGAGCCAGAGCGCGTGAGTTACGGTTCGGTGACGTTTGTCCCGAGGGTGCGGACGGCACGGGGTGGGGCGCTGGCGTTGCGGGAGTATCACGCTGTTGACCAGGGATGATGGGGGAGCGGGAGACGAGGCGGACGGCGCGGCGGGACGGTTGGCACCC
>JAKANY010000001.1 GCA_021823525.1 Actinomycetes bacterium
AAGCGCACGGGCGAGAACTCCGATCCGCTCCACGAGCCTTTCCCCGAGGATCACGGCTTCGAGGAGATCGACGCCGAGGGTAACGTCCGCGTCGCGTCGCCGGACGACCTCAGCCCACCGGGCAGCTAGCCCGTCCTCACCGCCGATCTGAGCCTCGCGGGACCTGACACGCCCGGCGAGGCTCTTACGCGTCTCGCCCGACTCGCCGGGCGCTGCCGCGAGCAGCGGAACCCGCGCCGGCACCGCCCGCCGACGCCTCCAGAGCCTCAATCGGCTCGTCGGGTCGTCGCGCCGCGACTTTCGTCACCTTGTGGGTCCGACTTTCGTCAAGACCCCAGAGCGGAGGAGGTGGGATTTGAACCCACGGTGGGTTGCCCCACACACGATTTCCAATCGTGCCGATTCGGCCGCTCTCGCACTCCTCCCGGCCCGCCGCAACGGGCATCGGCCAGGCTACCTGACGGGGCTCGCGATGCCCCGCGCTAGCCTGGTCCCGCCGACGTCCAGAGCGGTGGCCGGGTCCCGTGCGACGGTCGCTCGTGAACCGAGTCAGGGGTGGAAGCCAGCAGCTCTCAGCGAGTCTGATCGGGTGCCACGGATCGCCTGGCCACTGCTCTGGGCGCCGGAGACTGCGTCAGGTGCCCGGTAGCATCAGGCCGTGCCCGACGAAGCGACGCCGACGCCCGTCGAGGGCGTGACAGCCCTCTACCGGCGGTTCCGGCCGGGTCGGTTCGCCGAGCTGCGCGGTCAGGACCACGTGGTGCGCGCCCTGCGCGGCGCTACGCGCGACGGGCGCGTGGTGCACGCCTACCTGTTCTCGGGGCCGCGCGGCACGGGCAAGACGACGACGGCGCGGATCCTGGCCAAGGCGCTCAACTGCGAGAGCCCCGTCGATGGTGACGCCTGCGGAACGTGCGCCAGCTGCGTGGCCATCGCCCGCGGCGCGTCCCTGGACGTCATCGAGCTCGACGCCGCCTCCAACAACGGCGTCGACGACGTGCGCGAGATCACCGCGGGTGCGTGGCACCAGACCCCGGGCCGGTGGAAGGTCTATATCGTCGACGAGGTCCACCAGCTGTCCAAGGCCGCGGCCGCCGCGCTGCTCAAGACCCTCGAGGAGCCCCCCTCGCACGTGATCTTCGTGCTGGCCACGACCGATCCCCACAAGGTGCTGCCCACGATCCGCTCGCGGACCCAGCACCTCGAGTTCCATCTGCTCACCGGGGACACCCTGGCCGGCCTGCTCCAGGACGTGCGCGCCGCCGCGCAACTCGCGGCCGACGACGACGCGATCGAGGCCGCGGTGCGACTGGCCCGGGGGTCGGCACGCGACGCGCTCAGCGCGCTCGACCAGCTGCTGGCGACCGGCGTCGTCAGCGAGGACCGCGCTCCGGCCACCGAGCTCGTCGAGGCGATCATCGCCGACGACGCGGGCGCAGCGCTCGCGGTGGTCGCGACCGCGCTGCGCCAGGGCTGGGATGCCGAGCAGCTGGCCGAGGCCCTGGCCGGTGACGTGCGTCAGATGTTCCTGCTCGAGATGGCCCCGGACGTCGCGGACGCCGTCGACGAGGACCGGGAGCGTCTCGCCGGACTGGGAGAGCGTCTCGGCGTGGCCCGGACCGTGCGGGTCCTCGAGGCGCTGGGGCACGCGTTGCGCGACATGAAGAGTGCCCCCGACAAGGGCATCGTCCTGGAAGTCACCGTCGCGCGGCTGGCCCGGCCCGAGCTCGACGCCAGCCTCGCCGCGCTGGGCGAGCGCCTCGAGCGCCTCGAGCGCCAGCTGGCGGGGGCGGTGGCGGCTCCGCCGCCGCCCGCGGCTCTCGCGCCGGCGCCGCTGGCGCCCGTGGGCGCCGAGGCCCCTCCCGCCGCCAGCGTGGCGCCACCGCTCGAGACCGCACCGCGGCCCCTCGACGAGGACCTGCGCGACCGCTTCGAGCATCGCGTCGTCCCGCGCACGTCGCGCGCCGCGCAGCTGGTGCTGCGCTCGGCCGTCGTGCGGTCCTTCGAGGGCGGGCGCCTGACGCTGGTCGTGCCCAGCGAGGAGCTGCGCGCCAACACCGAGGTGATCGCCCAGGGGCTCGGGCGGGCCCTGGAGCACGAGTTCGGACGACTGGTCGAGGTGCGCTGGGAGGTCGACCCGTCGATCGGCTCGTCCCCTTCGCGCCCCCCCGCCCCCCGCCGGTCGGCCCCGCCCGCAGAGGATGCGGTGCGCGAGGACGACCCCGCCGTCGACGTCGCGTCGGCCGGTGAGCACTTGATCACCGAGATGTTCCCCGGCGCCGAGGAGCTGGGGTGAGCTACCCCGCTCCGCTGCAGGCCGTGGTCGACGAGCTGGGGCGATTCCCGGGCGTCGGCCCCAAGTCGGCCCAGCGCATGGCCTTCTGGCTGATGCGCCAGCCCGCCGAGGACGTGCGGCGCCTGGCCGGCGCGCTCGAGGACCTCACCTCGCGACTGACCCTGTGTGCCCAGTGCTGCAACGTGGCCGAGGTGGGCGGCCTGTGCGAAATCTGCGCCGACGCCCGGCGCGACCCGGGCGTCGTGTGCGTGGTGGCCAGCCCGACCGACGTCGCCGCGGTCGAGCGCTCGGGCGCGTTCCACGGCACCTACCACGTCCTGCACGGCGTGTTGAACCCCCTCGAGGGCGTCACGCCCGACCGCCTGCGCATCGCCGAGCTCCTCGAGCGCCTCCACGGCCCGGTGCGCGAGGTCATCTTGTGCTTCAACGCCAACGTCGAGGGCGACGCGACGGCGATGTACCTGAGCCGACTGCTACGCGTGCCGGGCCTCGTCATCTCTCAGCCGGCCAGCGGCCTGCCCGTGGGCGCCGACCTCGAGTTCGCCGACGACGTCACCCTGGGGCGCGCGCTCGAGGGCCGTCACGTGCTCAGCGACTAGCCGCGGCGTCTGCCAGACTGGCGCCGTGCGGTACCTGACGGTGATCCGCCACGCCAAGGCGGTCCCGGCGGCGCCGGGCCAGGCCGACGAGGACCGCCCCCTCGCGCCGCGGGGCCGGCGCCAGTGCGCGTGGCTGCGCGAGCGCGCGCTCGACCCCGAGGGCCTCGGCGCCTACGGCCCGGCCCGCGTGCTGGTGAGCGCGGCGCGCCGCACGCGCGAGACCTACGGAGCGGCGCTCGAGTTCACGCCCTTCGTCGCGCAGGCCGTCGTCGAGCGCGCGATCTACAACGGGCGCCGCGAGGTCAGCGCCGCCGACCTGCTCGACGTCCTGCGCGCGATCGACGACGAGACGACTTCCCTCGCGGTCGTGGGCCACAACCCGACGGTGTTCGAGTTCGTCATCGCGGTCGCGACCCACCCGCCCGCGGCGCTGCGCGACGACCGCTACCCCCTCGCGGGCGCGATCGTGCTCGCGGTGCCCGGGCCCGGCCCCGTCACGGGCGGGCCCTACGACGTGGTCGCGGTCTTCGCGCCCCCCGCCTAGAGGGAGCGCAGGATGGCGGCGTCGCCCTGGCCGCCGCCGCCGCACAGGGCGACCGCGGCGGTGCCGCCGCCGCGGCGGCGCAGCTCGGTCAGCGCGGTCAGCGCGATGCGGGTGCCCGACATGCCCACCGGGTGGCCCAGCGCGATGGCGCCGCCGTTGACGTTGAGCTTGGCCTCGTCGAGACCCAGGTCGTCGGCCGAGGCGAGCCCGACCGCGGCGAAGGCCTCGTTGATCTCGTAGAGGTCCAGGCCGCGCGGGTCGACGCCGGCGCGCCCGGCTGCGACGGTGATCGCGTGCGAGGGCTGGTGGAGCAGCGAGGGGTCGGGTCCGGCGACCTGGCCGTAGCCGACGAGCTCGCCGAGGGGCGTGAGCCCGAGGGCCGCCGCGCGGTCGGCGCTCATCACCAGGACCGCGGCCGCGCCGTCGGAGATCTGCGACGCGTTGCCCGCGGTGATGGTGCCGTCCTTCTGGAAGGCCGGCCGCAGCGCCCCCAGGGTCTCGGCGGTCGTCGCGCCGCGCACGCCCTCGTCGGTGTCCACGAGGATCGGGTCGCCCTTGCGCTGGGGGACCGGGACGGGCGTGATCTCCTCGGCGAACCGCCCACTGGCGATGGCGGCCGCCGCCAGCTGGTGGCTGCGTGCCGAGAACTCGTCCTGGCGGGCCCGGCTGATCGCGCCGCCGTTGTAGCGCTCGGTCGCCAGGCCCATCGCGCACTCGTCGAAGGCGCAGGTCAGCCCGTCGTACATCATCGAGTCCACGACGGTCTGGTCACCGAGGCGGTAGCCGGCGCGGGCGTTGGGGAGCAGGTAGGGCGCGTTGGTCATGGACTCCATGCCGCCCGCGACGATGATCTCGGCCTCGCCCGCGCGCACCATCAGGTCCGCCAGGTAGATGGTCTGGAGGCCCGACAGGCAGACCTTGTTGATCGTCGTGGCGTGCACGGTCATGGGGATGCCCGCCTTGACCGCGGCCTGGCGAGCCGTGATCTGGCCCTGGCCGGCCTGGATCACCTGGCCCATGAGCACCGCGTCGACGCTCGCCGGGTCGACCCCGGTCGCCGCGAGCACGGCGGCGATCGCGCGGCCTCCCAGATCCTGGGCGCTGAGCGTCGCGAAGGCTCCGGCGAGCTTGCCGATGGGCGTGCGTGCTCCGGCGACGATGACACTGCGTGGCATGACGACCTCCTCTATCCGTCGTCACCCTAGCCCGCGGCGTCTGGGGCCTCCGTGGGGCCCGACGGCTCGTCGGGCGCGGGCTCGAGGGGCAGCTCGGCCTCGATGGCCGTGCCCACGCCGGGTGTCGAGCGCACCACGAGCGCGCCGCCGAGCAGCCTCGCGCGCTCGCGCATGCCGACCATCCCCATGGCCGGGGGCTCGCCGGGCGGGCGGCCGATGCGGTGCGTGTCGAAGCCCACGCCGTCGTCCACGACGCTCACGCGCAGCGTCGTGTCGTCGAAGGCGAGCGTGACGCGCACCTCGCGCGCCGCGGCGTGTCGCCGGATGTTGCGCAGCGACTCCTGCACGATGCGAAAGGCGCCGAGCCCCGTCGCGTCGCTGGGGCGCCGTGGGGTCCCTTGGACCACCAGGTGGGCGTTCAGCCCCTCGTCGTCCTCGAGCTCGGCGACCAGGCTCGAGAGGGCGGGCACGAGGCCGAGCTGGTCCAGGGCGGGGGGGCGCAGGTCGCGCGCCAGGCTCCGCAGGCGCGTCGCCGCCTCGAGGGCCTGGTTGCGCGTCTCGGCCAGGCGCCCGGCCACGTCGGCCGGCACGCCCGCGGCGGTGCTGAGCAGCTCGAGGCGCCGCGCGAGGTGTAAGAACAGCTGGAGCGGCTCGTCGTGGAGCTCGCGCGCGAGCCGCCGACGCTGGTCCTCCTCGACCTGGACGATCTGCTGGGCGAACTGGCGCGCGCGGCGCTCCTCGGTGCGCTCCTCGGTGACGTCCTCGAAGGTCACCTGGCGGCGCGCGCCCGTGGGCCCCGGGGCGATGGGCACGACGTCCAGGCGGTAGTCGCGCCCGTTGGTGGTGCGCAGCACGCGCCCGCTGAGGTGGTCGAGGTCGCCGGCCGTGCCCAGCACCGTGTCGACGGGCCGGCCCACCACCCCGGCGTCCAGCGCCGTGGCCGCCGGGTTGGCGTCGACGATGCGGCCCTCCTGGTCCAGCACGAGGATGGGCGAGCGGCTCGACTCGAAGAGCCGGCGGTAGCCGGCCTGGACCGCCAGGGTGCGCGCGTTGATCTCGTCGGCGCGCGCCTGGGTCAGGCGCTCGATCTCGACGCGCCGCCCGAAGACGATGGCCACCACCACGATGATGGCGAAGTTGAACAGGTCGTCGCCGGCGTGGCCCTCGTCGTGGGGCAGCATCAGGTCGGGCAGCCACAGCAGGATCGACCAGGCCGTCGTCGCGACCGACCCGGCCAGGCCGTAGCGCAGGGCGGCGTAGCCGATGGGCAGGACCAGGATCGCCACCGGGATGCTGGTGGGCAGGATGTCGTGGAGCAGCGACGGGCGCACGTCGAGGGCGAAGTGGACGCCCACGATCAGCAGCACCGCGCACTGGATCACCCAGAAGGGGCGCTGGCGCACCGGTGGGCGCAGGATCCGCTCCAGGACCGGGCGGGGCGCCTCGGTCGCGGTCGTCTCGAGATGCGGCTCAGTCTCCATCGGTTGGGGTGGCCACGAGCCGGTGGCCGATGGCGTAGGTCACGGCCTCGGTGCGCGAGGTCACGCCGAGCTTGCCCAGGATGTTCGAGACGTAGCCCTCGACGGTGCGGATCCCCAGCTCGAGCTCGGCGGCGATCTGCTTGTTGGAGCGGCCCCGCACGAGCGACTCGAGGACGGCGGTCTCTCGGGGGGTCAGCGTGCCGACCGTCGGCGCGGACTCGTCGTGGCGGCGCAGGAGCCTGCGCGAGAGTTGGCGGTCCAGCACGAAGACGCCGTCGTGGACCGCGCGCACCGCGTCGATGAGCTCCTTGGCGCTGGCCGTCTTCATCAGGTACCCGGCGACGCCGACCTCGAGGGCCTCGGCGACGTAGGCGTACTCGTCGTAGGCGCTCAGGATGAGGATCCGGGTCGCGGGCTGCGAGGCGATGACGGCGCGGGCCAGCTCCAGGCCGCTCATGGCCGGCAGGTTGATGTCCACGAGCGCGACGTCGGGCTGGAGGAGGGCGATCTCCTCGAGGGCCTCCTCGCCCGAGCCGGCCGACCCCACCACCGAGATGGCGTCGTCCTGGTCGAGCAGCTGGCCGGTGCCCTCGCGCACCAGAGCGTGGTCGTCGACGATCAGCACCCGGATCGGGTTGGCCGCCGAGGGCACGGCGTGCCCCACGCGAGCCTCCTCGAGTCGATCGCTCATGACAGCCTCCCCCTCGGCGTCCCCCCGCCACTGTGCCACGTCACGCTCCGTGGTGCGGGCGTGCCCCGCCCGTAGCCCCGTGGCGCCCCGGCCCAGCCGGTGGGGCCGCGACGGGCGGCCCACCGGCAGTCGCCCAGTTCCCGACTCGACGTCAATGTTGTTCCCTTTACGTATATTACGTGGCTTGACAATCCCTGCTGACCGTGATAGTACTTCCTCAACTAAGTAATTCCACGGGTGTACCTACGTAGTACCCGGGAGATCGCGAGGGGGCCGTATGGCTGCAGGAACCGGAGTGGAGACCACCGAGAAGACGGCCCTCGCGCCGCCGCACCTGATCGATCCGGTGGAGGTGGCGATCCGCACCCGCCGGCCCGAGGACCCCGCGGCCCTGCGCCGCTTCGAGGACACCGACCCGCCGCGCGGCCTGGACGTGGCGCGCTTCCCCCGGGTGGCGACCATCCTGCGCGACCGGAAGTTCCAGTTCCTCATGATCCTGCCCAACCAGATCATCTTCTGGCTGGTCATCGGCATCGGGCTGGTCGGCACCGTGGACCCGGGCCTCAACTTCGCGACGGCCATCACCTGGTACCTGTGGTTCTGCCTGGTGTTCGTGATGATGGTGGTCGTCGGGCGCGCGTGGTGCGCCATGTGCCCCTTCGGAGGGTTCGGCGAGTGGGTCCAGCGCCACACCTTCTTCAAGCGCACCTCCAAGAGCCTGGGCCTCGGGCTCAAGATGCCCGAGTCGGTCGCCCAGTACGGGTTCCTGCTGTCGGTGGGCGCCTTCCTCGCGCTGACGTGGATCGAGGAGTTCTTCAACATCGCCGGGCCGGGCAACCCGGCCGACACCAGTTTCATGGTGCTGGGGATCGTCTCGAGCGCCCTGCTCTTCTTCCTGGTCTTCGAGCGCCGCACCTTCTGCCGGTACGTATGCCCGCTGAGCGCCCTGATCGGGTCGGTGGGCTCGATGGGCTCGGTCGCCGGGTTCCGCACCCGGGACCGGGAGGTCTGCCAGAGCTGCACGACCAAGGACTGCATGCGCGGCGACGCCGAGGGCTACGGCTGCCCGTGGTACACGTGGCCCGGCAGCGCCGACTCGAACCTCTCGTGCGGCCTGTGCACCGAGTGCTACAAGGCCTGCCCCTCGGACAACATCGGCCTGTACCTCCAGAAGCCCCTCACCTCGGTCGTGATGCCCTCGCGGCGCCGCGCCGACGTGGCCTGGTCGGTGGCGATCCTCTTCGGCCTGGTCGTCTACCAGCAGCTGAACGCCCTGGCGCCCTTCGCCAGCTTCGACAGCTGGCTGAACTCCCACACGTTCTTCCCGCACTACCCGAACCCCGTGAGCTACATCGGGATCATCGCCGGCGTGGCCGCGGTCCTCGCCCTGGTGGCCGCGGGTGTCCAGCGGGCCCTGGCGAGCACCCCGGGGGTCGCGCGCACGGGGCGGACCTTCGTGGACCGCACCAGCCCGTTCCGGTCCTACTTCCTGCCCCTGATGTACGGGATCATCCCGGTGGTGGGCGCGGACTACTTCGCGCGCCAGCTGCCCAAGTTCTTCCAGCACGTGCCGCGGGTGCCGGTCTCGATCGGCCACCTGTTCGGCTTCGGCTCGGCGCGCTCCTCGCTCTACCACGCCTCGCTGATCGCCTCCAACGCGGGCATCATCGCGGTGCAGGTGGGCGTGATGGCCGCCGGGACCCTGGCCGCGATGTGGACCAGCTGGCGGGTGGCGGGGCGCGACCTGGCGCCCATCAGCCGCCGGCCCCGCGCGGTCCAGGTGTCCGCGGCGACCTTCGCGCTGGTGCTCGGGATCGTCACGGCGGTCCTGTACGTCCTGATGAACGCCGCGGACTGAGGAGCGACATGACGACCCTGATCACCAACACCGCGCCCGCCGAGGGCTCCTCGGCCCGCCACGTCACCGTCCTGGTGGACCGCTGCGCCGGCTGCCAGGAGTGCGTGATCCGCTGCCCCGCCGGGGCCCTGACGATGGAGCCGGTCACCTGGACGGCCCTGGCCGACGACGCGGCCTGCGTGGGCTGCCGCCAGTGCGAGCGGGTGTGCCCGTTCTCGGCCATCGTGGTCGAGGGGCCCCTCGCGCTCACCGAGCGCTACGACCCGCCGCTGCACCACCCGGTGGAGCTGCGCGGCAACGTCGAGGAGACCCGTCGCGGCTACGACACGTGGGAAGAGGCGATCGCCGAGGCGACGCGCTGCCTGACCTGCCCGGACCCGACCTGCGTGCGGGGCTGCCCGGCCCATAACGACATCCCCCAGTTCGTGGCCGCGGTGCGCGACCACGACCTGGACCGCGCCCACGAGATCCTGCACCGCACCACGGTGATCCCCGACGTGTGCTCGCGCGTGTGCAACCAGGCCGCCCAATGCGAGGGCGCCTGCACGTGGTCGCTGGCCGGCGGCGTCCCCGTCGCCATCGGGCGGCTCGAGCGCTTCATCGCCGACCACGCCCCGGTGCCGCCGCCCGCGGCCGTCGCGCCCTACGCCGACGCGCTGTCGGTGGGCATCATCGGGGCCGGCCCGGCGGGCTTGGGCGCGGCGTGGGACCTGGTGGAGGCGGGCGCGCACGTGACCGTCTACGAGCGCGAGGCCCAGCCCGGCGGCCTGCTCCTGTGGGGCATGCCCGACTTCACGCTGCCCGACGAGGTCGCCACGCGGCCCTGGCGCCAGTTGGTCGAGGCCGGCGTGGACCTGCGCTGCTCGACGGCCATCCCGGCCGACGCGCTCGACCACCTGCTCACCGTCCACGACGCGGTCGTCGTGGCCAACGGGGCGGGCGTGCCCATCCGGCTGCCCGTCCCCGGCGCCGACCTCGAGGGGGTCGTGGACGCGACCTTCTTCCTCCAGGGCGCCAAGGACGCCCTGATGCCCGGGGGCGACGTGCCCGCCTGGCGGGAGCGCCTGGGCGTGGCCGACGAGCGCGGCCAGCGGGTGCTGGTGCTGGGCGCGGGCAACACGGCCATGGACGTCGCGCGCATGGCGCGACGCCTGGGCCTCGAGGCGACCTGCGTGGACTGGCTCGACGAGCGCTTCGCCCTGGCGCGCCCCGACGAGCTGGCCGAGGCCCGCGACGAGGGCGTCGAGGTGCTCTTCAACCGCACGCTGACGTCCCTGTCGGGCGAGGGGCGCGTCGCCCGGGCGCGCCTGGCCCACACGGTCCAGCGCGAGCGCACCGCCCAGCCCACGGTCCTGGCCGACCAGGTCGACGACCGTCCGGTGGACCTGGTCGTCATGGCCATGGGCTACCGGCTCGACGGCGCCTACCGCGAGGCCGTGGCCAGCGCGCCCATCGTCAAGAAGGCGGGCACCTACCCCCACGGCCGGTGGCGGGCGAGCGGGCTGCTGGCCAACCCGGCCTCGGCCTACAACCACCACAACCCCGTGGGCAGCCTCTCGCTGGACCGTGAGGTCGGGCTGTGGGCGGCGGCCTCGCCGCGCCGCGAGCGTCTCTGGTTCGCCGGCGACGCCCTGACGGGCCCGGCCACGGTGGTCGAGGCCATGGCCCAGGGTCGCCGCGCCGCGCGCGCCATCCTCGACGCGCAGCCCGCCCGGCCCGACCGGGTGCTCGGGGCCGCACCGGCGCCGCGCGTGCTGGTGGCCTACGCGTCCGCGGGGGGCACGACCCGGGCGCTGGCCGAGCGGCTCGCCGACCTGCTGGGGGCGGCGGGGGCGCGCGCGAGCGTGCGCTCGGTCACCGAGGTGCTGCCCGCCGACCTGGCGCACGCCGACGCGCTGGTGCTGGCCACGTGGGTCGAGGGGATGGTCGTGGCCCGCGTGCGCGCGGCCGCGGCCATGCGGTCCTTCGTCAGCGGGCTCGGCGCGCTGGGCGGGCGGCCGGTGGCCCTGGCCGTCACCTACGGGGTCAACCCCCGCGGGGTCCTGCGCGACCTGACCGCCGAGATCGCCGCGCACGGCGGCGTCGTCGTGGCCAGCGAGTCCTTCGGGCCGCGCGACCGCGGGACCACCCGTGTGCGTCCCTCGCGCCTGGAGGCCTTCGCCAACCGCGTCAGCGCCCACGTGGTGCGCCGCATCCCGGTGACCAGCCAGGCCTGACGCGTCAGGCGCCCGGGGCGTCCTGCTCGAGGGCGGCGGCCAGCCGGCGCAGGAAGGAGCGCACGGTCGAGCGCGCCAGGCGCGAGAGGCCGGCCTCGTCGAGCGCGTGGCCGGCGCGCCCCAGGGGCGGGCGGTAGCGGCCGACCAGGGTGAGCTCGGTGCGATCGGGGTCGAGCTCGGCCACCTGGAGGGTGCCCACCAGGCGGGGGAAGAGCCCCGAGGGCCCGGTCGCCTCCCACTGGAGCGCGATCGCCACGCCCTCGTCGGTCACCACTGGGTCGCCGAGGCGCACCGCCACGGTCTTGGCCAGCCAGCCGCGCCGGCTCGGACCCACCCGCACGATCACCGACTCGGCGTCGTCGCGCGCCGCGTCCAGGTGCGGGATCAGCCACGCGCCGCCGGTCAGGCGCTGGGCCACGGCGTCGGCCGGGCGCTCGATGTGCACGGTGTCGTGCACGTCGACGCTCTCGGCGCCGGCGTGGCGGTGGCCCACGACGTGGTAGGCGCCCGCGGTGATCAGGCGGTCGCGCTCGACCAGCGTCGCCAGGGTCGTGGCGGCCAGCTCGGCGCGCAGGGCGGCGGTGGCCGCCGACCACGTCTCGTGGACCGGGCAGACGGTCTCCCACTGGCAGGGCTCGTCGCCCAGGACGCAGCTGTCGGTCTCCAGAGAGCCCTCCCCGGCCTCGACGACCTCGAGCAGCGTGATCTCGGCGGGCGGCCGGGTCAGCCGGTAGCCTCCGTTGGCCCCGAAGAAGGAGCTGGCGATCCCCGCCCCGACCAGGTCGCCCAGGATCTGGGAGACGAAGGTGCGCGGCACGCCCATCTCGAGGGAGACCTGGCGCAGCTTGGTGGGCTGGTCGGCACCGAAGTGGGTCGCCAGGCAGATCGCCGAGCGCACCACGTAGTCACCGCGCTTGGACAACTTGACCTTCACGCGGCCACACTACCGGTGGCCACGGCGGCTGATCAGGAGCGTCAGCGACGCAGCATCGACCCCGTCGGAGCGGGGCGCGCCAGCACCTCGGCGAGGAACGCGTCGAGCTCGTCGTCGCGCCGACGGTCCGCGCGCTGCGCACGCAGCGTCGCCACGACCGCGACGAATGACGAGAGCGCCAGCGCCGCCAGGGTGAGCAGGCACAGCCCCGCCGCGATCGCGGCGAGCAGTCCAAGGGGGAGGGCCACGACTCCACAGTGCCCGGCCGGCGCTCCGCGCGGTACCCAGGATCCACGCAAGGACCACGCCGAAATGGCCGAGGGCGCTCCGCGAAATCACGGGGAAGGACGCGCGCCACGGCGGCCGCTAGTCTCACGCAATGGAACTCCTCGATGCCGTGCGCGGTGGGGCCGACGCCGCCACGCTCGCCGACACGCCCCTGCCCACGACGACGCGCGCGGTCTACGTGGAGCGCAAGGACCAGGACATGTTCGCGGGCCAGGCCACGCGCGACAAGGACCCGCGTGCCAGCCTGAAGGTCGGCGAGGTGCCCCTGCCCGACTACGCACCCGACGAGGTGGTCGTGGTGGTGATGGCCTCGTCGATCAACTTCAACACGGTGTGGACGAGCATCTTCGAGCCGGTGCCGACCTTCGGGTTCCTCGACCGCCTGGGGCGCGAGAGCCGCTGGGGGGCCCGCCACGCCCAGGACTTCCACGTCGTGGGCTCCGACGCGGCGGGCATCGTGGTGCGCGTGGGCTCGGCGGTGCGCAACTGGAAGCCCGGCGACGAGGTCACCATCCAGTGCAACTACGTCGACGACCAGGACCCCTCGAGCCACGACGACTCCATGCTCGCGGGCAACCAGCGGATCTGGGGCTTCGAGACGAACTTCGGGGGCCTGGCCGACATCACCATCGTCAAGGCCAACCAGCTCATGCCCAAGCCCCCGCACCTGACCTGGGAGGAGGCGGCGGTCAACGCGCTGTGCAACTCGACGGCCTACCGCATGCTGGTGTCGCGCAACGGGGCGCCGGTGACCCAGGGCGACAAGGTGCTGATCTGGGGGGCGTCGGGGGGCATCGGGTCCTTCGCGGTCCAGCACGTGCTCAACTCGGGCGGCGTGCCCATCGGCGTGGTGTCCAGTCCCGCGAAGGCCGCCACCCTGCACGAGCTCGGGTGCCGCCACGTGCTGGACCGGTCCGAGCGCGACTACCGGTTCTGGAAGGACGAGCACACCCAGGACGAGTCCGAGTGGCGCCGCCTGGGCCGCGACATCCGCGACCTGGTGGGCGAGGACCCCGACATCGTCTTCGAGCACCCGGGCCGCTCGACCATGGGGGCCAGTGTCTTCGTGGCCAAGCGCGGCGGCACGATCGTGACCTGCGCGGCCACCACGGGCTACATGGTCGAGTACGACAACCGCCACCTGTGGATGCGCCTCAAGACCATCCGGGGCTCGCACTTCTCCAACTACCGCGAGGCCTGGGACGCTAACCAGGCCATCGTCGAGGGACGGGTCGTGCCCCCGCTGTCGGCGGTCTTCCCGATGGAGCGCGTGGGCGAGGCCACCTACGAGATGCACCACAACCGCCACGAGGGCAAGATCGGCGTCCTGTGCGCGGCCGAGCGCGAGGGCCTCGGCGTGCGCGACCCCGAGCGCCGCGCGGCGGTGGGCGAGGCGCGCCTGACGATCTTCCGCCGCCACGACCGGGAGGGCTGATGGAGCCACTGTGGACCGAGATCGATCACGTGGCGATCGCCGTGCGCGACCTGGACGCCGCGGCCGCCTGGTACGAGCGGGCCTTCGGCGCGCGCGTCGTGCACCGCGAGGTGGTCGAGCGCGACGGCGTGGCCGAGGCGCTGCTCGCGGTGGCCGACAGCTACGTCCAGCTGCTCACGCCCACCCGCGACGACTCGCCGGTCGCCCGGTTCCTGGCCACCCGGGGCGAGGGGCTGCACCACGTGGGCTACCGCGTGGCCGACTGCGCGGCGGCCCTGGCAGCGGTGCGCGCGCAGGGGGGACGGGTCATCGACGAGGCGCCCCGGCCCGGCTCGCGGGGCACGACGGTCGCCTTCGTCCACCCCAGCGCCGCCTTCGGCACGCTGATCGAGCTGGTGGAGGACCCCGCGGCGTGACGCTCGACGCCGCCCTCGTGGGCTAGGTAGCCTGACCGGCTATGGAACACACGATGGCTGACCGGCTGGCCGACCTCGCGGAGCGCCAGCGCGACGCCCGCAGCGCGGGGGGCGCGGCGGCCATCGACCGCCACCACGCCAAGGGCAAGATGACCGCGCGCGAGCGCATCGAGTACCTGCTCGACGAGGGCACCTTCACCGAGCTCGACATGCTGAGCCGGCACGGGTCCTCGGGCATGGGCCTGGAGGACACCCGCCCCTACACCGACGGGGTGATCACGGGCTTCGGCCAGATCGACGGGCGGCGCGTGTGCGTGTTCTCCCAGGACTTCACGGTCTTCGGCGGGGCGCTCGGCGAGACCCACGGGGCCAAGATCCACAAGATCATGGACCTGGCGGTCGCCACCGGCCTGCCGGTGATCGGGCTCAACGACGGGGCGGGCGCGCGCATCCAGGAGGGCGTGGCCGCCCTGAACGCCTACGGCGGGATCTTCCGGCGCAACGCCGCCGCCTCGGGGGTCGTGCCCCAGGTCTCGGTGATCCTGGGCCCGTGCGCGGGCGGCGCCGTCTACTCGCCGGCCCTGACCGACTTCGTGGTGATGGTCAAGGACACCAGCCACATGTTCATCACCGGTCCCGACGTGGTGCGCACGGTGACCGGCGAGATCGTGACCCTCGAGGAGCTCGGCGGCGCCCAGACCCACGCGACCAAGTCCGGGGTGGCCAGCTTCGTGCTGGCCGACGAGAAGGCCGCGCTCGACGAGGTGCGCTTCTTGCTGTCGTTCCTGCCCTCGAACAACCTCGAGGAGGCGCCCCGGGTGGCCACCGACGACCCGTCGGACCGGGTCTGCGAGGAGCTGCGCACCCTGCTGCCGGCCTCGTCCAACCAGCCCTACGACATGAAGAAGGTCATCAGCGCCATCGTCGACGACGGGGAGTACCTCGAGGTCCACGCCGGGTGGGCCCAGCAGATCACCTGCGGGTTCGCGCGCGTGGGCGGCCACAGCGTGGGCATCGTGGGCAACCAGCCCGCGGTGCTGGCCGGGGTGCTCGACATCGACTCGAGCGAGAAGGCCGCGCGCTTCGTGCGCACGTGCGACGCCTTCAACGTGCCCATCATCTCGCTGGTCGACGTGCCGGGCTTCATGCCCGGCGTCGACCAGGAGTACGGCGGCATCATCCGCCACGGCGCCAAGCTGCTCTACGCCTTCTGCGAGGCGACCGTGCCGCGCATCGGCATCATCACGCGCAAGGCCTACGGCGGGGCCTACGTGGTCATGAACTCCAAGTCCATCGGCGCGGACCTGGTCTTCGCCTGGCCGACCGCCGAGCTCGCGGTGATGGGCTCCTCGGGCGCGGTGGAGATCGTCTACCGGCGCGAGCTGATCGACGCCGAGGACCCGGCGCGCCGGCGCGCCGAGCTGATCGACGAGTACGAGGAGCGCTACGCCACCCCCTACATCGCCGCCGAGCGCGGCTTCGTCGACGACGTGATCGACCCGGCCGACACGCGCCGCGTGCTGGTGCGCTCGCTCGACCTGCTGCGCGCCAAGCGCGAGGACCTGCCCAAGCGCAAGCACGGGAACGTGCCGCTGTGAGTGGACTGGCGCCGCGCCCGGGCCCCACGGCCGCCGAGGTCGCCGCCGTCGCGGCGGCGCTGACCCTGCTGGCCGGGCCCCCCGGGGCGCCGGTGGCCGACCCCACGCCCCGGTGGCGGTTCTCGGGGCGGTGGTTCCAGGTCGGCCGGTACGACCTGCGCCGGCCGGTGCGGCGCGCCTAGCGCGCGCCGGCCCGCTCGACCAGCGTCACCAGGTCGGCGATGATGGCGGCCAGCTCGTAGTCCTTGGGCGTGTAGACGGCGGCCACGCCCGCCTCGCGCAGGCGCTGCGCGTCGCCCGCGGGCACGATGCCGCCCACCACGACCGGGACGTCGACCCCGTTCTCGCGCAGGCCCGCGAGCACGCGGGGCACCAGCGACAGATGGGATCCCGACAGCAGTGACAGGCCCACGAGGTCCACGTCCTCGTCGCGCGCGGCCGCGGCGATCTCCTCGGGCGTCGTGCGGATGCCCTGGTAGACGACCTCGAACCCGGCGTCGCGCGCCGCGACGGCGATCTGCTCGGCGCCGTTGGAGTGGCCGTCGAGGCCGGGCTTGGCGATGAGCACGCGAGGGGGCGCCCCCCGTGCGGCGGCCAGCGCGGCCACGCGCGCGTGCAGGTCGCCGAAGGACGCGCCGCGCCGGCCCACGCCCCCGCGCACCCCGGTGGGCGCGCGGTACTCGCCGAACACGCCGCGCAGCGTCGCGGCCCACTCGCCGGTGGTGCCCCCCGCGCGGGCCAGCGCCAGCGTGGGCGCCATGACGTTGTCGGCGGGGTCGTCGCTCGCCGCGACGCGGGCCAGCTCGGCGCGGGCGGCCGCGACGGCCGCCTCGTCGCGGTGCGCGCGCCAGGCGCGCACGTCGGCGGCCAGGCGCTCCTCGACCGCGGGGTCGACCTGGAGGATCGCCGAGGTCAGGTCGGCGGTCAGCGGCGAGGGCGCGGTCTCGGTGAACCGGTTGACCCCCACGACGACCTGGTCGCCGCGCTCGATGCGCGCGACCCGCTCGGACTGGCTGGCGACCAGGCGCGCCTTGAGCTCGTCGATGGCCCCGAACGCGCCGCCCAGGGCCAGCACCTCGTCGAGCTCGGCGCGCGCCGCGGTGGCCAGCTCGTGGACCTTGGCCTCCATCACGATCGAGCCGGCGAACAGGTCGGGGTAGTCGAGCAGGTCGCTCTCGTAGGCGAGGACCTGCTGGATGCGCAGGCTCCACTGCTGGTCCCAGGGGCGCGGCAGGCCGAGCGCCTCGTTCCAGGCGGGCAGCTGGACGGCGCGCGCGCGCGCGTCGGCCGACAGCGTGACGCCGAGCAGCTCGAGCACGATGCGCGCCACGTTGTTCTCGGGCTGCTGCTCGGTGAGGCCCAGGGAGTTGACCTGCACGCCGTAGCGGAAGCGGCGCAAGGCGGGGTCCTCGACGCCGTAGCGGGTGCGGCAGATCTCGTCCCACAGCGCCGTGAAGGCCCGGACCTTGGCGACCTCCTCGACGAAGCGCACGCCGGCGTTGACGAAGAAGGAGATCCGCCCCACCACGCGCGCCAGGAGCTCGGGGCGCACCTTGCCCGAGTCGCGCACCGCGTCGAGCACGTCGATCGCCGTGGCCAGGGCGTAGGCGATCTCCTGGACCGGGGTGGCTCCGGCCTCCTGGAGGTGGTAGCTGCACACGTTGATCGGGTTCCACGACGGGACGTGGTCGATGCCGTAGGCGATCATGTCCACGATGAGCCGGCGCGAGGGCTCCGGCGGGAAGATGAAGGTCCCGCGGCTCAGGTACTCCTTGACGATGTCGTTTTGCGTGGTGCCCTGGAGGGTCGCGGGGTCGGCTCCTTGCTCCTCGGCCAGCACCAGGTAGAGGGCCCACAGCCACGCCGCCGTGGCGTTGATGGTCATGGACGTGTTCATCGTCGCGAGCGGGATCCCCGCGAACAGCTCGCGCACGTGACCCAGGTGGGCGACGGGTACGCCGACCTTGCCCACCTCGCCGCGTGCGGCGGGGTCGTCGGGGTCGTAGCCGGTCTGGGTGGGCAGGTCGAAGGCGATGGACAGTCCGGTCTGGCCCTTGGCCAGGTTCGCGCGGTAGAGCGCGTTGGAGTCGGCCGCCGTCGAGTGCCCCGAGTAGGTGCGCATCACCCAGGGCCGGGGTCGGGGCGCGTCGCTCATCGTGGGTAGTGGTAGAAGCCCTGACCGCTCTTGCGCCCGAGCTGGCCGGCCGCCACCATGCGGCGCAGCCGCGGGACGGGCGCGTAGTTCGGATCGGCGAACTCGTCGTAGAGCGCCTCGAGGATGGCCAGGGAGGTGTCCAGCCCCACCAGGTCGAGCAGGGCGAAGGGCCCCATGGGGAACCCACAGCCGCCCCGCATGGCCGCGTCGATCCCCTCGAGGCTGGCCACCCCCTGCTCCAGGAGGCGCACCGCGTTGTTGAGGTAGGGGAAGAGCAGCGCGTTGACGACGAAGCCGGCCTGGTCCTTGACCACGACCGGCTCCTTGCCGCAGGCCACCACGAAGTTGGTGACCGCCCGGATCGTCTCGTCGGCGGCGCTGAGGGGGCGCACCACCTCGACCAGGCTCATCGCGGTCGCCGGGTTGAAGAAGTGGATCCCGCAGACCAGCTCGGGGCGGCGCGTCTGGACGGCCAGGTCGATGACCGACAGCGTCGAGGTGTTGGTGGCCAGGATCGCCTCGGGCCGGGTCACCTGGTCGAGCTCGCTGAACAGGACACGCTTGACGTCGAGGTCCTCGACGACCGACTCGATCACCAGGTCGCAGTCGGCCAGGTCCTCGATGTCGGTGGTGACGCGCACCCGCGCGCGCAGGGCGTCGGCCTCCTCGGGGCTGCGCGCGGCGCGCGCGACCTGGCGCGCCAGCGAGCGCTCGAGCCCCGCGAGGACCGCCTCGCCCGCGGCGGGGCGGCGACCCCGCACGATCACGTCGGCGCCGGCGGCCGCGACGACCTCGGCGATGCCGCACGCCATGATGCCCGATCCGAGGACCCCAACGACTCGGAAGTTCATTGACGGATCGTACTGCCCGGGACGAGGGATGGGAGACTGGCCCCGTGACGACCGTGGTCGCGGGCTCGCTGGGGGCGCTCGCCGCGTGGTGGGACCTGCCGCCCGCGGCCGACGTCGTGGCGCTCACGACGGCCGCCGCCTTCACCGGGGCGACCGGGGCGCTGGCCGAGCTGCGTGACGCGCTGGGGGGCCGTGCGGTCGAGGGCCTGCCCGCACCCGACGCCGCGGCGGCCCGGGACCCGGGACTGGCCGAGCGCGTGGCGATGGCCGACGTCGTGGTGCTGGTCGACGGCTCGCCCCTGCACGCCCGCACCGTGTGGCGCGTCGCGCCCCTGCGCGGGGCGCTCGCGGGGGCATCCCTCGTCGCGGTGGGCGGCGTGGCGAGCGTCCTCGGACCGGTGATGATCGATCCGCGCGGTGGCGCCCCGACGGTGGGGCTGGGCCTGCGCGAGGGGCCCGCGCTCACCGTTCCCGCGACGGCCGCCCAGCTCGCGCGCACCCGCGCGCTGCTGCGCCCGCCCCGCGCTCTGGTCGTGGTGGGCCCCCGGGGGCTGCTCGACGAGCGGGACGGGCGCTGGCGCGTCGTCGTGGCCCAGGACGTCGAGGTCACGCGAGGGCTGGTGCCCGCGCGCCTCGACGCGACGCCCTAGCGCCGCACCTGGATCAGGCCGATCCCCACGCCCGCGTGGACGACGACCGTGGGCGCGCCAGCGGCCACGGGCCGCGCCGGCGGCGCCGGCGCGATCACCCGCCCCAGGCCCGTCGTGGCGTCCAGGACCAGGCGGTCGCCCGCCGGCAGCTCGACGACGAGATGCCCCACGTCGACGCTGGCCGTCAGGTCCAGTCGCTGGGGCAGCGCGCTGTGGCGCAAGTCGACGACGAGCGAGCCCGCGAGGAGCCCCACGGCAGCCCGCCTCCCGAGGGTCACCGGGCGCCACTGGCGCGCGCCGACCCCGCCGTGCAGCCCGATGCCCGCCAGGGGCCCGGCCGCCAGGAGGGCCACGAGCGCCAGGGCGACCAGGGCGAGCAGCGTGCGCAGGCCCGCGCGCAGGATCCACCCGAGGGCGTGACGCGCGCGGCCCGAGTCCACCAGGGCCATGGTGGCGCTCACGGCGAGCACCACGAGGACGAGTCCCGGAGCCACCCGGGGTCCGCGACGAACCAGGAGCAGGAAGCCCACGCCGAGCGCGACGACCACGATCGCGCCGGCCAGGCGCGTGCGCGCGGGGCGCGCGGGGTCGCCGTCGCGCGCGAGCAGCGCCCACAGGGCCAGGTAGGCGACCACGCCCGCGCCCCCGACGAGGGCGGCCAGGACGAAGGCGACGCGCACCGCAACGGGCGGGACGGCGAAGCGGCGGGCCAGGCCGGCCGCGACGCCCGCGACGACTCGTCCCTCACGCGCGCGGCGCAGCCCCGGACCTGCGGCGGACGGGGCAGTCGCGGGGGCGCTCGGCATGCTCACCGCCCCACGGTACGGCGGGCCGACCGGCGCGGGCCAGGAGGCGGGACCCGGAGGGACCGCGGGGGCGCGACGGATCCCTCGGGGATGCCCCCGAGGACGCCGCTGGCGCTTCGGTGCCAGACTGCGAGCAGCATGCGTGCGCCCGGACAGCCTCCCGACGTCGGCGATGCCACCGACCGGCCGCGACTGGGAGTCGCGGCGCCCCCGTGGCGCCGGGCCGCCCACGGAGCGGTCCTCGGAGGCGTGGCCGCCGGGCTCGCGGCGCGCCTCGGCGTGCGCGTCGCCCTCGTGCGCCTGGTGTGGCTGGCCTCGGTGCTCGTGGGAGGACTCGGGCTCGTGGCTTACGTGGCGGCGTGGGTCCTGGTCCCGCGACGCGGTGAGGAGGACGCGATCGCCCAACGGGTCTTGAAGGACGCGCGCGAGCGCCACGCCGTCGAGGCCGCCGCGGTGGTCGTGGCCGTCGCGGTCTTGGGCGCCGTCGCCCTGACCCACCGAGTGGCCGGCGGCCTGCTCTGGCCCGTCGTGCCCAGCGGCCTGGGCGTCCTGCTCGTGTGGCGAGGAGCCTCGCGCGAGGAGCGCGCGGCCCTCCAGAGCTCGGTGGCGGTCCCCGTCGTGCGCGTCGCGGGATCGCGCGGCTGGGGGGCGCGCGCCCTGCGCGTGGGGGTCGGGGTCGCCGCGCTTATCGTGGGCCTCAACCTGCTGGCGTCCGCGGGGCGCGCGGTGGGTCCCCTCGGGCTGGCGCAGGGGCCGTCGCTGACCGACGTCCTGGTGGGGCTGGTGGTGACGGGCGCCGGGCTCCTCGTCCTGCTCACGCCGTGGTGGGTCGAGACGCTGCGCGAGCTGACCGAGGAGCGGCGCGAGCGCAGCCGCGCCGAGGCGCGCGCCGACGTGGCCGACCATCTGCACGACTCGGTCCTCCAGATGCTGGCCCTCATCCAGCGCTCGGCGCACGACCCCGCCGAGGTGACGCGCCTGGCGCGCACGACCGAGCGGGACCTGCGCAGCTGGCTGTTCGGGGCACCCGCGCCCGACGACGTCAGCTTCGCGGGCCGGATGCGGGCGCTCGAGCGCGAGGTGGAGGACGACTACGCGGTGCGCGTCGAGGTGGTCACCGTCGGGGACGCACCCCTCGACGAGGGCCTGATCGCAGTTGTGGGCGCCGCGCGCGAGGCGGTCATCAACGCCGCCAAGTGGTCCGGCGCCCCCGAGGTGCGCGTCTACGCCGAGGTCGGCGACGAGGAGGTCGCGGTCTGGGTGCGCGATCGGGGGTGCGGCTTCGACCCGGCGAGCGTGGGTCCCGCGCACCACGGCATCGCCCACTCGATCCGTGAGCGCGTGACGCGCGCGGGCGGTGACGTGCAGGTGCGCTCGACGCCGGGTGCCGGGACCGAGGTGGCCATCGAGCTGCACCGGCGGGCGCCATGAGGACCCGGGTGTTCCTGGTCGACGATCACGAGCTGATCCGGGCGGGCATCCGCGCGGCGCTGGCCGACGCCGTCGAGATCGTGGGCGAGGCCGACGAGGTCGACGCGGCGATCGCCATGATCCTCGAGCGGCGTCCCGACGTGGTGCTCCTGGACGTGCACCTGCCGGGCGGGGGCGGGCGGGCGGTCCTCGCGGGGGTGCACGCCGTGGACCCGGCGATCCCGTTCCTGGCCCTGTCGGTGTCCGACGCCCCCGAGGACGTCATCGCGCTGGTGCGCGCGGGCGCCCGCGGCTACGTGACCAAGACCATCGGGGCCGCGGACCTGGCCGACGCGGTGCGCACGGTCGCGGGCGGCGACGTCGTCTTCTCGCCGCGCCTGGCGGGCTTCGTGCTCGACGCCTTCCGCAATCTGCCCCCGGGCACCAGCGAGGACCCCGAGCTCGAGTCGCTGACGCCCCGCGAGCGCCAGGTGCTACGCCTGATCGCCCGCGGCTACAGCTACCGCGACGTGGGAACCGAGCTCTCCGTCTCGGTCAAGACCGTCGAGAGCCACGTGTCGGCGGTGCTGCGCAAGCTCCAGCTGTCCAGCCGCCACGAGCTGACGCACTGGGCGCACGAGCGCCGCCTGCTGTGAGTCAGTCCTCCAGCTCGGCCACGGTGACCGACTCGATGGTGACCACCTCGCGCGGGGTGCCCGAGCGGCTGCCCAGGGCGTCGATCGTCGACACGACGTCCAGGCCCGCGACCACCTGGCCGAACAGGGAGTAGAGGGGGGGCAGGCGCACGCCGTCGGGCCCGGAGATGACGAAGAACTGCGAGCCGTTGGTGTTGGGTCCCGCGTTGGCCATGGCCAGGGATCCCAGCTCGTAGCGCCCGGGCTTGGGCAGCTCGTCGGCGAAGCGGTAGCCCGGACCACCCGTGCCCGTGCCCGTCGGGTCGCCACCCTGGAGCACGAAGCCGGGGATGATCCGGTGGAAGACGATCCCGTCGTAGTAGTGGAACCGCGCCAGGTAGACGAAGTTGTTGACGGTGAGGGGGGCCGTCCCCGCGTGCAGCAGCAGCTCCATCGTGCCGTGGGTCGTGGCCATGGTCGCCTGGTAGCGGCGCTGCGGGTCGATGACCATCGGCGGGGCGGCGTCGAAGCGGATGCGGCGCTCGCTGGTGCCATCGGGATCGGGCAGGGGCTGGGTCATGGGGCCTCGTTGATGGTGACGGTGAGCATGCGCTCGACGACCTTGGGCGTGCCGTTGGCGCCGCCCTGGTTGTTGATGGCGGCCACGACCGACGTGCCCGCGACGACCTGGCCGAACAGCGAGTACTGGTTGGGCAGCGACTCGCCGGAGGTCCCGGTCACGATGAAGAACTGGCTGCCGCCGGTGTGGGGCGCGCCGGTGTTGGCCATGGCCACCGAGTACAGCGGGTAGGTCGGGCTCCCGGCCTTGGGGTACTCGTCGGCGATGGTGTAGCCCGGCCCGCCCGTCCCGGTGCCGGTCGGGTCGCCGCCCTGGACCACGAAGCCCGGGATGACGCGATGGAAGATCACGCAGTTGTAGAAGTGGTGCTGGGCCAGAAAGACGAAGTTGTTGACCGTGATGGGCGCCTGGGCGCTGTCGAGGCGGATCACGAAGGTGCCCGCCGTCGTGACCACGTGGGCGTAGTAGGTCGTGGTCTTCGAGATGGTCATCGCCGGGGCCGTGGTCCACGACAGCGTGTTGACGCGGGTCTGGGTCGAGGCCGGGCAGCCGGCCTTCACGGCGATCGCGTTGGCCTTGGCCTGGGCGCTCGCGGTGGCCGCCGACGTGGTGGTCGTCGTGGTGGCGGCCACGGTCGTCGTCGTGCTCGACGAGCCCGTCGCGCTGGTCGAGGGGGAGTGGCGGGTGAACAGCAGCGCCGCGCTCAGGATGACGACGGCCGCCACGACGACGACGATGGTGGCGTTGCGCACCTGGCGCCGCCGCTTCGCGGCGCGCTGGAGGGCCGCCACCTTCTCGCGTCGGGCCGCCTTCTGCCGGGCTCGTTTCTCGGTTGCCATGGGTGCGAGACTAGTGGTCCGATCGGGGGGTCCCGGGTCGTCAACTAAGTTGGCGCCATGGCGCTCGTGGTCCAGAAGTACGGCGGCACGTCCGTGGGCGACGCCGAGCGGATCCGCGAGGTGGCCAACCACGTGGCCCGCACCCGGGCCTCGGGGGACCAGGTCGTGGTGGTCGTCTCGGCCATGGGCAAGTCCACCGACGACCTGCTGCGCCTGGCCCACGAGGTGTCGCCCACCCGGCCCCCGCGCGAGATGGACATGCTCCTGACCGCCGGCGAGCGCATCTCGATGGCGCTGGTGTCCATGGCCCTGGCCGACCAGGGCGTCGAGTCGGCCTCCTTCACCGGCTCCCAGGCGGGCATCATCACCGACACCGACCACACCAAGGCCAAGATCCTCGAGATCCGCCCCGACCGGGTGCGCGAGGCGCTGGGCGAGGGGCTGACGCCCGTGGTGGCCGGCTTCCAGGGGGTCTCGACCGAGCGCGACATCACGACGCTGGGGCGGGGCGGCTCGGACGTGACGGCCGTCGCCCTGGCCGCGGCCCTGGGGGCCGACGTGTGCGAGATCTACACCGACGTGCCGGGCGTCTTCTCGGCGGACCCCCGGGTGGTGCCCAAGGCGCGCCGCCTGCTCAAGGTGTCCTTCGACGAGATGCTCGAGATCGCGGCCACCGGGGGACGGGTGCTGATGCTGCGCTCGGTCGAGTTCGCGCGGCGCCATCGGGTGCCGCTGCAGGTGCGTTCCAGCTTCACCTGGGAGCCGGGGACGTGGATTGTGGAGGAGGATCCCACCATGGAAGAGGCAGTCGTGTCGGCGGTCACCGACGACACCTCGGAGGCCAAGGTCACCGTGGGCGGCGTCCCGGACCACCCCGGCGTGGCCGCCCGGCTCTTTCGCGAGCTGGCCGACCGGAGCGTCAACGTGGACATGATCGTCCAGAACACCGGGAGCAACGGGCTGACCGACATCTCCTTCACCGTGGGCAAGACCGACCTGGCCCTGGCGCGCGAGGTCTGCGACCGCGTGCGCGACGAGATCGGGGCCGCGCAGGTGAGCTCGGATGACCAGATCGGTCGGGTCTCGATCGTGGGGGCGGGCATGAAGTCGAGCCCGGGCATCACGGCGCTGATGTTCGAGACGCTCTCGGCCCACGGCATCAACATCGAGATGATCTCGACGAGCTCGATCCGCATCTCGTGCGTCGTGCGCGCCGATCGCGTCGCCGAGGCCGTGCGGCACCTCCACACCGCCTTCGGGCTCGACGCGGCCTGAGAGGAGCGACCATGCGCGTGGCCATCGTGGGCGCGACCGGCCAGGTGGGCACCGTGATGCGCACCATCCTGCGCGAGCGGTCCTTCCCCGTCGACGAGCTGCGGCTGTTCGGCTCGGCGCGGTCCGCGGGAAAGACCCTCGAGTGGAACGGCGCCTCGATCGTGGTCGAGGACGCCGACGGCGCCGACTTCACGGGCCTCGACGTGGCCCTGATGTCCTGCGGGGCGACCGCCTCGCGCACGATCGCGCCCGCGGTCGCCGCGGCGGGGGCGATCGTGATCGACAACTCCTCGGCGTGGCGCATGGACCCCGACGTGCCCCTCGTGGTGCCCGAGGTGAACGCGCACGCCCTGGCCGCCATCCCCAAGGGGATCGTCGCCAACCCGAACTGCACGACGATGGCCGCGATGCCCGTGCTCGCGCCCTTGCACCAGGCGGCCGGCCTGCGCGCGCTGATCGTCGCCACCTACCAGGCGGTGAGCGGCGCGGGGCGCGAGGGCGTCGACGAGCTGTTCACGCAGCTCGAGCGCGACCGGGACCGCGACGCGCGCGTGCTGACCTTCGACGGCACGGCGCTGTCACTCGAGCCCGGCGCCAAGTTCCCCGCCGCGATCGCCCACAACGTCGTGCCCCTGGCCGGGTCCCTCGTGGAGGACGGTTCGGGCGAGACGGGCGAGGAGCGCAAGCTGCGCGACGAGAGCCGCAAGATCCTGGGGATCCCCGACCTGGCCGTGGACGCCACGTGCGTGCGCGTGCCGGTCTTCACGGGTCACTCGCTGGCCATCACCGCCTCCTTCGCGCGCGACCTCGATCCCGCCGAGGCGCTGGCGCTGCTGGCGTCAGCCCCCGGCGTCGTGGTGAGCGACCTGCCCACCCCGCGCCTGGCCGCGGGCCAGGACCCCTCCTTCGTGGGCCGGGTCCGCCGGGCCACCACGGTCGCGCACGGGCTGAGCCTCTTCGTCACGGGGGACAACCTGCGCAAGGGCGCCGCGCTCAACGCCGTGCAGATCGCCGAGGCGCTCGCCGCTCAGTGAGTGGCGCGCGCGAAGCGCCGGTCCGGGACCAGCCACAGCACCGTGACCGCGACGTAGAGCGCGTAGCCCAGCCACGGGCTCACCAGGGCCAGGGCCACCCCGAGGGCGTAGCCGGCGATCGAGATCGCGCCCTTGATGCCGCGACCCACGACCCGCGCGACGTGGGGGTGATCCTCGGCGCGGACGATCGCGCGCGTGAGCACCTGGTAGCAGGCGCCCGCGGCCAGGGCCACGATCCCGTAGGTGACCGCGGGGGCCGTGTCGCGGTAGTGGGCGCCGACCCACTGGGTCATCACCGGGATCAGCGACAGGGCGAACAGCAGGGCCAGATTCGACCACATGATGCCCGCCGAGATCCGCGTGGCCGAGCGCAGGAGGTGGTGGTGGTTGTTCCAGTAGATGCCCAGGAACGCGAAGTTCACCACGTACACCAGCAGGGTCGGCAGGGCGTGGCCCATCGCGTGGAGGGATCCCTGCGCGGGCGCGCGCAGCTCGATCGCGGTCAGGGTGATGATGACGGCCAGGACGCTGTCGCTGAAGGTCTCCAGGCGCTCGACGCCCATCTCCTGGTGCACGCGGTCCACGGACCCATTGTGCCCGGGCGCGGGCCCGCGGCGGGGCGTCAGTCGATCCCGTCGCGCCCGAAGCGGCGGCGCGCCAGGTTGACGCAGTGGTCCCCGAAGCGCTCGTAGAAGCGGGCGAGCAGCGCCACCTCGACGGCTACGGGCACCGGCATCGACCCCGAGGTGAGCTCGGCGGTCAGGGCGACGTGCAGCTCGTCGAGCTCGTCGTCGACGTCCTCGATCGAGGCGGCGTCGCCGCGCCCGTCGAGGATCACGTCGGTGGCGTGGCGCCAGATGAGCGAGGCGACCTCGCCCATGCGCTCGACCAGCCCGCGGCTGCGGTGCGACATCTCGGCGCCCAGCCCGCGCGCGGCGCGCCGCGCGATGTGCTCGGCGAGGTCGCCGTTGCGCTCGACCTCGGGCAGGATGCGCAGGAGGTCGAGCAGCGCCTGGCGGTCCGCGGCGGGCAGGTGCCCCTCGCCCAGCAGTTCCCCCTCGGCCTCGTCGATGACGCTCTCGACCAGGTCGTCGATGGTCACGTCAGACTCCACGACCCGGATCGCGAGTTCGCGGTCGCCCGCCAGCAGGGCGTGGGTGGCCTCGGCGATTGCCTCGCCGACCAGGGCGAAGGCCTGCACGACCGACGGCCGCAGCCGAGGTGCCACCGACAGCGTGACGGGAGGCGGGGGCGCGGGGCGCGCGGAGCGGGCGGTGAGCCCGAATCGTCGAGTCACCGCGACAGGCTACCCTCCGCGCAGGGCTCGAGCGGGCCCGCGGGAGGTCGCGTCGTGGCGTTCGTGTGGCTGGTGGTGGGCATGGTGATCGGCGCGCTGGGGGCGGGGATGGCGGCCCAGCGCCTCCAGCGGCGCCACGTCACCGAGCTGGCCGACGCGCGCAGTGCGCTGGCCGTGGCCCAGGCCGACCTGGGGCACCTGCGCGAGGAGGCGGGCCGGGAGCGCGAGGACGCCGAGCGGCGTGCCCGGGAGGCCGACGAGCGCTTCGAGGCGCTGGCCAGCCGCGTGCTGGCGTCCACGGTCGAGCGCTTCGGGAGCGCCCAGGGCGAGCTGCAGCGGGAGCGCGACGCCCGCCTCGAGGTGGCGCTCGGGCCCCTGCGCGAGGCCCTCGACAGCTACCAGCGCCGCCTGGCCGACTTCGACAAGGAGCACGTCGCGGCCCTGGGCGAGGTGCGCCAGCGAGCCGCGGACCTGCTCGCCGCCCAGGAGCGGTCACTGGGCGAGACCAGCCGGCTCAACCAGCTCCTCGGGCGCTCAAGCGAGCGGGGACGCTGGGGCGAGGTGCAGCTGGCCAACGTGCTGCGCGCCTCGGGCCTGGTCGAGGGGATCGACTTCGTCCTCCAGGCGACCACCGCGACCGAGCAGGGCAGCCGCCGTCCCGACTGCGTGGTGCACCTGCCCCAGGCGCAGGTGGCCGTCGACGCCAAGTTCCCCTTCGATCGGTTCGAGGAGGCGGTGGCCGCGACCGACCCGGGAGAGCGCGAGGCGCGCTACCGCGAGCACGCCGCGGCGCTGCGCGCCCACGTGCGAGCGCTCGGCGAGCGCGGCTACTGGGAGAGCCTCGAGGGATCGCCCGAGTTCGTGGTCTGCTTCGTGCCCAGCGACGCCGCGGTCACCGCGGCGCTGTCGGTGGACCGGGACCTGCACGACGTGGCCACGCGCGCGCGGGTGCTGCTGGCCGGGCCGAGCAGCCTGCTCGCCCTGCTGTGGTCGGTGCAGTCGGTGGTGCGCCAGCACCGCACGGCGGTCAACGCCGAGCAGATCCGCGCCGAGGCCGAGAAGGTCTACGAGCGCGTGCGGGTGGTGGTCGAGCACCTGACGTCCCTGGGCAAGTCCCTCAACGACGCGACGCGCCACTTCAACAAGGTGGTGGCCTCCTTCGAGTCGCGACTGCTGCCCGTGACCCGCAGCCTCCACCAGCTGGGCGTCGCGCCGGCGAGCCGCGTGCTGGCGAGCCCGGGCGAGGTCCCCACGCTGCCCGCGGGCCTGAACCCCGAGCGCTGGGACGACCTGCCCGACGCGGGCGAGGCGGCGGCGCTGGTCGCCGACGAGGTCGTGATCGACGATGACGGGGAGGCCGGGCCCCAGTAGGTTGGACGCTCGTGGCCCGGTCTCGCCAGCGCCGTCGCACCCGGGTGTGGGTCCTGCTCGCCCTGGCCGGCACCCTCCTCGTGGTGGCCTTCGCCGCGGACGTCTCGCGCGCGGCCCACGGGGCGCGCTCGGTGCGCCGCACCGAGAACCGCTCCTTCGGCCAGCTCGCCAACGACCTCACCGCCTCGGAGAACGCCTTCGACGGCCACCTGGCCTACCTGCTGGTGCACGGGCAGACCCTCACACGCGTCGTCTTCACGGCGCGCCTCACCCAGCTGGGCCAGTCCCTCGCGACCTGGACCGTCGACGCCAACCTCTTGCGCCGCCCCGCCATCGCCCACCAGCTCAACACCGTCGTCGCCCAGCTCACCGAGCAGCGCGTCGACGACGACGCCACCTTGCTCGACGCCATCGCGGCGCGCCTGCACCTGCCCTGGGCCGCGCTCACGACCACGCCCACGAGCGTCCCGGCCGCCCAGGCGTCGCTGGGCGCGACGGCGCGCGCCTGGGCGCGCGCCCGCTTCGGCCTGGTGCGCGAGCCGGGCCGGGTGCGCCTGGCACCCCTGGACACCCTGGTGGCCGACCTCGCGCTCGAACCCACCCTCGCGGCCCTCGCGACCTCGCCCACGCTGGTGCTGCACCGCAGCGCGGGCATCACCGCGGTCGCCGTGTCGCCCGCGCCCCTGCCCGCGCCCGCCGGCGAGCTGCTGCTGGAGCCCGCACCCGCCGTGACCGTCGCGGCGACGGTGACCAACGCCGCCGACGTGGTCCAGCCCGTCGCCCTCACCCTGACGCTCGCCAGCGCGTCGGGTGCCGTGCTGCGGGTCGTCCACCAGAGCGCGACGCTCGGGCCCCTCCGCTCGGTCGGCTTCGCGCTGGGCGCGCTGAGCCTGGCCCCGAGCGCGCACGCGACCCTCGTGCTGACGCTGAGCGGTGTGCCTCCGGGGGGGCGCTGGCCGACCACCCGTCGCTACCGCGTCATCGTCGCCCCGGCGGGTTCGGGGGGGTAGGCGACGGCCTACGATATACGGGGGCTCGAATCGAAATGAGGAACCGTGACTGAGTCGATAACTGTCATCGATAACCGGACGGGGGAGTCACACGAGATCCCGATCCGCAACGGCGGCGTGGCCGCCAAGGACTTCACGAAAGCCGTCCCCGGAGTGTGGTTCTTCGACCCGGGCCTCCTGGCCACCGCGGCCACCGAGTCGGCGATCACCTACCTCGACGGCGAGGCCGGCATCCTGCGCTACCGCGGGTACCCGATCGAGCAGCTGGCCGAGAAGTCGACGTACCTGGAGGTCGCCTACCTGCTCAACCACGGCGAGCTGCCCACGACCGAGCAGTTCGAGGCCTGGAAGCGCGAGGTCACGTACCACACCTACATCCACGAGAACGTGCGCAAGCGGTTCCTCGAGGGCTTCAACTACGACGCCCACCCGATGGGGATGCTGGTGTCGGCGATCGCGGCCCTGTCGACCTACTACCGCGACTCCAAGGTCCTGTTCGAGCCCGACGTCCTGCACAAGCAGGTCGTGCGCCTGATCGCCAAGATGCCGACCCTGGCCGCGGCGGCGCACCGCTTCTCGGTGGGCATGCCGTTCGTCTACCCGGACAACGGCCTGGGCTACGCCGAGAACTTCCTGTCGATGATGTGGAAGGTGGCCGAGCCCCGCTACGAGGCCGACCCGGTGCTGGCGCGCGCGCTGGACATCCTGTTCATCCTGCACGCCGACCACGAGCAGAACTGCGGGACGACCGCGATGCGCACCGTCGCCTCGTCCCACGGCGACCCGTACGTGGCGACCGCGGCCGCGGCCGCGGCCCTCTACGGGCCGCGTCACGGCGGGGCCAACGAGGCGGTGCTCAAGATGCTGGCCAAGATCGGCAGCTACGAGAACATCCCCGCGTACATCGAGGAGGTCAAGAAGGGCAACGTGCTGCTGGAGGGCTTCGGCCACCGGGTCTACAAGAACTACGACCCGCGCGCCAAGATCATCAAGCAGACCGCCGACTCGGTCTTCGCGATCACCGGGCGCAACCGCCTGCTCGACATCGCGCTCAAGCTCGAGGAGATCGCGCTGGCCGACGACTACTTCATCTCGCGCCGGCTCTACCCGAACGTCGACTTCTACTCGGGCCTGATCTACCAGGCGATGGGCTTCCCGACCGAGATGTTCACCGTGCTGTTCGCGATCCCGCGCACCTCGGGGTGGCTGGCCCACTTCCAGGAGCTGCTCGACCAGAACCAGAAGATCATCCGTCCGCGCCAGCTCTACATCGGCGCCGACACACGCGACTACGTCGCCATCGACCAGCGCTAGGGAGTGCCGGGCCCGCCGCGCACGCGGCGGGCCCGCGCCCTACGCGCTCGCGGCCTCGAGCATCTGGGTCGCGTGGGCCCGCGGGTGGTCGCTGTGGCTGCGGATCCAGTCGGCCACGCTGTAGGGGCCGCGCTCGGAGTGCACGCCCTGGCGCTCGAGGTCGGCGGGCGTGAGGCGGCCCAGGATGTCCAGGGACGACGCGCGCAGCCCCTCGATGATCGCCAGCGACGGCCCCACGGGCCGCGCCGCGTAGTCGAGGGCCGGCGTGGTCGCCCAGCCGGCCTCGTCGAAGGCCAGCAGCGCCGCACCCGGCGCCTCGCCCAGCAGCCGGTGCAGGCGGCTGGCCGCCTCGACCTCGGCGTCGGCGACGTGGTGGATGACCTGGCGCGCCGACCAGGCGCCCGGGGCGTGCCGGTCCAGGTCGGCGGGATCGATGCGCCGGGCCACCTCGACGAAGACGGCGGTCGCGGCGGCGTAGTCGGCCAGGGCGTCGGTGAGCTCCACGGCGCGATCCTACTGGGCGCCCCCGGCGCCCGAGGGGGCGCGCGCGGGGTCCACCACGCGCACCAGGCCCTCTTGGACCATCGACACGCACAGCGCGCCGTCCTGGTCGAAGAGGAAGCCGCGGGCCAGCCCCCGCGCCCCGTGGGCGATGGGCGAGTCGGTGTCGTAGAGCAGCCAGTGGTCGGCGTGCACCGGGCGGTGGAACCACATGCAGTGGTCCAGGCTCGCGCCCATGAAGCCGCTGTCGTCCCAGCGCCAGGCGTGGGGCGCGATGATCGCGTCGAAGAGGCTCAGGTCGCTGGCGTAGGTGACGACGCACGCGTGCAGGAGCGGGTCCTGAGCGGGCAGGTCGCCGTCGGCGCGGAACCACAGCCGCTGGCGCGGCTCCCGGTCGCGCAGGGGGCTCCAGGGCAGCTCGCCGATGTAGCGCTGGTCGATGGGGTGCTGGCGCCGGAACCACGCGTCGAGGATGCCCGGCTCGTCCGCGAGGCGCTCGGCGAGCGGCGCGAGCGACTCGGGGTCGGGGGCCGCGGGCATCGGGAACTGGTGCTCCAGGCTCGGCTCGTCGTCGTGGAAGCTGGCCTCCAGGTTGAAGATGGCCTGGCCCCGCTGGACGGCCACGACCCGCCGGGTGGTGAAGCTGCGCCCGTCACGGATGCGGTCGACCTCGTAGAGGATGGGCAGGGTCGGGTCGCCCGGGCGCAGGAAGTAGGAGTGCAGCGAGTGCACGCGCCCGTGGGCGACCGTGCGGCCCGCCGCCATCAGGGCCTGGGCAGCGACCTGGCCGCCGAAGGTGCGCTGGCGCTCCTCGTGGGGGTGCTGGCCCCGGAAGGTGTTGACCTCGATGGTCTCGATGTCGAGCAGGTCGAGCAGTTCGTCGAGGGCGGCGGTCATGACCCATTGTGGCACCGGCGACCCGGAGCCCGGCGCGCCCGGTAGACTAGTCAGGATGCTCCAACGGATGCGCGAGGTCTACGCCTGGTCTCAGACGCACCGGGGACGCAAGATCGTTCGCTTCACCTCGGTGTCGGTCATCTCGACCCTGGTGTCGTTCACCTCGATCTCGATCATCTACGGCTTCCACCTCCTAACCGGGGTCATCGAGTCGACCGTCGCCGGCAACCTCATCGCCACGGTCCCCTCGTACTACCTGAACCGGACCTGGACGTGGGGCAAGCGCGGCCGCAGCCACTTCCGCAAGGAGATCGTCCCGTTCTGGACGATGTCGTTCCTGGGGATCGCGGTGTCGATGCTGGGCGCGACGTGGGCCAAGGAGCAGGTCAAGGAGCACACCTGGCCGCACCTGGTCAACACCGGCCTGGTCTCGACGACCAACCTGGTCAGCTTCGGCCTGTTCTGGGTCCTCAAGATGATGGTGTTCAACCGCATCTTCCACGTGTCCGCGCACGAGGCGCCCGCCAAGCGCGAGCCCCAGCACGCCCGCCGCTAGTCGCGGAAGTTGGTGAACTGGAGGGGGACCGGTAGGTCCGCCTCGCGCAGGAGGGCGATGACGGCCTGGAGGTCGTCGCGCTGCTTGCCCGTCACGCGCACCTGATCGCCCTGGAGCGAGGAGCTCACGTTCTTGAGCCCGAGGTCCTTGACCATCTTGTTGATCTGCTTGCCGATCTCCTGGGTGATGCCCGCGCGCAGGCCCACGCGCTGGCGCGCGCTGCCCTTGGCGGCCTCCTCGATCCGTCCCGGGTCGAGGGCCTTGAGCGAGATGCCGCGCTTGACGAACTTGTCCTGGACGACGCTGTAGAGGGCGACGAGGCGATCCTCGGTCGAGGCGCTGAGCGTCAACTCGTGCTCGCCGATCTCGACGAGCGCGCCGGTGCCCTTGAAGTCGAAGCGCGTGGTCGCCTCGCGATTGGCCTGGTCCACGGCGTTGCGGACCTCCTGGGCGTTGAGCTCGGAGACGACGTCGAAGGTGGGCATGGCCTCATGCTAGAGGGCGCCTCGCCCCCCGTCGGCTGGAAGAGCGACGGGGCGTCCAGTAGGATGCTGCGCGGGTCGGTGCCCGAGCGGCCAATGGGATCTGGCTGTAAACCAGACGGCTTTGCCTACGGGGGTTCAAATCCCTCCCGGCCCACCAGACCACCGGTCGCGCTCGCGCGATCGGTGGTGCGCGTCCGGAGGGTCCGGGCCCGGAGAGGAGTGGTGTGCGTCGGATCCAGGTCGTGGGGGCCGGCGTGCGCCGCCTCTACGAGAGGGTCGCCACCCGCTTCGAGTCGACGGTCGCGGCCGCCGAGCGCCGCTACACGCCGCTCGGCCGGTTCCGTCCGGGGCCCTTCGCGGGCTGGCAGTTCCTCTGGCAGCCCGCGGCGCTCGGCCTGGTCGCGATGAGCCTGATCCTGGCGGGGGGCTCGTTCACCAACTCACCCTTCAAGCTCGACATGGCCGGCACCTGGTTCTTCGGCGAGCCGTCGGCGAGCCCCACGGGCACGCCCTCGGTGACCAAGTTCCTGGTGGCCATCGTGTTGACGTACGGGGGGCTCGTGCTGCTGATGCGGGTGTGGCTGCGCCTGGCCGAGGTCATGAAGATCCACCCCGGCGCGCCGATGCGCCCCCTGTGGATCATGCTGATCCTCTGGAGCCTGCCGATGCTGATCGCGCCCCCGATGTTCTCGCGCGACGTCTTCAGCTACGCCGCCCAGGGCGAGATGACCAGCTACCACATCAGCCCCTACCTCTACGGGCCCTTCACGCTGGGCTCGAGCCCCTACGTCAACCCGGTGGACCCGCTGTGGGGCAACGCCCCCGCCCCCTACGGCCCGCTCTTCTTGTTCCTCGACGGGGCGATCACCCGCCTGAGCGGGCATCACGAGGTGGTGACCGTCTTGGGGCTGCGGCTGCTCGAGGTCGCCGCCGTCGCGGTGATCGGCGTGGGGCTGACCATGCTGGCCCGGGGACTCGGGCGCGACCCGGGCGAGGCCTTCGTCCTCGGGGCGCTGAACCCGCTGGTGCTGCTCACCCTCATCGGGGGGGCGCACAACGACGCGGCCATGACCGCGCTGCTCGTGGTGGGCGTGGCGATGGCCGTGCGCCGACGACCGTGGTGGGCCCTGGCCTTCTGCGCGGCGGCCACCGCGGTCAAGGCGCCCGCGGCCGTGGGGCTGGCCTTCGTGGCCTGGATGTGGCCCGGGATCGGCCCGCGGATCCGCGATCGCGTGGTCCCGGCCCTGAAGTCCGCCGCGGTGCTGGCTGTCACGCTCGTCGTCTCGTCGTGGATGGCCGGCTTCGGCTTCGGCTGGGTGCGCAACTTGCTGTCCAACGGGACCGTGCGGTCCTGGGCGGCCCCGGCGACCGCGGTGGGGATGGCCCTGGGCAACACCCTGCACGCGGTGGGCCTGCACGCCATCAGCGTGCGCTCGGTGCTGTCGCTCACCCGCCTGAGCGGCCTGCTGATCGCCGGCGCGTTCTGCGTGTGGCTGCTGTGGCGCGGCCCCCAGCGCGGGTGGGTGCGCTCGCTCGCGGTGGCGCTGCTGCTGGTCGTCGAGCTCGGCCCGGTCGTCCAGCCCTGGTACCTGGCGTGGGGCCTCGTGCTGCTGGCCGCGAGCTACCGGGGTCGAGAGCACTTCTGGCTGCTGATGCTCTCGATCACCGGGCCCTTCATCGGGCTACCCGGCGGACGCCAGCTCCTGGCCGGCCTGGTCCACGGCAACCCCCTGCTGCTGGCCGTCGCGGTGGCGGTGCTCGGCGGGGTGCTCGTGGTGCCCATGGGTCGCTGGACCCAGTGGTCCTGGGCGAGCAGCCCCGAGGAGGCGGCGCTGCCCGAGCCCGCCCCGGTCGCCTCGACGTCGCCCTAGCGGTGCGCCCCGCCGGGCTCGGCGCTCAGCACCCGCTGGTACTCGACGACGTCGAGCCACTGGCCGTGCTTGCGGCCGACCTCCAGCTCCGTTCCCACCAGGGTGAACCCGCACTTCTCGTGCAGCCGGATGGACCCGGCGTTCTCGCCCACGATGCGCGCGACCATGGCGTGGAACCCCGACTCGCGCGCCACGCGCACCAGGGCGCCGAGCAGCTCCTCGCCGATGTGGCGGCCCCGGGCGGCCCGGTGGACGTAGACGGAGTTCTCGACGGTCGTGGCGTAGGCCGGGCGGCTGCGGAAGGGCGACACCACGGCGAACCCGACGATGCGCTCGCCGCGGGCGCCGGACTCGCCCACGACGCCCTTCTCGTCGACGGCGACCAGGCACGGGTGGGTCGCGCGATGCTGGGCGATCCAGGCGCGCTGCTCGTCGAGGCTCCGGGGCACGAGGTCGAAGGTGACCGTGGTCTCGACGACCTCGGGGTTGTAGATGGCCATCAGGGCCTCGGCGTCGGCGGCCTCGACCAGCCGGATGAGCATGGGCCCAGGGTAGTTCGGCCTCGGGGTGGAAGCGCTGCTGGGCAGGGGGTAGACTGGCGCACTGCGTCGGCGACGGCGTGTCGCCCTCTTAGCTCAGTGGTAGAGCACTTCCATGGTAAGGAAGGGGTCGTCGGTTCAATCCCGACAGAGGGCTCGCCAGGCGGCGTAGCTCAGGTGGTTAGAGCACACGGCTCATAATCGTGGTGTCGCGGGTTCGACTCCCGCCGCCGCTACCAGGCAAGCGACAGGAGAGGAGCGATGGCCAAGAACGAGAAGAGGGTCCAGGTGACCTTGGCCTGCGAGGAGTGCAAGCGGCGCAACTACATCACCAAGAAGTCCAAGGTGAACGACCGCGAGCGCATCGAGATGCGCAAGTACTGCCGCTACGACCGGCGCCACACGATGCACAAGGAGACCCGCTAGAGCCCCGGGCGCCCGGGATGGTAGGCTGGACTCCCTTGACCGCGAGGTCGAAGGGCAGTGGCTCAATTGGTAGAGCACCGGTCTCCAAAACCGGGGGTTGGGGGTTCGAGTCCCTCCTGCCCTGCTCGGGGCGGGACTAGAGGAAGACGAGATGAACCGCGAACAGAAGCGACTCCTGCAGCGTCAGGGCCAAGTCGGCGCCGAGGGCACCTCGGCGCGGCGCACCACGGCCGCCCAGGACCTGCAGCGGCGCCGCAGCGAGCGCACCCACGCCCGCCAGTTCGTGCGCGAGGTGCGCGAGGAGATGCGCCAGGTGGCCTGGCCCAAGCGCCCCGAGGTCATCAACTACACCTCGATCGTCTTCGGCGTCCTGGTCTTCATGACCGCGCTGATCTTCGGCCTGGGCGCGGGATTCTCCAAGTTCGTGACCTTCTTCTTCCACCGGTGACCATGAACGACCTGTCCGCACCCGACCACGAGGAGTTCGACGTCGTCTTCGACGAGGAGCCCCCCGCCGAGGTCGAGAGCGCCTTCGACCGCCCCGGCCGCTGGTACATCGTGCACACCTTCGCCGGCCACGAGCAGAAGGTCATCGGCGCGCTCAACAACATCATCAAGAGCCGCGACCTGGCCGACCGCATCTACGAGATCTACCTGCCCGAAGAGGACGTCACCGAGTTCAAGGGCGGCAAGAAGGTCACGGTCTCCAAGCGGGTGTTCCCCAGCTACCTGCTGGTGCGCTGCGAGCCGGACCCCGAGGTGTTCTACGTCATCGGCTCGACGCCCGGGGTGACGGGCTTCGTCGGCGCCGAGAAGACCCGGCCCACGGCGCTCACGCGCCAGGAGGTCGACAACATCATCCGTCCGCACGTCGAGGGCGTCGAGGTGGTCCCCAAGCGCCGGGGCCCGACCCACGAGTTCGAGATCAACGACACCGTGCAGATCAAGTCCGGTCCCTTCGCGACGTTCTCGGGCCACGTGGCCGAGATCAACGAGGACCAGCTCAAAGTCAAGGTCCTGGTCGACATCTTCGGCCGCGAGACCCCCGTGGAGCTCGACTTCACGCAGGTCACGAAGCTCTAGGCAAGGAGAAGAGGTCATGGCCAAGAAGGTCACCGCCGTCGTCAAGATCCAGCTCGACGCGGGCGCCGCGACGCCCGCTCCGCCGGTGGGCACGGCCCTGGGGCCCCACGGGATCCAGACGATGGAGTTCTGCAAGCAGTACAACGCGGCGACCGAGTCAATGCGCGGCACGGTCATCCCGGTGGAGATCACCATCTACGAGGACCGCACCTTCACCTTCGTGCTCAAGACGCCGCCCACGCCGGTGCTGCTGCGCCAGGCCGCGGGCCTGCCCAAGGGGGCCAAGACGGCCGGCCGCGAGACGGTCGCCTCGATCACCGAGGAGCAGGTGGCCGAGATCGCCACGACCAAGCTGAAGGACCTGAACACGGACGACCTGGAGATGGCCAAGCGCCAGGTGGTGGGCACCGCGCGCTCCATGGGCATCGCGGTCGCGGGCTAGGAGAGAACTGTGAAGCACGGCA
This sequence comes from Actinomycetes bacterium, assembly GCA_021823525.1. Classification (GTDB taxonomy): domain Bacteria; phylum Actinomycetota; class Acidimicrobiia; order Acidimicrobiales; family RAAP-2; genus RAAP-2. The sequence goes on from JAKANY010000001.1 coordinate 37,581, forward strand.
AGAAGTACACCAACGCCCTGGCCCAGGTGGACCGCACGGCGCTGCTCAGCGTGCCCGAGGCCATCGAGAAGGTCAAGGCCGTCGCCTCGGCGGGCTTCGACGAGACGGTCGAGCTCGCCGTGCGCCTCGGGGTCGACCCGCGCCGCGCCGAGCAGATCGTGCGCGGCACGCTCTCGCTGCCCGCCGGGACCGGCAAGACCAACCGCATCGTCGTCTTCGCGGCCGGCGAGGCCGCCCAGGAGGCGCGTGACGCGGGTGCCGACGAGGTCGGTGCCGACGACCTGGTGGCGCGCGTCGCGGGCGGGTTCCTCGACTTCGACGTGGCCATCGCCACGCCGGACCTGATGGGCAAGGTCGGCTCGCTGGGCCGCGTCCTGGGCCCGCGCGGTCTGATGCCCAACCCCAAGACCGGGACCGTGACGACCGACGTGGCGCGCGCGGTCAGCGAGTTCAAGGGCGGTCGCGTCGAGTACCGCACCGACAAGGTCGGCAACATCCAGCTGCGCGTGGGCAAGGTGAGCTTCGCCAGCGCCGACCTGGCGCGCAACGTCCACGCCGTTCTCGAGGAGCTGGTCCGCGTCAAGCCGGCCAGCGCCAAGGGCCGCTACCTGCTGGGCGTGACGCTCTCGTCGACGATGGGCCCCGGGGTCAAGGTCGACCCGACCCACGCGCGCGAGCTCGACGAGGTCGCCACCCCCGCCTGAGTTGCCGCGGCCACCCGCCAGACGGTAGGCTGGCCACTCGCGCCCACGGGCGCCACAGTCGAATATCGCCGAAGACATCCGGTGGGGAGACCCTTAATGGACCCAAGGTCCGCCTGACGAGGGAAGGGGTTCCTCCGGGTGTCACGGCCCGATCCGGACGCTGTCCGGGAGAGGAGCACCATGGCTAACGCCTCCGCCGAGAAGGCCGCCGTCGTCGAGGAGGTGGCTGCGCGCGCCCAGGCGACCGGGACCGCCGTGGTGACCCAGTACCGGGGCCTCACCGTCGCCCAGATCTCCACGCTGCGCCGCCGCCTGCGCGCGCTGGGGGCCGACTACAAGGTCTTCAAGAACACCCTGGTGCGCCGGGCGATCGCTGGCACGCCCGTCGAGCCGATGGCCGCGTTCCTCGAGGGACCGACGGCCATCGCGTTCGTCGACGGCGACGTGTCGGCCGTGGCCAAGGCGCTGCGTGACTTCACGAAGGAGGCGCCGGCCCTGGTCCTCAAGGGCGGCGTGCTCGACGGGCACGCGCTCACGACGGCCGAGCTGATCGCCCTGGCCGACCTGCCGAGCCGCGACGTCCTGCTGGCCCAGGTGGCCGGGATGCTGGCCGCGCCGATGCGCATGATGGCGGGCCTCCTCCAGGCGCTGCCGCGCAACCTCGCCTACGGGCTGGCCGCCCTGCGCGACGCGCGGGGGGGCGCGCCGAGCGACGCCGAGACCATCTCGGCCGAGGCGACCCCGGCCGCCGAGGAAGATGCCGCCGACGAGACCGAGGCGGCCCCCGTGGCCGAGGTCGACGCGGCACCCGCGGCCGACGAGACCGAGGCGGCACCCGCCGCCGACGAGACCGACGCGGCACCCGCCGCCGACGAGACCGACGCGGCGTCCTGAGCGGCGCCGCCCCAACCGAGATCACAATTAAAGGAGCATCATGGGTTCATTGACCAAGGAGCAGATCCTCGACGGCATTGCTGAGCTGTCGGTGATCGAGCTGAGCGAGCTGCTCAGCGCCTTCGAGGAGAAGTTCGGGGTCAGCGCGGCTGCGCCGGTCGCGGTCGCCGCGCCCGCTGCCGCCGGTGGTGGCGCCGACGAGGCCGTCGAGGAGAAGAGCGAGTTCGACGTCATCCTGGTGAGCGGCGGCGAGAAGAAGATCCAGGTCATCAAGGAGGTCCGGACCCTCACCAGCCTCGGGCTGAAGGAGGCCAAGGACCTGGTTGACGGCGCGCCCAAGCCCGTCCTGGAGAAGGTCTCGAAGGCCGACGCCGAGAAGGCCAAGGCCGCCCTCGAGGGCGCCGGCGCCACCGTCGAACTGAAGTAGTCCCCGCGGGGCGGCGGGGCCCAGCCCCGCCGCCACCCGCCGGGGTACTTGACCGGTGGAACGAAGTTGCCTATGGTAGCGCCAGCCGCTCCGCGGCTGGGCGTCCCGTAGTGACGCCCTACTTGCGCGTCGGCGCATTTCGGCATTAGACTCGAAAAACCGTGCCCCTGCGTCTCGCCTCGTCGTCTCCGAACGTCGCTGTGGCCGCTGCGCGGGCGGTTTCGCCTGGTTCGCCCATCTATTGGAGGATTGACCGTTGACGCCACGGATCAGCAGCCCGGAACGATTCAGTTTCTCCGCCCTGGGCGAGGCCTATCCCCTGCCCAATCTGCTCGAGATCCAGCGAGACAGCTTTGACTACTTCATGCGCGACGGCCTGCGCGAGGCCTTCGCGTCGATCTCGCCCATCTCGGACTTCACCGGGCGCCTGAGCCTGGAGCTGGAGTACGACCCCGATGACGGGGACCTGAAGAGCCCGCCGAAGTTCACCGTCGAGGAGTGCCGCCAGCGCGCCACGACCTACTCCCAGCCGATCTTCGTGCGCGCGCGCTTCCTCAACGCCGACACCGGCGAGATCAAGGAGCAGACGGTCTTCATGGGGGACTTCCCCATCATGACCGAGCAGGGCACGTTCATCATCAACGGCACCGAGCGCGTGGTGGTCAGCCAGCTGGTGCGCTCGCCGGGCGTCCTGTTCCAGCCGGGCAAGGACGACAAGGTGGCCTTCGAGGGCACCATCCACCCCAGCCGCGGCGAGTGGCTCCAGGTCGACCTGGAGGAGAAGCGCAACAAGGCCGCCAACGCCGGTGCGCGCATCGCACGCAAGCGCCGCGTGTCGATCTTCTCGCTCCTGCGCGCCCTCGACCCCGCGATCGACGAGGCGTTCTTCGAGAAGTTCGTCGCGCACTTCGAGTTCCTCGAGGACCAGTACCGGGCGGACTGGAAGAAGGCGCACGCCGAGATCCTGCGCCACATGGAGAAGTACGGCATCGACGACAGCCCCGAGGGCTTCCAGCGGGCCAGCCAGGAGACCGCCTGGCTCGAGATCTACCGCCGGGCGCGTCCCGGTGAGGTGCAGACCGTCGAGGCCGCCCGCCAGTACTTCGATGGCGCCTTCTTCTCCGAGAAGCGCTACGACCTGTCGCGGGTGGGCCGCTACAAGCTCGACCGCAAGCTGAGCGCGGAGATCCTCCGCAACGTCGAGCTCTTCGGCGACGTCCTGGAGCGTCCCCACGCCGAGCTGTTCGTCCTGTCCAAGGCCGAGGTGCTGGCGACGGCGACCTACCTGCTGAACCTGGCCCGCGACCGCACGGCCAAGGAGACGACCTACCACATCGACGACCAGGACCACTTCGCCAACCGCCGCATCCGCAGCGTGGGCGAGCTGATCCAGAACGCCCTGCGCACGGGTCTGTCGCGCATGGAGCGCGTCGTGCGCGAGCGCATGAACACCCAGGACGTCGAGGCCATCGCGCCCCAGACCCTGATCAACATCCGGCCGGTCATGTCGGCGATCAAGGAGTTCTTCGCCACCTCGCAGCTGAGCCAGTTCATGGACCAGAACAACCCGCTGTCGGGGCTGACCCACAAGCGGCGTCTCTCGGCGCTGGGGCCGGGGGGCCTGTCGCGCGAGCGCGCGGGCCTCGAGGTGCGCGACGTGCACTCCTCCCACTACGGGCGCATGTGCCCCATCGAGACCCCCGAGGGTCCCAACGTCGGGCTCATCGGGTACCTGGCCAACTACGCGCGCATCAACGAGTACGGCTTCATCGAGACGCCCTACCGCGTGGTCGAGGGCGGCCGCGTCACCGGTGAGGTCCGCTACTTCACCGCCGACGAGGAGGAGCGCTTCGTCATCGCGCAGGCCAACACCGAGCTCGACGCGAGCGGGAAGATCACGGCCGAGCGCGTGCTGGTGCGTCGCGGCCCGATCGGGACCGGCGTGCGCGTGGGCGCCGCCTCTCGCTCGTCGTCGACGACCTCGGAGATCGACTACGTCGCCCCCGACGAGGTCGAGCTGATGGACGTCTCGACCCGCCAGATCATCTCGGTGGCCACCTCGCTGATCCCCTTCGTCGAGCACGACGACGCCCAGCGCGCGCTGATGGGCGCGAACATGCAGAAGCAGGCCGTGCCCCTGGTGACGCCCGAGGCCCCCTTCGTGGGCACCGGGATGGAGCTGCGCGCGGCCCTGGACTCGGGCGACGTGCTGGTGGCCGAGGGCGACGGCGTCGTGCGCTCGGTGACCGGTGACCGGATCCTGGTCGAGTACGAGCGCAGCGCGGTGGACCGCTACGGCCGGGCGCTGGGCAAGAAGACCTACACCCTCAACAAGTTCCGCCGGTCCAACCAGGACACCTCGATCAACCAGAAGCCCCTCGTGGTAGGCGGCGAGGACGTCCACGCGGGGGACCTGCTGGCCGACGGCACCTCGACCTCGCGCGGCGAGCTGGCCCTGGGCAAGAACCTGCTCGTGGCCTACATGCCGTGGGAGGGCTACAACTACGAGGACGCCATCATCATCTCCGAGCGCCTGGTGCGCGACGACGTGCTGACGTCGATCCACGTCAAGGAGTACGAGATCGACGCCCGCGACACCAAGCTGGGCCCCGAGGAGATCACCCGCGACATCCCGAACCTGCCCGACGACATCCTGGCGGACCTGGACGACCGGGGCATCGTGCGCATCGGGGCCGAGGTCGAGCCCGGCGACATCCTGGTGGGCAAGGTGACCCCCAAGGGCGAGACCGAGCAGTCGCCCGAGGAGCGTCTGCTGCGCGCGATCTTCGGGGAGAAGGCCCGCGAGGTGCGCGACACCTCCCTCAAGGTCCCCCACGGCGAGTCGGGCAAGGTCATCGACGTCAAGGTCTACAGCCGCGACGAGGACCACGAGATGCAGCCCGGCGTCAACCAGCTGGTCAAGGTCTACGTGGCCCAGAAGCGCAAGATCGCCGAGGGCGACAAGCTCGCCGGGCGCCACGGGAACAAGGGCGTCATCTCGCGCATCCTGCCCGAGGAGGACATGCCCTATCTGGCCGACGGGACGCCCGTGGACATCATCCTGTCGCCGCTGGGCGTGCCCAGCCGCATGAACGTGGGTCAGATCCTCGAGAGCCACCTGGGCTACGCCGCCCGCTACGGCTGGGCCGGCGTCGAGGTGAACGCCTCGGTGGGCACCTCGGGCCACGACGACCAGGCCGACCCCGACCACCGTCCGTACCGCAAGACCCGCCCGCGCACCGAGCCGGCCGTCTACGTGGCGACCCCGTCGTTCGACGGCGCCCACTGGGACGAGACCGGCCCGTCCAAGGACCGCCCGACAATCCAGCACCTGTTCGCCACGCTGAACGTCGACGGGGCCCACGGCGAGCGGATGCTCGCGGGGGACAACGACGGCAAGGTCCTCTTGTTCAACGGGCGCACCGGCGAGGCCTACGACCAGCCGATCTCGGTGGGCTACGCCTACATGCTCAAGCTGGCCCACATGGTCGACGACAAGATCCACGCCCGCTCGACCGGCCCGTACTCGATGATCACGGCCCAGCCCCTCGGGGGCAAGGCCCAGTTCGGCGGCCAGCGCTTCGGGGAGATGGAGGTGTGGGCCCTCGAGGCCTACGGCGCCGCCTTCGCCCTCCAGGAGCTGCTGACGGTCAAGTCCGACGACATGAAGGGCCGCGAGCGCGCCTACGAGGCGATCGTCAAGGGCCAGAACCTGCCCAGCCCCGGGATCCCCGAGTCCTTCAAGGTGCTCATCAAGGAGATGCAGTCCCTGTGCTTGAACGTCGAGGTGCGCGACCGCGTGGGCGCGCACGTCGACCTGGCCGACACCGAGGAGGACTTCTTCTCGGTGACCCGCGAGCTGGGCATCGACATCAGTCGACCCGAGCGCGGTTCGGACGAAGAGGATGCCCGCCGCGCCGCCGAAAGGAAGTTGTCATGAGCCCCGTGGACGTCAACCAGTTCAACGAGCTGTCCATCGGCCTGGCCACGGCGCAGAACATCCGCAGCTGGTCCTCGGGCGAGGTCAAGAAGCCCGAGACCATCAACTACCGCACCCTGCGTCCCGAGAAGGACGGCCTGTTCTGCGAGAAGATCTTCGGCCCGCAGAAGGCCTGGGAGTGCGCGTGCGGCAAGTACAAGCGGGTGCGCTTCAAGGGGATCGTCTGCGAGCGCTGCGGCGTCGAGGTCACCAGTGACAAGGTGCGCCGCGAGCGCATGGGCCACATCGCGCTGTCGGCGCCGGTGGTGCACATCTGGTACCTGCGCGGCACGCGCTCGTGGCTGGCCTACCTGCTCATGGGCACCGCGCCCAAGGAGGAGCTCAAGGCCAAGCAGCTCGAGAAGGTGATCTACTTCGCCGCGCACCTGGTCACCTACGTCGACGACGAGCGCCGCCACGAGGACCTGGGCGACCTGCGCCTGGCCCTCAACGAGGAGCTGGCCGAGATCGACCAGCGCGAGGCCGGTGCCGTCGAGCGCAAGCTGGCCGACATCGAGGCCCGGGCCACCAAGCTCGAGACCGACGGGGCCCGCGACTCCGAGCTGCGCGCCCTCCAGCGCGCCGGCGAGAAGGAGCTCGACTCGGTGCGCAGCCGCTACGCCGAGGAGCGCGAGCTGGCCCGCCAGGCCTTCGACACCTTCGAGGGCCTGCACTCGCGCCAGATCATCGAGGACGAGGTGCTGTACCGCGAGATGGAGTTCCGCTACGGCGAGTACTTCACCGGCGGCATGGGGGCCGACGCGATCATCCAGCTGCTGGACCGCATGGACTTGGACGAGGAAGAGCGCGTCATGCGCGAGATGATCGACGCCAAGGACGGGCGCAAGCCCCTCAGCGCCCAGCGCCACGCCAAGTTCCTCAAGCGCCTGGCCATCGTGCAGTCCTTCAACCGCCGCGACGACCAGGGGCGACGCATCAACGACCCCCGGGCCATGATCCTCGAGGCCGTCCCGGTCATCCCGCCGGACCTGCGCCCGATGGTCCAGCTCGACGGTGGCCGCTTCGCCACCAGCGACCTCAACGACCTCTACCGCCGCGTGATCAACCGCAACAACCGGCTCAAGCGGCTGCTCGACCTGGGCGCGCCCGACATCATCGTCAACAACGAGAAGCGCATGCTCCAAGAGGCCGTCGACGCCCTGTTCGACAACGGGCGCCGCGGGCGTCCCGTGGTGGGCCAGAGCGGCCGGCCCCTCAAGTCCCTGTCGGACATGCTCAAGGGCAAGCAAGGGCGGTTCCGCCAGAACCTGCTGGGCAAGCGCGTGGACTACTCGGGCCGCTCGGTCATCGTGGTGGGCCCCCAGCTCAAGCTGCACCAGTGCGGCCTGCCCAAGATGATGGCCCTGGAGCTGTTCAAGCCCTTCGTGATGAAGCGGCTGATCGAGACGCAGGCCGCCCAGAACATCAAGAGCGCCAAGCGCATGGTCGAGCGGCGCAAGTCGGTGGTGTGGGACGTGCTCGAGGAGGTCATCCGCGAGCACCCGGTGCTGCTGAACCGCGCGCCGACGCTGCACCGCCTGGGCATCCAGGCCTTCGAGCCGATCCTGGTGGACGGCAAGGCCATCCAGATCCACCCGCTGGTGTGCAAGGCCTTCAACGCCGACTTCGACGGCGACCAGATGGCCGTGCACGTGCCGCTGTCGGCCGAGGCCCAGGCCGAGGCCCGCGTCCTGATGCTGTCGGTGAACAACATCTTCACCCCGGCGACGGGCCGGCCCATCACCGAGCCCTCCCAGGACATGGTCTTCGGCGCCTACTACCTGACCCAGGCCCCCGAGGGCGACGAGCGCCCGCGCGTCTACCGTCACGTCTTCGAGGTCGAGGCGGCCCTCGAGGAGGGGACGATCGGGCTGCGCACGCCCATCGAGATCCGGCCCCTGCCGGGCACCCCGCTCGACGCGCGCCTGGAGGCGGCCGGCGTCGAGGGCGAGCGCCGGACGCTGGTGACCACCCCGGGGCGCGTCCTGTTCAACCGGGCGCTGCCGGCGGGCTTCCGCTTCGTCAACGAGCTGGTCTCCAAGAGCGGACGGCCCATCGGCACCCTGGTCGAGGAGATCGCCGGCGGCTACAGCCGCCAGGTGGTGGCCGAGTCGCTCGACGCCATCAAGTCGCTGGGCTTCCGCTTCGCCACCCAGTCGGGCCTGACGATCTCGATCGACGACATCGTGACCTCGCCCGAGAAGTCGGCGATCCTCAACAAGTACGAGGAGCAGGCGGCCAAGGTCGAGACCAACTACCGGCGCGGGGTCATCGTCGACGACGAGCGGCGCCAGCAGGAGATCGAGATCTGGACCAACGCCAACAAGGAGGTCGGTGACGCCACCGAGCGGGCCATGGCCCTCAAGGCCGGCAACCCGATCCGCCTGATGGTCGAGTCCGGGGCCCGCGGCAACTCCCAGCAGATCCGCCAGATCGCGGCCATGAAGGGCCTGGTGTCCAACCCCCGCGGCGAGATGATCCCCCGGCCCATCAAGTCCTCCTTCCGCGAGGGCCTGTCGGTCCTGGAGTACTTCATCTCCACCCACGGGACCCGCAAGGGGCTGGGCGACACCGCGCTGCGCACCGCCGACTCGGGCTACCTGACCCGGCGCCTGGTCGACGTGGCCCAGGAGCTCATCGTCAAGGAGCAGGACTGCGGGACGACGCGCGGCATGTGGATCGAGCACGTGGCGCCCGACACCCGGGCCCGCCGCTCCCACCTGGAGACCAAGCTGTGGGGCCGCGTGGTCGTCGAGGACGTGGCGCTGAGCGACGGCTCGGTCGTCGAGGCGGGCACCATGCTCACCCTCGACGACGTGGCGCGCCTGCGCGACGACGAGGCCGTCACGCGCGTGCGCGTGCGCACCACGCTCACCTGCGAGGCGAACCAGGGCGTGTGCGCGGCCTGCTACGGCCTGTCGCTGGCCACCCACCAGGTGGTCGAGCTGGGCGAGGCGGTCGGCGTGATCGCCGCCCAGTCCATCGGCGAGCCGGGCACCCAGCTGACCATGCGGACCTTCCACTCGGGCGGCGTCACCGAGAGCGACATCACCCACGGCCTGCCACGCGTGGTCGAGCTCTTCGAGGCCCGCACCCCCAAGGGCGCGGCCAAGGTGGCCGAGCACACCGGCGTGGTGCGCGTCGAGCTGGTGGGTCGCGAGCGCAAGGTCACCGTCGTCGCCGACGACGGGGCCGTCCAGGAGGAGTCGGTCTCCATCGCGCGCCACCTGCTCGTCGAGGACGGCCAGGAGGTCGAGGTCGGGACCCCGCTGCACGACGGGCCGCTGGACCCCAAGCTGATGATGAAGTACCGGGGGACCCGCGAGACCCAGCAGTACCTGGTCGAGGAGGTCCAGAACGTCTACCGCGACCAGGGCGTGTCGATCCACGACAAGCACATCGAGCTGATCGTGCGCCAGATGACCCGGCGCGTGCAGGTGGTGGACGCCGGCGACTCGCCGTGGCTGCCCGGGGCGATGGTCGACGTCAAGCTGTTCAACGACACCAACGACGCCCTCGAGGCCCAGGGCCGCACCGCGGCCGACGGGCGCGCCCAGCTCATGGGCATCACCAAGGCGTCGCTGGCCACGGACTCGTGGCTCTCGGCGGCGTCCTTCCAGGAGACCACCCGGGTGCTCACCGAGGCGGCCATCGAGGGCAAGCACGACCGGCTGGTGGGTCTCAAGGAGAACATCATCATCGGCAAGCTGATCCCGGCGGGCTCGGGCCTGGACCACTACGGCCACGACGGCGTGCGCCTGGAGATGCCCGGGGCCGAGGTGCTGCCCGCCTGGGCCCAGCGCAGCGACGAGGACTTCGACCTGGCGGGCCTGCTCGGGGAGACCTACGGGGAGGACAGCTTCAGCGCCGACCTGGCCGCCTTCCAGAGCATCGGGGCCCACTACGACGAGTCGGCCCTGCCCGAGGAGGACGCCCCGCGGCCCGAGGACGACCTCGGCGGCACCGAGGCGGTGTAGGGGGTTTGCCGGGCCGCCCCGGCGTGCCGTAGAATAACCAGTCCGCGTCCGCCAGTTGGCGGCGCCCCGAACGAGTTGGAGAAGAGGTACCGCGTGCCCACCATCGCGCAGCTGGTCCGCAAGGGCCGGCAGGACAAGGTGTCCAAGACCAAGACGCCCGCCCTCAAGGGCGCGCCCCAGCGCCGGGGCGTGTGCACCCGCGTGCACACCGTCACGCCCAAGAAGCCGAACTCGGCCCTGCGCAAGGTGGCCCGCGTGCGCCTGACCTCGGGCGTGGAGGTCACCGCCTACATCCCGGGCGTGGGTCACAACCTCCAGGAGCACTCGATCGTCCTGGTGCGTGGCGGCCGTGTCAAGGACCTGCCGGGAGTGCGCTACAAGATCATCCGCGGAGCCCTGGACACCTCGGGCGTCCGGGACCGCAAGCAGGCCCGTAGCCGCTACGGCGCCAAGAAGGAGAGCTGATGCCTCGCAAGGGACCCGCGGACCGCCGCGAGCTCGTGGCCGACCCCATCTACAAGTCGGTCCTGGTCACCCAGGTGATCAACAAGATCCTCGAGCGCGGCAAGCGCACGGTGGCCGAGCGCATCGTCTACGGCGCCCTGACCACCGTCCAGGACAAGACCGGGGCCGACCCGGTGTCGGCGCTCAAGCGGGCGCTGGAGAACGTGCGCCCCGAGCTCGAGGTGCGCAGCCGCCGCGTGGGCGGCACCACCTACCAGGTCCCCGTCGAGGTGCGCCCCCGGCGCGCCACGACCCTGGCCATCCGGTGGCTGACCGACTTCGCCAAGAAGCGCCGCGAGAAGACCATGGCCGAGCGCCTGGCCAACGAGATCATCGACGCGTCCAACGGGGTGGGGGCGGCCGTCAAGCGCCGGGAGGACATGGCCAAGATGGCCGAGTCGAACAAGGCGTTCGCGCACTACCGCTGGTAACTCAGGAGACCGACCCACCCATCATGGCTGCTGCCCGCGACATCCCCCTGGACAAGGTCCGCAACATCGGCATCATGGCCCACATCGATGCCGGCAAGACCACCACGACCGAACGCATCCTCTACTACACCGGCAAGAACTACAAGATCGGCGAGGTCCACGAGGGCGCGGCGACCATGGACTGGATGGTCCAGGAGCAAGAGCGCGGCATCACCATCACGTCGGCCGCGACGACCTGCTACTGGAACGGCGTGCGCATCAACATCATCGACACGCCCGGCCACGTCGACTTCACCGTCGAGGTCGAGCGCTCGCTGCGCGTGCTCGACGGCGCGGTCGCCGTCTTCGACGCGGTGGCCGGGGTCGAGCCCCAGACCGAGACGGTGTGGCGCCAGGCCAACAAGTACCACGTGCCGCGCATCTGCTTCGTCAACAAGATGGACCGCACCGGGGCCGACTTCTTCCGCTGCGTGGACATGATCCGCGACCGCCTGGACTGCGTGCCGGCCGTCGTGCAGCTGCCCATCGGCGCCGAGGCCGGCTACCGCGGCCTGATCGACCTGACCACGATGCGCGCCCTGGTCTGGGGCGACGAGGACAAGGGCGAGCACTTCGAGGAGGTGGAGATCCCCGCCGAGTACGCCGAGCAGGCCGACCTCTACCACACCGCGCTGATCGACGTCCTGACGACCTTCGACGACCACCTGATGGAGAAGGTGCTCGGCGAGGAGGAGGTCACGCCCGAGGACATCCGGCGCGCCGTGCGCGCGGGGACCCTCGAGAACCACTGCGTGCCGATCCTCAACGGGACGGCCTTCAAGAACAAGGGCGTCCAGCCCATGCTCGACGCGGTGGTCGACTTCCTGCCCTCGCCCCTCGACCTGCCGCCCACGCAGGGCACCAAGCCCGGCAAGGACGACGTGCTCGAGCGCAAGCCCAGCGACGACGAGCCCTTCTCGGCGCTGGCCTTCAAGATCATGACCGACCCCTACGTGGGCAAGCTGACCTACCTGCGCGTCTACTCGGGCACCCTGGAGAAGGGCGAGTCGGTCGTCAACACGACCAAGGGGCTCAAGAAGGAGCGCCTGGGCCGCCTGCTGCTGATGCACGCCAACAACCGCGAGGACCTCGACGCCATCCGCACCGGGGACATCGTGGCGGCCGTGGGCCTCAAGCAGGTCACCACCGGCGACACCCTGTCCTCGCCGAGCGATCCCATCCAGCTCGAGACATTGACCTTCCCCGAGCCGGTCATCCACGTGGCCGTCGAGCCCAAGACCAAGGTCGACCAGGAGAAGCTGGGCAAGGCCCTCTACGCGCTCAGCGAGGAGGACCCCACCTTCCGCGTGCGCACCGACGAGGAGACCGGCCAGACGGTGATCTCGGGCATGGGCGAGCTGCACCTGGAGGTGCTGGTCGACCGGATGCTGCGCGAGTTCCACGTCGACGCCAACGTCGGCAAGCCCCAGGTCGCCTACCGCGAGACGGTGCGCAAGCCCGTCCAGAAGGTCGAGGAGAAGTACGTCCGCCAGACCGGGGGCAAGGGCCAGTACGGGCACGTGGTCATCAGCCTGGAGCCCACGGGCCCCGGCGGCGGCTACGAGTTCCTCGACGAGATCACCGGCGGGGTGATCCCCCGCGAGTACATCCCGGCGGTCAACCAGGGCATCCAGGAGGCGCTGACTTCGGGGGTGCTGGCCGGTTACCCGACCGTGGACGTCCGGGTGCGCCTGACCTTCGGCAGCTACCACGACGTGGACTCCTCGGAGATGGCCTTCAAGATCGCCGGCTCGATCGCGGTCAAGAAGGCCGCGCGACTGGCCAGCCCGGTGCTGCTCGAGCCGATCATGGCCGTTGAGGTCGTGACGCCCGAGGACTACATGGGCGACGTGATCGGCGACCTGTCGAGCCGCCGCGGGCGGGTCGAGGGCATGGAGCAGCGCGGCAACTCCCAGGCGATCCGCGCCCAGGTGCCGCTGGCGGACATGTTCGGCTACGCTACTGACCTGCGGTCGCGCACCCAGGGGCGCGCGACGTACACCATGCAGTTCCACTCGTACGCGGAGGTTCCCGACGCGATCTCCAAGGAGATCGTGGCCAAGGCCACCGGCGCGTAGGAGAACTGGGCAACCAGTGCAAAACAGGTCCAAACCGTCGTCGGGGAGGGCCGCAAGAAACCCGACGGACCCGCGGTGGGACCGTCCAGAGACAGAAAGCTAGTCCCCGACAATGGCAAAGCAGAAGTTCGAGCGCACCAAGCCTCACATCAACATCGGCACGATGGGCCACATCGACCACGGCAAGACGACCTTGACCGCGGCGATCACCAAGGTCCTGAGCTCGCGCATCCCGGGCACGTCCTTCACGCCCTTCGACCAGATCGACAAGGCCCCCGAGGAGCGCCAGCGCGGGATCACCATCTCGATCGCCCACGTGGAGTACGAGACGGAGCACCGCCACTACGCCCACGTGGACATGCCCGGCCACGCCGACTACGTCAAGAACATGATCACCGGCGCCGCCCAGGTCGACGGCGCGATCCTGGTCGTCTCGGCGACCGACGGCCCCATGCCCCAGACCCGCGAGCACGTGCTGCTGGCGCGCCAGGTGGGCGTCCCCTACATCGTGGTGGCCCTGAACAAGGCCGACATGGTCGAGGACGAGGAGCTGCTCGAGCTGGTCGAGATGGAGATCCGCGAGCTGCTCACCAGCTACGACTTCCCCGGTGACGACACGCCCATCGTGCGCGTCTCGGCCCTCAAGGCCCTCGAGGGCGACGAGGAGTGGGGCAACAAGATCATCGAGCTTATGGAGGCGGTCGACGCCTACATCCCCGAGCCCCAGCGCGCCACCGACAAGCCGTTCCTGATGTCCATCGAGGACGTCATGACCATCACCGGCCGCGGCACGGTGGTCACGGGCAAGGTGGAGCAGGGCGTCGTCAAGGTCGGCGACGAGGTCGAGATCGTGGGCCTGCGCCCGACGGCCAAGACCACGGTCACGGGCATCGAGATGTTCCGCAAGCTGCTCGACCAGGGCCAGGCGGGCGACAACCTCGGGGCCCTGCTGCGCGGGACCAAGAAGGAGGAGGTCGAGCGCGGCCAGGTGCTGTGCAAGCCCGGCTCGATCACCCCGCACACCCAGTTCGAGGCGTCGGTCTACGTGCTGACCAAGGAGGAGGGCGGCCGCCACAAGCCGTTCTTCACCAACTACCGGCCGCAGTTCTACTTCCGCACCACCGACGTCACGGGCACCATCGAGCTGCCCGCGGGCACCGAGATGGTCATGCCGGGCGACAACACCGAGATGAACGTCTCGCTGGGCAAGCCCATCGCCATGGAGGAGGGCCTGACCTTCTCCATCCGCGAGGGCGGCCGGACGGTCGGCTCGGGCCGCGTGACCAAGATCGTGAAGTAGCCCCGTGGCCGACACTCGCCAGATGATCCGCATCCGCCTGAAGGCCTTCGACCACGAGGTCCTCGACCAGTCGACCGCGAAGATCGTCCAGACCGTCGAGCGGACCAACGCGCGCGTGCAGGGCCCCGTGCCCCTGCCCACCGAGACGCACCGCTACACCGTGGTGCGCGGGCCGCACAAGCACAAGGACAGCCGCGAGCACTTCGAGATGCGCGTGCACAAGCGGCTGCTCGACATCGTGGACCACACCGCCAAGACGGTCGACTCGCTCCAGCGGCTCGACCTGCCCGCGGGCGTGGACATCGAGATCAAGATCCGCCAGGTGTGACCCGTGGCCCCGCCGGCGTTGCGCCGGCGGGGCTCCGTGGTGTAGGGTGGGTGGCCCCCCAAAGGGGCCGAGATGATGTGTCCGGCAGCCTCGCACGAGGGACGCCGGACCGAACCAGTCGTGCGCTCCGTTCGGGTCTCCCGAACGGAGCGTCTGTCTGTCGGCAACCGACGGACGAGGAGAAGAGGTAGAGGTGGCGACCAAGGCGATCGTCGGCGAGAAGGTGGGCATGACCCAGGTCTGGGACGACCAGCACCGGGCCGTGCCCGTCACCGTGGTGCGCGTGGAGCCCGCACGCGTGGTCCAGGTGAAGACCACGGCCAAGGAGGGCTACGACGCCGTCCAGGTGACCTGGGGGGTGCGACGCGCGTCGACGCTGCCCCAGCCCGAGCAGGGGCACTTCGCCAACGCCGGCGTCGCGCCGGGCGCCGGCCTGGTGGAGCTGCGCCTGAGCGACGCGCTCGACTACGCGGTGGGTCAGGAGATCACCGCTGAGGTCTTCGCGGCCGGCGAGCGCGTGGACGCGACCGCCGTCTCCAAGGGCAAGGGGTTCGCGGGGGGCATGAAGCGCCACAACTTCAAGGGCCAGGGGGCGGCTCACGGCAACCACAAGCACCACCGGGCCCCGGGCTCGGTGGGCGCGTGCGCGACGCCCGGACGCGTCTTCAAGGGCACGCGCATGGCCGGACGCCTGGGGGGGACCCAGGTGACGACCACCAACCTCGAGGTCGTGGCCGTGGACGCCGACCGCCATCTGCTGCTGGTCAAGGGGGCGGTGCCCGGCCCGCGCGGCGGGGTCGTCGTGCTGCGGACCTCGGTGAAGAACCCGATGCGCGCCGGAGGTGTGCGATGAGCGAGACGACGCGACTGCGCGGGCCCATCGAGAAGGATCGCCCGGCCTACGCCGCGCGCCAGGTGGAGCGCCGCAGCCTCGAGGGCGCGGTCCTGGGAACCGTGGACCTGGCGCCCGAGGTCTTCGGGCGCGAGCCCAACGTGGCCCTGCTGCACCAGGTGGTGACGGCCCAGCTGGCCGCCCGGCGCGCCGGGACCCAGTCGACGCTCACGCGCGCCGAGGTCCGCGGCGGCGGCAAGAAGCCGTTCCGCCAGAAGGGCACCGGCAACGCCCGCCAGGGCACGATCCGGGCGCCCCACTACCCGGGCGGCGGGATCGCGCTGGGGCCCAAGCCGCGCAGCTACGACCAGCGCACCCCCAAGAAGATGATCCGCGCGGCCCTGTACCAGGCGCTGTCGGACCGCGCGAGCGAGGGGCGCGTAGCGCTGGTCGACTCCTACGGCGCGTGGAGCGAGCCGCGCACCAAGGCGGCGCTGGCCGCCCTGGAGGCGCTCGGCCTGGTGGGTCGCGGCCTGGTCGTGCTGACCCCCGAGGACGCGGTGGCGCGCTTCGCCTTCCGCAACCTCGACTGGGTCACGACCATCGCGGCCGGCGAGCTCAACGCCTACGACGTGCTCGCCACCGACTGGATCCTCTTCAGCGACGCCACGCTGCCGGGGGCGGAGAGGAGCACCGATGCGTGACGCGACGACCGTCCTGATCCACCCCGTGGTCTCGGAGAAGACCTACGCGCTGATGGAGCGGCACACCTACGTCTTCGTGGTCGAGGACGACGCCACCAAGATCGACGTGCGCAACGCCGTCGAGCAGGCCTTCAACGTCAAGGTGACCAAGGTCAACACCCTGCGCCGGCGGGGCAAGGCGACGCGCAGCCAGCGCACCGGGGTGCGCGGCCACCGTCCTCACACCAAGCGCGCCATCGTCACCCTGCGCGCCGGTGACACGATCAACCTCTTCGAGAGCTAAAGGACGGCCATGGCACTGCGTTCGCGCAAACCCACCAGCCCCGGGCGGCGGTTCCAGAGCGGCTCGGACTTCGCCGAGCTGACCTCCACCCGACCCGAGAAGTCGCTGCTCGAGCCCCAGGCGGGCACGGGCGGCCGCAACGCGTACGGGCGCAAGACGTCGCGCCACCGCGGGGGCGGCCACAAGCGCCAGTACCGGGTGATCGACTTCAAGCGCGACAAGGACGGCGTGCCCGGGCGCGTCGCCACCATCGAGTACGACCCCAACCGGTCGTGCCGCATCGCCCTGGTGAACTACGCCGACGGCGAGAAGCGCTACATCCTGGCGGTGGCCGGCCTCAAGGTCGGCGACCGGGTCGAGTCGGGCCCCAAGGCCGACATCCGCCCGGGCAACGCGCTGCCCCTGCGCTACATCCCGACGGGCTCGACGGTGCACAACGTCGAGCTGCGCCCCGGCGGTGGGGGCAAGATGGCCCGCAGCGCCGGCATGAGCGTGCAGCTGGTGGCCAAGGACGGCGACTACGCCACCTTGCGCCTGCCCTCGACCGAGATGCGCCGCGTGCCCATCGACTGCCGGGCGACGCTGGGCACGATCGGCAACGCCGAGCACGAGCTGATCAAGATCGGCAAGGCCGGTCGCAATCGCTGGCGCGGGGTCCGTCCCCAGACCCGCGGGGTCGCCATGAACCCGGTCGACCACCCGCTGGGCGGTGGCGAGGGCAAGACCTCGGGTGGGCGCCACCCGGTGTCGCCCTGGGGCCAGCCCGAGGGGCGCACTCGCCTGCCCAAGGCGTCCGACGCCCTCATCATTCGCCGTCGTCGTGGTCGCGGATCGCGGAGGTAAGAGATGTCACGCAGCCTGAAGAAGGGCCCCTTCATCGACGCCCACCTGCTCAAGAAGGTGGACGCCCTGAACGCGGCCAACGAGAAGCGGGTGGTCAAGACGTGGAGCCGGCGCTCGACGATCATCCCCGACATGGTGGGGCACACCTTCGCCGTCCACGACGGGCGCCGGCACGTGCCCGTCTACGTGAACGAGGCGATGGTGGGCCACAAGCTCGGGGAGTTCGCGCCGACGCGGACCTTCCGCTTCCACGCCGGCCAGGAGAAGGCGGGGCGTCGCTGATGACCGGTCCCAAGACCAACGAGCGGCCGGGGACCCGCGCGGTCCTGCGCGGGTACCGCATGTCGGCCTCCAAGGCCCGCGTGGTGCTCGACCTGATCCGCGGCCTGGACGTCCAGGCCGCCCACGAGGTGCTGGCGCTCACCACGCGCGAGGCCGCGCGGGTGGTCGACAAGGTGCTGGGGTCGGCGGTGGCCAACGCCATCAACAACGACGGCCAGTCCGCCGAGGAGCTCTACGTGTCGGCCGCCTACGCCGACGAGGGCGCGACGCTCAAGCGCTTCTCGCCGCGCGCGCGCGGCCGGGCGGGGCGCATCACCAAGCGCTCGTGCCACATCACCGTGATCGTCTCGCGCCTCGAGGAGGACCGCCTGGCGGTGGTGCGCGCCGCGCGCAGCGCCCAGGCCGCCGCCTCGCGCAGCCGCCGGGTCGCCTCGTCGCGCCGCGCCGCGAGCGCGCCCGCGCCCGCGCCCGCCGCCGAGGTCGCGCCGGAGGCCCCGGAGAACGACGAGGTCGTGGTCGACGAAGTCGTAGTCGACGAGGTGGTGGTCGACGAGGTCGAGACCGACGCGACGCCCGACGACGAGGCGGCGACGGCCGCCGACGAGCCCGCCGCGAGCGACGAGCCCGCAGGGACGGAGGAGTAATGGGTCAGAAGGTCAATCCCTACGGGTTCCGCCTCGGGATCACCACGGACTGGAAGTCCCGGTGGTTCAAGGAGAAGGGCTACCGCGACCTCGTGATCGAGGACTGGCGCATCCGCGACTACCTGACCCGCCAGCTCGAGAGCGCCGCGGTGAGCCGCATCGAGATCGAGCGGACCTCCGACCGCATCCGCGTCGACATCCACACCGCGCGCCCGGGCATCGTGATCGGGCGCCGCGGCGGCGAGGCCGACCGGCTCAAGAAGGAGCTCGAGCGCATCACCGGCCAGCGCAACCGCGTGTCGCTCAACATCCAGGAGATCAAGCAGCCCGAGCTGGACGCCGCCCTCATCGCCCAGGGCATCTGCGACCAGCTGGTGCGCCGCATCGCCTTCCGCCGCGCCATGAAGCGCGGCATCCAGACCGTCCAGAAGGCCGGGGCGCTGGGCGTGCGCATCCAGGCGTCGGGACGACTGGGCGGCGCCGAGATGTCGCGCACCGAGTCCTACCGCGAGGGCCGCGTGCCCCTGCACACGCTGCGCGCCGACATCGACTACGGCTTCCGCGAGGCCCGCACCTCAACGGGGCGCATCGGCGTCAAGGTCTGGATCTACAAGGGCGACATCCTGCCCTACCAGCTCTCCAACGCCGAGAAGATCGTCCGCGAGGCGGCCATGGCCGCGGGCGACGCGGTGCCCGTGGGGGCGACCCCGGGCGCGCCCAAGGGCGTCGTGCGCGCGGGCGGCGGACGCCGCCGCGCCGAGGCGGCCCCCGCCGAGGCGGCCACGGCCGAGACGGCCGCCGCCGAGACGGTCCCCGCCGGGGTGGACGACCGCGAGTTGCTGGCGCCCGCCGAGGACGTCGAGCGCGTGATCGCCGTCGAGGAGGAGATCGAGCGTCGCACGGCCCCGGGCCGCGCGGACACGCCGCACTTTCGAAAGGACGTGGAGTAGCCATGCTGATGCCACGAAGGGTCAAGCACCGCAAGCAGCAACGCGGCCGCATGGGCGGCGTGGCCAAGGGCGGCACCGAGCTGACGTTCGGCGACTTCGGGATCCAGGCCCTGGAGGCCGGCTGGATCACCGCGCGCCAGATCGAGGCGGCCCGTATCGCGATGACCCGCCACGTGCGCCGCGGGGGCAAGGTCTGGATCCGGGTGTTCCCGGACAAGCCGGTGACCCAGAAGCCCGCGGAGACGCGCATGGGCTCGGGCAAGGGCAACCCGGAGTTCTGGGTCGCCGTGGTCAAGCCCGGCCGCGTCCTGTTCGAGCTGGGCGGCGTCGACGAGGCGCTGGCGCGCGCCGCCATGGAGCGCGCCATCCAGAAGCTGCCCATCAAGGCGAAGTTCGTGGTGCGCCCCGGCTCCCACGGCACCCCGGAGGTGACGATCTGATGGTGACGACGAGCGAGCGACGAAGCGAGATGCGCCTGCTGGGCGACGCCGAGCTGGTGGGCCGCCTGGCCGAGACGCGCCGGGAGCTGTTCAACCTGCGCTTCCAGCAGGCCACGGGCCAGCTGGACAACTCCGCGCGCCTGCGCGAGGTGCGCCACGACATCGCGCGCCTGGCGACGCTGGTGCGCGAGCGCGAGATCGCGGCCGCGGAGGCCGAGGGAGAAGGTGCCTGATGGAGCATGCCGAGAACCCGCCGGTGCGCGAGAACCCGCGCAAGGTGCGTGAGGGCATCGTCGTGTCGGACCACATGGTCGACACGGTGGTGGTGGCGGTCAACGAGCGGGTGAGCCACCCGCGCTACGGCAAGACCGTCCAGCGCACCAAGAAGCTCTACGCGCACGACGCGGGCAACGAGGCCCACGTCGGGGACCGCGTGCGGGTCCAGGAGACCCGGCCGCTGTCCAAGCTGAAGCGCTGGCGCCTGACCGAGATCGTGGAGCGGGCGCGATGATCCAGCAGGAGACCCGGCTCAAGGTGGCCGACAACTCCGGGGCCAAGGAGGTGCTGTGCATCCGGGTCCTGGGCGGGTCGCGCCGCCGCTACGCGTCCATCGGGGACGTCTTCATCGCCACGGTGAAGGACGCCATCCCCGGGGCCGCGGTCAAGAAGGGCGACGTGGTGCGCTGCGTCGTGGTGCGCACCGCCAAGGAGAAGCGGCGCCCCGACGGCTCGTACATCAAGTTCGACGAGAACGCCGCCGTGCTGATCAACGACCAGCTCCAGCCGCGCGGCACGCGCATCTTCGGCCCGGTGGGCCGCGAGCTGCGCGACAAGAAGTTCATGCGCATCATCTCGCTGGCCCCGGAGGTGCTCTGATGAAGGTCCGCAAGGGAGACCAGGTCCTGGTCATCGCCGGCAAGTTCCGCGGGGAGCGCGCCGTGGTGGAGGAGGCCCGCCCGAGCACCGAGCAGGTGATCCTCGACGGCCTCAACATCGCCAAGCGCCACACCAAGCAGACCGGCTCGATGCTCCAGGCGGGCATCATCGACAAGCTCATGCCGGTCCACGTGTCCAACGTCGCGCTGTGGTGCGACGGGCACAAGGGCCCGGCCAAGGTCGGCCACCGCGAGGTCGAGGGCGTCAAGGTCCGCGTGTGCCGCACGTGCGGGGAGGTGCTGTGACCCATCCACGTCTGAAGACCCGCTACGACCAGGAGCTGCGCGCCGCGCTGCGCGAGGAGCTCGGCCTGGCCAACATCATGCAGGTCCCCCGGCTCGAGAAGATCGTGATCAACTCGGGCGTCGGGCGGGCCACCCAGCAGGCCTCGCTGATCGAGGGCGCCCAGCGCGACCTCGAGCAGATCACCGGCCAGAAGCCCGTGGTGACGCGGGCCAAGAAGTCGGTCGCCAGCTTCAAGGTGCGCACCGGCCAGCCCATCGGCGTCAAGGTGACGCTGCGCGGCGACCGGGCCTGGGAGTTCTTCGACCGGCTGGTCAGCCTGGCCATCCCGCGCATCCGCGACTTCCGGGGCCTGTCGGCCCGGTCCTTCGACGGCCACGGGAACTACACCTTCGGCATCAACGACCAGCTGATCTTCCCGGAGATCGACTACGACAAGATCGACGCGCCGCGCGGGTTCGACATCACGATCGTGACCTCGGCGACCACCGACGAGCAGGGGCGCGCGTTCCTGCGCGCCTTCGGCTTCCCCTTCAAGCAGGAGACACGATAGGTATGGCCAAGAAGTCTCTGCGGATCAAGCAGCAGCACACCCCCAAGTTCTCGACGCGGGCCTACACCCGGTGCCAGCGCTGCGGCCGGCCCCGCTCGGTGTACCGCAAGTTCGGGCTCTGCCGCATCTGCCTGCGCACCATGGTGCACGCGGGCGAGGTGCCGGGTGTGACCAAGGCGAGCTGGTAGGAGGCACCATGACGATGACCGACCCCATCGCCGACATGCTCACGCGCATCCGCAACGCCAACGCGGCTGCGTTCGACCACGTCACGATGCCCAGCTCCAAGCTCAAGGAGTCCCTCGCGGGGCTGCTCCAGCGCGAGGGCTTCATCTCCGGGTACCGGGTCACCCCCGTCGAGGGGCGCCCCGGAGCGACCCTGAGTATCGAGCTCAAGTACGCGACCGACCGCACCCGCTCCATCGTGGGCCTCAAGCGCGTGTCGCGCCCGGGCCTGCGGATCTACCGCAAGTCGACCGAGATGCCCAAGGTGCTCGGCGGCGTGGGCGTGGCCGTGGTGTCCACGAGCCGCGGGCTCATGACCGACCGCGAGGCGCGCCGGGCGCGCCTGGGCGGCGAGGTGCTCTGCTATGTCTGGTAACTCGTTGAAGGAGGAGGGCCATGTCGCGCATCGGCCGTAGCCCGATCACCGTGCCCGACGGCGTGAGCGTCGCGCTGGCACCGGGCGAGGTGAGCGTCACGGGGCCCAATGGCGCCATGGTGCGTCGCCTGCCCGCGGGCATCGAGGTGCACCAGGACGGGGCGACGCTGAGCGTCACGCGCGCCAGCGACGAGACCAGCCAGCGGGCCCTGCACGGGCTGACCCGCACGCTGGTGGCCAACATGGTCACCGGCGTGACGACCGGCTGGACCAAGGAGCTCGAGATCATCGGCGTGGGCTACCGCGCCGCGGCCAACGGCTCCTCGGCCCTGGACCTGTCGCTGGGCTTCTCGCACCCGGTGAGCTTCACCGCGCCCGAGGGCGTGACCTTCGAGGTGCCCTCGCCCACGCGCATCGTGGTCAAGGGCGCCGACAAGGAGGTGGTGGGCCAGGTGGCCGCCTCCATCCGCAAGCTGCGCAAGCCCGAGCCCTACAAGGGCAAGGGCGTGCGCTACGCCGGAGAGCGCGTGCTGCGCAAGGCTGGAAAGGCGGCCAAGTAATGCGAACCACCCGTGAGCTGCGCCAGCGCCGGCACGCCCGGCTGCGCCAGCGCCTGTCGGGGACGCCCGAGCGCCCCCGCGTCGCCATCAGCCGGTCCAGCCGGCACATCGGCGCCCAGATCATCGACGACGTGGCCGGCCGCACGCTGGTCGCGGTCTCGTCGGTCGAGCCCTCCCTGCGCGAGGTCCACGGCGGCAACGTCGAGGGCGCGCGCGCGGTGGGCGCGGTGCTCGCCGAGCGCGCGCGCCAGGCCAACATCACCGCCGTGGTCTTCGACCGCGGCGGCCACGACTACCACGGTCGCGTGGCCGCCTTCGCCGAGGCGCTGCGGGCCGGCGGACTGGAGTTCTGATGGATCTCGAGCAGTTTGAGGAACGCACCATCAAGGTGAACCGCGTGGCCAAGGTGGTCAAGGGCGGGCGGCGCTTCTCCTTCACCGCGCTGATGGTGATCGGCGACGGCGCCGGTCGCGTCGGCCTGGGCTACGGCAAGGCCAAGGAGGCCGGCCTGGCGGTCCAGAAGGGCATCGAGGAGGCGCGCAAGAACCTCTTCGAGGTGCCCCTGGCCGGCACGACGATCGTCTACCCGGTGCTGGGCGAGGCCGGGGCCGGCCGCGTGCTGATGAAGCCCGCGGCGCCGGGGACCGGCGTCATCGCCGGCGGGGCGGCCCGCGCCATCCTGGAGATGGCCGGCGTCAAGGACATCGTCGCCAAGTCGCTGGGCTCGTCCAACGGCATCAACGTGGCGCACGCCACCATCGCCGCGCTCAAGCAGCTGCGCCGGCCCGAGACGGTGGCCGCCCAGCGCGACCGCGCCCTCGACGAGGTGATCCCCAGCGGGACGCTGCGCGCCTACCGCGAGCGCCAGCGCGAGGGCGACCTGTTCAAGACGGAGGCCTCGGCATGAGCCAGCTCAAGGTGACCCAGGTGCGCTCGGCCATCGCGACCAAGCCCAAGCACCGCGGCACGCTGCGCGCGCTCGGGCTGCGGCGCATCGGCCAGTCCAACGTCCTGCCCGACCGGCCCGAGATCCGCGGCATGATCGCCCGGGTCCCGCACCTGATCAGCGTGGAAGAGGTGAGCGAGTGAAACTGCACGACCTGAAGCCCGCGGCGGGCTCGACCCACCGCAAGAAGGTGGTCGGTCGCGGCATCGGCGGCCACGGCGGCAAGACCGCGGGCCGGGGGACCAAGGGCCAGAAGGCCCGCCGGACCATCCCGGCCGGCTTCGAGGGCGGCCAGCTACCGATCCTCCAGCGCATCCCGAAGCTCAAGGGATTCACCAACCCGTTCCGCGTGGCCTACACCCCGGTGAACCTGGACGCCCTGGCGGCGCTCGGGCTGGCCGCGGTGGACCCGGCGACCCTGGTCGCCCACGGCCTGGCGCGCCGCGGGGACCTGGTGAAGGTCCTGGGCCGCGGCACGCTAGGAAGCGCCGTCGCGGTCTCCGCGCACGCGGTGTCGGCCAGCGCCCAGGCGGCCATCGAGGCCGCCGGGGGTTCGGTGACGATCCTGGACAAGCCCTTCGCCGTGCGCCCGCCAGCGTCCGGCAACCAGCACCAGAACCGCTGACGCCATGCTGAGGCGCCTCGGGAACATCTTTCGCGTACCGGACCTGCGCAACAAGGTCCTGTTCACGCTGGGCATCATCTGCCTCTACCAGCTCGGGGCCAACCTGCCGATCCCCGGGGTCAGCTGGTCCCAGGTCCAGGTCCTGCAGTCCAAGGCCGGCGCCAGTGGGGTGCTGGGCTTCCTCAACCTGTTCTCCGGCGGGGCGCTCACGCGCCTGGCGGTCTTCGGCCTGGGGGTCATGCCCTACATCACCTCGACGATCGTCATCCAGCTGCTCACCACCGTCATCCCCAAGCTGACCGAGTGGCGCGACCAGGGGGCCGTGGGCGAGAAGAAGATCACCCAGACGACGCGCTACCTCACGATCGGCCTGGCCCTGCTGCAGTCCACGGGCCTGATCTACGCCTTCCACGGCCACGACCAGGCGCTGCTGGGCTTCAACATCGACCTGATCCCCAAGTTCAACCTGGCCCTCGGGCTGTTCATGGTGGCCGTCCTCACCGCGGGGACCGCCTTCGTCATGTGGCTGGCCGAGCTGATCACCCAGCGCGGCGTGGGCCAGGGCATGAGCCTGCTCATCTTCGCCAACGTCGTGGCCGGCCTGCCCTCGGGGGGCCGCGCCGTCTACGCCGAGGGCGGGGCGGTCAAGTTCGCCACCCTGGTGATCGTCTCGATCGCTCTGCTGGTGCTGATCGTCTTCATGGACAACGGCCAGCGGCGCATCCCGGTGACCTTCGCCCGGCGCGTGGTGGGCCGGCGCGAGATGGGCGGGAACTCCACCTACATCCCGCTCAAAGTGAACCAGTCGGGCGTGATCCCGATCATCTTCGCCTCCTCGGTCCTCTACATCCCGGTGCTGCTGAGTAACGTGGTGCCCTGGGCGGGCTTCCAGCACTTCGTCAACTCGTCGCTGCAGCCCACCAGCTTCTTCTACATTGTCTCGGACTTCGTGCTGATCATGGCCTTCACGTTCTTCTACGTGTACATCGCCTTCGAGCCGCACCAGCAGGCCGAGCTGCTGCGCCAGCAGGGCGGCTTCGTGCCGGGCATCCGGCCGGGCCTGCCCACCGAGCGCTACTTCGCCAAGATGCTCTCGCGCCTGACCACGGTGGGCTCGGTCTTCCTGGCCGGGGTGGCGGTGGTGCCGGCGATCCTCATGTCGCTGTGGAGCATCAACCGCTTCCCCTACTACGGCACCACCCTGCTGATCGCGGTCGGCGTGGCCCTCGAGACCATGCGCCAGATCGACTCCCAGCTGATGATGCGCAACTACGAGGGATTCCTGCAGCGCTGACATGGGCCGCCTGATCCTCGTCGTGCTCGGCAAGCAGGGGGCGGGCAAGGGCACGCAGTGCGAGCGGCTGTCGGCCGCCTACGGGCTGCCCCACGTCTCGACGGGTGACATCCTGCGCGCCGCGGTGCGCGCGCGCAGCGCCCTCGGGCTCGAGGTGGCCGCGGTGCTCGAGTCCGGGGCCCTGGTCTCCGACGACCTGGTGAACCGGCTGGTCGCCGAGCGCCTGGGCGAGCCCGACGCGGCGCCCGGCGTGCTGCTCGACGGCTACCCGCGCACCCGGGGCCAGGCCGAGGCCCTCGACGCGATGATCGCGCCCGACGCGGTCACCGCGTGCCTGGACCTGGCGATCGACCTCGAGGTGGCGACCGCGCGCCTGGCCGCCCGGCGCGTGTGCTCGACGTGCGGGGCCATCTACAAGGTGGGCGACCCCGAGGCCGACAGCGGCGTGTGCTCCATCGACGGGGGCCCCGTCGTCCAGCGCGCCGACGACCAGCCCGAGGCCATCGCCCAGCGCCTGGGGGCCTACGAGCGCGACACCGCGCCGCTGCTCGACTACTACCGCGACCGGGGGGTGCTGGCGACCGTCGAGGGCGCCGCCGGGCTCGACGAGGTCACCGCGGCGCTGCGCGCCGCGATCGACGCGCGGGCGGGCCGATGAGGCGCTCGGCCGACGAGCTGGCCAAGATGCGCCGCGCCGGGCGCGTCGTGGCCGAGATCCACGAGGCCACCCGGGCGGCGATCCGCCCCGGGGTCACGACCGCGCGGCTCAACGAGGTCGCCGCCGAGGTGCTCGAGCGGCGCGGGGCGCGCTCCAACTTCCTGGGGTACCACGGGTTCCCCGCGGTGATCTGCACCAGCCCCAACGACATGATCGTCCACGGGATCCCCGGCGAGACCGTGCTCGCCGAGGGCGACATCATCTCGGTGGACTGCGGGGCCATCGTCGAGGGCTACCACGGCGACGCCGCCTACACCGTGGGTGTGGGCACCATCGACGCCGCCTCGGCGCGCCTCATCGAGGTGACCGAGCGCTCCTTGTGGGCGGGCATCGCCCAGATGGTGCCGGGCCACCGCCTCTACGAGGTCGGCCGGGCCGTGCAGGAGGTCGCCGAGGCGGCCGGCTACTCGGTGGTGCGCGAGTACGTGGGCCACGCCATCGGCACCGCCATGCACGAGGACCCCCAGGTCCCCAACTACTGGCCCGGCACCCCGGGCCCGATGCTCAAGACCGGGATGGTCTTCGCCATCGAGCCGATGGTCAACATCGGGGGCGCCGCGACCTACGAGCTCGAGGACGGCTGGAGCGTCGTGACCGCCGACGGGTCGCGCTCGGCCCACTTCGAGCACACCGTCGCGGTCACCGACGACGGGCCCGAGGTCCTCACCAGGCTGTAGCCGCGAGGCGCGCCCGGGCCGCGGGGGTGCGCGCCCCCCACCAGAACAGGTCGCGCCCCTCGACCAGGCGCACCGGCGCGACGACCGACAGCTCGGCCACGTGGCGCGGGCCGAAGGGGTAGGGCTCGGAGGGCGCGAGCAGGAGGTCGGGCCCGCGCGCGGCGACCGCGGCGAGGTCGCGGCGGGGGTAGGGGCCCGCTCCGGCCAGCACGTTGGCCAGGCCGAGCTCGCCGAGCAGGGAGGTCGCGTAGGTCGGGGCGCCCAGGAAGACGAAGGGGCGCCGCCAGATCACGACCGCGACGCGCCGGGTCGGGCGCGTCGGTGCCGGGCGCGCCGGCGCCACCCAGGCGACCCCGACGGCGCGCGCCAGGGTGTCCAGGGCCCGATCGAGGCTGTCGAGGTCCCGCACGGCCAGCGCCAGGGTCGCCACGCCGCGCGCCGCCAGGGCGGCCGCGTCGGGCGCGCGGTTCTCCTCCTCGTCGAGCACGACCAGGTCCGGGGCCAGGGCCGCGATGGCCGCGACGTCGGGGTCCTTGGTGCCCCCCACGACCGCCGCCCCGGCGACTGGCGGGCAGAACCGGGTGATCCCCACGGGAGGCCGCCCCCAGGCCACCAGCGTCTCGGTGACCGAGGGCACCAGGCTGACCAGGCGCACTAGCCCTCGAAGTGCGTGCGGTCGTGGTAGCGCTGGGCGAAGAGGGCCGCCTCGGTGCGCCGCTGGAAGCCGAGCTTGGCCAGCAGGTTGGACACGTAGTTCTTCACCGTCTTCTCGGCGAGGAACATCTCGCTGGCGATCTCGCGGTTCGAGAGGCCCTCGGCCAGCAGCTCGAGGATGCGGTGCTCCTGGTGGCTGAGCGACTCGAGGCGCATGTCCTCGCTGATCTGGCGGCGCAGGCGCTCGCGGGCCCGCTCGACCTGGTCGGGGGTGAGCAGCATCTCGCCGGCCGCCGCGCGGCGCACCGCGTCGATCAGGTCCTCGCCCCGGACGTTCTTGAGCACGTAGCCGCGCGCGCCGGCCAGCACCGAGGCCGAGAGCGCCTCGGAGTCGGCGAAGGAGGTGAGCATCAGGCACGCCAGGTCCACCCGGCGGTCGCGCAGGCTCCGGCACAGGTCGACCCCGCTGCCGTCGGGCAGGCGCACGTCGAGCACGGCCACGTCGACCTCGTCCAGGGGCAGGGCCTCGGCCTCGGCGACCGAGCCGGCCTCGGCGCTCACCACCAGGTCGGCTTGCGTCTCGAAGAGCTCGCGCAGGCCGCGGCGCACGATCTCGTGGTCGTCCACGAGCAGGATGCGCGTCACCTCAGGCCAGTCGCCGGGCGGTCCACCGCACCAGTGTGCCACGGCCCGGCTCCGAGGCGATCTCCATCGCCCCGCCCAGCTCGCGGGCCCGCTCGCGCAGGTTGCGCAGGCCCCGCCCCGGCCCGATGGGGGCGACGAAGCCCACGCCGTCGTCGCGGATCTCGAGCACCAGGAGGTCGCCGCGCGTGCCCAGGTGCACCGTGAGGGTGCTGGCGCGCGCGTGGCGCGCGACGTTGGCCAGCATCTCGCGCAGGGCCTGGAGGGTCTGGCGCGCCACCCGGCTCGAGACCTCGGGCGCCGGCTCCTCGAGCGAGAGGCTCACCGCGACCCCGAGGCGCGTGGCCACCTCGTCGACCATCGCGCGCAGGCGGGGCGTCAGCTCGGAGCCGTCGACCTCGTCGGCGTCGATGGCGAAGATGGTGGTGCGGATCTCCTGGATCGTGGCGTCGAGCTCGTCGACGGCCCGGTCGATGCGCTCCCGGTCGGCCGCCGACAGCGTCGAGGCGAGCGTCACCTGGAGGGCCAGCCCCACGGCGAAGAGGCGCTGGATGACGGTGTCGTGCAGCTCGCGGGCCAGGCGCTCGCGCTCGGCGGTCAAGGTGAGCTCGTGCTGGCGCTCGCGCAGGGAGGCCTGGTCCACGGCCAGGCCCGCGGCGCGCCCGAAGGCCTCGAGCAGGTCCTCGTCCTCGGCGCTGAAGGGCTCGTCGTCGAGGCGGTCGGCCAGGTAGAGGTTGCCAAAGACGTGCCCGTCGCCCGCGCGCACCGGCACGCCGCAGAAGCGGCGCATCACCGGGTGGCCCGGGGGGAAGCCCGCGGCGCCGGCCTCGGCGGCCAGGTCCTCGATGCGCACGCCGGCGGCCTGGGCGATGACGCGCCCGAGCACCCCCCGGCCGCTGGGCGGGGC
This sequence comes from Actinomycetes bacterium, assembly GCA_021823525.1. Classification (GTDB taxonomy): domain Bacteria; phylum Actinomycetota; class Acidimicrobiia; order Acidimicrobiales; family RAAP-2; genus RAAP-2. The sequence continues at coordinate 66,576 of JAKANY010000001.1, forward strand.
GCCGATGGCCCGCGCGGCGTCCTCGTCGAGCCCCGAGGTGACGAAGCGCGCCAGGTGGTGCCCGTCGGGCCCCAGCACCCCGAGGGCCCCGTAGCGGGCGCGCACCAGGTGGCGCGCGCGGTCGACGATCAGGGTCAGCAGCTCGGTGAGGTCGGCACCCGCCTCGATGGCGAGGATCGCCTCGATGAGGCCGTGGAGCCGCTCGGGGTCGCGGATCCGGTCAAGGGACACCGTCCCAGCCTGGCACACGCTCAGCCGACGCGCTCTCCCGACAGGACGGTCAGGGGCAGCGCGATGACCGAGGCGCCCGCGGCCACCGCCCGGGTGAGCGACTCGGTCAGGGGGACCTCGCCGTCGAGGGTGCTCGCGATCCCCGATCCCATCACCGACCAGGTCGAGCCGTCGTCCTCGAGCCCGTCGATCTGGACGCTCAGGACGTCGCCGCGGGCGGCGGCGGTGAGCACCGCGTCCTCGGCGCTGGCCAGCAGGAGGTGGTGGTCGTCGGTCACCGCGATGCGGGCGGGCAGCGCGGCGGGCAGGCAGCGCACCGAGATCACGACGCGGGCCAGCGCGGCCCGACGCAGCCGGGCCAGGCAGTCGCTGCGGGGCAAGGTGATCCGCCGCACACGCCGGGACGGTCCGGTCATGGTCCCAGCATGAAGGTCTTCGCGCGCGGGCTGGTAGGGTCAGGGGTCACATTTCCGCCCCGCGGTGGGCGCTTTTGCGTTGCCGCGAAAAAACGGTAGAATGTTCAGCCGACCCGTGGCGACCTCGGTCGCCGGTTCGGGGTCGTCCACGTCGCACCGAGAAGGAGAAAGACCTGAGCAAGCCGAAGGAGGACGCGTTCACCGTCGAGGGGACCGTCGTGGAGCCCCTGCCCAACGCCATGTTCCGCGTCGAGCTGGAGAACGGGCACACCGTGCTCGCCCACTCGTCGGGCAAGATGCGCATGCACCGCATCCGGATCCTGCCGGGGGACAAGGTGCAAGTCGAGATCACCCCCTACGACATGTCGCGTGGGCGCATCACCTATCGGTACAAGTGAGGTCAGCAGAGATGAAGGTTCGCGCCAGCGTCAAGACCATGTGTGAGAAGTGCAAGGTGATCCGTCGGGCCGGCACGGTCCGGGTCATCTGCGAGAACCCCCGGCACAAGCAGCGCCAGGGTTAGGAGAGAAGATGGCCCGTATCGCCGGAGTCGACATCCCGCGTGAGAAGCGCACGGTGATCGCCTTGACCTACATCTACGGGGTGGGCCCCACGACGGCCACCCAGATCTGCGCGGCCACCGGGGTCGACGAGTCGACCCGCGTGCGTGACCTGACCGACGGTGACGTCAACAAGCTGCGCACCTACATCGACCAGAACGTGACCGTCGAGGGCGACCTGCGCCGCGACGTCGCCCAGGACATCAAGCGCAAGATGGAGATCAACTGCCTGCAGGGCATTCGGCACCGCAAGGGCCTGCCCGTGCACGGCCAGCGGACGCGGACCAACGCGCGCACGCGCAAGGGTCCCAAGCGCACCGTGGCCGGCAAGAAGAAGGTGACCAAGTAATGGCCAAGCCCACCCCCGCCGCCGCGCGCAAGACGCGCCGGCGCGACCGCAAGAACGTCGCCTTCGGTGTCGCGCACATCAAGAGCTCGTTCAACAACACGATCGTCTCGATCACCGACCCCGAGGGCAACGTGCTGTCGTGGGCCTCGTCGGGCAACGTCGGCTTCAAGGGCTCGCGCAAGTCGACGCCCTTCGCCGCCCAGCTGGCCGCCGAGAAGTGCGCGCGCGCGGCCATGGAGCACGGCGTCAAGAAGGTCGACGTGCTGGTGCGCGGGCCCGGCTCGGGCCGCGAGACCGCGATCCGCTCGATCGCGGCCGCCGGCATCGAGGTCGTGGCCATCAAGGACGTGACGCCGCTGCCCCACAACGGGTGCCGGCCCAAGAAGCGGCGGAGGGGTTAGGTCCATGGCTCGCTACACCGGACCCGTCTGCCGCCTGTGCCGCCGTGAGCGGACCAAGCTCTACCTGAAGGGCGAGCGCTGCTTCTCGCTCAAGTGCCCCGTCGCCGAGAACTCCGACCGCCAGGCGCGGGCCTACCCGCCGGGCATGCACGGCCGCGACCGCCAGCGCCAGGGCTCCGAGTACCTGGTCCAGCTGCGCGAGAAGCAGAAGGCCCGCCGCACCTACGGCCTGCTGGAGAAGCAGTTCCGCAACCTCTACGAGGAGGCCAACCGGCGCCCCGGCGTGACCGGGACCAACCTGCTGCAGTTCCTCGAGCTGCGCCTGGACAACGTGGCCTTCCGTGCCGGGTGGGGTGCCTCGCGCGCCCAGGCCCGCCAGCTGGTGCGCCACGGGCACGTCACGGTCAACGGCAAGCGGGTGACCATCCCGAGCTTCCGGGTGCGCCCGGGTGACGCGGTGTCGCTCAAGGCGGTCACGCGCAACAACTTCAACGTGCGGCGCAACCGCGACGTCCTGGATCGCTCGGTGCCCGGGTGGCTCGAGACGAGCGAGGACGGCTTCGCGGTGACCATCCGCATCGTGCCCCAGCGCGAGCAGATCGACGAGTCGATTCGCGAGCAGCTCATCGTCGAGCTCTACTCCAAGTAGTCCGGAGAGGTACCTCATGCTCATCATTCAACGACCCACCATCGAGGCGCTCGGCGAGGAGGAGGGCAACCGCCAGAACTTCGCCGTGGGCCCGCTGGACCCCGGCTTCGGGCACACGCTGGGCAACGCGCTGCGGCGCACGCTCCTGTCGTCGATCCCCGGTGCCGCGGCCACGCGCGTCAAGTTCGACAGCGTGCTCCACGAGTTCGGGGTGATCGAGGGCGTCAAGGAGGACGTCCAGGACATCTGCTTGAACCTGAAGGACCTGCTGGTGCGCGTCCACAGCGACGAGCCCGTCGTGCTGCGCCTCGACAAGCGCGGCGAGGGCGCGGTGCTGGCCTCGGACCTGTCCACGACCGCCGACGTCGAGGTCCTCAACGGCGACCTGCACCTGGCCTACCTGACCGGGGCCAAGTCGGCGCTCGGCTTCGAGCTCACCGTCGAGCGCGGCAAGGGCTACGTCGGCGCCGAGTTCAACAAGTCGGGCGCGGCCATCGGGGTCATCCCGCTCGACGCGATCTTCTCGCCGGTGCGCCGCGTGAGCTTCCACGTCGACCCGGTGCGCGCGGACCAGTCCAAGGACTTCGACCGCCTGGTCCTCGAGATCGAGACCGACGGGTCGATCAGCCCCTCGGAGGCCCTGGCCTCGGCGGCCAAGACGCTGGGCTCGCTGGTCGAGCTCATCGCCAGCTTCGACGAGGCCGCCCCGGCCCTGGAGCTGGGCGACGTGGGCTCGGCCCAGGCCGCGGCCAGCGAGCTCGACGTGCGCATCGAGGAGCTCGGGCTCACCGAGCGCTCGCGCAACTGCCTCAAGCGCGCGGGCATCAACACCGTGGCCCAGCTGGTCAACGCGACCGAGCGCGACCTGACCTCGATCACCAACTTCGGCGCGACGTCGCTGCGCGACGTCGTCGACCGCCTGGGCGAGCGGGGCCTGGGCCTGCGAGTGGAGGACTGACATGCGAGCCATCCCCAAGCGCGGCCGCCGCTTCGGCGGCGACAGCGCCCACCAGAAGGCCATGTTCGCCAACCTCGTCGCCTCGATGATCGCCGCCGAGTCGATCGTCACCACCGAGGCCAAGGCCAAGGCCCTGCGCCCGGTGGTCGAGAAGGTCGTCACCACCGCCAAGAACGCGCCGGCCGACTCGGTCGCCGCGCACCGGCGCGTCGTGGCCCTGATCCGCGACAAGGACATGGCCAAGAAGCTCTTCGACGAGATCGCGCCGCGCTACGCCGACCGTCCCGGCGGCTACACGCGCATCCTCAAGCTCGGGCCGCGTCTGGGCGACAACGCCCCGATGGCGCGCATCGAGTTCGTCTGATCCCGTGGCCGCCACCCACCGGTGGCGGCTGGATCTCTCCTACGACGGGGCCGGGTTCTCCGGCTTCGCGCCCCAGCCCGGCCGCCGCACGGTGGTGGGCGAGCTGGCCGCCGCCCTGGTGCGCGTGGCGCGCCTCGAGGCCGCGCCCTTCCTGACGGGTGCCGGGCGCACCGACACTGGGGTGCACGCGCTCGCCCAGGTGGTCTCGGTCGACCTGCCCGAGATCGCCCTCGACGGGGAGGCGTTGGCGGCCCGGCTGAGCGGCCTGACCCGACCGGACCTCGTCGTGACGGCAGCGCGGATCCTCGAGGGTTTTGACGCCCGGCGTGACGCCCTCTGGCGGGCCTACCGCTACCGCGTGGTGGCGGCTCCCGCGACGAGCCTGGTGCGCGCCCACGCCTGGGTGGTGCCCGGGTCCCTGGACGTGGCCGCGATGGACGCGGCGGCCCAGCTCCTGCTCGGTGAGCACGACTTTCGCGCCTTCTGCCGGCGCCCGCCTGACAAGGACCCGGGTGAGGCGCTCGTGCGCCGCGTCGAGGACGCGCACTGGCGCGCGGCGCCTGACTCGCTCGGCCTCCACCCCACGGGGTATGCGCTCTTCGAGATTCGGGCGAACGCCTTCTGCCACCACCAGGTCCGCACGCTGTGCGCGTTCCTGGTCGAGGTGGGCCGGGGCCGCCGGAGCGCCGACGAGCTCGCCGAGCGGCTGGCGTCGGGCGTGCGCTACGGCCTGCCGGCCCTCGCCCCGCCCGAGGGGCTCAGCCTGCTCGCCGTGGGCTACGACGCGTCGCGTGGTGGTCCCTCAGCGAGCGCTGGCTGACCACTCCGGTCCAGGGGCGAGGCACGGGCCTCGCCCGCCAGGCGCCGCGACGTGCCGCGGTCTTCACCCGCCACCGGGTCAGCGAGACGACCCGGTCCGACGCCCCCGCCGATGCGGGCGCGGTCCTGTACCTGCCGGTGGGTGCGGGCGCACCGCCTCGAGGAGGTCATCGTCGCGGCGGTGGTCCGAAGGCGCGCCAGTTCGCTCAGGGACCCAGGAGGGCGAGGGGCACGACGCCAATGCCGTCGCTGCGTCGGTAGGCCGTGGTGCCCGTCGTCAGCACGAGGCCATCGAGCAGATCGTCGCCGAGCTGCGCCCGGAGCCAGAGAAGGTGCTTCACGTCGACATCGTCCACCGACGCGCCGAGCTTCACCTCGAGTGCGATGACCCGCTGGTCGCCGCGCTCGACGATGAGGTCCACTTCGTGCTGCCCGGCATCGGTTCGCAGGTGGAACGTGCGGGCCTCACCGGCCTGCGCGAACACGCGAACGCTCAGCGCCGCCAACGACTCGAACAGGGCACCGAGAAACGTCCCGTCGCGGGGGACACGGTCCGGGCCCTGCCCGCGCAGGAGGGCATCGATGTCCAAGCCGACGAGCCGAGCGGCGAGGGACGGGTCGGCCAGGTGGTGTTTCGGGGCCCCCACGAGCTTGTGGAGATGACTGCGCGTCGGCGTCCAGGCGGGAATCGCGTCGAGGATCCAGATCCGCTCGAGAGCCTCCCGATAAGGAAGGGCGGTGGTTCGCGCCGGCGATGGCTCATCACGGCCCACGGCGGCCATGCGGATCTTCTCGAGCGACGTGGTCGTGGCCGTCGCTGCGCCGTAGGCCCGAATCCAACGTCGCAGAGTGTTGGGGCGACGAATCGCGACACCGAGCTCGGGGAGGTCGGTGTCGATCATCCTCTCGAGGTAGCCGTCGAGCGCGGCGCGCTGGGCTCGAGGCTGGCCGAACCGCATTCCCGGGAAGCCCCCGGCGAGGATCTCGACCGCGTAGTCCGACAGGACCGCCGTGGTGCTCCCCTCGAGATCGGGGCGACTCCCCATCAGCAGCTGGCCGAGCGAGACGGTCGGTGAGTCGAAGTCGCGCTCGACGAGGGTGAGCGGGCGCATCCGAAGGGGGACGATTCGCGACGCCCCCGAGTGCGCTGGTGCTCGTGTGGGGGTCGCCGACCCGGTGAGGAGGAAGCGGCCCGGAGAGGGATCGTCGTCAACGGCTCGTCGCACGACATCCCACGAGGCGGGGAAGCGCTGCCACTCGTCGACGAGAGCCGGGCTCGGGCCACGCGTAAGCAGGCTGGGCTGAGCGCGGACGATCTCCAGGGTCGCGGGCTCGTCGAGTCGGAACTCCACCGCCGCTCGGCGCTGGGCGGTTCGCGTCTTGCCCACGCCCTTGGGACCCTCGAGGCTCAGCGCGGGCAGGCTCTGGATCAGCGCGTCGATCTCGTCGTCGACCACGCGTGGCACGTACGTGCTCATCGGCTCAATCCTCCCCATCCTCGCCAGGACGATCCTCGAACTCCACGTTCTACGCTACTGATTCTCCATTACGGACGCTACTAGATCTCCACACCGACTGTCCCACGGGCGAGCGTGCGGCGCCCGCCACCCGATCGCACCCCTCTCTGGATATCGTCGTCGATGGGGAGCCCTCGGTGTCGCGCGAGGGCGGGGAGGGGGGCCAATGGTCACCGAGCAGCAGCACACACCCGCGTCCGATCACGAGGCGACCGATCGCCAGCTGCGACGAGTCCTGTCGCGCAGCCAGCTGCTGATGCTCTCGCTGGGGGCGATCATCGGCTCGGGCTGGCTCTTCTCGGCCATGACCGCCGACACCCTGGCCGGCCCGGCCTCCTACGTGTCGTGGATCGTGGGGGGCCTGCTGGTCCTGCTCATCGCGCTGGCCTACGCCGAGGTGGCGACCATGCTGCCGCGCTCGGGGGCCATCGTGCGCTACCCGCACCTCACCCACGGCGGCTACACCGGGTTCATCCTGGGCTGGGCCTACCTGCTCGCCAGCGCCTCGGTGCCGGCCATCGAGGCGATCGCCACGGTCCAGTACATCGGGCCCCAGGCCCCCGCCAGCTGGCACCTGCTCCAGTCACCGGTCACCACGTCGTCGATCCTGCACTTCCCCGAGGGCTGGCTCTTCACCGTCTTCTTGCTGGTGGTGTTCTTCTTCATCAACCTCTACGGGGCCCGCTTCCTGGGGCGCCTGAACAACACGGTGATGGTCTGGAAGATCGCCCTGCCGGTGCTGACCTTCATCCTGATCTTCTTCCTGTCGTTCCACTCCCACAACTTCTCGCCCCCCGGGGGCCAGGCGATCGCCGGATGGCACGAGGTCTTCTACATCATCCCGGGCGCCGGGATCATCTTCTCCTACCTCGGGTTCCGCCAGGCGCTCGACTTCGGCGGCGAGGCGCGCAACCCCCAGCGCGACATCCCCTACGCGACGGTGGTCTCGGTCGTGATCGGCATCGTGATCTACACCCTGCTCCAGATCGCCTTCACCGGGGGGATCGTCTGGCACTACTTCGGGATCAAGGTCAACGACTACGCGGCCCTGGGGGCGCCCTCGAGCGCGGCTTCCCACGTGCTGGTCACCGCGAGCCCGTTCTTCGCCATCATGAAGGCCTCGGGCGTCGCCTTCCTGGTCTCGGTGCTGTCCTACCTGCTCATCGCTGACGCCTTCGTGTCGCCCGTGGGGACCGGGTACATCTACCTGGGCACCGGCGGGCGCACCATCTACGGGATGGGGGTGAGCGGCTACTTCCCGAAGGCCACGACGCGCGTGAGCGAGCGCACCCGGATCCCCTGGGTCGCGCTGCTCGCCTCGTTCCTGGTCGCGGTGGCCTTCGCCACGCCCAACAAGAGCTGGTTCTCCCTGGTGGGCATCATCACCTCGATGACGGTCTTCACCTACATCATGGGCGGCATCAGCCTGCCGATCTTCCGCAAGACGGCCCCCGACCTGGTCCGGCCCTTCCGCCTGGGCGGGGCGGCCGTCTTCGCGCCGCTGGCCTTCCTCGCGGCCACGGCCATCGTCTACTGGTCGGGATTTGCCACCGACATCGAGCTGGTGGCCCTGCTGTTCATCGGGCTGCCGCTCTACGCCTGGTTCTTCGCCGGGCCGCGCGGCTACATGAACCGGGCGGCCGCGGGGGCGGTCGGCGTGGTGTTCCTCGTCGGGTGGATCCTCCTGATGCACTGGGGGCACTGGGTGCTCTCCTCGGCACTCGCGACCAACCCGGCCGAGCACGCGCCCTTCACCGAGTGGTACGCGCTGGTGGTGATCGCGGTCTACGGGTTCACCGCGCTGTGCTGGCTCTTCGGCACCGCCGAGGGGCGCCACCTGATCAACCGCACCTGGTGGCTGATCACCTACATCCTGGCCGAGGTGCTGCTCGCCTACTACGGCGCCTTCGGGGTCACCGCGCACGTCCCCAAGCTCCTGAGCTTCCCGATCGACACGATCTGGGCCCTGGTGATCGGGCTCGTCTGCTACTACTGGGCCGTCCACAGCGGCTACGAGACCGACGAGATCCGCGCGATCACCGCGACGGGCTCGGGCCTGGTCGCCGAGAGCCCCGCGGCGGTGGACGAGGGCTAGGCGCGCCGCGCCCGGCGCCGTCGGTAGGCTCGCTCGAGTGAGCGACTCGAGCATTCCCCGCATCCAGGACGACCTGTTCCGGCACGTCAACCACGACTGGCTGGAGGCGACGACCATCCCGCCGGACCGGTCGCGCTACGGCTCCTTCCACGAGCTGGCCGACGCGGCCGAGATCGCCGCACGCGCCATCCTCGAGGAGTGCGCCCAGGCCGCGGAGGGCACCGAGGCGCGCAAGATCGGCGACCTCTACGCGAGCTTCCTCGATGAGGAGCGCGTCGAGGCCCTGGGGGCCGCGCCGATCGCGGTCAGCCTGGCCGAGGTGGCCGCCGCGGCCGACCTCGACGAGCTCGTGTCGCTCCTCGGCCGCCTCGAGCGCAGCGAGGTCGGCGGCTTCTACGGGGCCTTCGTCGACCAGGACCCCGGCGACCCCGAGCGCTACCGGATCCTGCTCGAGCAGGGCGGGATCTCCCTGCCCGACGAGAGCTACTACCGCGAGGAGCACTTCGCGAGCGTGCGCGAGGCCTTCGTCGCCCACGTGGCGCGCTCGCTCGCCCTGGCGGGGCTGAGCGACACCGAGGCGCGGGCGGCCCGGGTCATGGAGCTCGAGACGGCGCTGGCCTCGGGCCACTGGGACCAGGTCGCCTCGCGCGACGCGGTCAAGACCTACAACCTGATGGCCTTCACCGATCTGGAGAAGGTCGTGGGGCCGCGCCTGGGCCTCTGGCGCGAGGCGGTGAGCGCACCGGCGGGCGCCCTCGACGAGGTCGTCGTGCGCCAGCCCAGCTACGCGCAGACGCTGGGGTCGCTGCTGGTGGACGAGCGCCTCGAGGCGTGGCGCGACTGGCTGGCCTGGCGGGTCGTGCGCGCGGCCTCGCCCTACCTCTCGTCGGCCTTCGTCGAGGCCCACTTCGACTTCTACGGGCGCACCCTGACCGGCCAGCCGGAGCAGCGCGCGCGCTGGAAGCGCGGCGTGGCCCTGGTCGAGGGAGCCCTCGGCGAGGCGCTCGGCCGCCTCTACGTGGCGCGCCACTTCGCGCCCGCGGCCAAGGCGCGCATGGACGAGCTGGTCGCCAACCTGCTCGAGGCCTACCGGCGCTCTATCGCGGACCTGGCCTGGATGGGCCCGGCGACGCGCGAGCGGGCCCTGGCCAAGCTCGCGACCTTCACCCCCAAGATCGGCTACCCGGTGCGCTGGCGCGACTACGACGCGCTGGAGATCGACGCCACGGACCTGATCGGCAACGTGCGCCGCGCGGCGGCCTTCGAGTTCGCCCGCCAGCTGGGCAAGATCGGCGGCCCCGTCGACCGCGACGAGTGGTTCATGCTGCCCCAGACCGTCAACGCCTACTACAACCCGGGCATGAACGAGATCGTCTTTCCCGCGGCGATCCTCCAGCCCCCCTTCTTCGACCAGGCGGGCGACGACGCGTCCAACTACGGGGCGATCGGCGCGGTGATCGGCCACGAGATCGGCCACGGCTTCGACGACCAGGGCTCGCGCTACGACGGCGCCGGGCGACTGGCCGACTGGTGGGAGCCCGCCGACCGGGAGGCCTTCGAGCAGCGCACGACGGCCCTGATCGGCCAGTACGACGCGCTGGTGCCCGAGGGCTCGACGAACCACGTCAACGGCGCCCTGACGATCGGCGAGAACATCGGGGACCTCGGGGGCCTGGGGATCGCCTGGCAGGCCTACCAGCTCTCCCTGGGCGGCGCGCCCGACCCCGAGATCGACGGGCGCAGCGGCGCCCAGCGCTTCCTCATCGCCTGGGGGCGGGCCTGGCGCTCGCTGTCGCGGCCCGAGGAGACCGAGCGGCTGCTCGCGATCGACCCGCACAGCCCGCCCGAGTTCCGCTGCAACCAGGTGGCCCGCAACCTCGAGGTCTTCTACGAGGCCTTCGGGGCGGCCCCCGGGGACGCCCTGTACCTCGCGCCCGAGGAGCGCGTGACCATCTGGTAGCCAACTTGCCCGGGGCCCTCGCCAGCCGGTAGGCTGGAACCCCTGGCACGCCCGTCGCGGCCGCCCCAAAGGAAGTCATCGTGCGTACGTACAGTCCCAAAGCCTCGGAGATCACCCGCGCCTGGCACGTGATCGACGCCCAGGACCTGGTCCTGGGCCGCATGGCGACCGTCGTGGCCTCGCTGCTGCGCGGCAAGCACCGCCCGACCTTCGCGCGCCACCTCGACACCGGGGACTACGTGATCGTGGTCAACGCCGGGAAGGTCGTCCTCACGGCCAACAAGGCGGCCCAGAAGTTCGCCTACCGGCACTCGGGCTACCCGGGTGGCCTGCGCCAGACCTCGTGGGCGACGCTGCTGGCCGACGACCCGGTCGCCCTGGTCACCAGCGCCGTGCGCGGCATGGTGCCCAAGACGCGACTGGGCCGGGCCCAGATGCGCAAGCTGTTCGTCTACGCCGGACCCGACCACCCCCACGCGGCCCAGCAGCCCGTGGCCTACGACACGTCGGCGATCCGCCACGGGTAAGGAGATCGCCGTGACCACCCCCATCCAGACCACCGGTCGGCGCAAGGAGGCGGTCGCCCGCGTGCGGCTGCGCCCGGGCACCGGCGTCATCACGGTCAACGGGCGCACCTTCGAGGACTACTTCACCTCGGCGACCCACCGCCAGATGGTCCAGGAGCCCCTGCGCCTGCTCGACCAGGTCGAGGCCTTCGACGTGGACGCCACCATCGAGGGCGGGGGCGTGGCCGGCCAGGCCGGCGCCCTGCGCCTGGGGATCGCCCGGAGCCTGGTCGAGGCCGACGAGACCAGCCGTCCGGCCCTCAAGAAGGGCGGCCTCCTGACGCGCGACGCGCGCAAGAAGGAGACCAAGAAGTACGGCCTGAAGAAGGCCCGCAAGGCGCCCCAGTACTCGAAGCGCTAGACGTGGCCGTGCGCTTCGGCACGGACGGCATCCGCGGACGGGCCTACGAGGAGGTCTCCGAGGCCCTCGCCTACCGGCTCGGCCGGGCCGTGGCCTCGGTCTTCGCGGCCCCGGTCGTGGTGGGCTACGACACGCGCGAGAGCTCCTGGCCACTGGCGGCTGCCGTGCTGGCGGGCCTGCGCGCGGGCGGCGCCCAGGGTTACGACTTGGGGGTCCTGCCGACACCGGGCGTCGCGACCGTGGCGCGCGAGCGCGCCGCCGTGGGCGTCGTCGTCTCGGCGTCGCACAACCCCTACACCGACAACGGGCTCAAGGTCTTCGGCCCGGGCGGGGCGAAGCTCGACCTGGCGACCGAGGCGACGCTGGCTGCGGCCCTGGAGGCCGCGCCGCTGCCCGACGCACCGCTCGGGGGCGACCCCAACCCCGACCTCGGCGCTCTCGAGGTCTACCTCAACGTCCTGCGGGGACTCGTGCCGGTGCGCGCGAGCGGGCTGCACGTGGTCGTCGACTGCGCCAACGGCGCCGCGAGCGTCGGCGCCCCGGCGCTGCTGGCGTCGCTCGGCGCGCGCGTCACCGCCATCCACGACCGGCCTGACGGGCGCAACATCAACGCCCGGTGCGGCTCGACGAACGTGGCCGACCTGGTCGCGGCGGTGTGCGCGTCGCGCGCCGACGTGGGCCTGGCCCTCGACGGCGACGGCGACCGGCTGATCGCGGTGGATCGCACCGGCACGGTGCGCGACGGCGACGACCTCCTCGTCCTGTTCGCCGAGGACCTGGCCGAGCGCGGCGAGCTGCACGGCGGGGTCGTCGTCACCTCGATGGCCAACCTCGGGCTCCACCGCGCGCTGGCCGCGGCCGGCATCGAGATCGCCACCACCGACGTGGGCGACCGCCACGTCACCGCCGAGCTCGAGAGCCGCGGCTGGCGCCTCGGGGGCGAGCAGTCGGGGCACCTGGTCTTCGCGGACCTGGCGCCCACGGGCGACGGCCTGCTCACGGCGCTGCGCCTCCTTGACCTCATCGTGCGGCGCGGGCCCCTCGACGTGGTGGCCGCGCGCGGCTGGCAGCGCGTGCCCCAGGCGCTGGTCAACGTGGCGCGCGACGCCTACGACGCGCAGCGCCTGGGGGCGCTGCGCGCGGACCTCGAGGCGCGCTTCGCGCTGGTCCCCGACGAGTGGCGCCTGGTGGTGCGGCCCTCGGGGACCGAGCCGGTGGTGCGCATCATGGTCGAGGCGCTGCGCCCCGGCGTCGTCGAGCAGTTCACCAGCGACGTGGTGGCCGCCTTCGGGGTCGTGGCCGGCGGTGGCCCGGAGGGTGCCGAGTAGGCTCGCTGCCATGTGCGGCATCATCGGCGTGGTCGGCGACGCCGATCCCCTGACCACACTGCTGGCGGGCCTGGAGCGCCTGGAGTACCGCGGCTACGACTCGGCCGGGGTGGCCCTGGTGCGCCCCGGGCAGACCTGGCGGGCGCGCACCGCCGAGGGGACCGAGTCGGTCAGCGCCCTGAAGGAGGCCTGCGCGCACGCCCCCGGCGGCGCGCGCTCGGGCATCGGCCACACCCGCTGGGCCACCCACGGCGCCCCCGAGGCGATCAACGCCCACCCGCACCTCGACTGCTCGGGCCAGGTCGCCATCATCCACAACGGGATCATCGAGAACCACGCCGACCTGGCCGAGGAGCTGCGGGCCCGCGGCCACGTCTTCACGTCGGTCACCGACTCGGAGGTCCTGGCCCACCTGGTCGAGGAGCACCGCCGCGACGGGCTCGAGCTGCTCGAGGCGGTGCGCGCCGCGGTGCGCGCCGTCGAGGGGGCCTTCGCCATCGCCGTCATGGACGCGTCCGAGCCCGACGTCATCGTGGCCGCGCGGCGCGTCTCGCCCCTGGTGGTCGGGGTGTCGCCGGGCACCACGTACCTCGCGAGCGACATCCCCGCGATCCTGGACCGCGCGCGGGTCTTCTACGCGGTCAACGACGACGAGATCGTGCGCCTGGCCCCCGAGGGCTTCCGGGCCATCGACCTCGAGGGCGTGCCCGTCCGGCTGCGCCAGCTGGCCATCGACTGGGACCTCGAGACCGCCGAGAAGGGCGGTCACGACGACTTCATGATCAAGGAGATCCTCGAGGAGCCCGACGCCGTGCGCACGACGCTGATGGACCGGCGGCGCCACGACGGCACGATCACCTTCGACGAGCTGCGCATCGACGACGAGGAGCTGCGCGACGTGCGCCGCGTGGTGCTGGTCGCGGCGGGCACCTCGCACCACGCGGCCCAGGTCGCCAAGTACGCCCTGGAGCGCTGGGCGCGCATCAGCGTCGAGGTGGACATCGCCAGCGAGTACCGCTACCGCGACCCGATCGTCGAGATCGGCACCCTGGTCATCGGCGTCTCGCAGTCCGGCGAGACCATCGACACGATCCAGGCGGTGCGCGAGGCGCGCCGCCGCGGGGCGCGCGTGGTGGCCGTGACCAACGTCGTGGACGCCTCGCTGGCGCGCGAGGCCGACGCGGTCATCTACACGCGCGCGGGCCTGGAGGTCTCGGTCGCCTCCACCAAGGCCTTCGTCGCCCAGGTGGCCGCCCTGGAGCTGCTGGCCCTGCGCCTGGCCCAGCTGCGCGGGACCCTGGAGCCCGACGCGGTCGACGCGCTGGTGCGGGGCCTGGGAGCGCTGCCCGACCTCGTCGCGCGGACCCTCGCACGGCGCGTTGCGGTCGAGGAGGTGGCCGCGGCCCTGGCCGACGCGCGCGACTTCTTCTTCCTGGGGCGCCACGTCGGGTTCCCGACCGCCCTCGAGGGCGCCCTCAAGTTCAAGGAGATCACCTACCGTCACGCCGAGGGCTACCCGGCCGGCGAGCTCAAGCACGGTCCGCTGGCCCTGATCGAGCCGGGCGTCGTGGTGGTCGCCATCGCGACCGACCCGACGCTGCGCGACAAGCTCCTCTCCAACCTGGCCGAGGTCAAGGCCCGCGGCGCGACGGTCGTGGCGATCGCCAGCGACGACGACGAGGCGACCGGTGCGGTCGCCGACTACGTGATCCGCGTACCGGTCACCGAGCCGATGTTCACGCCGGTCGTGGACGTGATCCCCCTCCAGCTGCTGGCCTACGCGACCGCTCGCCAGCTCGGGCGCAACGTGGACCGGCCCCGGAACCTGGCCAAGACGGTGACGGTCGAGTAGTGGCGGTCGTGGGCGTGGGGGTCGACGTGGTAGACGTGGCCCGCTTCGCCCGCGTGCTGGCGCGCCGGCCCCGCATCGTCGAGCGCCTCTTCACGCCGGGCGAGCAGCGCGACGGGCGCGGGCGCCCCGAGCGCCTGGCGGCGCGCTTCGCGGCCAAGGAGGCCGTGATGAAGTCGCTCGGGGTGGGTGTGGGCTCGGTGCCCTGGACGACGATCGAGACGGTGAAGGACCCGAGCGGCGAGCCCCACGTGGCGCTGCACGGGCCGGCCGAGGGGCTGGCCGCGCGCCGCGGCGCGGCGCGCTTCTCCCTGTCGCTCACCCACAGCGACCTGAGCGCGATCGCCCTGGTCGTCGCGGAGGACGCGCGTGGTTGAGGGCGTGCGCCGGCCCGCCTGGGCCGAGATCTCCCGGGGCGCGCTGGCCGCCAACGCGGCGGCCCTGCGCCAGGTGCTCGGGTCGAGCGCCCTGTGCGCGGTCGTCAAGGCCAACGGCTACGGCCACGGGGCCCCGCTCGCGGCGCGTGCGGCCGTCGAGGCGGGCGCCGATGCGCTGGCGGTGGCCATCGTCGACGAGGGCATCGAGCTGCGCGAGGCCGGCGTCGAGCGCCCCATCCTGCTGCTCGCCGAGGTCCCGGCCGCCACGCTGCCCGACGCCCTGGCCGCGGGCCTGACGGTCACGGTGGGGTCGCGCGCCGGCGCGCGGGCCGTCGTCGCGGCCGCCGAGCGCCTCGGCGGGGTCCACCGGGCGCACCTCAAGGTCGACACCGGCATGCACCGCCAGGGCGTGGCCCCCGGCGAGGTCGACGAGGTCGTCGCCGCCCTGCTCGCCAGCGGCGCCGTCGACCTCGAGGGTGTCTACACGCACTTCCCGGTCGCCGACGGCACGAGCGACGAGGACCGGGAGTTCACCGCCGGGCAGGTCCGCGCCCTGGGTGCGGTCGTGGCGCGCCTGGAAGGTCGCGGCGTGCGACCCCGCGTCGTGCACGCGGCCAACTCCGCGGGCGCCCTCGGCCACCCGGCCTCGCGCCTCGACATGGCCCGGATCGGCCTGGCCCTCTACGGGTACCTGCCCGAGCCCGGGCTCGGCGCGCCGCTGGCGGCCGCGGGCGCGCAGCTGCGCCCGGTGCTGACGCTGCGCGCGCGCGTCGTGGCCTCGCGGCGCGTGGCGGCCGGCGAGCGCCCCAGCTACGGCCGGCGCCGCGCGCTGGAGCGCGAGGCGACCGTCGTGACGGTGCCCTTCGGCTACGCCGACGGCTACCCGCGCCGGCTCTTCGAGGCGGGTGCCGAGGTCCTCATCGGTGGCCGGCGCTACCCGCTGGCCGGGGTGGTCACGATGGACCAGTTGCTGGTGGACGTCGGCGACGACGAGGTGGCCCTCGGCGAGGAGGTGGTCCTGCTCGGGTGCCAGGGCGACGAGTGCATCGGCGCCGACGAGTGGGCCGCGCGGGCGGGCACCATCACCTGGGAGATCCTGTGCGGGATCGGGGCCCGGGTGCCGCGCGTCGTGGTGCCGTGAGCTTCGACCCGGCCCCGGTGCGCGCGTGTACGCGCTGCGCCCTGGCCGCGACGCGCACCCACGTGGTCGTGGGCTCGGGCGCGCTGGACGCGCGGCTGCTGGTGATCGGCGAGGCGCCCGGGCGCGACGAGGACGAGCAGGGCGCACCCTTCGTCGGGCGCTCGGGCCAGCTGCTCTTCCGCCTGATCGCACAGGAGGTGGGCCTCGCGCGCGAGGACTGCTACGTGACCAACACCCTCAAGTGCCGCCCTCCCGGCAACCGGGTGCCGACGGGCGACGAGCTGGCGGCCTGCCGCCCGTGGCTCGAGGCCCAGCGCGCGGAGTCCGGCGCGGCCGTCACGCTGGTGGTCGGCCTGACCGCGGCGCGCGAGGTCCTCGGGGCGACCCTGCCCATGGGGCGCATCCATGGGCGTCCCCGGCACCTGGGCGCGAGCGCGGGCCTGGCCACGTACCATCCCGCGGCCGCGCTGCGCAATCCCGAGATCGTCGACGTGATGCGGGCCGACCTGCGCGTCGTCGCCGCGCTGCTGGGGTCCGCGTGAGCGTGCGCCGCTGCGCGACACCCGCGGACACGTTCGCCGCGGGCCATCGCCTTGCGGGCTGGCTCGTTGCGGGCGACGTGGTGGTGCTCACCGGGCCCCTCGGGGCGGGAAAGACCGTCTTTTCGACCGGGGTCGCGAGCGCGCTCGGGGTGCGCGAGCGCGTGACCAGCCCGACCTTCACCCTGGTGCGCCCGCACCGCTGCGCCAACGACCAGGGGATCGTGACTCTCTACCACGCCGACCTCTACCGCACGCAGCGCCTCGACGAGGTGGCCGACCTGGCGCTCGGCGAGCTGGTCGAGGAGTCGGCGGTCGCCCTCGTCGAGTGGGGCGAGCGAGGCGACGCCCTCTGGGGCCCCGAGCACTGGCGGGTGCGCTTCTCCCTCGCGCCCGACGAGGCGCGCACCTTGGAGCTGGCAGTCCCGGCGGGCCGGGCGGTCGACGTCGCGGAGTGGGCCGCGTGATCCTGGCCATCGAGACCGCGACGACCGCCTGCGCGATCGGCCTGGCCGACGGGGACCGCGTCGTCGAGGCGCTGCTCGCCGAGGACCGGCGCCACGTCGAGGTGCTCACCCCGGGCATCGGCGCGCTGCTCGCGCGCGCGGGCGCCGACGCGTCCGCGCTCACGCGCATCGTCGTCGATCGTGGCCCGGGTCTCTACACTGGGCTGCGCGTGGGCGTGGCCACGGCGATCGCTCTGGCCGACGCGACCGGCGCCGAGCTGGTCGCGGTCACCTCGCTCGAGGTCTACGCGGCCGCGGCCGCCGCGCGCGGCGTGTGCGGGGCTCTCGTCGCGGTCGTCGACGGGCGGCGCGGCGAGGTCTTCGCCCAGCGCTTCGCCCTCGACGACGAGGTCGTGGCGCTCGACGCGCCCCGGGTGCTGCGCCCCCGGGACCTGGCGATCGCCTGGGCGACCGACGGGACGCCGGTGACCTTCGTGGGCGACGGGGTGGTGCGCTACGCGAGCGACCTGGGCGCGGTGCCCAACGCCACGGGCCTCGCGCTCGCCTGGCCCCCGCCCGCGAGCGCGCTGGCCCGGGCGGCGGGGCGCGCGAGCGGGCCGGTCCACCCGCTCTACCTGCGCGAGGCCGACGCCGTGGCCAACTTCACCACGCGGGACCGGCCGTGACCTGGCGGATTCGCGTCGCCGAGCGCCGCGACGTGCCCGGGATCCTCGAGATCGAGGAGGCCCAGTTCCCCGAGCCCTGGAGCCGGGGGATGCTGCTCGACGAGATGGCCAACGTCGCCACCCGCCGCTACACCGTGGCCGAGGAGGACGGGATCATCCTGGGGTACTGCGGGGTGATGTTCGTGCTCTCCGAGTTGCACGTCAACACGCTGGGGACGCGCCCGGGCCACGAGGGGCGCGGCGTGGCGACGGCCCTGCTCCAAGACGCCCTCGCCGACGCGGCCACCCGCCAGGTGGCGACCGCGCTGCTCGAGGTCGCGGTCTCCAATCAGCGCGCCCAGCGCCTCTACCAGCGCTTCGGCTTCGCGCCGGTCAGCGTGCGCAAGCGCTACTACCAGAAGACCGGGGAGGACGCCCTGGTGATGTTCGCCCACCTGACGGGGGCGCCCGCGGGCGGTCCTACGCT
The DNA here is from genome assembly GCA_021823525.1 of Actinomycetes bacterium. GTDB lineage: Bacteria > Actinomycetota > Acidimicrobiia > Acidimicrobiales > RAAP-2 > RAAP-2. The sequence goes on from JAKANY010000001.1 coordinate 84,654, forward strand.
GGCCCCGTGAGGGTGCTGGGCATCGAGACGAGCTGTGACGAGACGGGCGCGGCCGTCGTCGCGACCGGCTGGCGCCTCGAGAGCTCGGTCGTGGAGTCCTCGATGGATCAGCACCGCGACTTCGGCGGCGTCGTGCCCGAGCTCGCCGGGCGGGCCCACGTGGCCACCATCGGGCCCACCGTGCGCGCGGCCCTGGCCGGCGCGGGACTCGACGCGCGCCACCCGGGCCTCGACGCGGTGGCCGTGACGACCGGGCCGGGGCTCGTGGGCTCGCTGCTCGTGGGCCTGGCGGCCGCCAAGGCCTACGCACTGGCCTGGGGGGTGCCCCTGGTCGCGGTCAACCATCTCGAGGGCCACCTCTACGCGCCCCTGCTCGAGACGCCCGACCTCGCCTGGCCGGTGCTGACCCTGCTGGTGTCGGGGGGCCACACCCAGCTGGTCCTGGTCGAGGGGCCCGGACGATTCCGGGTGCTCGGCGAGACGATCGACGACGCCGCCGGCGAGGCCTACGACAAGGTCGCCCGGTGGCTGGGCCTGGGCTACCCCGGTGGTCCGCCCATCGACGCCCTGGCGGCCGGTGGCGACCCGCACGCCCTGGCCCTGCCGGTCTCGATGACCGGCGAGGGGCTCGACTTCTCCTTCTCGGGGCTCAAGTCGGCCGTGGTGCGCGCCGGCGAGCGGCACCCGGTCGCGGCCGCCGACGTCGCGGCCGCCTTCCAGGGCGCCGTCGTCGAGCAGCTGACCCGCAAGCTGCGCCAGGCGCTCGGCCGGGTCGAGGTCGCGGGCGTGGCCCTGGCCGGAGGGGTCGCGGCCAACCGGGCCCTGCGCGCGGCCACGGCGGCCCTGGCCGCGGAGTTTGGTGTCGCGGCCCACCTGCCCAGCCCCGCCTACTGCACCGACAACGGCGCGATGATCGCCGCGGCGGGCCTGGTGCACCTGGGGGCCGGGGACCTCGCCGACCCGGCCTGCGGGGCCGACCCGAACTGGGCGCTCGGGGCGTGATGGCGACCTGGGAGCCCCTGGATCTCGCCGCGTGCGACCCGGACCCGATGGTCCAGTTCGCCCGGTGGTTCGATGACGGGCGCGTCATGGCCGATCGCGAGGCGATCGCCCTGGTGACCGCGACCCCCGACGGGCGCCCGAGCGCGCGCATGGTGCTGCTGCGGCACCTCGACGCGGAGGGATTCGGCTGGTACACGAACTACGAGAGCCGCAAGGGAGCGGAGCTCGCGGCCAACCCGGTCGCCGCCCTCCTGTGGTACTGCGAGCCGCTCGGCCGCCAGGTGCGCGCCGAGGGGCCTGTCACGCGCCGGAGCGCGGCCACGTCGGACGCCTACTTCGCGCAGCGCCCCCGCGGCCACCAGATCGGGGCCTGGGCCAGCCACCAGAGCGCCCCCCAGGTGTCGCGCGCGGACCTCGAGGCGCGCGTCGCCGCCCTCGAGGAGCGCTACGCCGGCCGGGACGTCCCGCGCCCGCCGCACTGGGGCGGCTACCGGCTCACCCCCACGCGCGTCGAGTTCTTCCAGCAGCGCCCCGACCGCCTCCACGACCGCGTGCTCTATGAGCGCGACGGGGCGCGCTGGCGGCTCGCGCGCCTCGACCCCTAAGCGGGCGGCGCGTCGCGGCGCGCCGCCCGCAGCGCGGCGGCCCCGAAGACCAGCGCGGCCGCCGTCGAGGCCACGCCGCCCAGCGTGTAGACGGTGCGCGGGGCGATCACCGAGAGCACGGCGCCTCCCGCCACCGTCGCCGCGATGTCGGCCGTGGTGGTGATGGCGCTCAGCGCCGCGAAGACCCGCCCGTGCAGGGCGGGGTCGGTGCGCTGGGTGAACAGCGCGACGGCGATCACGTTGGCGACGCCCACCGCCACCCCGGCCACCACCATCGGCGGGTACACCTCGTCGACGCGCGTGGACAGGCCCACCGCGGCGACCGCGACGCCCACCACGACGACCGAGCCGCACAGCCACGCGACGCGGGCGCGCACGCTGGCCCCCAGGCGCGCCGCGAGCAGCGACCCCACGACCAGGCCCGCGCCAAAGGACGCGCCGAGCGCCCCGTAGGCGAGGGCCGAGCCGTGGAGGGTCTGGGTGACGAAGAAGACCTCGGCGACGTTCGCCATGCCGAGCGTCGCGAGGAACGCGAAGATGTCCACGGCCAGCGCGCGCAGCAGCGCGTCGTGGGCGACCAGGGCCAGCCCGGCGAAGGGGGAGGGGTGCTCGCCCCGGTCGTGGTGCACCGGGCGCCGGTCGTGGGCGAGAAGCGTGGTGCCCGCTCCCGCCAGCGCGAAGCTCAGCGCGTCCAGGGCGAGGGGCCAGTGCTGGCCGACCAGGCTCACGAGGAGGCCCCCGAGCATCGGGCCGATCACCATGGCGAGGCCCCGCACCGCCTGGAGGGGCGCTTGGGCGCGCTGGACCCGCTCGGGTCCCGCGATCGCGGCCACCAGGGCCGTGAAGCCGGGGACCGAGACCGCGACCAGGCAGTTCAGGGCGAAGAGCAGCCCGAGGGCCGCGCCCACCCCGGTCCACCGGGCCAGCCCAGCGCAGACCAGCGCCTCGGCGAGCCCCAGGGAGACGAGCAGGGGCTTGGCGCGTACGCGGTCGACCAGGTGGCCCGCGAGGGGGGCGAGCAGCACGAAGGGCAGGGAGCCCGCGATCGCCAGGCCCGCGACGGCCCACGCGTGGCCGAGCGGCGCGACGCGCAAGAAGAGCGCCACCAGGGCGATACCGTCGCCGACGTACGAGACGCCCTGGAGAACGACGAGTAGCGCGATGTCGCGGCGCTGGGTCGCGTCAAACACGTCTGACGTCCCCTGCAGCGACACGATCTCCCACCCTACGCCGGGCCGACGGGCTGCCGACAGGGGTCCCGAGCGAGGAATTACATAGTCACATTTAAGAATTGCGTTCGTCTTGACCAGATTCTGTGCGTTCTCTTATGTTCATCGGCGGGAGCGAGCAGTGCTGCCGCCGTACAACGCGGTCGTCAGGTGGGTGGCAGAGTGCGAGTGACGAGACCGGCGCCTCCATGGATAGTGCAACAAGGAGGAGAGGTCTTGAAGATACACACGTCACGACTCGTCATCGCCGCGGCCGCGCTCGGTCTCGCGTCGCTGACGTTCGTCGGTGTTGGCGGATATGCCGCGTTCACCTCGCAGGTGACCGCCAGCGCGCAGGTGACCTCGGGGGAGTTCAACCTCGTGGTGCAGACGGGGACGACGGCCCTTGGCTGCACGGCGGGAGGTCTCCAGCAGAATGCTCAGCAGTTCGGCAACCCGGGGTGCTTCGAAGGCTCCGCCGTCAACGGCGTGTGGCAGTGGGGCGACGGGTACAACGCTCCCGTGGAGCAACTCAACGGGCAGGACAACGGGTTCAGCCTGACGGTGCCCAACATGTCGCCGGGCGTCGCCTACTCGGCGAACTTCAGCGTCGAGGACTTCGGCACGCTGCAGGGCCTGGTCACCCAGGTGACCTACACCCCACCGACCTTCACGTCGTCGAACGACGGGCTCGCGCAGGGATCCGAAATCTACCTCTACCAGCCGGCCGGCTCCTACGAGGTGTATCCCAACGGTGGACCCGTGTACGGAACCCAGGACTGCACGGCTGTCGGGGACAGTTCCACGCCCAGCACCACGCTGGGCTCCCAGTGCTACCAGGGCGCCACGACGACGAAGACCGACCAGTGGACGCACCCGTACCAGAACACCACGTACTGGGAGCTCATCGGCTCGTTCAACGCCACGCAGGCCGGCGTCGCCAAGGTTCGCGAGGGATTCGTCCAGCCGTGGTACCCCGATGGGCCCAACGGCGGGCAGAAGGCGCCCGGTGACGAGGGCGGCGTGACGCTCAAGGCGGTTGTCGCGGTCCATGACGCGCTCGCCAATGGCGGCTCCAACGTCAATGAGGAGACGACCTTCGCACCATCATTCGCGGTGCAGGGGACGTCCCTGCCGTAGTCGTCCGCGATCGCCACTCGCCCGGGGATTCGCGGCAGCAGATCCCCGGGCGAGTGGCGAGCACCCGAGAAGGACCATGGGCACGAGCCATCACGCCAGAAAGAAGTCGAGCAACAGGTCCAGTCCGGACGCGTTGTCGCCAACCGGCACGCCCACCTTTGAGGCTCCTGTGCCGATCGAGACGCAGGAGCCTTCGCACGGTGCTCGACGGTGGTGGTTGCGCGTCGGGCGCATCGCGGCGATCGTCATTTTCCTTCTCGTTGTGTGCGGCGTCGCGATCGTGGCGACGGCGGTCCTGACCGGCGACTGGCAGGCCACTCCGATCGTCAGCGGCTCGATGGTGCCGAAGTTACCCATTGGATCGATCGCCGTCTCGCAGCGCGAGCCACTGAACGACCTGCGCGTTGGCGACATCGCCGAGCTCCACCCTCCCTTCAGCCGTCAGGTCACGTACGTCCACGAGATCATCCGGCTGCACCACCGGGATGGGAAGGTCATCGTCAAGACCAAGGGCATCGCGAACCCGATACCCGACCCGTGGACCGTCGTCGTGACCAGCTCCCACGTCTACCTTGTACGGGGGGAGATTCCCTACGTGGGTTACGTCGTCAGCTGGGTTCGCACCCGTGGCGGTCACGAGACCGTCTTGGTCGGCGCAGGGCTCTTTGCGATGCTGCTCGTCACCCTGACCTTGCGCGACGTGATCATCGATCGACGCCGGGACCATGAAGCGGCCAGCGTCACGCCGGATGACGTGGCGGCCCCCCCCACCACTTGACCGCGACGCTGGCACTCCCACAGGCTGGCTGCTAGATTGGCAGTCGAACCTATTGAGTGCTAGACGCACAGGAGGCACCCACCATGAAGCTCAACCCGCTCGAGGACCGCATCGTCGTGCGGCCCAACACCGCGGAGGCGACCACCGCCTCGGGCCTGGTCATCCCCGACACCGCCAAGGAGAAGCCCCAGCAGGGCGAGGTCCTGGCCGTGGGCCCGGGCCGGCGCGCCGAGCAGACCGGAGAGATCATCCCGACCGGCGTGGCCGTGGGCGACACGGTCGTCTACTCCAAGTACGGCGGCACCGAGATCACCGTCGACGGCGAGGACCTGCTGATCCTGTCGGGCCGCGACGTGCTCGCGACCCTCACGAAGTAGGCAACGTGTCCAAGCTGCTCAAGTTTGACGAGGAGGCCCGTCGCGGCCTCGAGGCCGGCGTCGACAAGCTGGCCGACGCGGTGAAGGTGACGCTCGGGCCCAAGGGTCGCAACGTCGTCATCGGCAAGAAGTTCGGCGCCCCCACGATCACCAACGACGGGGTCTCCATCGCCAAGGAGGTCGAGCTGGAGGACCCCTTCGAGAACATGGGGGCTCAGCTCGTCAAGGAGGTCGCCACCAAGACCAACGACGTGGCCGGTGACGGCACGACGACGGCCACGGTGCTGGCCCAGGCGCTCATCAAGGAGGGCCTGCGCAACATCGCGGCCGGGGCCAACCCGGCCGGGCTCAAACGCGGCATCGAGCAGGCGGTCGCCACGACCGTGGCGGCGATCGCGGCGCAGTCCCAGCCCGTCGAGGGGCGCGACCAGATCGCCCAGGTGGCCACCATCTCGGCGGCCGACACCTCGATCGGCGAGGTCATCGCCGAAGCCATCGACAAGGTCGGCAAGGACGGCACCGTCACGGTGGAGGAGTCCAACACCTTCGGCATCGAGCTCGAGCTCACCGAGGGCATGCAGTTCGACAAGGGCTACCTCTCGCCGTACTTCGTGACCGACCAGGACCGCCAGGAGGCGGTCCTCGAGGACCCGTACCTGCTGTTCACCACGAGCAAGGTCTCGGCGGTCCACGACCTCGTGCCGGTGCTCGAGAAGGTCATGGGCACGGGACGCCCGCTGCTGATCGTGGCCGAGGACGTCGAGGGCGAGGCCCTGGCGACCCTGGTGGTCAACAAGATCCGCGGGACCTTCACGTCGGTCGCGGTCAAGGCGCCGGGCTTCGGGGAGCGCCGCAAGGCGATGCTCCAGGACATGGCGATCCTCACGGGCGCGACGGTCGTCTCCGAGGAGATCGGCCTCAAGCTCGAGAACGCGGACCTCGGTCTGCTCGGTCGGGCGCGCCGGGTCGTCGTGACCAAGGACGACACGACGATCGTCGACGGGGCGGGTGAGGCGAGCGAGGTCGCCGGGCGCGTCGCCCAGATCAAGCGCGAGATCGAGGAGACCGACTCGGACTGGGACCGCGAGAAGCTCCAGGAGCGCCTGGCCAAGCTGGCGGGCGGTGTTGCCGTCGTCCAGGTCGGCGCCGCTACGGAGATCGAGCTCAAGGAGAAGAAGCACCGCATCGAGGACGCCCTGTCGGCGACGCGCGCGGCTATCGACGAGGGCATCGTCGCGGGCGGCGGCACGGCGCTGGTGCGCGCGCGCGCCGACGTGGACGCCCTGGTCGCGACGCTGAGCGGTGACGAGGCGACCGGAGCCCGCCTGGTGTCCTTCGCCCTGTCAGCGCCCCTGCGCAACATCGCGGCCAACGCCGGCTTCGAGGGTGCGGTCATGGTGCGCGAGGTCGCCGACGCCAAGGGCCACGTCGGCCTGAACGCGGTCACCGGCGAGCTCGAGGACCTGGTCAAGGCCGGCGTCATCGACCCGGCCAAGGTGACCCGCTCGGCGCTGCAGAACGCGGCCTCCATCGCGGCCCTGCTGCTCACCACGGAGGCGACCGTCGCCGACAAGCCCGAGCCCCCGGCGGCGCCCATGGGCGACCCGTCGATGGGCGGCATGGGCGGGATGATGTAGCCGCAGTTCCGAACACGTGGTCGCACGGCGCCGGGTCCCGGGAGACCCGGCGCCGTGCGCATGACGAGCCTCGGGATGGTCAGCCGATCGGCAGGCCCGTGCGGCGTGGGTGCTGGGGGGCGAGGTCGGGTGAGCCCCGGCCCGGGACGCGAGAGGAGTGAGCCACCTCACGTGCGCGGGACGCGACCGGCAGGAAGTCTCTCGGTGCCCCTCGGGACTCGTCGGTAGAAATCACTTCAATTCCCTGGTGCGGTGCGGTAGTGTCGGGTCGACGTCCCGCAGCGTCGGGACGGGGTCGTGCCGTGCCTTACGGGCGGCGTACCGAGCAGGGAGGCGACATGGGTCTCGGGATCAATGGGCAGTCGAGGCGGACGCGGCACTGGGGCCGGCCGGTCCTTCGCGCACTGGTCGCCGTCGTGGCGGGTCTCGTCTCGATTGTCGGGCTCGCCCTGCCCGCGGGCGCCACGTCTGTCGCCTCGGTGAGCTTCTGGACGTCGCAGTATCCCCAGGCGGTCGGCACCGGCTTCAGCGCCTCCAACGACGCGTACGGGAATACGCCGCAGTTCTGGCAGGTGGAGTTCACGACATCAGCGACGGGCGCACTCAGCGCTTATAACAGCGTCACGGTCACGTATCCCACGGGCTTCGCCGTCCCGGCAACGGGAATTGGCTTCACCCTCTCGGGCGGATTCGCCGGCTGCTCATCGTTCACCGGCACCGCGTCCGCCACTGGAACGACCATCACTGTCACGCTCCCGTCGGGCTGCACGCTCGCCGCCAGCACCCAAGGGGTGATCCAGTTCACGACCGGGAGCCTCATCACGAGCCCGCCGGTGACCGACTCGGCGTACACGGCGTCCAACTTCACGGTCGCCACGTCCGCCGACACGACCCCCGTCGTCGCGTCGTCACTGTCGTCGCTGACTTACTCGGGCTCGAACGTCAACTCGGTCTCGGCTCCCGGGACGTACCTCGCCCACGAGACCCAGCCCTGGACCGTCGACTTCACGACCTCCACCTCGGCCGCGCTGACGGGCGCCGGCCCCTACGGCGGCGCCCTGGTGGCAGGAGACACCGTCTCGGTCGCCTTCCCCGCCGGATTCACGCTGCCGACCGGCCCGACCGCGATCACGCTCAACACGGGTTTCACCTCGTGCAGCGCGAGCGGCACGTCGGCGTCCACCACCGAGACGATCACGCTGAGCGGCTCGGGCTGCTCGCTGCTCGCGAGCGCTGCGGCGTCCCTCACGATCCCCGGGGTGACGAACCCGATCGTGGGCTCCTACACGATCGGGGTGACGACCTCGGAGGATCCCACCACGGTCGCCGGGACGACGACCACGCTCGTCACCGTCTCGCCAGCGGGCACCGCGGTCACCGGCGTCGCCTTCAGCGCCTCCTCGTACAAGGGCAACGCCACCACCACCTGGACCGCCGACTTCACTCCGACGTCCCCGGGGCTGCTGACAGCGGGCGACACGGTCACCGTCACGATGGCGTCGCCCTTCACCCTCGCGTCGCCGACGGTGGTCACGTTCGCCCAAGGCTTCACTGGCGGAACGAGCTGCGCCCCCCAGTCGGTGACCCCGGCGGGCACCTCTCTCACCGTGACGCTCGCGACGGGCTGCTCGCTCTCGGGCGGGGTGCCGGCTGCGCTGTCCTTTGCCGCGACGAACCCGCCCGCGACTGCGACCTACGCTGGCGCGAACTTCAGCGTCGTGACCTCGGAGGACCCGACGGCGACCTCCCCCACGTCGGTCGACGCCATCGTCGCCTCGGGCAGCGCGGTGACTGGCGTCACGTTCGCGGGCGCCACGAACAAGGCCAACGTCACGGAGACCTGGACTGTCGGCTTCACGCCCTCGAGCGCGGGGCGCCTGGTCGCTGGTGACACGGTGACGGCCTCGTTCCCGAGCGGCTTCGTGATCAGCGCGTCGCCGACGGTCACCTTCGCCTCCGGGTTCGTCGGCTGCACCAACGTGACCGGTGTGCTCACCGGGTCGACCGAGGTCACCGCGACGCTCCCGTCGGGCTGCTCGCTCGCCGACTCGCAAGCGGCGACGATTACCTTCTCGGTCACCAATCCTGGGCCCGGAACCTACCCGGCGAGCGGATTCACGGTGGCGACCTCGGAGGATCCGGCGGCGGTTGCCGCCTCGTCGTCGGTGACGATCCTGACGTCGGTGACCCAAGTCCAGAACGTCACCTTCTCCGCCTCGACGTATCACGGCAACACGCCCGCCACGTGGACGGTCGACTTCACGTCGTCGAGCAGTGGGTCCCTGGCCAGTGGCCAGAGTGTCACGGTCGTCTTCCCGGTTGGCTTTGGCGTGCAAGCGAGCCCGACCGTGTCCCTGGTATCGGGGTTTACCGGCGCCAGCTGTTCGGGGTACACCACGGCCAGCGCCTCGGGGACCACGGTGACCCTGACCCTGCCCAACACCTGCACGCTGGCGGCGAGCACGCCGGCGAGCGTCTCGATCGACGTGACGAACCCGCCAGTCACCGACCCGAACTACGCAGCTTCGAACTTCAGCGTCTCCACCTCGTCGGACGCCGTGCCCGCCAGCCCCTCGTCGGTGCAGGCTCTCTCGGTCTCCGGTACCGCAGTGTCCAATGTCACTTTCGCCGGTGCGACCAACAAGGGCAACGTGACCGAGACCTGGACGGTCGGGTTCAAGACGTCGGGCGGGGGAGCGCTGGTCGCCGGTGACACGGTGACGGTGGCCTTCCCGTCGTCCTTTGCGATCAGCCCGAGTCCGGTGGTCGCCCTCACGTCGGGATTCGTGGACTGCGCGGGACTGCCCGCCCTCAGCGGCTCGACGCTCACCGTGACCCTGGTCAACAGCGGCGGGACCTGCGCGCTCGCCGACTCGACAGCGGCGACGTTGACGATCACCTCGGTCACGAACCCGCCCGCTGGCACGTACGCCGCGAGCGGCTTCAGCGTCAACACCTCCGAGGACCCGACGCCGGTGCACCCGAGCAGCGATGTCGTCATCGGCCCGTCGGGGACGGCGGTGTCGGCGGTCTCCTTCTCGGCCGTCTCGTACGCCGCCAACACCTCGACGACCTGGACCGTCGGCTTCACGCCCTCGGTGCCGGGCACGCTGGTCGCCGGCGACTCGGTGACGGCGACGTTCCCGACCACGGGGGGATCGAGCGACTTCGGCATCCCGAACAACCCCGCTGTGACCTTCGCGTCGACCTTTGCGGGCGGGCCCGCCTGCTCGCCGGCGTCGGGGACGTACACCAGCGGGACGGGAGTCCTCAAGGTCGTGCTGCCGAGCGGCTGCTCGCTCGCGGGCGGCTACGCGGCGACCATCACCTTGAGCGCGAAGAACCCGTCAGCGACGACCACCTACAGCGCCAGTCAGTTCTCGGTCTCCACCTCCGAGGACCCGACGCCCGTCAGCCCCACCGGCGTGGCCGCGATCGGATCGTCGGGCTCGGCCGTGTCAAGTGTCGAGTTCAAGGTGGGCAACCCGCCCCAGTCGGGCACCTATTTCAGCTCGCCTGGCTCGTACGCGACGACCAACGCCGCCTACGGCAACCTCCCGACATCCTGGGCGGTTGCCTTCCAGGCCTCGGGGGGGGGCAGCCTCGTGCCGGGTGACACGGTCACCGTGACCTTCCCGCTCGGCTTCAGGATGTCCAACCCCTCTGTGACCTTCGCCGGCAACATGTCGGCGTGCGGCACGGTCACGGGTTCCGCATCGTCGAACGTGCTGCGCGTGACGATCCCGAACCTGAACACCTGCGGGCTGTCGGGTGGCTCCACGGGAGCCCTGAGCTTCACCGTGACCGATCCACCCGTGACCACGACCTATTCCGGGAGCGAGTTCTCGGTCTTCACCTCCGAGGACCCGACACCCGTCAGCCCGACCTCGGGGAACTACGTGGCGAGCCTCACGCACTCGGGCTCGACGCCAACGGCCGGCACCGTGTCGGTCTCGCCAGCGACCGGTGACGTGAGCGCGACGCTCACCATGAGCTTCACCCCGTCCTCGGCCACGTCACTGTCCGGTTCCGCGCCCTACAGCGGCGCCCTGACGCCGGGGGACACGATCACCGCGTTCATCCCGGCCGGCTTCGTCGTCACGACGCCCACGGCAGCCGTGACCCTCTCGGGCTGCGCAGCACTCACCACGGGCGCCGTCACGGGCAGTGTGGGCTCGGGCTGGCACGTTACGCTGACCGTGCCGAGCGGCTGCTCGCTGGCCGCGGGCAACCCGGCGACGCTCACCGTCGCGGTGACAACGCCGCCCGCCGGCTCCTACAGCGGCTTCCAGGTGTCCACCTCCGAGGACCCGACGCCGGCGACCTCCGCGTCGTCGGTCAGTCTGAGCGCGGCCGGCTCCGCGGTCTCGGGCGTGACCTTCGCGGCCCAGACCTTCGCCGGCAATCAGACGACCACCTGGACGGTCGGCTTCACTCCCTCCCTCCCGGGCGGCCTGGCGGCCGGTGACACCGTCACGGTCGAGATGCCGAGTGCCTTCTTCCCGGCGACTCCGACGGGCAAGGTCACCTTCGCCTCCGGCTTTGCCGGCGGCGCGGCGTGCATCCCGACGCTGCCGACCTACGCGAGCGGAGCGGGCGAGGAGACGATCACCCTGACCCTGCCCGCGGGCTGCTCGCTCGCCGGTGGCCAGCGGGCGACCCTCACCCTGTCGCTGACCAACCCGCCAGAGACCTTCCTGTACGCACCGTCGCAGTTCGGGGTCAAGACCTCGGCCGACGACGTGGCGCTGGTGATCCCGGGCACCGTGCACGCCCTGGTCCCGTCGGGCTCGGCGGTTCTGGGCGGTGGGAGCGCCCCAACCTTGGGTGCAGCCTCGACCAAGGCCAACACCTCAACCACGTGGACGGCAACGTTCACGCCGTCGCTCCCGGGCACACCGGTCGGCTCCTTTGGGGGGGCGCTGGTGGCCGGCGACACCGTGTCGGTGTCTTTCCCGGCAGGCTTCGTCGCGACGGCGACCCCAACCGTCTCGATGGCGTGCGGCAGCCCCGGGAGCTCGGCGACGGGCTCGGTCGCGACGGGCTGGACCGTGACCGTGACGGTGCCCAGTGGGTGCTCCTACGTCGCGGGAAACGCGGTCACGCTGCAGGTGGGCATCACCAACCCGCCCGTCACCGACGCCTACACGACGAGCCAGTTCGCCGTGTGGACCTCGGAGGACCCGATGCCCGTCCCGCCCGTCACCGTGTCGACGATCACGCCCTCGGGAACGGTGGTCACCGGCGTCACCTTCGCGGGTGCGACCAACAAGGCCAACCTGACCGAGACCTGGACGGTCGGCTTCACGCCCTCGGGTGCGGGAGAGCTGGTGGCCGGTGACACGATCACCGTGACGTTCCCGTCGAGTTTCGGGCTCGTCGCGACCCCGGTCATCGGCCTCAACGCCAACTTCGGCGGGTCGTGCACCGCGACCGGCTCGACGGTGGGCAGCGCCGTGACGGTGGTCCTCCACGGGACCTGTGACCTCCCGAGCTCGACGGTCACGACCCTGACCGTGTCCTCGGTGACGAACCCGCCCGCGGGCACCTACCCGCTGAGTGACTTCTCCGTCGCGACGTCGGAGGACCCGAGTGCTGCTCATCCCGCATCGGACATCGTCATCGCCCCGACGGGGGGCCAGGTGAGCGCGGTGACCTTCACGGCGGGCACCTACGCGGGCAACACGTCGACGACCTGGACCGCGGGATTCACGGCGACCCCCGGAGGGGACCTGTTCCCGGGTGACACGGTCACCGTGACGTTCCCGACAGCGGGGGGCACGAGCGTTTTCTTGATCTCGCCGACGCCCACGGTCAACTTCACCGCGGGATTCACCGCCGGGTTCCTCGGCTGCAACCCCACGGTGGGAGCCTTCACCGCGGCGACCGGGACCCTGGTCGTCACGCTGCCGGCCAAGTGCACCTTGGCCGCGGGCGTGTCTGCTGCCATCTCGGTGACTGCGGTGAACCCGCCGGTGACGACCACCTACACGGCGAGTCAGTTCACCGTGGCGACCAACGAGGACTTCACGCCCAACAGCCCGGCCGTCGTGCACGCCATCGTGCCCTCGGGCACCGTGGTCAATGGGGTGACCTTCAGTGGCTCAACGCTCAAGGGCAACCAGGCCGCGACCTGGACCGTGCACTTCAACGCCTCGATCGTCGGCACGCCGCCGCCCTACGGCGGAGCGCTGGTGGTCGGCGACACCGTATCGGTGTCCTTCCCGGCGGGCTTCGTGATGGCGGCGACACCCGCAGTGACCCTCAGTGGCTGCGCGGCCCTGACGGCGGGCAGCGCGGTGGGCTCGGCGCTCACGGGATGGTTCGTGACCCTGACCCTGCCCAGCGGCTGCTCGGTGGCGACCGGGGAGGCCGTGACGGTCACGGTCGACGTGACCAACCCGCCGGTGACCGACCTCTACAGTGCGGGCCAGTTCACGGCCTCGACCTCCGAGGACCCGGGCCTCGTCAGCCCGGCCACCGTGTCACCGATCGTGGCCTCCGGCCACGCGGTCACCCTGACCGGCTTCACCGCCGGCACGTACAAGGGCAACCAAACCACGACCTGGACGGCCACCTTCACCACGTCCAACAGCGGTGGCTACGTCGGGGGCCTGGTGGCCGGCGACACGGTGACTGCCACGTTCCCCACGACGTTCCTCATGGGCGCGCCCTCGACCGTACGCTTGACGGGCGCGTTCGCGGGCGGGTCGTGCCTCAACGTGGCGCTGCCCGTGGGCGACGTGACGATCACGGGGACCGTGCTCACGGTCACCCTGCCCGCTAGCTGCACACTGGCCAACGGAGCCACGGGCGCACTCAACGTGACGATCACCAACCCACCGGTCACCGAGCCCTACGCGGCGAACCAGTTCAGCCTGGCGACCTCGGAGGACCCGGTGATCGTCTCCGCGAGCAGCGTCTCGCCGCTGGTGGCCTCGGGCAATGCGGTGTCGGGTGTGACCTTCGTCCCGGGAACCTACGGCGGGAACCAGGCGACCACGTGGACGGCGAGCTTCACCACGTCCAATAGCGGGACGACCGTCGGGGGCCTGGTGGCCAACGACACCGTGACCGTGACCTTCCCGACGACGTTCATCATGGGCGCGGCCTCGACGGTGACCCTCGGCGGGGCCTTCACCGGCACCTGCTCGCTGCCACCGAGTGATGCCACGATTACCGGACACGTGGTCGGGGTGACGTTGCCGGCGGGCTGCACGCTCGCCAACGGCGCCACGGGGACCGTCACGGTGGGGATCACCAATCCGCCCGTGACCACCACCTACGCCACCACCGACTTCGCCGTCAGTACCAGTGAGGACCCGACCACCGTCCACCCGAGCTCGGTCGCGCCGCTGGTTCCCGGTGGCGTCCAGACCTCCAACGTGACCTTCGTGGCCTACTCCAACGTCTCGAGCACTGCCACCTTGTGGACACTGGGCTTCACGACCGACGCGACGGGGCAGCTGGTGGCGGGCGACACGATCACGGCGACCTTCGCCTCGGGATTCACCATGGCGAATCCCAGCACGGTGACGTTCTCGACGGGCTTCGTGGGCTGCACCACGGCGAGTGCGTCGTTCTCGTCGAGCACGCTGTTCTTCACGCTGCCTTCGGGGTGCTCGCTCGCAGCCTCGACCAATGCCACCTTCACCTTGACCGTCACGACGCCGATCCTGCCGGGGGTCTACCCGGGCTCGTCCTTCAGCATCTTCACCTCCGAAGACCCGGCGCCCGCGCACCCGACCTCGGTCGCGGTGGTCGGGGCGATCTCACCCACCACGGGTGGCGGCTCAGGACCGGGCACCGGATCGGGCACGAGCTCGGGCGGCAGCACCGGTGGCACTACGACGTCGACACCAGCACCGCCTCCTGCGGGCATCGCGCCCAGTGCGCTGGGCACGCCCGAGTCGGCCATCGTGGGCACGACGGCACTGTCGGTGGTGCTGGTCTCGGGATCGTCGATCTTCGAGGTGACCGCCCCGCAGAGCACCCTGCCCGCGGGCACGACCATCAGCCTGTACCCGATCACGACGACGACCTCGCTCTCCTCGCAACTGCCCACGGGCGCCTCGTTCCTGGTGTCCCTGGCGGTGTCCTGGCAGACCGCCGGTGGCGCCACGCCGCCGTCGGCTACGCCGCTCACCCTCACGGTGAGCGACCCGTCGATCGTGCCCGGTGACGTGATCTACATGGTCACGCCCACGGGGCTGCAAGCTGTCGGCGTGGCCACCACGAGCGACACGGTCACGATCACCTTCAGCACCGACCCGGTTTTCGTCGTGGCTTCGGCGGTCGCCCCGCAAGCACAGGCCGCTCTCAGCCTGAGCGGCGCGAGCGTGACTATCGGTCACGCCCTCACCCTGTCGGCCTCGGGCGGATCCGGGTCTGGGGCGCTCACCTACGCCATCGTTGGCGGGACGGCCAACGGCTGCTCGCTCAACGGTGCGACGCTGACGAGCGCCGGGCTGGGGACGTGCGTTGTGCAGGTGACCAAGGCGGGAGACCTCACGTACGAGTCGGCGACCACGACCGCGACGTTCACCTTCGCGCGCGCGCTGCCGGCGCGTCCGGCGATGGTGCAGGTGGTCTTCGCCTCGGGTGGCTGGTCGCTGAGCGCGACCGCGCGCACGCAGCTCGCCGGGCTCGCGCACCGACTGGTTCGCGGCGCGCTGATCCGCATCGTCAGCTACGGCTCGGGCAGTGCCGCGCTGGCGCATCGGCGGTTCGCGACCATCGAGCGCTACCTGCTCGGACTCGTGCGGGTGCGGGTTCAGGCGGTGTTCGCGACCAAGGCGCGGGCCGCCGTGGGCCGCATCCTGACCCTGGCGCAGTGAGCAGCCTGGCCCGCTGGCGGCTCGGGCCGTCAGCGGGCCAGACGGGCCGCCGCGCAGCGAGGTGTCACCGCCCCGAGGTACGTTCGCAGAGCGCGGCCAAGTCTCGTCGCGCGGAGCGGGGGAGGTGGGCGTGGCGACTACGGTCAACCACACGCGCGATCACATCCTGATCAGTGCGCAGGCGCTCCTGAGAGAAACGGGCTCGGCGGGGCTTCGGGTCGCCGACCTCGCTCGGAGGGCTCACGTGGGCGTGCCGACGATCTACTACCATTTTGCTTCGCGCGAGCAGGTCATCGCCCAAGCCCGGCTGCGCGTGTACCGCGAGATGTCGCGCCCGATGGCCACCTACCTCGAGGAGATGTCGGCGGCGCTCGATCGGGGTGACCCCGAAGCCTTCCGCGCCGGCTTGGTGGGAGATGTCGCGACCGCGTGGGAGGCCGGTGTGCTCGATGCGGAGGCCGGCGTGATGAGCCTCTTGCTTGACATCTGGGCTGATGGGGCCACGCGCCAGGAATTCCGCGCCTTGGTCGGCCAGCGCTTCGAGCGATGGGTCGAGATGATCGAGCGAGCTCAGCACCGCGGATGGGTCGCGCCGGGGTCCCACGTGGCGACCGGTGTCGCGGTGTTCTGGGCGGCATCGGTGGGCGCGGCTGTCGTTCCCGAAGCGTCCGATTGGGGAGTCACCGCCACCAGTGTCGCCGAGCTATGCGGGCACCTCCTGGGCGTCACGTCGCGCGGCGCGCCGCCGTACTCCTCGGCCGCGGCAGCCGCAGGAGACAGGGACGCCACGGCACCGCACCCAGCGCCCGCGACTTGAGGATCACGCTCACGCCGGCGGACAGGCCGGCGGCACAGTCTCTCGCCAGTGATCCGGTGTACTCGACGTCGTAGACGGCCTTGTGCGCTCGCACGAAGGGGGCCAGCTCGGGGCACTGGTGGTACGCGACGCACTGCTCATCGATGGCGAAGTCGAAGACGGGCTCGAGTTCGGCGACCTGACCCAGGTCGTTCTTCAGACCCACGGCCAGGTGGTCACGGTGCGCGAGAGCAGCCAGGCCGCGGTTGTAGCGCAGCTGGTCGGCTGGCGTGAGCGGGAAGCCCGTCACGTTCGCGTACCCGTCGACGTTGTCGAAGTCGACGGCATCGAAGCCGGCGGAGGCGCAGCGGGCGACCCGGCGAGCCATGATTGGCATCAACGTCCCTACCGCGCGAATGTCGAGCCATCGCTCCCCGGGCCAGCCGTTGGGTCGTCCGCGAAGCCTTGCGGGAAAGAGTCGGGCGTCAGGTCGCCAGCGCTCCCAGGTCCCGGCGTCGACGTAGCAGATCGCGTAGTCGCCCCGGGCGTGGATCGCGCGCACCGCCGCGGCGTTGGGCGTGGTTCCGTTGGGACCGTCGAGGTCGATGTCGAAGATCGTGGGGTGATGGCACGGACCGCGTGCTCCCGTCGCGCAGACGTTCAGGTCGATGCCGCCCGGACCCTGCGGGCCCGTCGAGAGCTGATACTGGAAGAGAGCGCCGATGGGTGGACCGGGCGCAGCGCCGGCGCGCGCGGTGGGGGCGACTGCCTCGAGCGTGATCAGCACGATCGCCGATGCGAGAAGGACGAGATGGCACCGGCGGGGGTGGTACCGGCCCCGAGGTGTGCCACCGCCGCGGCGTCGCCTCGTCTCCGTCCGGGGGCCATCACGCTGAGGAGCCCGTTGGCAGCCAGTATCGCGAAACCGTCGCCGGCAACTTCCCGCGTGTATCGGCCAGCGGTGCGAGCGACTGGTGGGTGGCTCCTCTCGTCTTCGCACGAGGATGGCCCCGCTGCGCGCGTGCTCCATCGTGAGGACGTCCTCGGTTGCGCGCCTCGTCCCTACAGGCGTCGCCGGCACTGTGGTCACGCCAAGAACGCGCTGAGTCCCGTGGACCGGGATGCCTCCGTGATCTCATCGTCGGCGGCTGCGAGAACTCGCAAGAGGTCATTTGACGTCACGGTGTCGAACAGCGGGACGTACCACGAGAATCCGACCGCGTCACCGTGCGACTTCCAGGTTGTGCAGTACAGCGACACGCTGTTCATCGCGGCAATGGTTGATTCGATGTCCCTCCGCTCGACGCGTAGTTTGGCGATCTTGAAGTACACGCGACACAGGATGGCACGTTCCGCTGTGCTTACCGTGAGGAGCAGTGTGTATCGCTCCGGATGTGTGCAGCGCAGTTGGGGAGCCTCATCGGGGTCGCTGATGACCTCGGTCTCGAATCCGCCAGTCCCGAGGACCCCCTGGATCCACTCGACGGTGACCTGTTCTCCGGCAGTCGTCAGGGGTGGCGGGAACCGCTGGCCACACGAACGACAGAAGATGTCGGCTGGTTCTCGCGTGGCACCGCATTCCTCACATCTCATGGCTGCCTCCCTGCGATCGACGTACCGAAGGCGCGAGGAGGAAGGTCGTTGCGATCCACTCTTCGATCGCGTGGTCCCACGGGAACAGGGACCGTTCCGAGAGGATCGTCGCGCGCAGTTTTCTGCTCACGGCAGAGCAGCGAGCCACACCGATGGTTGGGGAATCCTCGATCCAGCTCCCCCCGGGCTCGGACCGAGGTGATTCCGGGTCAGAGCGCGTGTGGAGCTCCTTGCATGTTCTCCCTTGGCTCACCCTCCGGAGGAAACACCAACTCTCGGGCACGGCACCGTCGACGCCGTGGCGATCGAACAGCAACGCGAGCTGATCAGCGGTCATGCTGTGTGCCATCGGGGCACTGGCGCCATCAGCACGAGTTGAGTGCCACGCAGTGACGAAGGCGTTCTCAGTTCCATTTGTCCGTCTGTCGTGCGACTTCGCGCATGGAGAGAGCCACGGGAGTCAACAGCTCGAGAACTCTCTGCTGCTCGGACACGGGAACCTCCACCTCATAGCGCCAACCCAGGGGTGTTCCGAGGTGCCGCGCAATGGCGCTCAAGAGGCCGGACCCTGCGGGCGTCGCATGAAGAGGAATGAGGAGGACGGTCTTTCGCGGCCGAACGCGGAGCGCCGCGATCGCCAAGATGAAGACGATGACTCCAACCACCGTGCTGTGTGTCGCGCTGCTGATCGCACCGGCGACCGCGAGGGCGACAAGAATGAACCAGTACATTCCGAGTGCTGCGAGGCAGCCGATTGCCTGTTGAGAGGCTGACGTATTACGCGACCTGCGAATCTTGAATATGTGCTGCTTGATCTCGACGGCCCCGAGAAACGGGATCTGCGAGATTTCCGCGATCTGACCCACATTCGCTCGCGCATCGGAGAGGACCGCACTGTCGGTCTCCATCTGCATGAGCACCTCGTCACTGTCGTTCACAACCACGACGCGGCGATCGGTCACGATGAGCTCCTTGGCCGCCATCGGCGTGAACTTGCGCACTGTACGGCCCGACGAACCGGTAACGCGCTCGCTCTCCTCCCAGATGCGGGTGGCTGGGACGCGCAGCTGCTCCATCTCCTTCGAGTCGCGCGTTTCGGAGCCCGAAGGGCGACGCGCCGTCACACGGGGCTCACCACTGTGGATGCTGCGTTCTGCTCCTCCCACTCGCAACTGCGCTCCGCAGCGCGCGCAGAACTCGCCCCCGTCAGGAGCGGGTGCGCCGCACTGTGTGCAAAAAGAAGCCTCGGACATGTACGACTCCCACAGCCTTCGGTCACATCTTTCGGGACAGTATCACCTGCTGCGGAGGGGCGGAAAGGGAGATATACCTTCGAACCGACTCCCCAACGTCGAGTCGTACGGAAGGGGTGTGATCCGTGCAAGTCGATCGCCTCAAGGATCACATTCCGTCGATCTTTCATCTCACCTATACATGGATCTATTGGCACCGATAGCCCAGTGACCCGGACGGCCCCGAACGAAGCGCTTGCGTTCGCGTCAAGGTGGGAGGTTGTCGCGTTGGTCCACCCATCATCGTGCGACATTGTGTGACGTCAGTCGGGAACGCCGTCGAAGGCCAGGTCCTCCTCAGTCGCCTCGACGGCGATGTGAGGGACGGACCGCTCGAGCCAGCGCGGCATGTACCAGTTGGCCCGGCCGAGGAAGTGCATCAGGGCGGGCACCAGCGCGGTGCGCAGCACGAAGGCGTCCAGCAGCACCGCGCCGCCCAGGCCCACCCCGAACTCGGCGATGATGCGCTGCCCCCCGAAGGCGAAGGACAAGAAGACCGAGATCATGATCAGGGCGGCCGCGGTGATCACGCGGCCGGTCGTCGCCTGGCCGCGCACCACGGCCTCCTCGTTGTCCCCGGTGTTGAGCCACTCCTCGTGCATGCGCGAGACCAGGAACACCTGGTAGTCCATCGAGAGCCCAAAGAGGATCGCGACCATGATCACGGGTAGGAACGACTCGACCGGGCCGATCCCCGAGTTGAGCAGCACGCTGCCCCAGCCCCACTGGAAGACCGCAACCACGAGGCCAAAGGACGCCCCGACGGCGAGAAGGTTCATCACCGCGGCGACGAGCGGCACCACCACGCTGCGGAAAGCCACCATCAGCAGCAGGCACCCCAGGAACACGATGACCCCGATGAACAGCGGGAGCTTGGATCCGAGCACCGTGGCGAAGTCGGCGTAGATGGCGGTGATCCCCCCGACGTAGATGGCGGTGTGGCTGGCGGCGGTGGCGTGCGGGATGGTCTGGTCGCGCAAGCGCCCGAGAAGGTTCGTGGTGGCCGACGACTGGGGACTCGAGGCG
Source organism: Actinomycetes bacterium (assembly GCA_021823525.1). Taxonomy (GTDB): domain Bacteria; phylum Actinomycetota; class Acidimicrobiia; order Acidimicrobiales; family RAAP-2; genus RAAP-2. Next base: position 104,945 of record JAKANY010000001.1, read on the forward strand.
GGAATGACGCTGATCACGTCCACGGTGCCGTTCGCGAGGGGGATCACCGGACCGACCGAGGCCACGTCGGGCACGGCGCGCAGCGCGGCGTCGAGATGCGTCACAGCCGCCGCGTCGGCGGATCCGCGGATCCGCGCGACGACGCTGAGCGGCCCGTTGAAGCCCGGGCCGAAGCCCTGCGCCAACAGGTCGTAGGCCTGGCGCGTCGTGCTGCCGGGCGGGTTGGACCCCTGGTCCGAGCTGCCCAGGCGCAGCGAGAAGAACGGAATGGCCAGCACTGCCATGATCACGAGGGCGACTCCCGTGAGCACCGCGGGCCGGCGCGCCACCAGGTGCGCCCAGCGCTGCCAGGGACCGGCCACGACGACGGGCTCGGGTCCGTGGGCCGCGAGCGCCCGGCGCTCGCGGCGCCCGAGCACGCGTGGCCCGAGGAATCCCAGCAGCGCCGGCAGCAGGGTAATGGCCGCCGTCATGGTGATGGCGACCGTGACGGTCGCCGAGACGGCCACGCCGTTGAGGAACGACAGGCGCAGCACCAGCATGCCGAGCAGCGCGATGGCGACCGTCGCGCCCGCGAAGAGCACGGCGCGCCCCGCGGTGTTGATGGCGGTCGCGACGGCGTCGGGGACACTGAGGCCGCGCTTCAAGCCCTGGCGCGTGCGTGTCACGATGAACAGCGCGTAGTCGATCCCGACGCCCAGTCCGATCAGTGAGCCCAGGATCGGGGCGAACTGGGCGATGGTGAGCACGTGGCTGAGCAGCGCCGTCGCCCCCGAGGCGATGCCCAGGGCGAAGAGGGCGACCCCGAGGGGCAGGAGCATCGCGAGCAGCGAGCCGAAGGCGAGCAGCAGGATGCCCGCGGCCACGAGGATCCCCACCAGCTCGCCGGGGCTCGAGGCGGGGCTGTCGAGCTGGCCGAAGGCGTTGCCCCCAAACTGGACCGCGAGGGTGGCCGAGCGCGCCCGCGCCCCGACCTGCTCGACCGCGCGGATGGCGCTCGCGGGGAGCCGGTAGCCCGGCAGGGAGAAGTGCACCAGGGCGTAGGCAACGCGACCGTCACGGCTGATCTGGGCGGCGGCCGCACAGGGGGCGGCGCTGGCGCAGAAGGGGGAGGTGACGCTGGCGACGTCGGGCAGCGTCGCGACCTCGCCCAGCACGTGGGTGATGGCGGCCCGATGGTCGGCGATCGTGCCGGACCTCGTGGCGAACACGATCTGGTCGGTGTCGCCCCGGGCGCTGGCCACGCCGCTGAGGAGCTGCTCGGCGTGCGCGGAGTTGGTGCCGGGCAGCGAGAAGGCGTTGGCGTAGGCCGAGCCGCTGGTGCGCGCCAGGGCCAGCACCGCGACGAAGATCGCGATCCAGGCCGTCAGCATCCACCAGCGACGACGTACGGCGAGGCGACCGAGCCGCTCCATGGACCTCCTGAGGGTGTCGGGCCCGAAGTCGCCGGTACGCTGCGAGGGGCCGTTCGATTCTAGGGGACACGGGTGCGTGACGAGGCGACGCGGGAGCGATTTCCCGGACTCGTCGCGCCCCAGGTCCTCCCCGTGCCCGCCGAGATCCTCCCGGGCCAGCCCGCCCCCTGGGCCCACCTCGACCCCGCCAGCCGGCGCGGGCTGAGCGTGGGGGTCATCGCCGAGCGCCTGCGCGCCGCGGGCCAGCACCTGGCCGCCGGACCGCCGGTCCCGGTCCTCGAGGAGCCCGGGGCCCGCGCGGACGCGGAGTTGCGCACGTCGGCGGTGCTGGTCGCGCTCTTCGATGCCGGTGGCGAGGCGCACGTTGTGCTCACGCGCCGGGCGCGCCACCTGCGGGTGCACGCGGGCGAGGTAGCCCTGCCGGGCGGGCGCGTCGAGGCCGGCGAGTCGCTGATCGTCGCAGCCCTGCGCGAGGCCGACGAGGAGGTGGGCCTGGACGCGACGCGCGTGCGCCCCCTGGGGTGGCTGACCCCGCTCACCACGCGGGTGTCGGGATCGATCATCTGGCCCATCGTCGCGGCCCTCGAGGAGCCGCCGTCCCTGGTGCCCAGCCCGGCCGAGGTGGAGACAGCCTTCGACGTCGCCCTGGCCGACCTGGCCGCCGAGGGTGGCTACCTCGAGGAGATGTGGCGGCGCCCGCGCGCGGGCGCGGGATCCGACGCCCAGCTGGTGCCCATCAGCTTCTTTCGCGGTCCGGCCGACCTGATCTGGGGGGCGACCGCGCGCGTGCTGGTGGACCTGGTCGCCCTGGCGCTCGGCGTGGCGCCCCGGGCCCCGGAGCCGCTCGACGACGGTCCGGTAGATTAGAGGGAACCTCGGAGGGATCATGGCGGAAGTGGAGATCGGCATCTACAAGTCGGCCCGGCAGGCCTACGGCTTCGATGACATCGCGATCGTGCCCTCGCGGCGCACGCGCGACCCCGAGGACGTGGATATCTCCTGGCAGATCGACGCCTACAAGTTCGAGCTGCCGATGCTGGGCTCGGCGATGGACGGGGCCGTCTCGCCGGCCACGGCGATCGAGATCGGGCGCCTCGGGGGCCTGGGCGTGCTCAACCTCGAAGGCCTGTGGACCCGTTACGAGGACCCGATGCCGCTCTTCGACGAGATCCGCGAGCTCGACGACGACAAGGCGACCGCGCGCATGCAGCAGATGTACGCCGAGCCCATCCGCCTCGAGCTGGTGGCCGCGCGCATCGCCGAGATGAAGGCGGCGGGCGTGACGACGTCGGCCTCCGTGACGCCCCAGAAGGCGGCCTGGATGGCCGACACGATCCTGCGCTCGGGCCTCGACATCCTCGTCGTCCAGGGCACCGTGGTCTCGGCCGAGCACGTCTCCCAGACCGTCGAGCCCCTCAACCTGAAGAAGTTCATCCGCGAGTTCGAGATCCCCGTGATCGTGGGCGGCTGTGCCAGCTACCAGGCGGCCCTCCACCTGATGCGCACCGGCGCGGCCGGGGTGCTGGTGGGCGTGGGCCCGGGTCAGGCCTGCACGTCGCGCGCGGTGCTGGGCATCGGGGTGCCCCAGGCGACGGCCATCGCCGACGTCGCGGGGGCCCGCATGCGCCACCTCGACGAGACCGGGGTCTACGTCCAGGTGATCGCCGACGGGGGCATGTCCAAGGGTGGCGACATCGCCAAGGCGATCGCCTGCGGCGCCGACGCCGTGATGATCGGCTCGCCGCTCTCGAGCGCCGTGGAGGCGCCGGCCCGCGGCTTCCACTGGGGCATGGCGACGTTCCACCCGACGCTGCCGCGCGGGGCGCGCGTGCGCACCCAGGTGCGCGGCACGCTGCGCGAGATCCTTCTCGGCCCGGCCCACGAGAACGACGGGCGCCTCAACCTCTTCGGCGCCCTGCGCACCTCGATGGCGACCTGCGGCTACGAGTCGGTCAAGGAGTTCCAGAAGGCCGAGGTGATGCTGGCGCCCTCGCTCCAGACCGAGGGCAAGTCGCTCCAGCGCGCTCAGCACGTGGGCATGGGGCGGTGAGCGGCGCGGTCCTCGTCGTCGACTTCGGCGCGCAGTACGCGCAGCTGATCGCTCGGCGGGTCCGCGAGGCCCACGTCTACTCCGAGATCGTCCCGGCATCCATCACCGCGGCCGACGTGCGCGCACGCGGTCCGGTGGCTCTGATCCTGTCGGGGGGGCCCTCCTCGGTCTACGAGACGGCTCGGGCCCCGCGCCTGGACCCAGCGATCTACGAGCTCGGGCTGCCGATGCTGGGCATCTGCTACGGGGCCCAGCTGCTGGCCCTCCAGCTGGGGGGCACCGTCGAGCGCACCGGCGCGGGCGAGTATGGGCGCACGACCCTGCGCCGGGCCGAGGACCCGGGTGTGCTGCTCGCCGACCACGACGCCGAGTCCACGTGCTGGATGAGCCACGGCGACGCGATCGCCGCGGCGCCTCCGGGGTTCTGCGTGACGGCCTCGACCCCCGGTGCGCCCGTCGCGGCGATGGAGGACGACGTGCGGTGCCTCTACGGCGTCCAGTTCCACCCCGAGGTCGCCCACACGCCGGGCGGGACCGCGCTGCTCGCGCGCTTCCTCGCGCGCGCCGGGGCCGCGCCCACCTGGACCGAGGCCTCGATCGTGGCCGAGCAGGTCGCGGCGGTGCGCGCGGCCGTCGGCGAGCAGCGCGCCCTGTGCGCGCTGTCGGGCGGGGTCGACTCGGCGGTCGCCGCGGCCCTGGTGCTGCGGGCGATCGGGGAGCGGCTGACCTGCGTGTTCGTCGACACCGGGCTGATGCGCGCGGGCGAGGGCGAGCAGATCGAGGCGACCTTCCGTGACGCCTTCGGGGTCGACCTGATCCACGTGCGCGCGGGCGAGCGCTTCCTGCGGGCGCTGTCTGGGGTCACTGACCCCGAGGCCAAGCGCAAGATCATCGGCGAGCTGTTCATCCGCGAGTTCGAGGCGGTGGCGCGCGCCCTCGAGGCGGCGGGCACCCGGCCGCGCTTCCTGGTGCAGGGGACCCTGTACCCCGACGTGATCGAGTCGGGCGGGGGCCACGCGGCCACCATCAAGAGCCACCACAACGTCGGGGGCCTGCCCGCGGACCTCGACTTCACCCTGGTCGAGCCGCTGCGCCGCCTGTTCAAGGACGAGGTGCGCGCCGTGGGCACCGAGCTGGGCCTGCCCGACGCGCTGGTGTGGCGCCAGCCCTTCCCCGGGCCGGGGCTGGCGGTGCGCATCGTGGGCGAGGTGACCCCCGAGCGCGTGGCCATCGTGCGCGCCGCCGACGCCATCATCGCCCAGGAGATCGCCGCAGCGGGCCTGACCCGCGAGCTGTGGCAGAGCTTCGCGGTGCTGCCCGCGCTGCGCACCGTGGGGGTGATGGGCGACGGGCGCACCTACGGGCACCCCATCGTCATCCGGGCGGTCACCAGCGAGGACGCGATGACCGCCGACTGGGCCCGCCTGCCCTACGATCTGGTCGAGGCGATGGCCAGTCGGCTGGTCCGGGAGGTCCCCGGCGTGAACCGCGTGGTGCTGGACGTGACCAGCAAGCCGCCGGGCACCATCGAGTGGGAGTGAGCCATCTGTTCGATGCGTGGAGCGTGCCCCGGCGTCCTGCGGCACCCGACGACCTGCTGGCCGACCTGACCGAGCCCCAGCGCGCCGCCGTCGCGCACCGCGGCGGCCCCCTGCTGGTCGTGGCGGGCGCCGGCTCGGGCAAGACGCGCGTGCTCACGCGGCGCATCGCCCACCTGCTGGCGACCGGTGACGCCCGTGCGCACCAGATCCTCGCCATCACCTTCACCAACAAGGCCGCCGACGAGATGCGCCGGCGCGTCGTCGAGCTGGTGGGCCCCGACGCCCAGCGCATGTGGGTGGCCACCTTCCACTCGGCCTGCCTGCGGGTCCTGCGCTCCAGCGCGGAGCGCCTGGGCTACGCGCCGGGGTTCTCCGTCTACGACACGCGCGACGTGCGCGAGACGATCGAGCGCCTCGAGCGCGAGCTGGGCTACGACACCAAGCGCCTCACCCCGCGCGCGGTGGCCGCAGCCATCTCGGCGGCCAAGAACGCGGGGCTGGATGCCGCGCACTACCGCGACCAGCGCGGCGACGAGCCGCTGGCCCGGCGCATCGGCGCGCTCTACGCGCGCTACGAGGAGGCGCTGCGCACGGCCAACGCCATGGACTTCGACGACCTGCTGGTCAACGCGCTTGCCGTGCTGACCCGCGAGGAGGACCTGCGCGCGCACTACCAGCAACGCTTCGCCCAGGTGCTGGTCGACGAGTTCCAGGACACCAACGGGGTCCAGGACGACCTGGTGAGCCTGCTCGCCGCGAAGCACCGCCAGCTCAGCGTGGTGGGCGACGCCGACCAGTCGATCTACCGCTTCCGGGCGGCCGACGTGCGCAACATCCTCACCTTCGCCGAGCGCTTCCCCGACGCCACGGTCGTGGTGCTCGAGCAGAACTTCCGCTCGACCCAGACGATCCTGGACGCGGCCAACGCCGTCATCGAACGCAACCCCGGCCGCCCCCCGAAGCGCCTCTTCACCGAGGGGGCGCGCGGGGCGCCGGTGCGCCTCTACCGGGCGGGCGACGAGTGGGAAGAGGCCCGCTTCGTCGCGGGCGAGCTGCTGCGGCTGCGCGCCGAGGCCGGCGTCGCCTACCACGACATGGCCGTCTTCTACCGCACCAACGCCCAGAGCCGCGTGCTCGAAGAGGAGCTCATGGCCGCGGGCGTCCCCTACCGGGTGATCGCGGGCCTGCGCTTCTACGACCGCGCCGAGGTCAAGACGGCCCTGGCCTACGCACGCCTAGTGGTCAACGACCGCGACGAGGCCTCGGCGCGCCGGGTCCTCAACGAGCCACGCCGCGGCCTGGGCCAGGTCGCCCAGGCGCGCCTGGCCGCGTGGGCGGCCGAGACGGGCCGCCCCTTCGCCCAGGCCCCCTGGGCCGCCCCGGAGGCCGGCCTCAGCGGCCGGGCCCTCGCGGGGGCGCGGAGCTTCTGCGCGCTGGTCGACGGGCTGCGTGCCCACGACCCGGGCGACCCGCGCGGGCTGATCGAGCGCATCGTGCGCGAGAGCGGCCTGTCGGCCCAGATCGCGACCCTCGAGCCCCGCGAGGCCGAGACGCGCCTGGAGAACCTGGGGGCGCTCGCCTCGGCGGCCGCCGAGTACGAGACGGTGAGCGACTTCATCGAGCGCGTGGCCCTGGTCGCCGACGCCGACCAGCTCGATCCGAGCAGCGGCACCGTCTCGCTCATGACCCTCCACGTGGCCAAGGGCCTGGAGTTCGACGCGGTCGTCATCACCGGCCTCGAGGAGGCGGTCTTCCCCCACCGGCGGGCGCTGGCCGACCCCGACGAGCTCGAGGAGGAGCGGCGCCTGTGCTACGTCGGCCTCACGCGGGCCAAGGCCCACCTGACCCTGACCCACGCCTGGGCGCGCACCCAGTGGGGCCAGCGCGTCGACGCGCTGCCCAGCCGGTTCCTCGGCGAGGTGCCCGCCCCGCTCGTCGCGGACGTCTCGCACGCCGCCCCGCGGCGCTTCGCCGACGTGGCGCGCGAGAACCGCCCGTGGGGCGAGCCGCCCGCCCGCGTCGCGCGCGAGCCCGACGGCCCGCCGGGCGGCCGGGTGTTCGGGACCGGCGCCGCGCCCGCCGCGCGCTCGACGGGGGCCGAGCGCCTGGGCCTGGTCCCGGGCGAGCGGGTCGTCCACGAGCGCTACGGGCCGGGCACGGTGGTGCGCTGCGAGGGCGAGGGGCTGCGCGCGCGCGCCACGGTCAGCTTCGACGAGGCGGGCACCAAGCAGCTGGTGCTGGCGATGACGCCCCTGGTGCGCGCGGGCGGCGGTGACCAACGTAAATCGTGACTAAGAAAGAGCTGGGCACGCGTCGGGATCGGGGTCCCGTCCTGCGAGAATGGTCTCTCATGGACGACGCCCGACCCGCGTACCGGCCGCCGCTCGCACCGCGTCGCCCACGGCTCCCCGAGCGGGTCTACTGGGTGCGGCGCGCCGTGGTGGGCCTGGCGTTCCTGACGGTCGGCTACGTCGGGTACCTGGGCGGCACGCTGGTGATGGCCCTGCGCAACCCCACCTACGGCGTCACGCTGCTCGCCCGCGGGGCCGAGTGGGGCCGCCAGCACGGCATGGGGCCCGTCGTCACCTGGATCGAGACCGAGTACTACCGGCTCAACCCGGCCAAGGTCGGGGGCAAGCCGCCGGCCAAGTCCTTCGGCTCGGGCCCGACGGCCGTCGCGGTGCCCGCCTCGGGCCACCTGCCCATGCCCCCCCGCGTGATCACCCCGGCCGCGCACCCCCTGCCCGGCGAGGGCGTCTGGCACGTGGCCGGGCGCACCGACCACGGGATCCCGACCGTCTACGAGTCCTTCATCCGCCCCGACGCCATCCACACCAGCTACGTCGTGGGCATCGCCTGGATGGACCCGACGCTGCTGCGCGCCCAGCTCTACTCGGGCTCCTTCATCCCGGGTGGTTCGACCCACTTCATCTACTCCGCGCCCATCACGCCGCTGGCCAGCCGCACGCTGGTGGCCGCCTTCAACGCGGGCTTCCGCATGCAGGACGCCAACGGCGGCTACTACACCCAGGGCACGACGATCATCCCGCTGCGCCGCGGGGCCGCCTCGGTCGTGGTGGACAAGAACGGCCTCATGACCGTGGGCGCCTGGGGCAGCCCGGGCTTCACGATGTCCTCCTCGGTCGCCTCGGTGCGCCAGAACCTCAACCTGCTCGTCGTCAACGGTCACCCGGTCAGCGACCTCAACAACCCCGCCCTGTGGGGCGCGACCCTCGGGGGCACCTTCAACGTGTGGCGCTCGGGCCTCGGGGTGACCAAGGACGGGGCCATCGTCTACGTGGGCGGTCCGGCCCTGTCGATCAGCGACCTGGCCAACGTGCTGGTGCGCGCCGGAGTGGTGACGGGCATGCAGCTCGACATCAACACCGACTGGGTCCAGTACTCGACCTTCACCGGGGCGCCCGGCGCCATCGTGACCGGGAGCAACGGCACGAGCCTGCTGCCGGGCATGGTGGGCTCGCCCTCGCGCTACTTCGCCACCTGGTGGAACCGGGACTTCTACACGATGTCGCTGCGCTCAGGGTCAGCGACGGCTCCGTCCGGCCTCGGGGTCACGACCACGTCCCCGGCGGCCGGCTAGTCGCCTTGCGGACGCCCGACCGCACCGGAGAGGGTGCGGTCGCGTGACGTCCGCTCGATGACGGCGCCACGCGTGCCCCAACCGAGCGACGCCGGGAGCGTCTCGAGCCAGAAGGAGCTCCGGGACGTGGGCGAGCCCGCGCCGCACGTCGTGCCCTTGACGGTGATCGCTTCGGTCGGCGCAGTCCACGAGTCGCCCGCGATGAACGAGGGATGTCCGTCCGGGGAAGTGTGCGTCGCTCCATGAGGCCGTCTGCGCCAAGGTTGCCCGCCGCGATCCCCGCGAGCCTGAGCGTGCCGCGCGGAAGCCGCCGACGCCCCTGTCGTGGCTGCTCGAGCGGTTGTCGCTGTCGTTGGCGGCGAAGTCGACGACGGTCGCGTGCGGGCCGCTCACCGTGAAGAACACCGGCACCCACGCTGGTCGTCTCGCCGTCGCGTCGCGCGACGGGCCCGGCGGCTCGTGGGGCGCACCGTGATGGGCGCCGATGTCAGATGCCCTGTCATGCTCGGAAGATCGACCTGGGCTTGGTCAGTGCCGGCAGGGAGGAGCGGCCTGACGCTCTATCGGGCAACGAGGTACGTTCCGTGCGCGGGAGCGCTGGGCAACGGTGGTCAGACCTACGGTCCCAGCAGCGTACGGAGCATGTGGGCGAAGACTCGGGCCATGGAGTCGTCACGGTCCTGACCCTGTTGGGGCGATCCCATCGAGATCTGTGCGGCCGCCGCGTAGTCCGAGGCGGTCGGCCGAGGCGTGATGTTCAGGAACACGGGCAGGTTGTAGCGCAGGGCGAGCCACGCGACGATGACCCGGGCTGTGCGTCCGTTTCCGTTCGCGAAAGGATGAATGCGCACCCACTCGCCATGGACGCGAGCGCCGAGCAGGAGGATCGCCCGAATCTCGGCCCTGTCCGGCACGGTTTCCACGCGGATCTGTGCATCGAAGCCTGCCAGTGCCTGACTCAGCGCCGTGAGCAGGCTCCCGACACGGGTCTCGACCACTGCCGCGCGGGCTCCGAGGATGCCGTCAACCTGTACCTCATAGTCGACGAGCTCGGGAACACCCGAGTCCCCTCGGAAGTGTCCCACGTACCCTGGAACAGGGACGGAGCAGCCTGCGTACAGGCGCCGATGCCAGTCCCTCAGCACCTCCGGCGTGAGCGAGGCTCGCGCCGACGAGTCGGCATGGATCTGGCGCACCAGAGCAAGTGCGTTGGCCGCGATCACTCCGGCGTCAGCCGGGTCGTCATCGTTCCAGGGCACCCCCGCCACGGTCCGGGCGGTTCCTAGACGGATCCGCCGCGAAAAGTCGCGGCACTTTGTCCCGTCGAACCCGATCCCTCGTTGTCGGAGGGAAGGTTGGCTCCTGTCTCCGGCGCGCCAACCCCCCCACGGCCGGCGAAGATGGCGAGGGCCTCCGCCAGGGCAGGGCTCAGGCCCTCTTCCATCGTGACACCGGGCGTCGCGTGACGTGCCTGAGCCCTGATCGGCTCGCCCTGGGACTCACCCTCGGCGAACTCGACGATGCTTCGCTCCATGAGCTGCCGGTACGCGTGGGGGCGCAGAGCGCGAATCCTCCTCGCGGCTTCCTCCAGGTCGCTCACGAGGCGAGCACCGCGGAAGAGCAGATCTCTCGCGACCGCCTCCTCGATGAGCTCGCGCTGGGAGAGACCGGCGGCGTCGGACACTTCACGGAGCATCTGTCGGATCGCGGGGTCGCGGAAGCGCACCGAGGTTGACGGAGCTGGCTGACTCGACGTGCTGGCGGTCGTGGCACCAGCCTCGGGGCTCTCCTTCACGCCCGACGAGGAACTGGGCTTGGGGTGCGGCAGGCGCACACGGGGGACTGTCCCGACTCTCTTCATGATGCCAGTATAAGTGTTTGGCATCAGTTGCACACTACAGGTTTCTCCGTGTGCATTGCCTGGACGTGGGTGGGCGCGACACCTGCAGATGCGGAGGGACCCGGCGCGACTCCCACCCAAGGGCCGCTCCGGCGCCTTCGTGCGTCGCGCCAGCCGAGAGGTGGGGCGAGGTGGCACGCTCGCGCCGGGAAGCCGCCTCCGGGACCGGACGCTACCGGTCCATCACCCGGCGCCACAGCCCGGCGGGCAGGTGGCGCAGCACCAGCATCGCGGGGCGCAAGATCGGCGGGCTCCAGATCACGCTCTGGCCCGTCGCCAGGCCCCGCACCACGGCCTCGGCGACCGGCTCGACGCCGGTGGTGAGGGGGGGCTCGGGCTCGCCGGCCGTCATCTTGGTGCGCACGAAGCCCGGGCGCAGCAGCACCAGGCTCACCCCGGTGCCCGCGAGCGAGTCGGCCAGGCCCCCGCATAGCCGGTCGAGTCCGGCCTTGGCGCCGCCGTAGAGGTAGGCGCTCGGGCGCACGCGGATGGCCGCGACCGAGCTCATCACGAGGATCCGGCCGTGGCCCTGGGCGACCAGGCGCGCGCGCACGCCGGCCAGCGCCGCGACCGGCCAGGCGAAGTTGACGAGCGCCCCCTCGCCCGCGGCGACCGGGTCGTCCTCGTCGGCTCCCTGGTGCCCGAGGCGCCCGACGGCCACGATCACGAGGTCGACCTCGCCGCCGGCGGCGGCGAAGCAGTCGGCGACCGCGCGCCCGGCGTCGGCGACGTCGGTGGCGTCGAAGGTCACGAGCGGGGTCGCCGTCGCCCCGAAGTCGCGGGCCTCCTCGGCGGCGCGCGCCAGGGCCTCGGGGTCGCGCCCGGCCAGCACCACGGTGTCGGCCCGCGCGCTGGCCAGGCGGCGCACCACGGCCCGGGCGAGGTCCGAGGTCCCTCCCAGCACCACGACGGTCTGGGGCTGCCCGAAGGCGTTGTCCATCATCCCTCCCTGAGGCGCAGGCGCCGGTCCAGATCGCTGGTGAGTCGATGCGCGGGGTCGAAGTCGGCGGCCAGGCGAGCGAACTCGCCCAGGCGCGGGTACATCGCGCGCGCGCTCGCGGGCGCCAGGCGTGCGTCCTTGGCCAGGTAGACGCGTCCCCCGGCCTCGGTCACGAGCCCGTCGAGCCCGTCGAGCAGCGCGGGCAGCCCCGGGGGCCCGACCGGCAGGTCCAGGGCCAGGGTCCACCCGGGCTGGGGGAAGGACAGGGGCGCCGGGTCGGCCGGGCCGAAGCGCTTGAGCACGGCGAGGAAGCTCGGCACGCGCGAGACCGCCAGGCGCGCCACGGCGACACGCACCGTCTCGGCCGCCGCGTCGGGCACGGCGAACTGGTACTGGACGAAGCCGCGCGGCCCGTAGAGGCGGTTCCAGTCGCGCAGGCCGTCGAGGGGATGGAAGAAGGTCCCGAGGCGCTGCACCTCGCCCACGCGGTGGCGCGGGGCCCGCCGGAACCACAGCTCGTTGAAGGCCGCGACCGTCGCCCCCGACAGCAGCCCCGGCGGGGCGGTGACCGGTACGGCGAGGAGCGCGGGGCGCGGGGGCTCGAGGCTCGCCGAGCCCAGGTCGGCGCCCTCGGCGTGGTCGCCGCGGGTCAGCACCGCGCGCCCGCGCCCGCCGCGGGCCGCGCAGTCGACCCAGGCGACCGAGTAGCGGTAGCGGTGGTCGCCCTCGACCATGGCCGCCATGACCCCGTCGAGGTCGGAGAAGCGCTCGGTGTCCACGAGCACCCGGTCGCTGGTCACGCGCAGCAGGCGCAGCGTGACCTCGGTGAGGACCCCCGTCAGGCCCATCGCGCCCAGGTGGACCCAGAAGCGCTCGCCGTCGGCGGGGGTGAGCTCGTGGACGCCCGTCGGGCTGACCAGGCGCAGGCGCGTCACGTGGGCCCCCAAGGTCCCGTCGCGGTGGTGGTTCTTGCCGTGCACGTCGGCCGCGAGGGCCCCACCGAGCGTCACCTGGCGGGTCCCGGGGGTCACGGGCAGGAACCAGCCCGCGGGCAGCGTCGCGCGCACCAGGGCGTCGAGGCTCACCCCGGCCCCCGCGGTCACGAGGCCGTCGGCGTCGACCTCGGAGATCCCCCCGAGGCCCGTGAGGTCGCCGACCCGCCCGCCGGCCAGCTGGGCCGCGTCGCCGTAGCTGCGCCCGAGCCCCCGGGGCGCGAGGGGCGCGCTGAGCAGCTCGGCCAACTGCGCCTCGGAGCTGACGCGCACCACCTCGCTCGTCGCGGGCGCCGTGCGGCCCCAGCCGGTCAGCCTCACGCGTAGATCCCGATCCACAGCAGCACCGCCCAGATCACGCCCAGCACCTGGACGGTGTGGTTGCGCGCGAGCAGGTCCTCGGGGGACTGGCCCTGGGGGCTCTCGGCGGCGCGCATGACGAACAGGATCGCGTAGGCGACCGGGATGACCGTCAGGCGCACCGGCACGATGTGGTGGCGCGCGAGCGACAGGCCGCCCGAGGAGGTGTCGAAGGCCCACAGGCAGTAGGTGGTCACGACGACGGTCGCCGACATGGTCAGGGCCGAGTGGAGGAACTCGGGGCTGTAGTCGGAGAGCACCCGGCGCGCCTGGCCGGCCCCCACGTGGCGCAGCTCGCTCGAGCGCTTGCCCACCACCACGAACAGCGCCCCGAAGCCGATCACGACGAGGAACCAGGTCGACACCCCGATGTGGTCGGCCGCCGCCCCGGCGTAGGCGCGCAGGAAGAAGCCGGCCGCGACCGCGCCCAGCTCGATCACCGGCACGTGCTTGAGGCCGAGAGAGTAGGCGATGTGGATCCCCAGGTAGAGCGACATGATCAGGTAGAGGCCCTCGGGCTGCCACAGGGCGATCGGGATGGCGTAGGCGATCAGGGCGAGCACGATCGCCGCGCCCAGGGCCACGGCGGGGCGCAGCTGGCCGGCCGCTAGCGCGCGGTGGCGCTTGTCGGGGTGGCGCCGGTCGGCCTCGAGGTCCATGACGTCGTTGAGCAGGTAGACCGACGAGCTCAGCGCGCAGAAGCACAGCACCGCGGCGCCGGTGTGGCGGATGATGTCGGGGCGCGTGGCCACGCCCGCGGCCGCCGGGGCCACGCCGATGAGGACGTTCTTGAGCCACTGGACGGGGCGCATCGCCGAGATCAGCGCGCGCACCGGCCCGCGCTGGACGGCCGCAGAGCTCACGAGACCACGCTACTCGCGCCCACCCGCGCGGTCCCGGCGTCCCGGCTGCGGCGCCCGCGGGGGAGGCTCGCGGGCCGCGTTCTATGCTTAGAGCCCGATGAACCGTCTCTACCGCGTGGTCGTGGCCAAGCCGGGCCTCGACGGCCACGACCGGGGGGCCAAGGTCATCGCGCGCACGCTGCGCGACGCGGGATTCGAGGTCGTCTACACCGGGCTGCACCAGACGCCCGAGCAGGTGGTGGCGGCCGTCGTGGACGAGGACGCCGACGCCCTGGGGCTGAGCCTGCTCTCGGGCGCCCACGGGGTGCTCGTGCCGCGGATCCTCGAGCTGCTGGGGGCGGCGGGGCGCGACGACGTGGTCGTGGTGGTCGGTGGCATCATCCCCGAGGCCGACATCGCGGGCCTCGAGTCCGCCGGCGTCGCCCGGGTCTTCACCCCCGGGGCGTCCCTGGAGGAGATCGGTCGGTGGCTCGAGGCGGCCCTGGACGGCCGACCCCGCGCGGTGCCGGCCTCGTAACACAGAAAGCGACGGAGATGGATCTGTTCGAGTACCAGGGAAAGCAGTACTTTGCGCGCTACGGGATCCCCGTGTCGCCCGGCGGCGTCGCCGACACGGTCGACGAGGCCGTCGCCGTCGCGCAGCGGGTGGGCTACCCGGTCGTGCTCAAGGCCCAGGTCAAGGTCGGGGGCCGCGGCAAGGCCGGCGGCGTGAAGCTGGCCTCCGACGCCGCCGAGGCGGCGACCCACGCGGGCGCCATCTTGGGCCTGGACATCAAGGGCCACGTCGTCAAGCGCCTGTGGGTCGAGCACGCCAGCGACATCGCCCGCGAGTACTACGCCTCGTTCACCCTGGACCGGCCCAACAAGGTGCACCTGGGGATGCTGAGCGCCCAGGGCGGCGTGGAGATCGAGACCGTGGCCGTCGAGAGCCCCGACGCCATCGCGACCCTGGCCATCGACCCGGTGGTGGGCCTCGATGTGGCCACGGCGCGGCGCTGGTGCGCCGAGGCGGGCCTGGACGAGGAGGCGCGCGCGGGCGCGGCCGACCTGCTGGTCGCGCTGTACCGCTGCTACACCGAGGGCGACTGCGACCTGGCCGAGGTCAACCCGCTGATCCTGACCCCCGAGGGACGGGTGCACGCGCTGGACGCCAAGGTGACCCTCGACGACAACGCCGCCTACCGCCACCCCGAGTGGGAGGAGTTCCGCGCCACCGAGACCGACGACCCGCGCGAGCGCATGGCGCGCGAGCGCGGCCTCAACTACATCGGCCTGTCGGGGACCGTGGGCATCATCGCCAACGGCGCCGGCCTGGCGATGTCGACCCTGGACGTGGTGAACCAGGTGGGCGGCAGCGCCGCCAACTTCCTGGACATCGGCGGGGGCGCCGACGCGGGCGTCATGGCCGCGGCGCTCGAGGTGATCAACCACGACCCCTCGGTGCGCTCGATCTTCGTCAACATCTTCGGGGGCATCACCCGGGTCGACGAGGTCGCCCGCGGGGTCCTCGAGGCCCTGGGGCGCGTCGAGATCACCGCGCCCATCGTGCTGCGCCTGGACGGCACCAACGCCGTCGAGGGCCGCGCGATCCTGGCCCCGCACCTGAGCGAGCGCCTCGTCACCGAGCCGACCATGCTGGACGCCGCCCGCCGCGCGGTGGCGCTGGCCAACCCCCAAGGAGAGTCATGAGCATCTTCGTCGACGAGTCCACCAAGGTCATCGTCCAGGGCCTGACCGGCAGCCAGGGGCGCTTCCACGGGCTGCGCAACCGCGACTACGGCACCCAGGTGGTCGCCGGGGTGACGCCGGGCAAGGGCGGCACCGACGTCGAGGGCATCCCCGTCTACGACACCGTGGCCGAGGCGGTCGCGGCCACAGGCGCGACGGCCTCGTTCGTCGTGGTGCCCCCGGCCTTCGCCTCCGCGGCGATCGTGGAGGCGGCCCAGGGCGGCATCACCTTCATCGTGTGCATCACCGAGGGCATCCCGGCCCACGACGAGGCCCGCACCTACAACCGCCTGGTCGAGGAGTTCCCCGGCGTGCGGCTGCTGGGCCCGAACTGCCCGGGCGTGATCAGCCCGGGCAAGTGCAACATCGGCATCACCGCGGGCGAGATCGCCCTGCCCGGGGGGCCCGTCGGCATCGTCTCGCGCTCGGGCACCCTGACCTACCAGGCCCTCTACGAGCTCAGCCGCCAGGGCGTGGGCCAGACGACCTGCGTGGGCATCGGGGGCGACCCGGTCCCGGGCACCAACTTCATCGACTGCCTGAGCGCCTTTGAGGACGACCCCGACACCAAGGCGGTCATGATGATCGGCGAGATCGGCGGCTCCGAGGAGGAGCGCGCCGCCGAGTGGATCGCCGCCCACATGACCAAGCCGGTCGTCGCCTACATCGCGGGGGTCACCGCCCCGGCGGGGCGCAAGATGGGCCACGCCGGCGCCATCATCTCGGGATCGAAGGGGACCGCCCAGGCCAAGATGGCCGCGCTGGCCGCGGCCGGGGTGCACGTGTGCCAGAACCCGACGGAGGCCGGCGAGAAGATGGTCGAGCTGGTCCGGGCGCTCTAGGGCGTGGGCGCGCGCCTGGCCGTCTTGGTGTCGGGCTCGGGGACGATCCTCGAGGCCATGGTCGCCGCGGGCCTGGAGGTCGCGGTCGTCGCGGCCGACCGGCCGTGCCGGGGCGTCACGTGGGCCCAGGAGCGGGGCCTCGCGACCCGGGTGCTCGACCGCGCCCCCTACGGCGGGTACACGCCCAAGTTCGCGCGCGAGCGCTACAGCGCCGACCTGGCGGCCCTGCTCACCGGCCTGCGCGTGGACCTGGTCGCCATGGCCGGCTTCGGCACGGTGCTCGCGGCGCCCTTCCACGCGGCCTTCCCGGGCCGGGTGCTCAACACCCACCCGAGCCTCCTGCCGGCCTTTCGCGGCTGGCACGCGGTGCCCGCGGCCCTGGCGGCCGGGGTGGTCGAGACCGGCTGCACCGTCCACGTCGCGACCGAGGCCCTCGACGACGGGCCGATCCTCGCCCAGCGCCGCGTCCCGGTCGAGGCC
This sequence comes from Actinomycetes bacterium, assembly GCA_021823525.1. GTDB lineage: Bacteria > Actinomycetota > Acidimicrobiia > Acidimicrobiales > RAAP-2 > RAAP-2. The sequence continues at coordinate 121,657 of JAKANY010000001.1, forward strand.
GGCGACACCGTCGAGAGCCTGCACGAGCGCATCAAGGAGGTCGAGCGCCGGCTCTACCCTGAGGTGGTGGCCCGGGTGCTCGCCGCGCTGGCCTCCGGTGCCGAGCCCGGTAGCGTGGCCGAGGTCGAGGAGGGCTGATGCGCGCACTGCTGAGCGTCTGGGACAAGGCGGGGCTCGTGGAGCTGGCCGGCGGGCTGAGCGCGCTCGGCGTGGAGCTGGTCGCCTCGGGCGGCACGGCCATGGCCCTGTCGGCCGCGGGCGTCGCGCACCGCGACGTCGCCGAGCTGACCGGGTTCCCCGAGATGCTGGGGGGGAGGGTCAAGACCCTCCACCCGGCCATCCACGGGGGGATCCTCGCCGATCGGGACCGCCCCGAGCACCTGGCGGACCTCGCGGGCCACGGCATCGGCCCCATCGACCTGGTGGTGTGCAACCTCTACCCCTTCGCCGCCGACCCCTCGATCGAGCTCATCGACGTGGGCGGGCCCACCATGGTGCGCGCCGCGGCCAAGAACCACGCCCACGTGGCCGTCGTGACCAGCCCGCACCAGTACGAGCCGGTGCTCGAGGAGCTGCGCGACGCCGGCCAGCTGAGCGCGGCCACCCGGCGCGAGCTGGCCCGCCAGGCCTTCGCCGCGACCGCCGCCTACGACGCCCAGATCGCCGCCTGGCTGGCGGCGGGCGCGGGCGAGGAGACGCCCGACGAGCTCGACGCGGCCCTGCCGGTCCTCTGGCAGCCCACGCTCGAGCGCGTCGCGGTCGCCCGCTACGGCGAGAACCCTCACCAGCGCGGCGCCCGCTATCGCGTGGCCGGTGGCGACCCCTGGTGGGACCACGTGACCCAGCACGCCGGCACGGCCCTCTCGTACCTGAACCTGCTGGACGCCGACGCCGCGTGGCGCCTGGCCCACGAGCTCGCCTCCGACGTCCCGGGCCGCGCGGTCGCCGTCATCGTCAAGCACGCCAACGCCGCGGGCGCGGCCCTGGCCGACGACCTGGCCGCCGCCTACCGCGAGGCCCTGGCCGCCGACCCGCTGAGCGCCTTCGGCGGCGTGGTCGCGCTGCTCGGCGAGGTCGACGAGTCCGTCGCCGAGGCGGTCGCCGCTGGCCCGCAGGCCGACGTCGTGGTCGCCGGCGCCTTCACCGAGGCCGCCGTCGAGCGCCTGCGCACGCGGCGCAAGGCGACCCGGCTCCTCTCGGGGCCGGCCCCCGAGCCCCTGGCGCGCACCGTGCGCACCATCGGGGCCAGCGCCTTCGTCCAGAGCCCCGACGAGCTGGTGGTCCCGCCCGGATCGTGGCGCTGCGTGACGGCGGTCGCGCCCACGCCCGAGCAGCTGGTCGACCTGGTCGTCGCCTGGCGGGTCTGCGCGCGCACCACCTCCAACGCGATCGTGCTGGCCAACGGCGGCGTCGCGGTGGGCGTGGGGGCGGGCCAGCAGTCGCGCGTCGTCTCGGCCGAGATCGCCGTCGCCAAGGCCGGCTCCCGGGCGGCGGCCGCCGCGGCCGCCTCGGACGCCTTCTTCCCCTTCGCCGACGGGCTCGAGGCACTCGTCGCGGCCGGTGTGCGCGCCGTCGTCCAGCCGGGCGGCTCGGTGCGCGACGCCGAGGTCATCGCCGCGGCCGACGCGGCGGGCATCGCCCTGCTGCTCACCGGTGAGCGGCACTTCCGGCACTAGGAGGACACGTGAGCGCGATCACCCTCGACGGCCAGGCCCTGGCCGCCCGCATCAAGATGCGCCTGGCCGACCGGGCGGCCCAGCTGGCCGCCGTCGGCCGGCCCGTGGGGCTCGGGACCATCCTGGTGGGCGACGACCCGGCGAGCGCGGCCTACGTGGCCATGAAGCACGCCGACTGCGCGCAGGTCGGCGTCACCTCCTTCCACGAGCACCTCCCGGCCAGCGCCACCCAGGAGCAGGTCGAGGCGGTCATCGACGCGATGAACGCCGATCCCCGGGTCCACGCGATCCTCCTCCAGCTGCCCCTGCCGGCCGGCCTGGACGAGGAGCGCGCCCTGCGCCGCGTCGACCCCGACAAGGACGTCGACGGGCTGCACCCGGTGAACCTGGGCCGCCTGGTCATGGGGAGGCCCACCGTCGTCGCGTGCACGCCCGCGGGCATCGTCGAACTGCTCGCCGCCTACGACGTGCCCGTCGAGGGCCGCCACGTGGTCGTGATCGGCCGCGGCCTGACGATCGGGCGGCCCCTGGCCCTGCTGCTCGCCTCCAAGCGCCCCGGCTGCAACGCGGCGGTCACCGTCGTGCACACCGGGGTCGAGGACCTCGGAGCCCTCACCCGCCAGGGCGACGTGGTCGTGGCCGCGGCCGGGCGGGCCGGCCTGGTGACCGCCGACATGGTCAAGCCCGGGGCGGCCGTCGTGGCCGCGGGCACCAGCTGGGCCGGGCGCAAGCTGCTCAGTGACGTCGACGAGTCGGTCGCCGAGGTCGCCGGATGGCTGAGCCCCCGCATCGGCGGGGTCGGGCCCATGACGCGCGCGATGCTCGTGCGCAACGCCGTCGCGGCCGCGGAGCGGGTGCGATGAGCACGCGCGACGCGCGCGGGCGCGAGCGCGACGAGCGCCCCTGGGGCAGCTACGTGGTCCTCGACGACGAGGAGGCCACCCACAAGGTCAAGCGCATCGTGGTGGACCCGGGCCAGCGCCTGAGCTACCAGCGCCACCGCTGGCGCGCCGAGCACTGGTTCGTCGTGGCGGGCCGGGGCCGCGCGATCATCGACGACGTCGCCCACGACCTGGTCGCGGGTGCGAGCGTCGACATCCTGGTCGGCCAGGCTCACCGGGCCGAGAACCCCGGGAACGAGCCGCTGGTCTTCGTCGAGGTCCAGACCGGCACCTCCTTCGGCGAGGACGACATCGAGCGCCTGAGCGACGACTACGGGCGGGCCGGCTAGACCCGTGCGCATCGACGAGCTGCTCGCGCGCGGGTCGACCCGCTCCTTCGAGTTCTTCCCGCCGCACTCGGCCGAGGAGGCCGCGACCCTGGCGGCGACCATCGAGGACCTCGCGGACCTGGACCCCTCCTTCGTCTCGGTGACCAACCGCGGCGGGTCCGCGGCGCGCGAGCGGACCTTCGAGCTGGTGACCGCGATCGAGCGCCAGGGACGCCTGACGACGATGGCCCACCTGATCGCGCGGGGCCAGCGGCGCGACGACGTGGCCGACCTCCTCGTCCGCTACCGCGACGCGGGCGTCGCCAACGTGCTGGTGCTCGGGGGCGACCCGCCGACCGAGGGCCCCGACGTCCCGGGCGACTTCGCCCACGCGTGCGACCTGGCCGACCTGGTGCGCGAGGTCGGCGGCTTCGCGATCGGGGTGGCCGCCCATCCCGCGGGCCACCCCGCCTCGGCGGACCGGGCCGCCGACCGCGACCGCCTCGCCGCCAAGCTCGCGGGGGCCGACTTCGCCATCACGCAGTTCTTCTTTCGCGCCGACGAGTGGAGCTCTCTCGTGGCCGACCTCGCCGAGCGGGGCGTCACCCGACCGGTCCTGCCCGGCCTGATGCCCGTGACGGCGCTCTCGAGCATCGGGCGCATGGCGACCATGGGGGCGCCCGTCCCCACCGAGCTGGTGGCGCGCCTCGAGGCCGCCGACCGGGCGGGCGGCGCGAGCGCGGTGCGCGCGGCCGGCATCGCCGCGGCGACCGACCTGGCCGCTGAGCTGCTGGCGCGCGGCGCGCCGGGGCTGCACTTCTACACGCTGAACCGCTCGAGCGCGACGCGCGAGATCCATCAGGCACTCGCGACGTCGGACCGGGTGGCCCACGTCGCAGAGTCGGGGCCTCGTCGCTCCCCGGCGGACCTCCCCCGGCCGGCGCGCGCGCAACGGCGGACGTCCGAGATGCTCGACGGGCTCCGCGACGAGGGGTAGCTCCCGTCCCTTCCGGTCTCGCACCGTACCCGCGGTCGGTGGCGAGTCGACGGCGCGACGTGGTGGCGACGCGTGCCGCCCCGCGCGCGTGGCCGCGATGGGTGGCGGGCGAGCAGCGCGGGTCGACGGTGCGCGACGTCCGTGCCGGCCCGCCCCTAGGGTCTTAGGTCCCCGAGAGGGCCTTTCGGGACCGTCGTAGGATGGCGATCATGGCTGAGAAGATCACGATGAGCGCCCAGGGCGTCCTGCAGGTCCCCGACAACCCGATCATCCCCTTCATCGAGGGTGACGGCACCGGAGTCGACATCTGGCCCGCCGCCAAGCTGGTGCTGGACGCGGCGTCCAAGAAGCACGGCAAGACCATCGAGTGGCGCGAGGTCCTCGCGGGCGAGAAGGCCTTCAACGAGACCGGCGACTGGCTCCCCGAGGAGACCGTCACGACCTTCCGCGACTACCTCATCGGGATCAAGGGACCGCTCACGACCCCCATCGGCGGGGGCTTCCGCTCGCTCAACGTCGCGCTGCGCCAGATCCTCGACCTCTACGTGTGCCTGCGCCCGGTGCGCTGGTTCGCCGGCGTGCCCTCGCCGGTCCTGCACCCCGAGCTGGTCGACATGGTGATCTTCCGCGAGAACACCGAGGACGTCTACGCCGGCCTCGAGGTCGAGGCGGGCACCGAGGCGGCCGAGAAGCTGCGCTCCTTCCTCCACGACAACTACGGCTGGGACATCAAGGAGATGAGCGGCATCGGCATCAAGCCGATCTCCCAGTCGGGCTCCGAGCGCCTGATCCGCGCGGCCATCGAGTACGCGCAGCGCCAGGGCCGCCCCTCGGTGACCATGGTCCACAAGGGCAACATCCAGAAGTTCACCGAGGGCGCCTTCCGCAAGTGGGGCTACGAGCTGGTGCGCCGCGAGTTCGCGGACGTCGCGGTGGGCTGGGACGACTGCGACGGGAAGCCCGGCGACAAGATCCTGGTCAAGGACGCCATCGCCGACATCACCCTCCAGCAGGTCCTCACCCGTCCCGCCGAGTTCGACGTCATCGCCACCATGAACCTCAACGGCGACTACCTCTCGGACGCCCTGGCCGCCCAGGTGGGGGGCATCGGCATCGCGCCGGGGGCCAACATCAACTACGTGACGGGCCACGGCATCTTCGAGGCGACCCACGGCACCGCGCCCAAGTACGCGGGCCAGGACAAGGTCAACCCGGGCTCGGTGCTGCTGTCGGGCGTGCTGATGTTCGAGCACCTGGGCTGGCAGGACGCCGCCGACGACATCGTGCGGGCCCTCGAGGCCACCATCGCCGACAAGGTCGTCACCTACGACTTCGCTCGACTGATGGAGGGCGCCACCGAGGTCAAGTGCTCGGAGTTCGCCGCGGCCATCGTCGACCGCCTGTAACGCAGAAAGGAAGCACCATGACCACCCCCGTCAACGTCACTGTGACCGGCGCCGCCGGCCAGATCGGCTACCAGCTGCTCTTCCGCATCGCCTCGGGCCAGCTGCTCGGGCCCGACACGCCCGTCGTGCTGCGCCTGCTCGAGATCGAGCCGGCCATGAAGGCGCTCGAGGGCGTCGTCATGGAGCTCGACGACTGCGCCTTCCCCCTGCTGGCCGGCATCGAGGCCACGAGCAACCTGGACGTCGCCTTCACCGGCACGTCCTGGGCTCTGCTGGTGGGCTCGGTCCCGCGCAAGGCGGGCATGGAGCGCGGCGACCTGCTGTCGATCAACGGCGGGATCTTCAAGCCCCAGGGCCAGGCGATCGCGCGCAACGCCGCGAGCGACGTCCGCGTGCTGGTGGTGGGCAACCCCTGCAACACGAACTGCCTCATCGCGCGCACCAGCGCGCCCGACGTGCCCGACGACCGCTGGTTCTCCATGACGCGCCTCGACCAGAACCGGGCCGAGACCCAGATCGCCAAGCGGCTGGGCACCGGCGTCGCGGGGGTCAAGAACCTCGCGGTGTGGGGCAACCACTCGGCCACCCAGTTCCCCGACGTCCTCAACGCCACGGTCGACGGGCGACCCGTCGTCGAGGCGATCGACGACGAGAGCTGGCTGACGGGCGCCTTCTTGACCACGGTCCAAAAGCGCGGCGCCGCCATCATCGAGGCGCGGGGCGCGAGCTCGGCCGCCTCGGCGGCCAACGCCGCGATCGACACGGTCGTGGGCCTCACGACACCGACCGCCGACGACGACTGCGTGTCGGTCTCGGTGACCAGCCACGGCGAGTACGGGGTGCCCGAGGGGCTGACCTTCGGCATGCCGGTGCGCGTGGACGCGAGCGGGGCCTGGCACGTCAAGGAGGGCTTCGTCCGCGACGAGTTCTCCGTCGAGAAGATCCAGGTGACGACTGACGAGCTGCTCAGCGAGCGCGCCGAGGTCGTCAAGCTCGGCCTGGTCTAGAGGACCCAGTCCGGTCTAGGCACCCGCGGCGGCTGTGCGCGGCGCCTTGAGGGCGACCGCGGGCCCGCCCGCGGGTGGCGCGAGCAGGGCGCGCCGGTGCGCACTGCGCGCCGTGCGCACGGCCACGGTCGCCCACGCGCCCACCAGCGCGATCAGCCCCACGGCGCTGGCCACCTTGAAGGCCGTCAGGCCCGTCTCGGCGGCCAGGCGGATCGTCCCGGTCACGGTCACCCCGACGGGGAACGTGAAGCTCCACCAGGTCAGCGAGAAGGGCAGGTGGGCGCGCGCCGTGCGCAGGGTGATCGCCAGGGCCAGCGTCGCCCACAGGACCGCGAAGCCCCACATCGGCACGCCGTAGAGGATCGAGAAGAGCGCGAAGGCGTGGGCGATGGGCGCGGGCACCGCGAGGGCGGCGTTGGCCCCGAGCAGCCCGGCCGCGGTGATCGACTGGCCGATGGGCCCCAGCACGATCCACAGCGTGGGCACCCGGCCGCTCATCGACGAGCCGTAGTGGGCCAGGCGCGACCAGATCAGCGTGATCACGACCAGCGCCACGACCAGGCTCATCCCGAAGAGCGCGAACAGGCTGTAGAACATCGTGGCCCGCAGGCTCGCCGAGGCCACGTGGGCCAGCAGCAGCGCGCCCGTCGAGGCCGAGACCATCGGGGGGACGATAGGCATCAGCCAGCCGCCGAAGGCCCCGTCGGGACGCACCTCCATCGAGGTGAACAGGCGGTAGGGGATCATGGTGACGGTGAGCAGGCCCATGACGGTGCCGATCGTCCAGAGCACCCAGTCCAGGTCCACGGCGGCGCGCAGCCCGATCATGTTCGAGGCCACGACGATGGCGCCGGCTCCCACGGTCATGAAGGCCATCGGCGGGGCGCCGTAGAACTGGGCCATGGTGACGTCGTGGCCGTAGCGGCGGGCGTGGCGGGGGGAGCGCAGCCAGTGGACGATGGTCGCGACGGTGAGGACCCCGAGCAGGGCCGCCGCCAGGATCCACACGACGTCGGCCGCCTGGTGGAGGCCCGGCACGTCGTAGGGGAGCAGGACCGCGGCGGTGGGCACGATGCCTGTCCCCATGACCGCGGCGAACCAGTTGGGTCCGAAGTGGACGGGGGCGGCCTCGTCGCTCGAGTCGAGCAGGTCGGTCAGGCGGTGGTGGTCGGTGACGGTCATGGCGCTCCCTTCGGGTTCCAGCCTGCCCGCCGCGCGGGTCCCGCGCTACCGGCCGCGGCGAGGGACGTGATACCCAGAGCGAATCACGCAGCGGGCCCGGCGCCGTGGAGCGCGACGGCGCCCTCGACGGCGGCCGCCAGCAGCTCGCGGCGCAGGGTGCCGGCCCGGAGCCATCCCCGGTGGTCCCACTCGGCGACCAGCGAGTCGCCCGCGTAGAGCAGCTGGGCGAAGCGGACCTGGCGGTAGGCGGCGACCGCGAGGAAGGCCGCGGCCTCCATGTCGACCATGAGGCAGCCTTCGCCCACGCGCCGCTCGACGCGCGTGCGCGCCTCGCGGAAGAGGGCGTCGGTCGTCCAGGTCCGCCCGACGCTGTGGGCCATCCCGCGGCGCGCCACGACGTCCGCCAGCGCCGCCACACCCGCGGGATCGGCCGCGATCACGCGTCCCGGGGGTGCGTAGTGGGCGCTGGTGCCCTCGTCGCGCAGGGCCGAGTCGACGACCAGCACGTGGCCGACCTCGAGGTCCACGAGGGCCCCGGCCCCGCCGCAGGCGACCAGCGTGCGCGCCCCCAGCGCGATCATCTCTTCCATCACCACAGCGCCGAAGGGCGCGCCGAAGCCGGCGTGGACCACGGCGACCGGCCCGTCGGGGGTGGGGTAGTCGTAGATCGGGCTCGGCCCCAGCTCGCTGCGCAGCCGGTAGCGCTCGACGATGCGCCCCTCGGCGGCCAGCTCGTCGAGCACGTCGCGAAAGAAGCACAGCACCGCGACCTCGCCCACGCGCGTGCGCCGGTGCAAGTGGCCGGGCTCCAGCACGCCCGGGGCGGCGAGGTCGTCCTCGCCCAGCGGGCTCAGCGCGTCGCGCTCAGCCATCCGAGCAGCTCGACGAGGAGGGCGGCGTCGCCGCGCACGCGCACGCGCCCGCTGCGCAGCGCCTCGACACCGGTGAGGCGCCCCTCGGCCAGGGCCCGCGCGTCGCTCGCCTCTAGGCGCACCGTGAGGTCGGCGACGTCACCATCCGCCGCGTGGACGCCTCCGGGTCCCAGAGCGAGGGTGACGTGGTCCGCGGTGCCCTCGACGATCAGGGCGACGCGCACCTCGCGCGCCAGGGGAGGCGGTCCGGCGGCCGCGAGCCGCGCGACGACCTGCGCAGCCCAGGTCGTCGCGCCCACGGCTCAGGGGGCCGGCTGGACGCCGGCCTCGGCGGCCGTGCGCTTGGTCTGGCGCCGGATCTTGCGACCCAGCCAGGCGATGGGGTCGTAGTGGGCGTCCACGGCCCGCTCCTTGAGCGGGATGATCGCGTTGTCCGTGATGTGGATGTGCTCGGGGCAGACCTCGGTGCAGCACTTGGTGATGTTGCAGTAGCCCAGGCCCATCTCCTGGCGGACGTAGTCGCGCCGGTCGTTGGTGTCCAGGGGGTGCATCTCGAGCTCGGCGTAGCGGATGAAGAACCGCGGGCCCGCGTAGTGCTCCTTGTTGTCCTCGTGGTCGCGGATCACGTGGCACACGTCCTGGCACAAGAAGCACTCGATGCACTTGCGGAACTCCTGGCCGCGCTCGACGTCCTCTTGGAACATGCGGTAGCCGCCCTCGGGCATCGGCGGGGGCAGGACCGCCGGGATGCGCTCGGCCATGGCGAAGTTGAACGACACGTCGGTCACCAGGTCCCGGATGATGGGGAAGGTCCGCATCGGGGCCACGGTCACGGTGCCCTCGGGCAGATCGTCCATGCGCGTCATGCACATGAGGCGCGGCTTGCCGTTGATCTCGGCCGAGCAGCTGCCGCACTTGCCGGCCTTGCAGTTCCAGCGGCACGCCAGGTCGGGCGCCTCGGTGGCCTGGATGCGGTGGATGACGTCGAGGACGACCTCCCCCTCGTTCTGGGCGATGGTGTACTCCTGGAAGTCGCCGCCGTTGGCGTCGCCCCGCCAGATGCGCATCGTCACGTCCGCCATTACTTCGCCTCCTCGAGCAGGGCCTTCAGTTCGTCGGGCATGGTCAGCAGCGGGGAGCGGGCGACTGAGAACTCGCCCTCGTAGGTCCCGCCACTGACACGGTGGGCGAGGTTGAAGGTGCCGAACTCGGCGCTCGCCTTGGGGAAGTCCTCGCGGGTGTGGCCGCCGCGCGACTCCTCGCGCCCGATGGCTCCCCGCGTGACCGTCTTGGACACGGTGATCATGCTGGGCAGGTCCGTCGCCAGGTTCCACCCGGGGTTGTAGGCGCGGCCACCGGTCACCGTGACGTTGGCCACCCGCTCGGTGAAGGTCCCGTCCAGCTGGACCAGGGCGTCTTCGAGCTCGGCCCCGTTGCGGATGATGCCGACGTTGGCCTGCATCATCTCCTGGAGGTCGCGCTGGATGTCGTAGGGGCTCTCGCCGCCCTCGCGGGTGAAGGGGGCCAGAGCCTCGGCGATCGCCGCGTCGACCTCGCCGGTGGCGAAGTCGACGGGGCCGCCGCCGCCCTCGATGTAGTCGGCCGCCGCCGTGCCGGCGCGGCGCCCGAAGACGACCAGGTCCGACAGCGAGTTGCCGCCCAGGCGGTTGGCCCCGTGCATGCCGCCGGCCACCTCGCCCGCCGCGTAGAGGCCTTCGACCCTGGTGGCCGCGGTGTCCGCGTCGACCTTGACGCCGCCCATGATGTAGTGGCAGGTCGGGCCGATCTCCATCATCTCGCGGGTGATGTCCACGCCCGCGAGCTCCATGAACTGGTGGTACATCGAGGGCAGGCGCCGGCGGATGTACTCGGCCGAGCGGCGCGAGCCGATGTCCAGGTACACGCCGCCGTGGGGGGTGCCCCGACCGGACTTGACCTCGTTGTTGATGGCGCGGGCCACCTCGTCGCGCGGCAGCAGGTCCGGCGGGCGCCGGCCGGCCGAGTGGTCCGCGTACCACTTGTCGGCCTCCTCCTCGGACTCGGCGGTCTCCGCCCGGAACATGTCGGCCACGTAGTTGAACATGAAGCGCTCGCCGTTGGAGTTCTTCAGCACGCCGCCGTCGCCGCGCACGCCCTCGGTCACCAGCAGGCCGCGCACGCTGAGCGGCCAGACCATGCCGGTCGGGTGGAACTGGATGCACTCCATGTCGATCAGCTCGGCGCCGGCCCACAGGGCCATGGCGTGGCCGTCACCGGTCGACTCCCAGGAGTTGGAGGTGAACTTCCAGGACTTGCCCACGCCGCCGGTGGCCAGGATGACGGCCTTGGCGCGGAAGGTCACGAACTCGCCGGTCGGGCGCCAGTAGGCGACGGCCCCGGCGATGCGGCCCGCCGAGTCGTGGACCAGGCGCAGCACCTTGCACTCCATGAAGACGTCGGTGCCCATCGAGACGACCTTCTGCTGGAGCGTGCGGATCAGCTCGAGGCCGGTGCGGTCGCCCACGTGGGCCAGGCGGGCGTAGCGGTGGCCGCCGAAGTCGCGCTGGAGGATCTTGCCGTCCTTGGTGCGGTCGAACAGCGCCCCCCACTGCTCGAGCTCGTAGACCCGGTCGGGCGCCTCCTTGGCGTGCAGCTCGGCCATGCGGTAGTTGTTGAGCATCTTGCCCCCGCGCATGGTGTCGCGGAAGTGGACCTGCCAGTTGTCCTCGGGGTAGACGTTGCCCATGGCCGCGGCCATGCCGCCCTCGGCCATGACGGTGTGGGCCTTGCCCAGGAGGGACTTGGTGACGATGCCGACGCGCAGGCCCCGCTGCTTGGCCTCGATGGCCGCGCGCAGCCCGGCGCCCCCGGCGCCGATGATCAGAACGTCGTAGTCGTGGTGTTCGTACTCAGTCACAAGGGTTCCTTAGAGCCTAGAAGAGCCGGTAGTCGGTCAGGGCGCCCGAGGCGACCAGCCGGACGTAGACGTCGGTCAGGGCGACGAAGATCAGCGAGGCCCACGCGAAGTTCATGTGCTTGGCGTTGAGCGGGGTGAGGAACTTCCAGATCCGGTAGCGGGTCGGGTGCTTCGAGAAGGACCGCGACTGGCCCCCGCACAGGTGGCGGCACGCGTGGCAGCTGAGCGAGTAGCTCCACAGCAGCACCGCGTTCACGCTCAGCACCAGGGTGCCCACGGTCACCCCCCAGCCGATGCCGGGCTGGTAGAAGGCCCGGAACGCGTCGTAGGTCAGGATCGCGTTGAGGATGAGCCCGAAGTAGAAGAAGTAGCGGTGCGCGTTGTGCATCAGCAGCGGGAAGCGGCTCTCGCCCGAGTACGAGGTGTGGGCGTCGGCCACCGCGCAGGCCGGCGGCGACCACCAGAAGGCCCGGTAGTAGGAGCGCCGGTAGTAGTAGCAGGTCAGCCGGAAGCCGAGCGGGAACAGCAGGATGATCAGGGCGGGCGACCAGGCCCAGCCGTGGATCCCGAAGCCGATCGAGGACCCGGGCACGCAGTTGTTGCTCAGGCACGGCGAGTAGAAGGGGCTGATCAGGTCGCGGTGGACCGTCGAGCCGACGTAGTAGTTGCGGTTCTGGAACGCGGCCCACGTCGAGTAGACGACGAAGGCCGTCAGGATCGACATGGTGACGATGGGCTGCACCCACCACCGGTCGCCGCGCAAGGTGGCCAGGTCCGGCCCCCCGCGACGCCCGCCCAGCTGGACTGTGGTACGACTCTCGAGGACCGCCACCATCACCTCACTCTCTCGCTACGCGCCGCTGGCCCGTCGAGGCCCTATTGTACGCACGGCTCCGGTGGTGCCCCGGGGGACGAACGTCCCAAGGCGCGGGTCGCCGCCCGTGAACGCGCTCACGTGGCGGCTCAGGGCCCCGGCGTGGGCGCCACGATCTCCAGTCCGGGCGTACGCGCGGCCCAGTCGCCCGAGATGACGGCCTCGCGGATCGCCTCCAGGAGGGCGGTCGCGGCCCGCGAGAGGCTGTGGCGCTGGTCGTAGGCCAAGCACACGGTCCGCTCGATCATCGGCTCGACGAGGTCCAGGGCGACCACGTCGGTGCTCATGGTGGCGGCCAGCCCCGGCACGATGGCCGCCCCCAGCCCCGCGGCGACGAAGGCGTGGACGGTGCCCATCTCGGCGCCCTCGAGGGCGATGGTCGGCGACACCCCCGCCGCGGCGAAGGAGGCCTCGGTGGTGGCGCGCACGTCGTAGCCCTCGTGGAAGTAGATGAGCGGCACCGTCGCCAGATCGGCCAGGCGGATCCAGCTGCGGTTCGCGAGCTCGTGGTGGCGACCCACGATCACGATGAGGTGCTCGCGCGCGAGGGTCAGGATCGAGAGCGTCGGGTGCGTGACCGGTCCCACCATCAGCGCCAAGTCGAGGTCCCCGAGCTCGAGGGCGGCGGCGATCTCACGGGAGTGGCGCTCCACGAAGGAGACCGCCACGCCCGGATAGCGCTGGTGGAAGGCGGCCAGCATCGGAGGCAGGAGCGTTGCCCCGATGCTCGGCGTGGTCCCGATCGTGACGTGGCCCCGGCGCAGCCCCTCGAGGTCCTCGGCCTCGGCGAAGACGTCCTCCACGCCATGGAGCACGCGCCGGGCGAGCGGCAGCAACTGCTGGCCCGCGTCGGTCAGGGCGATGGGCCGGCGCCCCCGGTGGAACAGCGTCACGCCCAAGATGTGCTCGAGCCGATTGATCTGGGCGCTGATGGAGGGCTGGGCGACGTTGAGCTCGTCGGCCGCCGCGGTGAACTGGCCCTCGTCGGCCACCGCGACGAAGCAGCGCAGCTGCTGGACGGTCAGATCACGTGACGTGAACATAAAGACAATCTATCAAAAGCGTAAGAAGAATCAATTGGAAATCTGAAGTCTCCAACTTTACATTGGAGGTATGCGCACAGTCACCTCCATTCCCAAGTCCCTGCTCGTCGGCCTGACCAGTGCCGCCCTCATCGGTGTGGTCCCCGCGGGCGCGGTCACCCAGCCCCGTCACGCCACCACCCTGGCGCCCCACGCCGTCAAGGTGGTCAAGGTCCACTTCAAGGGGACCTTCAAGGGCACCATCGCGATGCTGTGGTCCTCGACGGGCGCCAAGGCGACGTCGGTGACCGGCACGGGTACCGCGACGTACCTGGGCGCGGCGATCCTCAAGGGCTCGGGATCCGCGCCCGCGGCCAACACCTGTGACCCCCTGACCGGGACCGGCTTCCTGGCCGGCGCGGGCTCCAAGCTCACCCTCCGGATCATCGACCCCACCAAGTCCCAGGCCTGCGCCGCGGGATCGGCGGCGCCGACCTCGGTCAGCGTCAAGGGCGTTGCCAAGATCCTGGGGGGTGTGGGCAAGTGGCGGGGCGCCACCGGGACCCTCAACTTCACTGGGTCGTTCTCGATCCAGAAGACCACTGCCGGCTCCTCGGAGACCGATGCGTTCAGCGCCACGCTGACGGGTCTCGTCCTGGTCCGGAAGTAGCGGGTCCCCGGCTCCCCGGGTCTCCCACGTCCCCAAGAAAGCACAAGGAGGAATTATGAAGCGTGTCGTAGCGGCCCTGGCCGCCGGGGCACTGAGCCTGAGCGGCCTGGCTCTGCTGGGCGTCTCGACGGCATCCGCGGACTCGACGACGACCACCACGCTGGCGCCACCGATCCAGGGCACGTCGAACCTTCCCGTCTACCTGAACGTCGACACGGTCGTCGGTGGTGGTGGCACGGGCATCCTGAAGGCGCCGATCGGCTGCGCACTGACCAACGAGTTCTACGTCGGCCAGACCGTCGTCTTCCGGATGTCGGGCGTCAACGTCGGCTCGGGTGGTACTCCCCTCACCCCCGCCAACGTCAAGAGCGCCGTTGTGGTCATCCCGGGCATCTCCACACCCGCACCGATGAACTACGGCAACCACGGTACCGTGGCCTTCTGGAGCTACGGCTGGAACACGACGGGCTACCCAACGCTGGGCGTCGTCAACTTCCAGATCGTCGTCACCACCAAGGCGATCCCGGCCGTGACCAAGGTCATCAAGGTGCGTCAGGGCTCGAAGATCGTCCGCAAGCGCGTGATCATCAAGAAGGCTGTTCCCTCCGCAACGTTTACCTACAGCCAGGCGGGGACGGCGACTCCGTCGCAGTTGACGCTCAACGCGGTTCCTGCAGCGTGACTTCATGACGCACTAGCGCCTCGCCCTGGGCAGCGCCCAGGGCGAGGCGTGCCACCGCTCTCACGCTGGCACCCCAAACTAGCCGTCTTCGAAAGGACGATCTCCCCATGATGCACTTCCGTCATGCCTGGAAAAGGGCGTATACGGTGGCCCTAGCCCTGGGCGCGCTGCTCCCGATGGCGTTGTCGACAGCGGGGGGTGCCGCCGACACGACCGGTGTCTTGAACCCAACGACTCTCGTCGCGCCCAACATCCCTGGTGTCGCGCCGCTACCGGGTCCCGTGACGCCGAGCTTTACCATGAGTCCCTCGATCGGCAACCTCACGGTGACCCCGTACGAGGGCCCGCAGGGTACGCCGATCACCATCGCTGGCAGTGGGCTTCCGGCCTCGACCAGCGTGACGCTTGCGTGGTCGACATCGTCGGCCTCGTGGGTCGTCAGTCCCCAGCCCGACACCGTCAACTACCTGGGGCGCAGCTCCACGAACTTCTTCGTCACCCTGACGACGGTGACGACGTCCGCCACGGGCAGCTTCAGCTACGCCATGACCGTTCCCTCGGACTTTGGCGGGATGCACGACATCTATGCGGTGGTCAACAACGTGGCGCAAGCTCACGGGGGCTTTGAACTGTTGCGCACGCTGACCGTGACGCCACGGAGTGGCCCGATCGGCACGCCGATCCACATCACCTACACGGGGATGGGCGCGACGCTGTACACGGGGGGGGCGGCCGTCCTCTACGACAATCACTTCACCGGTGAGATGATGGCCAGTTGGACGCGGGGAACGGCGTCCGTGACGATCCCGGCCGTCGGCGCCCTCGGTAAGCACGTCATCCAGGTTGGCGACGCGATCAGTTACGTGTACATGAACATCGTCCAGTCGCCGGTCCCCTTCGCGACGGGTGGCACCGCGATCTTCACGGTGACTCGCGGCACCGTCTCGACCACGCCGAAGATCTCCTGGCCCAACCAGGTGACGCCGACCCTGAGCGAGGTCACGACGCTTGACGCGAACGGCCTCAGCGCGGCCACCGCGGCCAAGACCACGCTGACGCCATCAACGGGTCCCGTGGGCACCAAGGTGCAGGTCACGGTGTCCGGGCTGTCGGGCGCCGGCCCCTACCAGCTGACGTGGGCCTCGGTCCAGGGCAGCCGGGTGAACTGCCCGACCAGCTCGTGCTGGGCATACGTATCGGTGCCCCTCGGCACCGCGTCGGTCGCGGGCGGGACGCTCTCGGCAAACGTCACCGTGCCCAACGGCCTGGGAGGCTGGCACGTGATCCAGGTGATGAGCGGGACGACGGTCGAGGCGCAGCAGCCCTTCTACGTCCAGGAGTCGCTCGTCCCCTTCTACAACAAGAGCGGGCAGGTGGTCTCCGAGGGCATCGCCACCGCGAACGACGCGGCGACCGCCCAGGCGATCGCGGCGGGCCAGTCGGGCACGGGGACCTATACCTTCAAGGAGGGGCAGGAGTTGACCATCAGCCTCGATGGGGTGGGCTGGACGCAGTTCGACAACACGCTCGGCGTCGACTACGACAACAGTTACATCGGCTACGGCTGCGGTTTCAACTCCAACGGCTACACGGTGATCCACCTGTACGCCACGGGCGGCCCCGGGCTGCACGTCATCAATCTGTACCCGATGATGTATACCCAGCAGCCTTCGTTCGCGAACACCCCCTACGGCATGACGCCGGTTCTCAGCTACGCCCGGGACTTCCCCGCCCTGGCGCTCGGCTACCACGTCCCGTCCTTCCAGTTCGTGATCCGGATCGTGAAGTAGCGAGCGGGTCCCTTCGCTCTGCTCGCAGAGCGGGTGCCAGCGCCTCGTCCCCCTCGGTGCGCAAGGGGGGCGAGGCGCTGGCACGTGGTGACGCCCGTGGGCGCCGTGCTCAACGGTAGTGGGGCGCCTTCTGCCGGGGCCGGGCACCACGCCACAACTGGCGCTGGGCCAGGGCGAGCAGGCTCGGCAGGACGAGACCCCGCACGAGCGTGGCGTCGACCAGCACGCCCAGGGCCAGGCCCACGCCGAGCTCCTGGAGGCCGGCGACGCGACCCAGCACGAAGCCCGCCAGGGCGCCGACCATGATCACGGCGGCGCTGGTGACGACGCCGCCGGTCGTCGCCAGGGCCTCGACGATCGCCTCGGGCGTGGACCGGCCGGCCCGGTGGGCTTCGCGCAGGCGCGCCACGATGAAGACCTCGTAGTCCATCGAGAGGCCGAAGAGGACCGCGAAGGTGAAGACGGGCACCCAGCCCTCGATCTGTCCCACGTGGTACGTGCCGGCCCACCCGCCCAATCCGACGCGGAACCACCACACCAGCGCCCCGAAGGCCGCGGCCACCGAGAGCACGTCGAGGAGCACCGCGAGCGCCGCGAGCAGCGCCGATCCCAGCGCGAGCGTGAGCAGCACGAAGGAGCCGGCGAGGGCCGCCGCCACGACCCAGACGAAGCGCCCGTAGACGGCGTGGAGGAAGTCGACCCCCTGGGCCGGCGCACCGCCGACGACGACGCTCGTGCCCCCGGGGAAGCGCTGCGCGGCGCTGAGCGCGCGCACGACGGACGTCACGCGCTGGGAGACCGGGCTGCCGAGCGACCCCGTCGTCACGACGAGGATCCGGGACACCTGGCCCGTGGGGTCCACGTAGGGGGCGACGACGTCGGTCGCCACGAGCTCGACGCCGGGCACCCGCAGCAGCCGCAGAGCGAGGGCCTGCTGGGCGGCACGCTCGGCGGGCGCGCGGACCCCGCCGGCCCGCCCGGTGTCGATGAGGACCTCGAGGGGGGTGAGCACGCCCGGTCCGACGTTCGCGCGCACCAGGGCGATCGCTCGCGCCGAGGGCATCGAGGCGGGGATGGCGCTCAGGGAGCCTGGGGTCAGGGCCAGCCCGGCCGCACCCGCCCCGAGGGCCCCGAGCACGACGAGGGCACCCGCGAGGACCCGCCGCGGCTGGGCCACGGCGCGGCGCGCGATGCGCGCCCAGCGCCCCCGATCGGGGTCGCGCGGCTCGAGTAGCCCGCGCCATCCGTGCACCGCGACCCCGCGCGGGCCCGCCAGGGAGAGCAGCGCCGGCTGGAGGGTGAGGGCGGCCGCGACGGCGACGACCGGCACGACCAGGCCCGCCGCCCCGAGCGAGGAGACCAGGGGCACCGGGAGGAAGAGCATGGTGGCCAGCCCCAGGGCCACCGCCGCTCCCGAGAGCACGACGGTGCGCCCGGCGGACGCCATCGTGCGCTCGAGGGCCCCCGCGCCGCGGGCGACCTCGGCGCGGTAGCGGTGCACCATGAGCAGCGCGTAGTCGATCGCGAGTCCCAGCCCGATCAAGGCGACCACGTTGGGGACGTAGAGGACCATGAGGCGCCAGGAGGCGAGCAGGTCGACCAGGCCGAGAGCCACCGCGGTGGTGAGCCCGGCCACGACGAAGGGGAGCGCGACCGCCGCGCTCACCCCGAGCACCGCGGTGAGCAGCACGAGGGCCGCACCCAGGGCCAGCAGCTCGCCGCGGCGCAGGTCGCCCGCGAGGATCGGCGTGACGTCGGCCTGGAGGGCGGCCGGGCCGGTCACCAGCGCCCCGCGCAGCCCGGCGGCGGCCAGGGCAGCGCGCAGGCGCGGCGTGAGGGCGGCGGCGCGCCCGAGCGTGTCGGGGGACTCGAGGTCGGCCACGAGCAGCCCGCCCACCCCCTGCTCCTCGACCGCGTGCAGCCCGAGCGGGGCGACCGCGCGGCGTACGCGGGCCTCGTCGGCAGCGATCGCGGCGCGTCCGCGGGCGCGCATCACGACGGTGAAGGCGCCCTCGATGCTCTCGGAGAAGTGCGCGCGCAAGAGGGCGTCGGCGCGCGCCGAGGGGGTGCCGGGCACCGCCAGCGAGGTCGTCAGGCGCCCGGTGAGCTGGTGGGCGCCCAGCAGGCCCAGGCCGGCCGCCGCGACCCAGGCCACCACGATCGCCACGCGCCAGCGCGCGACGAGCCGGGTGAGGCGGGCGAGCACTCTGGCAATCTACGCCGGAGGCTCAGACCCCTCCGCCCCGCCGGCTCTCGGCGACGCCCCCGAAGAGCGCCCAGGTGACCAGGCCCAGGCCCGGCACCAGGAGCCAGATCCCGAACACCAGCGCCAGCACGGTGAAGAAGGCGCCCATGCCCAGGGTGAAGGGCCAGATCGACGAGCCCGGGAAGGCCCCCACGACGCCCGACCCGCTGGCCGTCGTCGCCTGGGGGTCGTCCTCGGGCCGCGGGCGCATGCGCCGGCTCCAGTAGTAGTAGTAGCCGCCGGGCAGGAAGCCGAGCAGCATCGCGGCGCCCAGCATCACCCCGCCGGCGTCCTCGCCGCTCCAGAGCCAGTAGATGAGGCCCACGATCCCGAAGAAGAGGCCCAGGCTCAGCAGGAAGCGCGCCTCGACCCTCACTCGGGCGCCTCGACGCGATGGCCGTGGGGCAGGGCGCGGTGGTCGGGATGGTTGTGGTCCCAGGTGGGCCGCTCCGAGCGGATCGGGGGCAGCCGGTAGAAGTTGTGGTGGGGCGGCGGCGAGGTCGTGAACCACTCGAGGGTCTGGCCGTCCCAGGGGTTGTCGCCCGCGGGGTAGCGCTTCCAGCTGACCACCAGGTTCGCGACGAACAGCAGCGTCGAGACGCCGATCAGGATCGCGCCGACGCTCGAGAGGTCGTTGAGGAACTGCCACTGGGGGTCGTGGGGGTAGACGGCCATGCGCCGGGGCATCCCGCGCAGCCCGAGCAGGTAGAGGGGCAGGGTGAAGACCTGCGTGCCCACGAAGAGGAACCAGAACTGGACCTTGCCGATGGTCTCGTTGAGCAGATACCCGGTGAACTTGGGGCCCCAGTAGTAGAGGCCGGCCATGCCCGCGAGCACCAGGGCCATCACGACCGAGTGGAAGTGGGCCACCACGAAGTAGGTGTCGTGGGTGAAGAAGTCGAGCGGGGGGCTCGCCAGGTAGATGCCCGTCAGCCCGCCGATGAGGAACGTGACGAGGAACCCGAGGGCCATGAGCATGGCCGTCGAGAACCATATCTCCCCGCGCCACATCGTCCCGATCCAGTTGAAGATCTTGATCCCGGTGGGCACGGCGATCAGCAGGGACATCATCGAGAAGAAGGGCAGCAGCACGACGCCGGTGGTGAACATGTGGTGGGCCCACACGCCCAGCGAGAGCGCCGCGATGGAGATCGTCGCGAAGACCATCCCCTTGTAGCCGAAGACCGGCTTGCGCGAGAAGACCGCGATGATCTCGGTCACCATGCCGAAGAAGGGCAGGGCCAGGATGTACACCTCGGGGTGGCCCCAGAACCAGAAGATGTGCTGCCACAGCACCGGCACGCCCCCGCCGGCGACCGAGAAGATGTGGGTGCCGAAGTGCCGGTCGGCGTAGAGCATGATCAGCCCGGCCGTCAGCACCGGGAAGGCCAGCAGGATCAGGATCGCGGTGACCAGCAGGTTCCAGGTGAAGATCGGCATGCGGAACATCGTCATGCCCGGCGCGCGCAGGTAGAAGATCGTGGCCACCAGGTTCACCCCGGTGAAGATGGCCGAGAAGCCCGTCAGCAGCAGCCCGCCGATCCACAGGTCCGCCCCGGCGCCGGGCGTGTTGAGCGAGTTGGACAGCGGCGCGTAGCCCACCCAGCCGAAGTTCGCCGCGCCCCCGGCGGTGAAGAAGCCCGAGAGCATGGTGATCGCGCCGGTCAGGTAGAGCCAGTAGGACAGGGCGTTCAGGCGGGGGAAGGCCATGTCGGGCGCGCCGATCTGGATGGGCACGATGATGTTGGCCAGCGCCCCGAAGGCGAAGGGCCCCGCGAACAGGTAGATCATCACCGAGCCGTGCATGGTGAACAGCTCGTTGAACTGGGCGAGCGACACCAAGGTGCCGTTGGGGCTGGCCAGCTGGGCGCGGATGATCTCGGCCAGCGCGCCGCCGATCACCATCATGATCACCGCGGTCACCGTGTAGGACAGGCCGATCACCTTGTGGTCGGTCGTGGTGAGCCACTTGAGCAGCCCGGTGGGGCCGTGGGCCTCGTGGGGCGGCTCGGCCAGCGTGGCGGGGCGCTCGAGGACGTCGACCATCAGTGGGTCCCCGTCGTGGTGGCGAGCTTGGTGGGCACCAGCGAGGAGGTCTGCTGGCGCACGGCGGCCGCGGCCGCCGCAGCCGCCGTGGCGGCCGCCGACCCGTGGAAGGAGGCCAGCCACGCGGTGTACTGGCTCGGGGTGACGACCTTGACGTTGAACCACATCAGCGAGTGGTAGAGGCCGCACAGCTGGGTGCACTGGCCGAAGAAGGTCCCCGTCGCGACCGCGCGCAGGGTGAACTGGTTGAGCACGCCGGGCAGGGCGTAGCGCGAGAAGTTGAAGGCCTTGACGTAGAACCCGTGGACGACGTCACTCGAGGTGAGGTTGATGTGGACGTTGGTATCCACGGGCATCACCATGGTCGGCGCCTGGGTGGTCTGGCCCACGACCACCGCGTTCGAGCCCGGGTAGGTGAACTTCCAGCCCCACTGGAAGGCGTTGACGTCGATCCTGACGTTGGTGCGCGGGTTGGCGACCTCCTTGTTCTCCACGACCATCGTGGCCGCGAAGAGGCCCAGCACGATCAGGATCGGGACGATCGTGTAGGTCATCTCCAAGGGGATGTGGTACTGGTGCTGGTCCGGGATCCGCTCGCCGTGGCGCCGGTAGCGCACGACGGCCCACACGATGAGAGCGACGACCAGGCCGCCGATGATCAGCGCGCCGATCGAGAACCCCTGCCAGAGGTGGAACACCGAGCGCGAGCTCGTGGTGTCGCCCGGACTGGCCCCAAAGGACGGAACCGTGCAGCCCGACAGGGCGAGGCCGCCCGCCACGACGCCCGCAGCGGCCAGCACCCGTCGACGCCGACGGCGCGGCCCATCCCCGGGGAACGAGAGGGGCGCATCCACGAAAATCGAGACTAGTGAGGGCCTCTCGCGGCCCTCAGTCGTCAGGTATGAACGCCCTCAGGTTCGCTCAGCTGGGCGTGTCGTCGGACTTGGTCTCGGACACGTCGCTGGCCTGCGTGGCCTGCGCATCCTTGGCGGTCTTGACGCCCTTCTCGAACTCGGCCTTGGCCGTGCCCAGGTTGCGGGCGAGCTTGGGGATGGCCCCGGCGCCGAAGATGAGGACCGCCACGACGATGACGACGACCAAGAGGTCCGGCCCGAAGATCTCAGCGAGGAACACGGTGGACTCTCCTTTCCCACGCTGCTCCCAGCCTACTGCGGACGCCCGCCCGCCTCGCCGTCGGCCGCACCGGGCGCAGTAGGGTCGCAAGGTGGCCGGGCTCGAGTTGGCGGCTCTGCGGTGCCGCTTCGGCGAGCACGTGGCGCTCGACGACCTCTCCTTCACGGTGCCCGATGGCCAGGTGGTCGGCTTCCTGGGCCCCAACGGCGCGGGCAAGACCACGACGATGCGCGCGATATTCGACCTGGCCCCGGCGACCGGGACCATCACCTGGCGCGGGGCGCGCGTCGACGAGGCGCTGCGGCGCCGCTTCGGCTACATGCCCGAGGAGCGCGGCCTCTACCCGACGATGCGCCTCGGTGACCAGGTGCGCTACCTCGGGCGCCTCCACGGCATGAGCGAGCGTGACGCCGCCGCCGCGACCGACCGCTGGCTCGAGCGCCTGGGCCTGGGCGCGCGCGGGGGGTCGCGCGTCGACGAACTCTCCCACGGCAACCAGCAGCGCGCCCAGCTGGCCGCCGCCCTGGTCCACGACCCCGAGCTCGCGGTGCTCGACGAGCCCCTGGCGGGCCTGGACCCGACGGGCATCGACGAGGTGGGCGCGGTGCTGGCCGAGCGCGCCGCCGCCGGCTACGGGGTGCTGTTCTCGAGCCACCAGCTCGACCAGGTCGAGTCCCTGTGCCAGGCGGTCACCATCATCGACCACGGGCGCGTCGTGGCCAGTGGCGCGGTCGAGGACCTGGTGACCGCCGGCGAGCGGCGCCTCAGCGTGCGCGTCGAGGAGGACCGCGAGGGCCGCTTCGCCGCGGGGCTGGCCGGCGTGCGGGTGTCCGAGGCGAGTGGGGGGGCGGTGCGCCTGGTGCTCGAGCCGACGGTGGACCTGGACAGCGTGCTCGACGCCGCGCGCCGCGCGGGCCACGTGCGCGAGTTCTCCCTGCAGCGCCGTCGCCTGAGCGAGGTCTTCCGCGAGGCCGTCGCGTGAGGTGGGTCCTCTACCCCGTGGTGCTCGGGGTCCTCGTCTGGCGCGTGCTGGCGCGCCGGCGCGGCGCGCCAGCACGCGCCCTGTCGAGCGCGCCGCGCTCGGACGTGTGGCTGGTCGCCAGCCGCGAGTACCGCGAGCGCGCCCGCAGCCGGACCTTTCGCGCCTCGACGATCCTGGTGATCCTGGTGGTGCTCGCGGTCATCCTGATCCCGAGCATCGGGCGCCACCATCACCGCGCGGTCCTGCGCGTGAGCATCGTGGCCGGCGCCCCGGCGTGGGTGTCGACCAGCACGCGCGCCGTCGCGGCCGCGGTGGGCGAGCCCCTCAGCGTGACGACGGTGCCCGCGGCCAGGGCCCGCGACCTGGTGCGCACCGGGGCGACCGACGTCGTCGTGTCGAGCTCGCGCCTGCGCGTGGCGAGCTCGACCGACCTGGCGGTGACGTCGCCTTCGGGCGCCTTCGTCCACACCCTGGCCCTGGCCCTGGGACGCGTGGCCGCCGAGGTCGCGGCCGGGCTCACCCCGGCCCAGGCGCGCCTGGTCGACGAGGCGCGCGCCCTGCCGATCGTCGGGGTCGCGACCTCCGGGCCCTCGAGCGCGGTCACCGGAGTGCTGGTCCTAGGGGCGATCATCACCTTCGTGCTCATCTCCCAGTACGCGACCTGGACGCTGCTCGGGGTGATGGAGGAGAAGTCGAGCCGGGTCGTCGAGGTGCTGCTCGCCACGATGCGCCCGCTGCGCCTGCTCGCGGGCAAGGTGCTGGGCATCGGGGCCCTGGCGCTGACCCAGGTGCTCGCCCTGGCGCTGGTGGCCCTGATCGCCGCGCGGGCCGCGGGCACCAACCTGCTCGCGGGCGACTCGGTCGCGGCGATCGCCATGTGGGTGCTGTGGGCCCTGCTCGGCTACGCCTTCACCAGCTGGATCTACGCGGCCGCCGGGTCGCTCGCCGAGCGCCAGGACCAGCTCCAGAGCCTGATGCTGCCCCTCAACGTGCCCACGATCGCCGGCTACATCGCCGCCCTGACGGCGGCCGGCGCCGGCCACGCGACGCTGCTCGTGCGGGTGTTCGCCTTCGTGCCGATCACCTCGACCTTCGCGGTGCCGACCCTGGTGGGCCTGGGAGCGCTGAGCTGGCCGTGGGTGGTCGTGGCCGCGCTCGAGAGCGTCGCGGCCACGGTGCTCGTCGCCCGCCTGGCGGCCGCGATCTACCGGCGCGCGATCCTGCGCGGGGGCCGCGTGCGCCTGCGCGACCTGCGCGGGCGTGGCGCGCGGGCGGGCGAGGTGGTCTGAGGGCCGCGGTGGCCGGGAGCGACGCGGCCGGCGCGGCGCGCGACGCCGCGACGCTGCGCGCGGCCCAGGTCGTCCTGATCCTCCCCCTCGCGCTGTGCGCGGTGCTGGACCCGCGCGTGGCCACCAGTGAGGGCGGGATCAGCAACTTCGGCAACCACGTGGCGACCGTCCCGCTCTACGCGCTGGCCTTCGCGGGCAACGCCCTGCTCACGCTCGGGGCCCTCTCGCGCCTGGGGCGCGCGCTGGCGCGCAGCCTCGTCGTGGCGTGCTCGCTCGAGCTGGTGGTGCTCGCGAGCACCTTCGTGCGCCGCTTCTCGTTCACCTGGTCCTACGTGCACGACTACCTGGGCGTCGCCCAGTTCGTCGCCGAGCTGGTGGTGAGCGTGCTCGTCGTGGCGCGCCGGCCCGGGGCGCTGGCCTTCGGACTCGTGGCGGTCCAGGTTGGCGGGTCCCTCGCGGGTCTCGGGTCCGCGCTCAAGGTCGTGCACCTGCTGTTCTGGGGCCAGGTGGTCGGCTCCCTCGGGTACGCGGGGATGATCGGCCTGGTGCTCGCTGGCGGGCTCGCCCGCGACGCCCGGCGCCCTGCTCGCGGCGGCCCGTGACACGTCCGGTGCCGGGATCGCGCCGCGAGCCGCGCGGGAGCGGGGGCGAGGCGCTGGGCGGGCCGCGGAGCCTTGCAGGCGTCGCGGGTGGTGTTGCGTGATGGCTGGCGGTCGCGGCGGGACCGTCTCGCTCGCGGCGGGAGCGCGCAGCCGACCCCAGCGGACTCCCGCTGCTGAGACGTTACGGGGTCATAATGTACCACTGAGAAGATATTCTCATCGTTAACGGTCGTTATAGATGTCCTTACTGGTACGATGTTGGAACAGCGTCCAGCCGAGCGCAGGAGATGAGCCGTGGCCGTTCCGTCGTTACCGGTCCAGAGTCGCCGCGCCGCCGTCGACCTCGGCGCGCACCTGTGCACGTGGCGAAAGCTCCTCGGTCTCACCGCTCAGCAGGTCGCCGAGCGCGCGGGGACCACGCGCCAGACCCTCGCACGGCTCGAGCGGGGCAGCGGGGCGGTGAGCCTGGGCACGTTCCTCAACGTCGCGCGAGCTCTCGGGCAGCTCGACCGAGCGGTCAATGCCCTGGACCCGTACGAGACGCCGTTCGGCCGGGCGCGCGCCGACGACATGCTTCCGCAGCGCGTGCGCCGATGAGCTCGGTGCCCGCCACGCGGTTCGAGGTCCACGTCGACCTCGCGGGCGGCACCGTGCGCGCGGGGACCGCTCACGTGGCCACGCGGCGGGGCGAGACCGTCTGCACGTTCACCTACGACGCCGACTACCTCGGATCTCCCGACTCCTTCGACCTCGGTCCCGACCTCCCGCGCGCGGAGATCTCCGTGACAACTCACGGGTTGCCGGGTGCCCTGCGCGACAGCGCGCCCGACCGGTGGGGAGGACACCTCATCGCGCGGAGGGTCCACGCCGAAGACCGCGACGCGCGCCGCACACCCCGGACGCTCACCGACGTCGACTATCTCCTCGGCGTCTCGGACCTGACCCGTCAGGGCGCGATGCGCTATCGCCAGGGCGGTGGCGACTTCGTGGCCACGGGCACGGACGTGCCGAAGCTCCTCGAGCTCCCCACCTTGCTGCACGCGGCCACGCTCGTCGCGCGCGGTGCGGGCGGACGCGACGAGTTCGCAGCGATCAAAGTCCTCGTGGACGCGGGGACGGGATCGCTGGGCGGCGCACGTCCCAAGGCATCCGTGCGCGACGGGCAGCGACTCCTCATCGCCAAATTCCCCCACCCCCACGACGAGTGGGACGTCGAGGCCTGGGAGGCCACGGCGCTCGACCTCGCGCACGCGGCGGGGATCGCGGTCCCGCGCCACGAGCTCGTCGACGTGGACGGTCACAGTGTCTTGCTCCTCGAGCGATTTGACCGCCGCGAGGGGCGGCGCGTCCCGTACGCGAGCGCGATGACGCTGATGAGGACGACCGATGGTGTGGGCCATGACTACACCGAGCTCGCCGAGTCCCTGGCCGCGCAGGGGAGTCGGGTGACCGCCGACCTGCGCGACCTGTGGCGCCGCGTCGCCTTCTCGCTGGTCGTGAACAACTGTGACGACCACCTGCGCAACCACGGATTCCTCTTCGATGACGGCGGATGGGCGGCGTCGCCCCTGTTCGACGTCAACCCGAACCCCGACCCCCGTGTGGAGCGCGCGACGTCGATCGGCTTCGCGACCGACTCCCGCGAGACGCCCACCGCCCTGTTCGCGGCGGCCCGGGACTTCCGCCTCACGCCCGCTGACGCTCGTCGGGTCTGGGACGAGGTGCTGGCCGCGACTGAGGGATGGCGCGCCGTCGCCGCGGCGAACGGGGTCAGCGCGCGCGAGCTCGACGACTTCGCCGAGGCGCTGGACCAGCACCACCGCTAGCCCTGCGCGGCGGGCGCGTCAGCGCCCTCGCGGTCTCAGCCCGCGAGGGCGACGCCGAGTACCAGGGCCGCCGTGGAGGCGAGTGAGGCCAGCCCGGCCCAGATCCCCCGGGCGCGGGGGCTGGCGGCGCGGGTGTGGCGCCAGGCGGCGAGGCCCGCGAGGGCGACGACCAGCATCTTGACCACGAAGGCCACGCGCCACGGCGTCGTCGCCCGGCGCGCCGGGATCGCCAGGTAGCTCCAGACCCCCGTGGCGACGAGCAGCCAGTAGGCGGGCCAGCTGAGGCGCCCGAAGGCCGCCGCCACGCGCCGGGGCGCGTCCGCGCCGAGCCCGCGGATGGTCGGGAGCAGTCCCGCGACGACGAACTGGCCCCCGACCCAGATCGTGGCGGCGAGCACGTGGAGGCTAAGGCGCACGATGGTGAGCGCGCCCGCCAGCTGGGGCTGGTTCGCCAGGGTGAGCGGGGCGCTCACCGCCCCGTCCAGCGCGGGGGGCGCTTCTCGGCGAAGGCGACCGCGCCCTCGAGCGCGTCGGCGCTGGCTCCGATGGCGGCGAAGGCCGCGTCGTTGATGGGCCAGGCGTCCGCCTCGGGCAGGTCGACCGTCTCGCGGATGACGCGCTTGGAGGTGGCCACCGCGAGGGGCGCGTTGCGCGCGATGCGCTCGCCGAGCGCGACGGCCGTGTCGACCAGCTCGCCTGCGGGCACGACACGGTTCACGAGGCCGAGCTCGTAGGCGCGGGCCGCCGAGATCGGGTC
Organism: Actinomycetes bacterium; assembly: GCA_021823525.1. GTDB lineage: Bacteria > Actinomycetota > Acidimicrobiia > Acidimicrobiales > RAAP-2 > RAAP-2. The sequence goes on from JAKANY010000001.1 coordinate 148,822, forward strand.
GGCCACCAGCGCCAGCTCGAGGGCCTGGGCGAGCGGGATGCGCCGGGGCAGGCGCACGAGCCCCCCCGCGCCCGCGACCAGGCCGCGCTGGGCCTCGGGGATGCCGAAGATCGCGGTGTCGGCCGCGACCACCAGGTCGCAGCTGAGCACGATCTCGAAGCCGCCGGCCAGGGCCGGGCCGTTGACCGCGGCGATCACGGGCTTGGCCAGCACGTGGGTGACGATGCCCGCGAAGCCGTGGTCGGTGAAGGGCAGCTCGCCGGCCGCAAAGGCCTTGAGGTCCATGCCCGCCGAGAAGGCCTTGTCCCCGGCTCCGGTCAGGACGATCGCGCGCACCTCGTCGTCAGCGTCGGCCGCCGCCAGAGCCTCCTCGAGGGCCAGCGCGGCGGCGCGGTTGATGGCGTTGCGGGCCTCGGGGCGGTTCAGCGTGAGCAGGGCGACGGCACCGCGGCGCTCGATCAGGACTTCGTCGGGCATGATTCCTCCTTGACGGGTCGACGCTACCGCCTGGTCGGGGCGTCGCGAGTCGGCGTCGCCGCGACGCGGGCGGTCGTTCGGGTCGCGGGCTCGTTCCTCACTCGGGTGGCGCGGCCTCGGCCGGCTCGGGCTCGTGCAGGAGGCGCCGGGCGACGGCGGGGAACACCAGGGCCGAGAGCGTGGCGGCGAGCACCATGGCCGTCGCGTTGCGCGGGCCCAGGAGGTGGGCCTGCGTGCCGATCTCGGCGGTGGTGATCAGCACCGTGAGGGGCGCCATGAGCAAGAGGGTGCCCGCCGTCGCCTCGCGCCGTGTGGCGCCGCGCCAGCGCAGGTAGGGGATGAGGGCCAGGCGCGGCACGGCCAGCACGACGAGCAGCAGGCCGATCGTGGGCGCGAGGGCGACCAGTCCGTGGCGCAGGCGCGTCTGGAGCCCGACGGTGAGGAAGAAGAGCGGGATGAAGAAGGCGTTGGCCACTCCGGCCAGGCGATCGACGATGCCCCGCGCGCGGCCGAACACGATGCGAAAGAGCACGCCGGCGAGCAGCGCCCCGAGGGCCGTGGGGATCTGGACCAGGCTGGTGAAGGCCACGACGACGAACACCAGGGCGAACGTTCCGCGCAGGCCGACTTCGACGGGGTCGTCGCGACGGAACCAGCGATGGAAGTGGTGGGGGGTGCGTCGGCGCACGCGGCGCAGGGCGGCCACGATCACCAGGGCGAAGGCGATCAGGGCGGCCGCGCGCGCGACCAGCAGGGCCGTTGCCACGCTGAGCGTGTGGTGGCTGGCCACGCTGAGCGCGGTGAGCACGCCGAGGTAGAGGATCTCGGCGACCGAGCCCACGACGAGCAGATCGCGTGTGGTGCGCTTGGCTCCCCGGCCCAAGGCGTGGAGCACCGGAGCGGCCACCCCGATCGAGACGGCCGCGCCGCCGAGCACCCACAGGCGCGAGGCGCCCGCGGCGTGGCCCATGACGAGGGCCGAGACGACGAGTGCCAGCGCGAAGAGCCCGGCGCCCACCAGGACCGCCGAGCGGCTGGTGCGCCAGATGTCGGCGAGGTCCAGCTCGGCCCCGACGAGGAACATCAGCAGCAAGAAGCCGAGGGCCCCCAGCGTCGCGACCGGCGTGCCCGCCTGCATCGCGCTGGCGGGCACGACGAGGCCCAGCAGCACGCCCAGCACCAGCTCGACCACGGCGCCGGGCACGTCCACGACCTCGCCGAGCAGGGGGCCCGCGAAGGCGGCCACGGCGAGAGCCGCGAGGACGAAGCCGACGCTGAGGCTCACGGGGTGGCGCGCGCCTCGCCCGCGCGGCGCGCCCGCCCGTTGGTCACAATCTCCCGGGGTCCGCGTCGGCGGGTGCGCTATCGCGCTCGAGCTGCGCGTCGCGGCGCCGGCGCAGCAGGTGCAGCGCCAGGGCGCCCCCGACGATCGCGACCAGCACCGCGGCGCCGAACCACGAGCTGTAGGTCTCGATGCGCGCGAGGGCCCCGCCCGCGAAGTAGCCGAGCAGCGTGTAGGCGACGCCCCAGGTGAGCCCGCCGGCCGCGTTGGCCGCGAGGAACCGCCGGTACTGCATCTTGGAGAGCCCGGCGAGGCCCGGCATCACCGCGCGCAAGAAGGCGGTGAAGCGCCCGAGGAAGACGTAGAGCGGGCCGCGCCGGGCCAGGCCCGCCAGCGCCCGGTCGAGCGCCCGCTGGCGCGAGCGCAGGACGGGCAGGCGCAGCAGCGCCGACCCGTAGCGCCGACCGACCTCGAAGCCGACCGAGTCGCCCACGACCGCGGACACCACCACCAGAGCGATCAGGACGCCGAGGTTGACGTGGCCCTGGCTGGCGACGACCCCGGCCACGATGACCGAGGTCTCGCCGGGCAGGACGAAGCCGATGAAGAGGGCCGCCTCGCCAAAGACCAGCAGGGCCACCAGGCCGTAGACCCAGCCACCGGGCAGGTGCTGGATCTCGCGGAGCACGTAGCCCACGATCGAGGCGGTCATCCCCCCATTCTGGTCGCTCGGGGGCGCGCGCCGACCGCGCCGGACCCGCAAGGACCGCCAGGGACGCGAAATGGCCCGCCCCGGCGGGGGACCCGACAGTAACCTCGAGGGCGATGAGCGACGCGTCGCGCCAGGCCCTGGTCATCGAGGACGACCGCGACCTCGCCCAGGCCGTCGCGGACCTGCTCGGCGACGCGGGCTTCGCCGTGACCCTGCGCCACGACGGCGAGTCCGGGTTCCTCGAGGGGCGCTCGGGCTCCTACGACGTGATCGTGCTGGATCTCATGCTGCCCAAGCGCAACGGGTTCTCGGTGTGCCTGGACCTGCGCGAGGCGGGCGTGGCCACGCCCCTGCTGATCCTGACGGCCAAGGAGGGCGACCTCGACGAGGTCGAGGGCTTCGAGGTGGGCGCCGACGACTTCCTGCGCAAGCCCTTCGAGCCCCTGATCCTGCTGGCGCGCGTCCAGGCCCTCCTGCGCCGCCGCGACCGCGAGCGCCCCCAGCCCCTGGTCGTGGGCGGCCTGGCGCTCGACCCCCTGACGCGCCGGGTCACCGTCGAGGGCCGCGACGTGACCCTCACCCCACGCGAGTTCGCCCTGCTCGAGTACCTGCTCGGCCACGCCGGCCCGGTGGCCAAGGTGGACATCCTGAGCGCGGTGTGGGGTGGCGACTTCGATGGCGACCCCAACATCGTCGAGGTCTACATCGGGTACCTGCGCCGCAAGCTCGACGAGGACGGCGAGCCGTCCTTCATCCGCACGGTGCGCGGCGTCGGCTACCGCATCCGCGAGGCCTAGACGTGCGCCCCCGGCGCGAGCTGTCCATCCGGGCGCGCCTCACCGCCTACTTCGTGCTGTCGATCGCGGCCATCCTGGCCTTCACGGGCGTCGCCCTGGTGGCCCTGGTGCATCGCTCGCTCGTGACCAGCGCCTCGACGCGCGTCAGCGACGCCATGGCCCAGGTCGAGGCGCGCCTGGCCACCACCACGCTGCCCGCGCGTGGGCCCCTGGTCGTGGGGATGATCGGCGACGTGGTCGTCCAGGTCACCAACCCCGCGGGGACCGCGGTGTGGGCGGCGAGCTCGGCCATCGCCGGCCAGCCGCCCCTGGCGCGCGCGGTGCCCGACAACGCCACGATCTCGGGCCTCGCCGTGGTGGCGCGCCGGGACCCGGCGACGCGCGCCACGCTCTCGGCCCTCAGCGAGGGCGTCGTCGCCTCGATCACCACCTCGCGGGGCCCGGCCCTGCTCTTCGGGTTCGTCGACGCCTCCTCGATCAGCCACGGGGTCGCCGTGCTGCTGGCCAGCGTGCTGGTCTCGTTCCCGCTGCTGCTGCTGCTCTCGGGGACCCTCATCTGGTTCGGGCTGGGCCTGGCCCTGGCGCCCGTCGAGTCGATCCGCCGCCGGGTCGACGCGATCGCGGCGCGCGACCTGTCCGAGCGGGTGCCCGTCACCGGCGGCGACGACGAGATCGCGCGCCTGGCGCGCACGGTGAACGCCATGCTCGACCGGCTCGAGTCGGCCAGCCGCTTCCAGAGCGAGTTCATCTCCAACGCCAGCCACGAGCTGCGCAGCCCGCTGACGACGCTGCTCGCGACCGTCGAGCGCGCTCGGGCCGCCGCGGACCCCGCCGAGTGGGCTCTCGTGACCGAGACGATCGCGCGCGAGACCCGGCGCCTGGACGGGCTCATCGACGACCTGTTCTGGCTGGCCCGCCACGACGAGGGCCAGATCGTGCCCCGCGCCCTGGAGGTCGACCTCGACGACCTGCTCTTCGAGGAGGCCCAGCGCATCCGCCTGATCACCGAGCTCGCCGTGGACACGTCGGCCGTCGCCCCGGTGCGCGTCGTGGGGGACCCGGCGATGCTCAAGCGCATGGTGCGCAACGTCGTGGACAACGCGGCGCGCTACGCGGCCACGCGCCTGACGTTTCGCGCGCGCGTCGAGGGCGCTGTGGCCGTGGTGGCCGTCGCCGACGACGGCGACGGGATCGACGTGGCCACCAGCGCGCGGTTCTTCCAGCGCTTCGTGCGCTCGGACCCGGCGCGCGCGCGCACCTCGGGGGGCACGGGCCTGGGCCTGGCGATCGTGGCCGACATCGCGGCGCGTCACGGGGGCACCGCGCGCTTCGTCGAGGCGGGCGCGGGAAGCTGTCTGGAGCTGCGCCTGCCGCTGCCGGGCGCGCCCGGCGCTCGCTAACGTTCCCCGTGGTGAGCGCACCGCAGGGCAGGCTCGAGGAGTGGGACGGTCGCGACCCGCTGCTCGTGATGCTGGTGGCCGCGGCCCTCTTCGAGGTCGCCTGGATCGTCTACCTGGGCTTCTCGCTGCCGCCCCACTACCGCGCTGCGCACTGGGCAGCCGCCTGGATCGGCCTGGACGTGGCCGAGGTGACCGCCCTGCTGCTGGCCGCCTGGGCCGCCTGGCGCCGCCGGGCGATCCTGGCCCTGTTCACGAGCTCGGCGGGCACCATGCTCCTGATCGACGCGTGGTTCGACGTCACGACGGCGCGCCGCGGTGACGCCCTCCAGAGCGTCCTGCTCGCGGTGTTCGCCGAGTTGCCCGCGGCCCTGCTGCTCTACTGGGTCACGCACCGCGTGATCCGCCACATCAACCTGCGGCGGATGGAGCGCGGGGGCCTCGAGCACGTGCGCGACCTACCGCTCGGCCCGATCGACCCGCGCCGACGGTCCGAGCCTCGTGGTCCAGGAGGAACTCCTTGAGCGCGATCCCGCCGCCGTAGCCGCCGAGGCCCCCACAGGCCACGACGCGATGGCACGGGACGATCAGGGGCCGGGGGTTGGCCCCGGTCGCCTGACCGACCGCGCGCGCCGCGCCGGGGCGCCCGAGGCGCGCCGCGATCTCGCCGTAGGTGGCGACCTCGCCGTAGGGGATCGCTGCGATCGCCTCCCACACGGCGCGCTGGAAGGGCGTGCCGGGGACCTCCCCGAGGCGCACGGCGAAGCGCCGGCGGCGCCCGGCGAGGTAGTCGGCGACCTGGTCGCCCGCCGCGCGCAGCGCGGCTGCCGGCGCGCCGCTCGGCGGCGGGGGGTCCTCGGTGGGCAGCCAGACGCGCGTCAGCCCGCGCGCGTCACCGGCCAGGGCGAAGGCGCCGAAGGGGGAGGGGACGTGGACGACGGCGAGCACCGCCTCGTTCTAGCAAGGGACGGCGCTAGCGTGCCCGACGTGGCGGGGGTGCTCACGAGCGCGGCGGGGGGCGTGCGCCTGGTCAGTGATGACACCGGCGCGGGCGAGGCCGTCGTACTGCTCCACGGGTGGCCCGACACGGCGCGCCTGTGGCGCGGGGTCGTGCCCGGACTGGTCGACGCCGGCTACCGGGTGCTGGTGCCCGACCTGCGGGGCTGCGGGCGCAGCGACCGGCCCGCGGGGGTCGAGGACTACGCGATGGGCCGCCTGGTCGACGACGTGCTCGGGGTCCTCGACGCGGCGCGGGTCGAGGCGGCCCACGTCGTGGGCCACGACTGGGGCGCGGCGCTCGCGTGGGCGGTGGCCCTGCGCCACCCCGAGCGCGTGCGCTCGCTCGGCGCGCTGGCCGTCGGTCACCCGACGGCCTTTCGCGCGGCGGGCCTCGACCAGATGCTGCGCAGCCTCTACGTGCTGGCCTTTCGCACCGAGGGGCTCGGCGAGGCCTTCGTCGCGATGGAGGACTACGCGCTGCTTCGCCGCATGGGCCATCCCGACGCCGCCGAGGTCGCGGCGGGGCTCGCCGCGGGCCAGCTGACCCCGCACCTCAACTGGTACCGGGCGAACCTGCCCGCGGACGCCTTCGTGACGCCGCCGCCGCGGCTCGCGCCCCTCGCGGTGCGGGCCCTCGGGGTGTGGGCGAGCGGCGACCGGGGACTGGGCGAGGCGCAGATGCTCGACTCGGCGCGCTACTGCGCGCGGGGCTTTTGCTACGTGCGCCTCGAGGGCCTGGGACACTGGTTCGTGCTCGAGGCGCCCGACAAAGTGACGAAAGTCCTTAGGGACTTCCTCGCTGACGAGGGCTGACCCGGAAGGGGGCTCCTGGCCCGAGTGGTAGAACAGAGCGATGAAAATTGCGCTCTGGAGAGAGTCACGCCCCGGTGAGACTCGCGTGGGGCTGACGCCCGACGCGGTCAAGGCCCTGGTGCGCGACGGCTGGGAGGTCGTCGTCGCGCGCGGCGCCGGCGCGGGGTCCCACTTCACCGACGCCGCCTACGAGGCGGCCGGGGCGACCCTGGCCGACGAGCCGCGCGGGGACCTCACCGTGCGGGTCAACCCGCCCACCCTCGAGGAGGTGGCCCAGCTCCCCGAGGGCTCGGCCCACCTGTCCTTCCTCTCGCCCCTGCTGAGCCAAGACGTGGTGCGCGCGCTCAACGAGCGGCGCGTGACGACGCTGTCGTTCGACCTGCTGCCGCGCATCTCGCGCGCCCAGTACATGGACGCTCTCTCCAGCCAGGCGACCGTCTCGGGCTACCGCTCGGTGCTGGCGGCCGCGACGGCCTTCGACCGCTTCTTCCCGCTGCTGACGACCGCGGCGGGCACCATCCGCCCGGCCAAGGTCCTGGTGATGGGTGTGGGCGTGGCGGGCCTCCAGGCCATCGCCACGGCCAAGCGCCTCGGGGCCAAGGTCCGCGCCTACGACGTGCGCTCGGCGGCCAAGGAGGAGGCCGAGTCCGCGGGCGCGACCTTCGTGCAGCTGGGCATCACGGCCGACGCGGCCGGCGGCTACGCCCGCGCGCTGAGCGCCGAGGAGACCGCCGCCCAGCAGCAGGCGCTGCTCCAGGAGGTCGCCAACGCCGACATCGTCATCACCACGGCGGCCGTCCCCGGACGGCGCGCCCCGATCCTGGTCACGACCGCCATGGTCGAGGCCATGGGCGAGGGGTCCCTGGTGGTGGACATGGCCGCCGACGGCGGGGGCAACTGCGAGCTGACGGTCGCCGGCGAGGTCGTGACCCACGGCGGCGTGCGCGTGGTGGGCCTGGCCAACCCGCCCGCGGCCATGGGGGCCCACGCGAGTTTCCTCTACGCCAACAACGTCCTCAAGCTGCTGGCCCTGTTCGGCGCCAAGGGCCAGTGGGCCCCCGACTGGTCCGACGAGGTCGTGCTCGGCGTGACGGTCGCCCACGACGGCTCGATCGTCCACGGCCCCACCGCCGAGGCCCTCGGCGTCGCGGCCGTCGTCCCCACCACGCCCCCCACCAAGGAGAACGACTGATGGGCAACGCCCTGCTCCAGTACGCGACGGTCTTCATGCTGGCGATCTTCGTCGGCATCGAGATCATCGCCAAGGTCCCCAGCATCCTGCACACCCCGCTGATGAGTGGCTCGAACGCCATCCACGGCGTGATCCTGGTGGGCTCGATGATGATCCTGGGCGCGGCCACCACGAACGCCGAGGAGATCCTCGGGTTCCTCGCGGTCATCCTGGCCGCGCTGAACGTGGTGGGCGGGTTCGTCGTCACCGACCGCATGCTCGAGATGTTCAAGCCCAAGGCCAAGACCCCCAAGGCCCCGGCGTCTGGTGAGGTGGCCAAGTGAGTCGCGAGACCCTGATCGACCTGCTCTACCTCTTCTCGGCCACCACCTTCGTCCTGGCCCTGAAGGGCCTGGGCAGCCCCAAGCGCGCGCGCCTGGGCAACATGGTGGCGGCCTTCGGCATGCTGGTGGCCATCGTGGCGACGTTCTTCCGCTACGTGGACGGCCACGCGATGTACCACGTGCCCCTGATGATCCTGGGCATCGTGATCGGGCTGGTCGTCGCGGTACCCGTGGCTCGCTTCGTGAAGATGACGGCCATGCCCCAGCTGGTGGCCATCTTCAACGGCGTGGGCGGCGGCGCGGCGGCGCTGGTCTCGATCACCGAGTTCATGCACATCAAGGCCACCCACCCGGCGACCTACGTCGCCCTCGAGGTGCTGCTCGGCGTGCTGATCGGGACCTTCTCCTTTGCCGGCTCGGCGGTCTCCTTCGCCAAGCTCCAAGAGCTCATGACCGGCCGTCCCGTGACGTACCCGGGCCAGCAGTTCATCAACGGCATCGTCGGCCTGGCCGCCCTGGCGACCATCGTCACGGTGCTGGTGAGCGCCTCCCAGATGATGCTCTGGGTGCTGCTCGGCCTGGCGGCGGTGCTCGGGGTCCTGTTCGTGCTGCCCATCGGCGGGGCCGACGTGCCGGTGCTGATCTCGCTGCTCAACGCCTTCACCGGTGTCGCCGTAGCGGCCTCGGGCTTCACCCTGGGGTCGAACCTGCTGATCGTGGCGGGCACCCTGGTCGGGGCCTCGGGTCTCTTGCTGACGCGCCTGATGAGCAAGGCCATGGGCCGGAGCCTCGGCAACATCCTGTTCTCGGCCTTCGGGGCGACGGTCACCGCGAGTGGCGCCACCGAGCGGGCCGACGGGCGCTCGGTGCGCTCGGGCAGCCCCGAGGACATCGCCATCATGCTGGGCTTCGCCAGCCGGGTCGTCTTCATCCCCGGCTACGGCCTGGCCGTCTCCCAGGGCCAGCACGTCCTGCGCGAGCTGGCCGACCTGCTCGAGTCCAAGGGCATCGAGGTCTTCTACGGCATCCACCCGGTCGCCGGGCGCATGCCTGGCCACATGAACGTGCTGCTGGCCGAGGCCAACGTCCCCTACGAGCAGCTCGTCGAGATGGACGAGGCCAACTCCGAGCTCCAGACGGCCGACGTCGCCCTGGTCGTGGGGGCCAACGACACCGTCAACCCGGCGGCCGTCGACGACAAGACCTCGCCCATCTACGGGATGCCCATCATCCACGCGGACCTGGCCGAGAACGTCGTCTTCCTCAAGCGCTCGATGCGCCCGGGCTTCGCGGGCATCGAGAACGAGTTGCTCTACAACCCCAAGACGACGCTGGTCTTCGGCGACGCCAAGGACACCCTGACCAAGATGGTCGCCGCCGTCAAGGCGAGCTGACCGACCCGTCGCGCCCCGGCGCCCGGCCACGAGGCCCGGCGTCCGGGCGCGTCACGGGAGGTCCCCGCCGGCCCGAGTCCCCGCGGCTCGCGCCACCCGGGGCAGGCGCACGCTGACGCGCGTCCCCTCCTGCGGGCTCGAGACGAGCGTGACGGTCCCGCCGTGGGCCTCGACGACGGCGCGCACGATGGCCAGGCCCAGGCCCGATCCCGCCCGCGAGCGCGAGGGGTTCGCCTGCCAGAACCGGTCGAAGGCGCGATCGACCTGCTCGGGCGTCATGCCCGGGCCCTCGTCGCGGACCGCGAGCTCGACGTCATCGTCGTGGGCGCCCAGGGTGACGGCGACGCGCGAACGCGAGGGCGTGTGGCGCACCGCGTTGGCGACCAGGTTCCCCACGACCCGGCGCAGCGCCGCGCCGTCGGCCGCGATCACGACGCCCTCGGGCACGTCGAGGTCGACGGGGCGCGACGGGTCGACGCTGAGGGCCTGGGCGACCGCCTCGCGCACCAGCGCGGACAGGTCGAGGTCGGCGGCCTGGACGCTCTGACCCTCGTCGAGGCGCGCCAGCAAGAGCAGCTCCTCGACCAGGCGGCCCATCTGGTCGCCCGCCTGGCCGATACGCCGCATGGCCTCTGCGGCGGCGGCCTCGTCGCGCAGACCGCCGCGCCGCCAGATGTCGGTGATCCCCAGGATCGCCGCGACCGGGCTGCGCAGCTCGTGGGAGGCGTCGGCGACGAACTGGCGCAGTCGCGCCTCGAGGGCCATCTGCTCGTCGCGCATGGCGTTGAAGGCCCGGGCCAGGCTGGCCGCCTCGGTGCCGGGCCGCAGGTCGCGCACGCGCCGCGACCGGTCGCCCGCCGCGATCGCCGAGGCGATCTGCGCGACCTCGTTGATGGGCCGCAGGCCCAGGCGCGTGACCCACAGCGCGACCGCGCCCGCGACCGCCAGCACGACGAGGCCCGCCACGAGGAGCGTCAGGCGCAGCGAGGCGAGCGTCGAGGCCACGCGGTTGAGCGGCGCGGCGACCAGGAGCTCACCGGTGCCTCCCGGGCGGGTGAGCACGATGGCCCGCCAGGTCGCCGGTCCGCGCAGCGACCCGACGGTGGTGATCCGCAGGTCGCGCGGGGTCGAGTGGGTCGTCGGCAGCGCGGGCACCGCACCGGCGACCCCCGGTGGCGTCGAGAAGACGGTGCGCGAACCTCCCTCGACCGCAGCGATATAGAGGGCGCTCACCTGGCGGGCCGAGAACTGGTGCCGGGGGCTGGGGCGGGGCGGGGCCGGCAGCGGGTGGGCCGTGCGCAGCGAGCGCGTCACGGGGAACGAGTCGCGCAGCACCTGGTCGACCTGGCTGATCTCGGAGTGGCTGACCGAGCGCACCAGCAGGAGACCCAGGCCCCCGAGGGTGACCAGCAGGAGCAGCGCCGCGAGGGCCAGGCGCAGCCGCAGGCTCACGGCGACCCGCGCTCGAGCACGTAGCCCACGCCGCGCACCGTGCGGATGCGTGTGGGGGGCGACGTGTCGACCTTGCGCCGCAGCTGGGAGACGTAGGTCTCGACGATCGACGCGTCGCCCTCGAAGGAGTAGCCCCACACGCTGTCGAGGATCTGCCAGCGCGTCAGGACCCGGCCCGCGTTGCGCACGAGGTAGGCGAGGAGGCCGAACTCGGTGGGCGAGAGGTCGACCGCGACACCTGCGCGGGTCACGAGGTGGGCGTCCTCGTCGATCTTGAGGTCGCCCACGCGTCGCGGTGCGGCCCGCGGCGCCTGGCCGGTGCGCCGCAGCAGCGAGCGCACGCGCGCGGCCAGCTCCTCGACGCTGAAGGGCTTGGTCACGTAGTCGTCGGCGCCGAGCGTGAGCCCGCGGACCTTGTCGCTCACCGAGTCGACCGCGGTGAGGAAGAGGACCGGGGTGGTCACGCCGGCCTCGCGCAGGCGCTGGCAGACTTCGAAGCCCCCGACGTCGGGCAGCATCACGTCCAGGATGATGAGGTCCGGGCGTCGCGGCGCGGTCGTCACCGCGAGCGCCTCGCGGCCGCTCGCGGCACGCGCGACGCGGTAGCCCTCGAGCTCGAGGGCGGTGGCGATGACGTAGGCGATGTTCTCATCGTCCTCGACCGAGAGAATCTCGATGTCCATCAGCTCCTCACGACGGCCGCGAGCGTCACCACGCCCCCTCGAGAGTAGGGCCCGGCCGCGGGGTCCTCGAGGTGGGTCGGCCAACTCTTAGCGCTCCTTCATGGATCGTCCAGGTTCGCTGCGTAGGTTGGCCGCGTGCCCCCCCAGCCGCACCCCCTTCCCGCCCGCTCCCGCCGGGGCCGGGCGGGCGCGCTCGTGGCCGCCCTCGCCCTGGGTGGTCTCCTCCTGGCCGCCTGCGGCGGGGCTTCCTCCGCCTCGAGCGGGTCGACGTCGCACGCGACGACGACGGTGGCCACGAGCGCGAAGGGGCGCGCGAAGGCGGGCACGTCCTTCGCCGCCTTCACGGCGTGCCTGACGTCCCACGGCGTGACCTTCACCCCGGGTACGGGGGGGCGACGTCCGGGGGCGACCACGAGCGCCAAGGACCGATCCGCGGTCGCGGCCTGCGCCAAGGACCGCCCCCCGGGCACGGGCTTCGCGGGCGGGTTCGGGGGGGGACGGGCCAGCTCCGCGGCCACCGCGGCCTTTCGCAACTGCCTGAGCCTCCACGGGGTGAAGTCGACCGCCCCAAGCTCGGGAGCCCGGCCCGGCTCCCCGGGCCCCGCGCGCGGAGCCACGGCACCCCTCTCGCGCACCGGTGCGAGGTACCGCGCAGCCTTCGCCGCGTGCCGGGCGCTGCTGCCGTCCACGACCACCACGACCACGCGGGCCGGCTAGGCCGCGACCCGAGACGATCCCCGTCACGAGCAAAGGACACCGCACCATGAGGGGAACCCACCGAACACTGCGCCGCGCCTTGGGCACCGGCGCGCTGGCCCTCGTGGTCCTGGCCGCGGCCGGTGCCGTCTTCTTCTCCATCTACCGCTCGCCGGCCTCGTCCACCACGACGGCCCAGCGCACCGTGAGCGTGACCCGCGGCACGGTGCAGGCGACCGTCTCGGCGTCGGGCTCGATCGCGAGCGTCGCCAGCGCCGACGAGAACTTCTCGACGGGCGGCACGCTCCAGAGCCTGGAGGTCCACGTGGGCGAGCAGGTGCACGCCGGTCAGGTCCTGGCGACGCTCGACGCCACCCCGGCCGACGCGTCACGCGCGTCGGCCCAGACCGCCCTGCGCGTCGCCCAGGTGAACGACGCCATCGCGCAGCGCTCGGTGTCCTCGGCCACGACGACCTACGCCCTCGCGCGCACGTCGCTGGCCACCCAGCTCCGCACCTTGGCCCAGGCCCGAGCCCAGCTCGCGACCGACGAGACGGGCGGCACGGCGGTCCAGAGGGATCAGAGCCAGCAGGCCCTCATCGGCGCCCGCCAGCAACTGGTCAACGACCAGAACCAGCTGGCCAACGCCCAGACCCAGCTGGCGAGCGACCAGCAGGCGCTGAGCAGCGCCAACGCGACCGCCACCTCCGACGCCCTGCTGGGGTGCCCCGCCGCCGCCCCGGGCACGTCGGGCGGCGGCGGCGGGGGCTCCGTGACCGCGTCCGCCGGCAGCGCCCCATCGGTCGCCACGACGGGCGCGTCGGCCATCGCGACGACGACCGCGCAGCTCAACGCCTCGATCAACCCGAACGGCGCGGCGACGACCTACTTCTTCGCCTACGGCACGACCATGTCCTACGGCACGAGCACCGCCTCGGTCACGCTGCCCGCCGGGAGCGTCACCACGCCGGTCTCGGCGACCATCAGCGGCCTGAGTCCCGACACCACCTACCTGTTCACCGTGGAGGCCTACAGCGCTGAGGGCGGCTCGGTCGGCCAGCCCGTGACGCTCACGACCGCCGTCGACAGCTGCAGCGCGGAGTCGGCAACCATCGCCAGCGACCAGTCCAAGGTTCTCGCAGATCAGCAGCAAGTCGACGCCGCGCAGTCCGCGATCGCCTCCCAGACTCTGGCCGTGCAGGTCGCGCAGGCCAGCACCGGTGTCTCGGCCAGCACCCTGCGCGCCGACCAGGCAGCCATCACCCAGGACCAGTCCTCGATCGCCCAGACGCGCCTCGGCCTCGTCCAGGATCGCTCCTCCATCGCCCAGGCCGGGGTGCAGCTCGCTCAAGACCGCAACGGCATCGCCCAGGACGAGGCCACGCTGGCCCAGGCCACGACGGCCGTCGCCAACACCCAGCTGGTCGCCCTGCTCGCGGGCACGGTGACCGGGGTCAGCGGCACCGTCGGCCAGAGCGTGTCGGGCGGCGGATCGACGATCGTGACCGGCGCGAGCGCGGCGAGCTCGAGTGCCGCGAGCGCGAGCTCGGCGCTCGTGACGATCACCGGGCTGCACCAGCTCGAGGTCGTCGCCGACTTCGCCGAGGCCGACGCGATCAAACTCGCCGTGCACCAGGCGGCCACCATCACATTGCCCGCGTCGACGAGCATCAGCATCCGGGGGGTCGTCACGCAGATCTCGCCGCTCGCGACCTCGAGCAGCGGTGTGGTCACCTACCCCGTGACCCTGGCGCTCCTCGCGCCGCCCGCGAGTGTCCGGGACGGCATGACCGCCGACGTCTCGGTCGTCGTCCAGACCGCGACCAACGCGCTCGAGGTGCCGAGCGCCGCCATCACGACGATCGGCACGACCTCCACCGTCCAGGTGCGCAGCGGCGGGGTGACCCGCACGGTCACCGTGACGCTCGGCGTCGAGGGGGGCACGGACACGCAGGTCACCAGCGGCCTGTCCGCGGGCCAGACGGTCGTCGAGCCCCAGGCGACGGTGGTCGCGTCCACTGGCTCGACCTCGACGGGGCTGAGCGGGGGACTGGGCGGGGGCTTCGCCCGGCGACTCGGGGGCCTCGGCGGGTGAGCGGCGCATCCATGATCGACGCGCGCGACGACGTCCCGGTCATCGCGCTGTCGCACGTCGTCAAGTCCTACCCCGTGGGCGAGGGCGAGGTCCTGGCCGTGCGCGACGTGTCGCTCGTGGTGCGCCGCGGCGAGTTCGTCGCCATCGTGGGCGCGTCGGGCTCGGGCAAGTCCACGCTGATGAGCATCACGGGCTGCCTGGACTTCCCCACCCGCGGGCACTACCGCCTCGAGGGCGTCAACATCCGCGAGCTGGGCGACCGGGACCTCTCGCGGATCCGCAACACCCGCATCGGCTTCGTCTTCCAGGGCTTCAACCTGATCCCGCGCATGTCGGCGCTCCAGAACGTCGAGCTGCCCCTGGTGTACGCGGGGATGCGGGCCCCCGAGCGCCGCCGGAGGGCCGGTGCGGCCCTCGAGATCGTCGGCCTCGTCGACCACGCCGCCTTCCTGCCCAACAGGCTCTCGGGGGGCCAGCAGCAGCGCGTCGCGGTCGCGCGGGCCATCGCCACCAACCCTGCGCTGATCCTGGCCGACGAGCCGACGGGGGCCCTCGACACCCGGGCGTCGGCCGAGCTGATGGCGCTCTTCTCCCAGCTGCACGCCCACGGGCGCACCATCGTGATGATCACCCACGAGCGCGAGATCGCGGCCTACGCGTCGCGCGTCGTGGAGCTGCGCGACGGGGCGGTCATCTCGGACCGCGAGCAGGTGCCCACGACCGCGGCCGCGGGGTTCTCCGGCTGATGTCCACCGTCCTCGACAACGTGCGCATGGCTCTGCGCGGCGTCGCCTCCAACTGGCCGCGCACTCTGCTCACGATGCTCGGGGTGCTCATCGGCGTCGCATCGGTGATCGTGCTGCTGGCGATCGGCACGGGGAGCTCGGAGGCGATCCAGAACTCGATCGAGAGCCTGGGGACCAACACCCTCACCGTGTTCTCGGCGGGGCAGTTCTCCTCGAGCGGCTCGTCGGTGCGCTTCACCCAGCTCAACGCCCAGTCCGTGCGGCTGCTCTCGAGCCGCCAGAACGCCCCGGACGTGAAGTCGGTCTCGCCGGTGATCACCACCTCCCAGACCGCCACCTACGGCTCGTCGACCTACACGACGAGCGTCATCGGCTCGACCCCCTCGTACCTGGCCGCCTCGAACTACACGGTCGCCTCGGGGCGCGCGATCACTTCGGCCGACGTGGCCACCCACGCCCCGGTCGTGGACCTGGGCGCGTCGGTCGCGAGCGGACTCTTCGCGACCGGCTCGGATCCCCTGGGCCAGCAAGTCACCCTGGGCAACGCCCGCTTCACGGTCGTGGGCCTGCTCGCCGCCAAGGGCTCGAGCGGACTGTCCAACGCCGACGCCGTCGCCATCGCCCCCTACACCGCGGTCGAGGACCAGCTCACCGGCGAGTCGACCTCCTTCAGCGAGCTGCTGGTTCAGGGGCGCTCGGCGGCGACCCTCGGCCTCGCCCAGAGCGAGGTCGAGGAGGTGCTCGCCGCCCAGAACGACACCACGGTCGCCAACCTCCCCTTCACGGTGCTCAACCAGGCCTCGCTCATCTCGACGGCCACCTCGAGCGCCAACACCTTCACCACGCTGCTCGGCTGGGTGGCCGCGGTGTCGCTGCTGGTGGGGGCGATCGGGGTGATGAACATCATGCTGGTGACCGTCACGGAGCGTACGCGCGAGATCGGCGTGCGCAAGGCCATCGGGGCGCGCCAGTCGGTCGTCCTCAGCCAGTTCCTCGTCGAGTCGACGGTGATCTCACTGCTCGGCGGGGTGCTCGGGGCGCTCGCGGGCATCGGCGTGTCGCGCCTGACCATCGCGGGCGTCAAGCCGGTGCTGGCCTCGTACTCGATCCCGATGGCGCTCGGCGTGGCCCTGGGGGTGGGGGTCCTCGCCGGCCTGTATCCCGCGTACCGCGCCGCGTCACTGCGCCCGGTCGACGCCCTGCGCTACGAGTGAGGTGAGCTGACATGACGACCGATCCTCCGACGTCCCCCGTGACCAGTCCCGACGCGCCGACGGGCGAGGTCGCCGCGATCTTTCGGGCCCCCGCGCAGGCGTCCCCGGTCAGCGAGGAGCTGTTCGAGGTGCTCTTCGCGGGCGAGGTCGACGCGTGGCCCGCGCGGGCCACGCACCGGGGCCTGCGCCTGCGCTGGCCGATCGCGGTGACGGTCGGACTCCTGCTGGCGCTGGGGGGCATGGGACTGGGCTCGTACCTGCAGCGCACGCGACCGACGTCGGCCACCACCCTTTTCAGCCGGCTCTCGAGCCTGGCCAGCCGCTCGGGCTTGGGCGCCTTCGCGAGAGGCGGCGCGAGCGCCGCGGGCGCGACGGTGGGCACCGTGACCGACGTCACGGGCCACACCCTCTACGTGACGACCGCGAGCGGGTCGCTCGTCAAGGTCGTCGTGGGCGCGAGCACGGTAGTCGACCGCACCACCGTGACGGCTCTTGGCGGGCTCGCGATCGGTGACAGCGTCGTCGTTGTGGGCTCCACGAGCCACGGCGCCGTTTCCGCGAAGCGCGTCACCGCGAGCGCCAAGGGCGTTTCGTCGGCCAGCGGGCCCGTCCCGTAATCGCGGACCGTGACCGGGCCCGCACGGGCTCAGTAGCCGTAGCCGCCCGAGGTCGTCGTCGTGGTCTTCTTCGTGCCCGAGGACTTCGTCTTTCCCACGGTGCCAGTCAGCGTGGCCACGACGAACCCGGCGACGTGGTTGCCCTTCACGGCGTTGGGCGCGGTGTCCGAGACGAAGGTGTAGAGCGGGCGACCCCGGAAGGTCACCTGGTAGACGCCCTTCACGCGCTGGAAGACCCCGAGGCCCGTCGTGCCCGTGGGCACGGTGCGCGCGGGCACCGTGAGGGCCGGCCAGATCGCCAGGCACGAGCCGAAGCAGTGGGAGCGGTCCTTCGCGTCCTTGGTGTAGGTGTAGAGCGCGTGCCCGCTCATCGTCTCGAGCACGCGACCCACGCCCGCGATGGTCACGACCTTGACCACGTGGCGATGCGTGACGCGCGCCGCGCCCGCGGTGCCCGGGGCCAGGGCGAGCGCCAAGGTGCCCGCAGCCAGCAGGGATGCCGCGCGTCGCGCGGCGGGGTGGTGGTTTGCGGTCATCGTCCCCCCTTTGGTCGATTGCGTACCGTTCCGCCTACGACAGTAGGGGAAATACCGGGGCGGGGGAAGAGCGCCTCAGGGAGCGGTCAGGGCGTCGAGTCGGGCGCGCACCTCGGGGGCCAGGTGATGGGCGGCTGCGGCGTTGGCGCGCACCTGGACGGGGCTCGAGGCCCCGGCGATCACCGAGGCGACCTCGGGGTGGTCGAGGAGCCAGGAGAAGGCCAGCGTCAGGATCGGGACCCCGATCTCCTGCGCGTAGGCGAGGAGATCGTCGACGGCGTGCTGGAAGCGCTCCGAGAGCCAGTGGACGGCGCGCTCGGGGGGCATCAGGGCCAGGCGCGTCCCCTCGGGAACCGCCTCGCCGGGGTGGAACTTGCCGGTGAGCAGCCCGTTGGCCAGGGGGTAGTAGGGCAGGAGGCCGACTTTGAGCTCGCGGCAGGCGTCGAGTACCCCGTCGTGCTCGGGGTCGCGCGCGAGCAGCGAGTACTGGTTCTGGATGGAGGCGAAGCCCGGTCGCCCGGCCGACGCCACCCAGGCGGCGCGCAGCTGGTCGGCCGACAGGTTGGAGCAGCCGACCTCGCGCACCAGGCCCGCCTCGACCAGCTCGCCGAGGGCCCCCAGGGTGTCGTCGATGGGGACGGACTCGTCGGGGTAGTGCAGTTGGAACAGGTCGAGGTGGTCGACTCCGAGGCGCGCGAGCGAGGCCCGGCAGGCGCTGCGCACGTAGGCGGGGCTCGCCCCGAAGTGCTCGTCGTCGACGGGCATACCGAACTTCGTCGCGATGAGGGCCTCGTCGCGCCGCCCGCGCAGGGCCCGCCCGAGGAAGACCTCGGACTGACCCTTTCCGTAGATGTCGGCGGTGTCAAAGAGGGTGACCCCCGCGTCGAGGGCCGCGTGGACGACCGCGGCCGAGGCCTCCTCGTCCAGGCGTGACCCGAAGTTGTTGCAGCCCACCCCCACGACCGACACCGACAGCGAACCCAGAGCGCGACGTTCCACCAGACCTCCTCGGGTCCCACTGTAGGCAGCGCCCTCGCTCCCGGTACCATGGGCGCCAAAGGAGCCCCATGAAGATCCACGTGAACTACGACCTGTGCACGAGCAACGCGGTGTGCATGGGCATCGCCCCCGAGGTCTTCGAGGTGCGCGACGACGGCTACATGTACGTGCTCAACGACGAGCCGGGCCCGGAGTTCGACGAGAGGCTGCGCGAGGCCGTCGCGAGTTGTCCCAACGGTGCCCTGAGCATCTCCGAGTGACGCCCCGAGTCCGCTTCGCCCCGTCGCCGACGGGCTTCTTCCACGTCGGCTCGGCGCGCACCAGCCTGTTCAACTGGCTCTACGCGCGCGGGCGCGGCGGCACCTTCGTGCTGCGCATCGAGGACACCGACACCGAGCGCAATCGCGACGAGTGGCGCGAGGGGATCCTCAGCGCCCTGACCTGGCTGGGCCTGGACTGGGACGAGGGCCCGACGCTCCAGTCGGCGAACCTGGCCGACCACCACGCCGCGGTCGAGGCCCTGTGGGAGGGCGGCTACCTCTACGCGTGCGACTGCACGCGTGAGCAGATCGACGCGCGCACCGCGGCCGCGGGCCGTCCCGGCTACGACGGGCACTGTCGCCAGCGCGGCGTCGCGCGGGATCCCGCGGCCGCGCTTCGCTTCCGCGTGCCCGACGAGGGGGTGACCACCATCGAGGACCTGGTGCGCGGGACGGTGAGCTTCCCCCACGAGGCGATCGGCGACTTCGTCGTCATGCGGGGAAACGGCGTGGTCCTCTACCCACTCGCCAACCTCGTCGACGACCGGCGTGCGCGCATCACCCACGTGATCCGCGGCGAGGACCTCCTGCCCACGACCCCGCGCCAGGTCCTGATGTGGCAGGCGCTCAACGCGTGTCCCGGTGTCGAGCCCGTGGATCTGCCCGCCTACGCGCACCTGCCGATGCTGGTCAACGAGCAGCGCAAGAAGCTCTCCAAGCGCAAGGACCCCGTCGCCCTCGAGTCCTATCGTGACCAGGGCTACCTCCCCGAGGCGATGGTGAACTACCTCGCCCTGCTGGGGTGGAGCCCGCGCGGTGGCGAGGTCGCCGATCGTGCGACGCTGGTCGCCGAGTTCGATCTCGCCCAGGTCTCGAAGTCGCCGGCCTTCTTCGACGTGAAGAAGCTCACGCATCTCAACGGCGAGTACCTGCGCACGCTCAGCCCCGAGCAGTTTGCCCAGGCCTGCCAGCCTTGGGTCGCACCCGTCGAGGGGGAATGGCGTCCCTCGTCGCCCCCTCCGTGGGAGCCGAGCGCCTTCGACGCGGAGCTCTTCGCCCGCGCAGTTCCCCTGGTCCAAACGCGCGTCGCGGCCCTCGGCGAGGTGCCCGCGCTGGTTGCCTTCCTCTTCGTCGATGACGTGTCCTTCGACGAGGGGGCCTTCGCGTCGGCGATTGGCGGCGACCCGATCGGACGCGTCATCCTGGCCGCGGCTGATGAGCGCTTCGGCGAGATCGACTTTCGCGCCCCCGTGCTCCACGACGCCCTCGCCACGCTCGCCGAGGGCCTCGGGCTCCCGCTTCGGCGCGCCCAGGCGCCGGTGCGCGTGGCGGTGACCGGAACCAAGGTCGGGCCACCGCTCTTCGAGTCGCTCGAGCTGCTCGGGCGTGAGCGGGTGCGCGCGCGGGTGCGCGCCGCGCTCGCCCGCTGATGGCTCGCGTCGGCTGGCGCCCGGGGAGCCGTCGTGTAAGATTGCCGAGCCCTTCGGGGGTGGTGTAATTGGCAACACAGCTGGTTCTGGTCCAGTTATTCAGGGTTCGAGTCCTTGCCCCCGAGCGAGTCGGCCGCCTTGGCGGTCGGGTCGATGGTCCCATCGTCTAGTGGCCGAGGACACCACCCTCTCAAGGTGGAGACACGGGTTCGAACCCCGTTGGGACTGCGGATAGGCCTTGACCCCGTTCGTGCCACCACCCTTATGGCAACGTGGCCTGCGTTGACGGGACGGAATGTCGAGCCTCGAGTTCGCTGAGTGTCAGGTAGTGCAGCGAACTGTGGCGACGCTCGTCGTTGTAGAAGGGCTCGATGTCGTTGGCCATGGCCACCGAGAGCTTGAGCACGGTGCGCCATCGTTGGCGATTGAGCAGCTCGAATTGCATCGATCGCCAGAACGACTCCATCGGGGCGTCGTAGCAGCCGCCGACGGTGCCCATCGACGGGACGAGCCCGCGATCGTGGAGCCTCTCGGTGAGGGCCCAGGACGTGAACGCACCCGCCGGTGGTCGGCAGCGATGGTGATGGCTGCGCTGACCAGATGGGTGTCCGAGTCGCGGTCGATCGCCCAGCCGCCCACCCGACGCGAGAACACGTCGAGCACGCAGCAGCAGTAGACCTTGCCCTCGGACGTCGGGTGCTCGGTGATGTCGGTCAGCCGGAGCTTGTCGAGGGCGCTCGCGGCGAACTCGCGCTCTACGAGGTCCTCGGCGGTGGCCGCGTTGACGAGGTTCTGGTGGCCCTTGGGGGTCCGGGCAGGCACCGGAGGCCCAGCTGGCGCATCAGCTTCCAGACCAGCTTCTTGTTGACGATGATGACCTGCTCGATCTCCAGGGCCGCCGTGATGCGCAGCTTGCCGTGGGTGCCGTGGCTGCACTTGTTGATCTCGGAGATCGCCTCGGCCAAGAGCACGTGACGGATCTCGCGGTTGCTTGGGCGGTGGTGGTTGTGGCGCAGGTAGGTGGAGCGATCGAGCCCGATCGCATCGCAGGCGCGGCGCTGCGAGTAGCCCTGGTGGCTGAGGCCTCTCACCACCTGGTACGTGCTTCTTGGTCGCGGGAGACCTCCTCAAAGAGCGCGGTCGCGGCCTTCACGAGAGCCAGCTCACCTTCGAGCTCCTTGATGCGACACCGCGCCCGGGTGAGCTCATCGGCCTCGACGCGCCGGGTGCCCGGGGCGGTTCCCGGGTCCACGAGCGCCCGTCGCCTCCAGCGATAGAGCGTCGAGAATCCGATGCCGAGGAGCATCTGTTCGCACGCGTGAAGGCGAAACTCCGCGGCATACTGCTTGGGCATACCTGCCGGCAGTTCACGGCCAATTTGCCATGACACTGGAGGCAACGTCGGCGGTCAGGTGAGATGAGGCGAGGTATCCATTTCGACGGAGGAACCCTGGTCAGGGGTGCGCCACGGACGCCGCGCGCCCGGGTGCGTTCCTAGCGAAACGGTGCGATCTTGAGACGGGTGGGGTCGAGCAGCTCCCAGGTTGCGTCCGACATCACCGCGACAGCATCCAGGCGGCGCGCCACCGCGAGACAACAAGCGTCCCCGAGGCTCAGCGAGCCGATCCTGGCAGCCCCTGCCGAGTTCTCAGCCAAGGGTCGCTCCGCTTCCACCTGCAAGTACGCGATCTCCGTGGCGTCGTCAACGGTGATCGGCTCGATCACGATTCCCAAACCTTCGATGTCGGTGACCGTGTCCTCACTGTCCCTCGTGTAGCCCTTGCGGCGAAGGACGTTCAGAGCCTCGGCGACTCCGGTAGCCGTCGTGTGCGCGGCACCACCTTTGACAACCTTGGCGACTGTGCTGGACCCTCGCTCGTCGAGGATGAGCGCCACCAGTGCCGAGGCGTCAAGGACCGCGGGGCGGGTGGCCACCTAGAGCCCGAGGAGCTGGGTCAGTTCCGTCTCACGACGGGCCAACGTCTCATCGTCTGACTGGGGCGAGGCCATGAGCTGTGCGTCTCGCGCCGCGTCGGCCTCCCGCCGCAGGCGAACGACTTCCTCGACCCCGCCCGTCGGCGTCTCGCCCGCGCGACCGCTGCGCAGCCTCGCCAGGATCGCGTCGTGAGATTCGACGACGAAGGTGCCGTCAGAGATCGGCCGGGCTCGCAGCTCGTCGCCGACGGCGAAACCACACGCATCGCGCAAGCCCGCGGGGAGGACTGTGCGTCCCTTGGCCTTCACGGAGAGGACGAAGCTGGAAGTCGAGGAATACGCGCGTGTCACGTGGTCCACTGTATACGGAAGGCGGCTCTTTCGTAATATGGTGTCACTTGTCCTGGAAGTGGTACTCATAACCAGCCCCAGCCAGACCTCGGGACCAGGGAATACGGCGGATTCCCAACTTCCACTCGGCCATCGGTGCTGGCTGCCTTAGGAGCCGGGGTCAGTCGGGGCTCCCAACGATCTGGCCCGGAAGCCTTCCGCGACCCTCGGCCGGTCGCGGACTCTACCTCAGAACGGCCCGAGTACTCCGTCGAAATGGATACCCCAACAGAGGGGGTCTCTCGCGTCAGCGCGAGCGGGGACCGGTGGGCCGGGCGGGTCAGGGGGCGCGCGCCGGATGGTCAACATTTCCCCGCGCGCCGGACTGCGGAGATCGGTACCGGGACCGGTGGGACCACGACAGCCGCGCCGTCGCTCTCGGACGGGCGTGTTGGCTGTCTCGCTCTTCCCGTCCGCGAGGAGCACTCGCGGGAGGCAATGGCAAGTCAACAGCGGCGCCCGCGGGGCACGAGCCGCAGAGCGGACGCGCCACCGGCGGCGTGGTCTCGCCACGTGTCGGGCGTAGCGCTCGCCACCGCTTCGTGACCTCAGCGCGTCCGCTCGACGTGCCGAACGTCGGCACCGGGTCGCTCGACATGGACACAACGAATTGATGCGACGTTGTGAGGTCGTCGGGAGAGCGAAGACTTGAGCGCTCGACCATGGATTCGTGGTTGAAACCCCCGCCTCCCCGAGTCGCCCAGGTCGCGCGCCGCGCGGGTGGCGACCTGGGGTTCGCGCGTCCGTCGTGGCCGTGAGCCTGCTCGCCGCGGGCGCGCTGGTCACCACGAGCGCCCTGGCGGCGGTCGACCGGAGCGTTCCTCCCGCGCCGGTGCGCGCGATCCACGCGGTGGCCCCGCACGGTCCGGCCCGGTCGGCGGCGAAACGGACCGCTCCGGTGGAGGTGGTTGGTGCGCGTCGCGCTCGCGCGATCGCGCCGCCGGCTCCCCGCACGCCCGCGCCCGAGACGATGGGCGCGCCGAGCTCCACGTCACCGCGCGCCGTGGTTGCGCACGCGAAGCCCGTGGCTCCGCCCCGTCGGGTCGTCGCGCCCCGTCCGCGCCCCGCGGTCGCACGCTCGACCCGAACGAGCCCGAACGTGGCGAGCACCGCGGCGGCTCCGGCACTGTCGGCGGCCGCCCAGAGCCTCCTCACCCACCTCAACCCGAGCGCCAACATTGCCCCGGCGCCGAACTATCTGAGTTCGGGGAACTGCGTCCAGACGGCGAACGGGTGGTCGTGCGCCAACCCGTGCGTGACCTCGACGATGGCGTGGCCCACGGTGGACAACTCGGTCGCCTGCACCGCCTACCTGCTGGAGGCCATCGACGCCGCGCGGGCGGTTGAGGGAATCGGTCCGATGGTCCTTCCCTCCAACTGGTACCAGTTGAGCGCCTCCGAGCAGCTCTTCGTGGTGCTCGACCTCGAGCGCACGGCGCGCGGGCTGCCGCCGTACGCGGGGATCAACGCGGTGCTCTCGCGCGAGGCCCAGAGCGCCGCCCAGGCCCAGAGCGACCCGTCCCGGGCCCCGGGCTTCCCTCTGGCCACCGACGCCCAGGGGTACCCGGCCCTCGACGGCACGTGGGCGACCGGCTTCTCGGTGCTGGCCGCGGACTACGCCTGGATGTACAACGACGGCTGGGGCGGCAGCGCGAGCAGCACCTCCAACGTGGACTGCACCTCGGCGAACTCGTCGGGCTGCTGGAGCCACCGCGACGAACTGCTGGGCCAGGACCCGGGGTTCAACCCCGGAGTGGGGCTGGACTGCACGACGGCCGAGGTCGGCGTCGGGGTGGCCATCGTGAACGGCTCGGGGTCCTTCGTCGACCTCATCGAGGCGCCCGCGCGCACGGCGCCCCCCATGACCTTCACCTGGGCGGCGGACGTCATGCCGTACCTCGCGCCATGAGCCGGCGTGACCCCCTCGACCGTGGCGCGTCGGCCCGCCCGCCCTTCGTAGAATCGGCGGCGTGTGGTTGAGGCCTGGACGCGACCAGTGCGGGTCCCGGGGCGGACGCGTCGGGGGCGCCCGGCGTGGCTGGCGGCGCGCCAGCAGCGCCGGGGTCGCAGTCCGATGACGACGATCCTGGTCGTCGATGACGATCCGCAGATCGTCGCATTGCTCGAGCGTCACCTGCTCGGCGAGGGCTTCGGCGTCGTGGCGGCGACTGACGCCGCGCAGGCTCTTGTGGCGCTCTCGGAGCACGCGCCGGCGCTGGTGCTGCTCGACATCGTGCTGGGCGACGCCGACGGCCGCGAGCTGCTGCGCGAGATCCGGCTGTTCTCCGACGTGCCGGTCATCTTTCTCACCGGTCGTGGACTCGAGTCCGAGCGGATCGTGGGTTTGAAGATGGGCGCGGACGACTACATCGTCAAGCCGTTCTCCCTCGGGGAGCTCTCGGCGCGCGTCGAGACCGTGCTGCGGCGCAGCACGGCGTCCTCGACGCGGACCAACGAGATCCCCACGAGGAGCTTCGGTGACCTGGTGATCAATGAGACCACCCACGAGGTGCTGCTGCGGGGCTCTGTGGTCGACCTGACCGCCAGGGAGTTTGGGCTGCTCGCCTTCCTCGCCTCCTCGCCGCGACAGGTGTTCTCGCGCGAGCAGCTACTGCGCCAGGTGTGGGACTCGTCGGCCGAGTGGCAGACCGACGCCACGGTCACCGAGCACATCCGCCGCATTCGCAACAAGATCGAGGACGACCCGGATCACCCCGCGTGGATCGTCACCGTCCGCGGTGCCGGATACCGCTTCGAGCCCGGGACCCGCTAGCCCTGCCGAGCACGGGTGCGGCTCCCGACCGCACGGCGAACGTGATCGGGATCGTCAGGAGGACTCGATGCGCGGCGCTGGTCACGGCGAGTTCGCGGCCACGCGCCGTGTGCGCGGAGGTGTCACAGATGGCACGGCCCACCTGACCGGTGCGCAGTCGGATCCCTACCGGGCCGAACGCGCCGCCGGCGCTGGCGATCAGGTCACGGCGCGTCGCCGCGTCGCACGACGATGTCGCCCGTGCGCCGCGGCCGCACTCGAGCACCGTGAGGCGCTGGCCGGGCGAGAAGCCCCCCGGTGAAGCGCACGAGCGAGCCGGAGTGCGGGCCCCCCAGTCGGCGAGGCCGGGCTGACGGGCCGCGACGGCGGGATCGTGGCGGTGGGCGTCGATGTCGTCGTGGTCGTGGGGGGTGAGGGCGCCGCGAACGTGATGGGTGCCACGAAGGTGATGGGCGCCATGGCGATGTCGCCAATGCCCGCGGCTCACCCCACGGCGATGACGGAGGCGTCGAGCTTTCCCGGCGAGGTCCCACAGCTCCCCCTGGTCCCGATCAGTCCGCTCACCACGGAGAGCGCCGTGGTCGCGAGCACGTCACCCAGCGTGGCCGTCGTGGTCACGATGCTGCTTGCGCCCACGTCGCATCCGGTCCGCAGGTTGGCGGTCGAGACGCACTCGATGATGATCAGCGTGCCGCCGGACACGAAGCCCGAGCCCGCAACGGTGTCCACCTCACCGCTGGTCAGGTTCGACGAGGACGTCACGCTCACGCGGGGCGCGCTCGCGCGCGATGACCGTCGCACCCTCGCCCGGGCCACCTCAGTGCGATCGCTGCCGCTCCGCCGCTGAGCACCCAGCCTCCTACCGCAGGGAGAGGCCATGGTCCGCGGGAGCGCAGGCTGCTTCGCGCCGGGGTGGCCGGTGGCCTGTCTCACGGGGCGGCCGGAGGGGACTCTCCGTGCGGGGCCCCGCCGTTGAGCACGGCCGCCACCCGCTCGACGAGGGCGCTGGGCCGGAAGGGCTTGGGCAGGAAGACGGCATCGGTGATGCCCGCGGCGATCGAGGGGTCCGCGGTGCCCGACATCAGAACGATCCCAAGTCCGGGCAGCTGGGCCCGCAGCCGACGAGCCAGCTCGTCGCCTCCCAGCTGGCCGAGGATGACGTCGCTGACTAGAAGGTCGACGCGTGCGCCGTGGGCCACGAGGTCGAGCGCCTCCTCGGCCGTGCTCGCGGACGCGACCTCCAGACCGAGTCGCGCGAGGATGCTCGTGGCCAGGCGCCGCTGCGCGGGATCGTCCTCGACGACGAGAGCAACTCGCCCGGCCAGGGCAGCGGGGGGGAATACGGAGGCCGAGGCGACCAGGCGCGCGGCAACCTCGTCGGCATCGGCATCGGCGTTGGCGGGCGCGACCTCGCCGCGGTGGAGGGGCACGGCGACCTCGAAGGTCGATCCCGCCCCGGGGGTCGACCAGACGGTGATCGAGCCGTGGCTGTCGAGCATCAGTCGTCGGGCCGCCGTCAGGCCGAGCCCGTTGCCCTTGAGCCCCTTGGTGGTGAACAGTGGCTCGAAGCAGCGCGCGCGGGTGTCCTCGTCCATCCCGATTCCCGTGTCGGCCACGCGCAGCACGGCGTAGTCGAGGTGGCGGTCGACCTCGTGCCGCGCCGCTACTGTCGCCCCGGGCTCGCGATCGAGCGAGATGGTCAGCTCGCCGCCTTCGGGCATAGCGTCGCGCGCGTTGAGGACCAGGTTCAAGACGAGCTGCTCGAAGCGGTCGGGGTCGATGAGCACCGGTCCGGGATCGTCGATCCGCCAGAGGACGTGGATCGAGCGGCCCACGATGCGCCCGATGATGCTCGCGTTGTCGCCGAGAACCGCCGCGGGTCGCAGCACTCGGGGCTCGGCCGGCTGGACGCGGCCAATGGTCTGGAGCTGGGCTGCCAGCGCCGTGGCCCGGTCGGCGGCCAAGGCGATCTCCTCGAGGCTGGCGCGGGCGTCACCGGAGAGTTCGGGGCGCACCAGGTCGGCGTAGCCGACGATCAGGGTGAGCAGGTTGTTGAAGTCGTGGACGATGGATCCGGCCACCTGGCCCCGCAGCTCCATGGTCTGGGCGTGGCGCAGCTCCTCGGTGACCAGGCGCCACTCGGTCACATCGTCGACGAGGGTCAGCACCGCGTCGCCTGCCGCGTCGCCGGTCACCCGCTGGGCCACGACGCGAAGGTCGTGGGCTCGTCCCTGGAACCAGACGCCCACGGCGTCGCCCACCTGGGGCGTCGTGCTCGCGGCGGCTCGCCGCCACACCTCCTCGAGCGCGGCGCGCGCCTCGATGGGCAGCTCTACCGGTCCCTCGAGAGGCCATCCCCACAGCCGGGCGGCCTGACGGTTCCACCAGCGAACCGCGCCGGTCGGGTCGATCTCGAGGATGCCCATGGGCGCGTGCTCGACCAGCGCGCGCCAGCGGGCCTCTCGCCCGGCCAGCGTGGTGGTGAGCGCATCGCCCTCCAGCGCGGCTAGGACCAGAGAGCCCAGGAGCTCTGCGAACTCGCCGTCCTCGACGTCGGGAGCGACGCGCCGATCGACCCAGAGTGAGGCGCGGTGCTGGCCGTCGGGCGAGCGGAGCTCCCAGACGGTGCCCGGTGGGGCGTCCCGGGCGGCGTCACCCACCAGCAGGCGCGTCGGGGCACCCAGGAGTTTGCGACCGCACGTGGCCACGACCTCGCCGATGCCCGTGGCGTCGAGGGTGCCGCGCAGGGCCAGGGCGGCCTCGAGCAACTGGCGGAGCCGACGGGCGGTGAGGTCCACCTCGGCGACAGCCTCGTCGCGGCGGCGCCGGAGGTCCGAGCGCTCCAGACTGGTGGCAGCGGCCCAGGACACCTCGTCGACCGCCGCGAGCTCCATGGGTCCGAAGCCCGGCGCAGCCGGGTCGCGCGCGAAGACGATCGTCCCAATGGCCTCGTCGTGGACGTGGAGTGTCGTCGCGACGGCGTAGGGGAGGCCCTGGGTGACCTCGGCGGGCTCGCGAGCCCGGCTGTCGGCGGCCCGGGCCCGTCGCGCGAGGTCGTCGACAACGACCGGCGGGGCGGTGACCTCGGCGTCGACGGCGGGGCGTGTCGCGACGAGCCGCTGGATCCGAGGGCTGACGACGTCGATCACGCACCAGTGGCAGAACTCCTCGACCGCGAGGGTCGCGAGAGGTCCCAGAATGTCCTCGACGTCGTCGGCGAGGGTGGCCCCGGGCTCGGAGGAGAGGCGCCCGCGCAGGTCCGCGTAGCGCCGGGTCAGCTCGAGGGCCCGGGCGATCGCGGCGGGGTCTTCACCGGCGCGCCGCGGACGCACGGCCGCCCCGCGGTCTGCGAGGTCGCGTGGCGTCGTGTCGTCGCCACCGGTGGGGCGAGGGTGAGCCGGGGTCCGGTCGTCAGGTGCCACGTCCCGACGCTAATGGGAGTGGAAGTTCGGGCGAAGTTGCGCCAGGCTTTCTCCGAGCCACCGACGGGGCAGCACTTCCCGTCGCCGAGGCATGACCTCTACGCCTAGAGCGTGCCCCC
>JAKANY010000048.1 GCA_021823525.1 Actinomycetes bacterium
CAACGCCGCGGCGTCGGTGCTCTGGGCCCAGGCCGGCGGGCGCGACGCCGTGGCGTCCTTCGACGCGCTGGCCGGGATGACCCAGACCGTCCCGAGCTGGTCCTGGGGGGCGATCGCCACGACGGCGCGCGACCAGCTGGCGCTGCTCGACGTGATCACCCAGCCCAACGCCCTCCTCGGCGCCCCGGCCCGCACCCTGGAGACCTCCCTCATGGAGCAGGTCGCCGGCTTCGAGCGCTTCGGGGTGGGCTGGGGCGCGCCGCCCGGGGCGACCGTGGCCCTGAAGGACGGCTGGTACCACGAGCCGGTGGTGGGCTGGCAGGTCGACAGCGCCGGGCTGGTGCGCGACGGGTCGCGCGCCTACCTGGTCGCCATGATGATCAACCGCGGGCCCTCCGAGGGTGCCGACGAGGCCACCCTGACGGCGCTGGCGCGCCTCATCGCGGCCGGGCTGCGGCCCTGATCAGCCCCCGGGCCCGGCGTAGGGGCCGGCGGTGGCGGGGAAGAGCGCCTTGGCCACCTTGAAGTGCGAGATGTCGGTCGTGCCGTCGGAGTGCAGGTTGATCAGCGCGTCGCGCAGGGCCTTCTCGATGCCGACCTCGAGCATCGCGCCGTAGCCGCCGTGCAGCTCGACGGCGTGCTGGCACACGGCGACGACCTCGCGCGCGGCGAAGACCTTGGCCATGTTGGTCAGCGCGTCGACCTCGGGCCAGCCCTCGTCGACGGCGCGCGCGGCGTGGCGCAGCAGGGCGGCGACCGCCTCGAGGCGCGTGGCCATGTCGGCCACGCGCCAGGCGACGGCCTGGTGCTCGATGAGGGGCCGGCCGCCCTGGACGCGGTCGTGGACCCAGGCGACGGTGTCCTCGTAGGCGCCGATCCCGATCCCCAGGCTCTTGGTCGCGACCAGGACCTTGCCGGGGCGGAAGTAGATGCCGGCCTGGGCCAGGGCGACGCCCTCGACCAGCAGGTGGTCGGCGGGCACGGCGCAGTCGGTGAAGGTGATCTCGCCGTTGTTCATGAAGCGCCCGCCCAGGGTCTCGTTGCAGCGCGTCACCTCGAGGCCCGGCGTGTCGCGCGGCACCAGGAACGAGGAGGTGCCCCGCGACATGGGCTGGTCGTCGTCGGTGGTGGCGTAGACGACGTAGAGGGTCGCGTCGTAGCCGTTGGAGATGAACTGCTTGCGCCCGTTGATCACCCAGGTGTCACCGCGGCGCTCGGCGCGCGTGTCCATGTTGGTGGCCACCACGTCGTAGGGCAGCCAGCGGTCCGAGGCGCCGCGCGGCTCGGTCAGGCAGTGGGCCATGAGGAACGGGGGCTCGGCCAGGTAGCGCGCGAACCAGTGGGCCTGGAGCTCCTCGGTCGCGAAGCGCCCCAGCAGCACGCTGATCTTCCAGTTCTGGACCAGCTTGTCGGCCAGGCCCGAGTCGCCCCGGGCGATCTCGGCGGCGACCATGGCCAGGGTCTGGGACTGGGTCGCCGGGTCCAGGGCCAGGCCCCCGAAGCGCTCGGGCACGCCGAGGGCCCGCAGGCCCGCGGCGTCGGCCTCCTCGAGCAGGTGCGGCGCCAGGCGCCGGGACGGGTCCATGTCCCACTCGCGCAGGCGGTCGGCCGCGATGAAGGGCCGCACCACCGTGTCCACGTAGCGGCGCACCGTCTCGCGCATGGCGCGCTGCTCGTCGCTCAGGTACCTCGCATCGGCGACCATCGCCCCCCCCTTGTTGCTTGACTCAGTTGCGGCTCGACGGCTCCTCGCGCGCCAGGGCCGCGGGCAGGGCCCGCGCCCGGCGCTCGGCCAGCCCGGCCAGGGCGACGTCGACGTCGCCCACCACGAAGCGCGTCCCCCCGGCCCGCCCGATCACCGTCGCCTCGACGCCGGCCGCCCGGGCCCGGGCCAGCAGACCGGCAGCGTCCCCCGTGGCCAGGACGAAGCGGCCGGGGTGCTCGGCGAAGAGCTCGGCGGGCGCCTCGACCTGCGCGCGCAGCCCGACCCCGCTGACGGCGGCCACCTCGGCCAGCGCCGCGGCCAGCCCCCCGCCCGCGACGTCGTGGACGGCGTGCAGCGGCGCGGTGCCGCCCGCGGTGAGGGCGGACACCTCGGCGGCGACGAAGGCGCTGGCCGCGCGCGCGGCGCCGTAGTTCGGTGCGGCCGGCCGGCCGCCGCGCAGCCCGTGGAGGGCGGCCCAGCGGCTGCCGGCCAGCGCGAAGGGGTCCGCGCCGCTGGCGCGTCGTTGCCCGACCAGCACCAGCTCGTCACCCTCGCGCATCGCCCAGCCCGGCGGGGGCGCGACGACCGTCTCGACCAGGCCGAGGACGCCGAGCACCGGCGTGGGGTCGATGTCGTGGCCCGCGCTCTCGTTGTAGAGCGAGACGTTGCCCCCGATGACGGGCAGCTCGTAGGCGCGGCACGCCTCGGCCAGCCCGTCGACGGTCTCGGAGAGCTGCCACATCACCTCGGGGTGCTCGGGGTTGCCGAAGTTGAGGCAGTTGACGACCGCCTGGGGGGTCGCCCCCACGCAGGCCAGGTTGGCCACGGCCTCCACCAGCGTCAGGGCCACACCGCGCGCCGGGTCCAGGGCGCACCAGCGCGGGTTCGAGTCGGTCGTCAGGCCGAGCCCCCGGCGCGAGACCGGCAGTCCCGGTCCGCCCAGGCGCAGCAGCGACGCGTCGCGCCCCGGGCCCACGACGGTGTTCAAGAACAGCTGCGAGTCGTACTGCCGGTAGACCCACACCGGGTCCACCAGCAGCGCGGCGAGGTCGCCCGCCGGGTCCACCAGGAGCGCCGGGTCGGGCGCGTCGGCCTGGCGCGCGTCCAGGTCGGCCGGGCGCGCGCGGGGCCGGTCGTAGAGGGGGGCCTCGTCGGCGAGGGACGCCGCGGGCATCGTGGCCAGGACCGGCCCCTCGAGCCCGTCGCGCACCCGCAGCATCCCGACCGTCCGGCCGTGCTCGTCGACCTCGGCCTCGCGCACCCGGCCCACGACCGTGGCGCGGACCTCCCAGCGGGCGCACAGCTCGGCGACGGCGGGCCAGCTCTCGGGGGTCACGATGGCCAGCATGCGCTCCTGGCTCTCGGAGGTCATGATCTCGGCGGGGTCCATGCCCGCCTCGCGCAGCGGGACCGCCGACACGTCCACGTCCATGCCGACCC
>JAKANY010000049.1 GCA_021823525.1 Actinomycetes bacterium
CGATCTAACTGTGCTGCGCGTGGCTTCTCCTCCCAGCTCGTCTTCGACGCGCACGGCGACGGATTCCTCTACGGTCCCCAGCTCTACGCGACCCACGACGGCGGGCACGCGTGGCGGCGAGTGGCCGCACCCGGCGAGGTGCTCGCGGTCGCACCACAGGGCCGGTCGATCTGGATGGTCATCGGCCGCTGCCCCGCGTCGACCGCCGGAACCCCGCGACGCTGCCCGCTGGCCCTCGAGACCTCACGCGACGGCGGCGTCCGGTGGACGCTCAACCAGACCCTCCCCGCCACGGCCACCGTGTCGAGCGCCCTGACCGCCGGCTTCCTCCAGGGTCAGGGATACCTCGTGCGACCGAGCGCTCGCCTCGGGCTCGTGCTGAGCGACCCGGTGATCGACGCCGCGGGCCGACCCAACGCCGCGCCGCTGTGGGTGACGACCGACGGTGGGCACACGTGGACTCACCGCGCGATCGGCTGTGGCATGGACGCCTTCACGTCCATGGTCACCGTGACCCCAAGCGCCTGGTTCGCGATATGCGCCGGCCAGCCCAGCGCCGGCTTCCAGCCCAAGACCGTCCTGCGCAGCCTCGACGGGGGAGCCCACTGGCGCATCGTCAGCCGCTGCGACCTCACGGCGGCGCACGGCTGCGCGTCACCGATCGACGAGGGGTACCTCGGCGTCCTCGCCGCCACCTCCGCGCGCGTCCTCTACGAGTCAGGCACGCGCTCCAACCTCAACGTCAGCCGCGACGGCGGGGCGACGTGGGTGGCGACACTGGTGCGCCTCAACGAGATCGGCGACGGCGTGAGTCAGCTCTGGACGTTCGGGCCGCGACGGGCACTCGCGCTCTCGGCTCCGGTCGATCTGGTCGCCTCGACCGACGACGGTGGCGCGACATGGACCATCTGGCACGCGCGTCTGACCTGACAGTGATGGGTGGGCGGGGACACCGCTGACGACGCCCGCTTCGCGGCACGAGCGGCGGAGCCCTTGTCCCCCCCCGGACGGCCGCACTACGATGCGCGCCATCAGCCCGTGACTCGTGTGCTCGCGCAGCGCCAAGCGCGAGCGCTCCCGGGTGCGGGCCGGGCCGGTTCCCCCACACCGGGTAGCGATGAGGGGGGACGTGCGCACGAGAGCGAGTCCGAGCGAACGACGGCGGCGGGTCCAGCGAGCGATCCTCGCGCTGTCGCTCCCGCTGGCCGTGGCCTGGCCGAGCTCGTCCACCGGGTCCGCGCGCCCGCGCGTCGCGCCGCCGTTCCTCCCCGCCGCGGTCAGTTGGCTGAACGCCGCTGACGGCTACGTGCTGGGCGGGGGCGACTGCCCGGCACAGGCTCCCGGCTGCACCTCGGTGCTGGGCACGCGCGACGGCGGACGGTCGTTCACCCGTCTGCCCGGGCCGCCGGTGCCCATCGCCTCCCAGGATCCCAACGCCACCCTCGCCGTCAGCCAGCTGCTGTTCGTCAATCCCGAGGTCGGCTACGCCTACGGGCCCGGTCTGTGGATGACGACCGACGGCGCGCAGCACTGGCAACGTCTGGCGCCCACCAACGTCACGGCGGTGGCGGTGGGCTCCGCGGTCGACGTGCTGGCTCTCGTGTGCACCCCGATCGCTCCGGGCTGCTCATCGCCGGGCCTCGACGTCTGGCGCGCACCTCCCGGGCAGAGCACGATGACGCGCGTCGCCCACTTCCCCGGTGCCGGTCAGTGGGACGTCGCGATGCACGGCACCGTCGGTGTGATCACGTTGGCCGCTCCACCGATGCCCGAGCCGAATCGTCTGTGGCGCACCAGCGACGGTGGCCAGACCTGGATGGCGGGCCAACAGCCCTGCCCGAGTGTTCCGGTGTCGTACCTCGGCGCAGCGGCCGTGGCCGTGGACGGCACGGTGCTCGTCGTCTGCGCCGGAAGTCCGGGCGCCGGCCAGCAGAGCAAGGCGCTCTACGTCTCTCACGATGGCGCGTCGGTCTTCCAGGCAGCGGGCAGCGCGCCGCTCGAGGGCCTCCTCGAGCAGGTGGCCACCCTCGGCTCCCGCGACGTCCTGATGAGTGGCCGCGCGGGCGCCGATGACCTGTACGCGTCGACGAACGGCGGTCAGACCTATACGTCGGTGACGCTCACCGGCGGCGGGGCGGGGCTGTCGGGCCTCACGTGGGTCACGCCAACGATGGCCGTCGTCCTCCAAGGCGCCCCCGGGCGCTCGGGCCCGGACCGCGTGCTCGTGTCGCACGACGCGGGCGCGCAGTGGACGACCCTCACGATCCGCACCGGCGGCCCTCCGGCGCCCATCGGGCCGACCGCGGCGTGGCCCTCCGCGATCGACCAGCAGGCGTTCGCCGCCTCGACGTGCCTCCTCGGTCATCCGGCGGGGGCGGCCGCGACGAGGTGCCTCCTGAACTACGTCGCCGCCCACGGCGCCCCGCCCGCGGCGGTCCGCTTCGTCGCCGCGTACGCGAGCTACCTGATCGGCTGGCACGGGGGCGGCCTCCCCGTCGGCGAGG
The DNA here is from genome assembly GCA_021823525.1 of Actinomycetes bacterium. Lineage (GTDB taxonomy): Bacteria > Actinomycetota > Acidimicrobiia > Acidimicrobiales > RAAP-2 > RAAP-2. The sequence continues at coordinate 2,505 of JAKANY010000049.1, forward strand.
AACTGACGCTCCAACCCATGGACTGCGGCTGTCGCACGCTCGTGCTGCTGCCCCGCGCCGGGGGTGTCGTCGCGGTCACCCCGCACCTCGGCGGGGCGCAGTGGGCGGCACTCGCGCGCGCCTACCCGCTGCCCGGGGGCGGGACCGGCCTCGCGGTGGCCTCGACCCCTGCTCTCGTCGAGTCCGATCCACCGACCGGTTCGAGGGTCGTCCTCCAGTATCCCCTCATCAACCAGTGCGCGGCCTGCCTCATCGGCTACCGGGCGCGGTTCTCCGTGACGCTGACCGCCTCGGGACGACCCGGGCCGCTCGTCGGGCTCGGGCCGTGCCGGGTGCCGGGCGCGACGGACCTGCCCGTGCCCGGAATACCGCTCTGCTCCCCGGCTTGGAGGTGGCCCTCATGAGACAGGACCGTGATCGCCGCGCGC
>JAKANY010000002.1 GCA_021823525.1 Actinomycetes bacterium
ACCCTGTCGGGGCGGCTGACTTCACCCTCTTCGCGCCAGCGCTTCGACTCGGCCATTACCGGACGTGCACTGGTGAACCTACGTCTTCGGAGGCCGTTGTTCAACAGACTCCTAGGCGTCGCGACGAACGAGCAGCACGCCGCCGATCACCAGGAACGCCGCGGCGTAGGCGCACAGGAGCACGAAGCTGAGCCAGGGACCGAAGGGGTCGGCGCCGTGGTAGGCGGCGGTGATCATCACCGTCCCGATCTGCTGGGGCAGGAATCGGCTGACGTCCTCGGAGAACGACGAGGGCAGCACGGCCGCGATGATCGGCAGGACGAAGAGCGCGGCGACGAAGGTGCTGATCGAGGCCGAGGTGTGCCGGATGATCGCCGCCAGGCCCATGGCGAGAAGGCCCAGCGCGACCAAGTAGAGACCGGCGCTGATCACGGCGCGCAGCACGCTCGGGTCGGACAGCGAGGCCGTGGGCGTGTGGCCCGACAGGATGCTCTGGCCGATCAGGAACGCGGCGAAGGACACCGCCTCGCCGACGACGAGCGTGATCGTCGCGAAGACGAGGACCTTGGCGACCAGCGCCTCGATGCGGTGCGGAATCGCCGCGAAGGTGGCGCGCACCGTCCCGGTGCTGTACTCCGCGCTGACGACCAGCACGCCCAGCACCCCGATGGCCAGTTGGGCGAACAGGACCCCCGCCAGGCTCGCTCGGGTGGGGTCGAATGCCTCTTGGGCGACGAGGCCGCGTGCGGCGTAGCGCGCGGCCTGAGCCGAGGTCACCACCGCACCCAGCCCGATGCCCACGACGGCCGTGACGAGGAGCGTCCACACCGTCGAGCGCACCGACAGCAACTTGATCCATTCCGACGCGACGACGCTCGAGAAGCGCACGCGGGTGCGGCGCTCCGCGGCCGGCTCCGGGCGGCCGCCCTCCACGTCGAGTGTGGTGCTCATCGGGCCGGTCCCTCCTCGGTCGTCGCGAGCGCGCGGTCGCCGCGGTACTCGAGGTCTCCCTCGGTCGACTCGACGAAGGCGTCCTCGAGGGACGCCGAGCGGGGCGCGAGCTCGTGGAGGAGCACGGAGTGGCGCCACGCGATCTCCCCGATCTGCTCGGCGCGCAACTCGCGGACGGCCAGTGCATCGTCGCCGTCGCTGGCCACGGACGCTCCTGCGGCCTCGAGGGCCGCGCGCAGCACGTCGAGTTGGGGCGAGCGGACGCGCACGAAGCTGCGCGCATTGCGGGCGGTGAACTCGGCCACCGACGCCTCGGCGATCAGGCGACCCTTGCCGATGACGACCACCCGATCGGCCGTCATGGCCATCTCGCTCATGAGGTGGCTCGAGACGAAGACGGTCCTTCCCTCCGCCGCGAGCTGGCGCAGCAGGCTGCGGATCCAGCGGATCCCATCGGTGTCCAGGCCGTTGACCGGCTCGTCGAACAGCAGCACGCCCGGATCGCCGAGCAGCGCCCCCGCGATGCCGAGTCGCTGGTTCATGCCCAGCGAGAACCCGCCCGCGCGCTGGCGCGCGACGGCGCTCAACCCCACGATCTCGAGCACCTCGTCGACGCGCCGCCGCGGGATGTCGTTGGACCGCGCCAGCATCCACAGGTGCGCGTAGGCGCTGCGCCCGGGGTGGATGCTGCGCGCCTCGAGCAGTGCGCCGACCTCGCGCAGCGGGAGTCCGAGATCGTGGTAGCGGCGCCCGCCGATGGTGACCGAACCCTGGTCGGGCGCGTCCAGACCCATGATCAGCCGCATCGTCGTCGACTTGCCCGCGCCGTTGGGCCCGAGGAAACCCGTCACCAGGCCGGGCTGGACCTCGAAGGACAGGTCGTCGACGGCCAGCTTCTCGCCGTAGCGCTTGGTCAGTCCTCGCGCGACGATGGCGCCGCCGTGGCGGGAGCTCCGCGATCGGGGCGGACCGGGGTCGATCGAGGTCGGCGACGCCGGATCGAGCCCGTCGGCCGCTACGGGAGGCGGTGCGCCACCCGCGACGATGGGTGGCGTCGTTGACACCTCCACGTGCGAGCGGTGGCGGGCTCGGCGCACGAGGAGCGTCGCGACCACGACCACGACGAGCACGAGGAGGATGATGCGCGCGGCGTGGTGGCCTCGCAGGAGGTGAGCGCCGTGGCCGAGGGCCAGGACCAGGGGTCCGCGGGGCTCGAGCGCGCGCATCTGCCCAGCATAAACTGTCAGTAGTGACAGTTTGTCGGCAGGTGGCCGCGTGGTGACTCCGGGGCGTCGCGAGGCCCACAAGGCTCAGACGCGGGCCGCACTCCTCGAGGCGGCCGGGCAGCTGTTCGCCGTGCGGGGCTACGAAGCGACCACCGTGCGCGAGATCGCCGAGGCGGCCCAGGTCACCGAGCGGACGTTCTACCGCTACTTCGAGGGCAAGGAAGCCCTCGTCGCGCAGGAGGCGGTGCGGTGGATCGAAACGCTCGGCGAGGCGATCGTGGCCCGGCCCGCGACCGAGGCCCCGCTGGAGGCCGTCGCGGGCGCCCTGGGCGCGGTCCTGCGCGCGGCCCCCGACGGCGGTCTCGGTGGTGCCCTGGAGGGAGGACGCTCGCTTCGGGTGCTCCAGCGCACGTCGTTTCGCCCCCTGCGCCGGCTCGAAGGCGGGATCGCGGCCGCGCTCGCGCGACGGCGGGGCGCGACGACTCCCGCGTACGCCGATGAGGTCCTCGCACGCGTCGCGGTTTCGACGCTGCGAAGCGCCGTGATCCGCCACCGCGAGCTGCTCGCCGGGGGCCTCCGCTCGCCGGGCGCCATCCGGCTCCTCCACGATGGGCTGGCAGTCCTGGCCGGACAGGACGTCTCGACACCGCGCTGAGAGCGGGCGAGGGACGGCGGTCTCACGAGAGGACCCGAGTCGCCCCGAGGCGTCCCGTCGGCGGTCCGCTCTACCCGCTCGCGCCGCGCGAGTGGTGCGAGGTGCGTCGCTCCGTAAAGGCCGAGGCCACGTAGAGCAGACCGGTGAGGACGGGGGCGGCGCTGGCGGCCGCGAGCGACACCAGCCCGTGGCGGCCCGCGGCCGAGAGGACCATCGGCACGAGGCCGGTGACGAGCAGAAGGATCCCGGCGCCCAGCGTGCGGTGCAGGCCCCACAGCGCGAGCACCACCGCGACGGCGAAGACGGCGACGGCCCGGATCGGGCCGTGGTGGTTCTCGAAGCGTCCCCAGCCGCTCGGGTCCAGTGCGGACCAGATGCTCAGCGAGATCACCGCCACCGCGAGGAGGACCGAGACCACGGTGGTGGCGCGTGGGCGGAGCCAGGCCAGGAGGCCCACAGCGACCAGCGGGATCGCCCACGCCGCCACGAGGCCGGCGCCCGCCCATCCGCCAGGGTCGGACAGCGTGTCGCCCACGAGGAAGACCGCGAAGATGCCGCCAAGGACGGCCGTGAGCGCGAACCCCACCCGACGCAGGAGCCGCGGACGCACGACGCGCCAACGTCGCGAGGCGAAGAGCACCAGAGTGAACGCGACGAGCACCCCGATGAGCAGGGACAGACCCACAGCCATCACGCGCCCCCTTCCGGACGGCGTCATCCCCAGTGTGCGGTGCTGGGGCGCGTCGGGCCAGGGTCCAAGGACCCCCTTCGTGCCGCCGCGTCGCGCCCTGGGGAGGAGCCCGGCGCGCCGGTGCAACTGCAGCGGGTCGCCGTACGCTGGGCGCAGGCGGGGAGGTGCCTCGCGTCCGGACCCTCGGGGGGGCGTGTGCGATTCGTGATCGCCGTGCTCGACGACCGGTCGGACTCGGCCACGTCCGACGAGATGGCGGCGATCGACGCGTTCAATCAGCGCCTGCACGACGATGGGCACTGGATCCTGGCCGGTGGGCTCGCAGCGCCCGCATCGGCCACGGTGGTCGACAACCGGGGCGGACGTGGAGCGCTCACGCATGGCCCGTTCGTCGCCACCTCCGAGTACGTCAGCGGCTTCTGGCTCGTCGCGGTCCCGGACGCCGACGACGCGCTCCGGCTAGCTGCCGAAGGCTCACGGTGCTGCAACCGGCGCGTCGAGGTCCGGGAGTTCCTCGGCGGGGGAGTCTGAGCGGCGGCTCGCGGCGCGCAGCCCCCGCTCAGCGCCCTCGGTCGTCGCGTCGGTAGCGGCGCACCGCCACCCCCGACCACACGAGTTCGACGACGCCGAAGGGCCACGCGCCGGCGAGGAATCCGTACAGGCTGGACAGGACACAGCCCGCGGCGAAGGCCAGGATGTAGCGGCGACCGCGGCCCTCGAGCGCGTAGGCGACCATCATGAAGGTGACGGCGACGACCCCGAAGACCGTGACGGCGCTCACGTCCTGCCCCGCAGCTCACGCGCGATGTGCACGCACTCACGGGTCGCGTACACCACGAGGACGAAGCCGGCGAGGGGGTCAGTCCACCACCACCCGAGGAGCGCGTTGAGCGTCAGGCCCACCAGGACGGCGGTCGCCAGGATTCCGTCGATGCGCGTGACGTGGCCCTCGGTGACGAGGACCGGGTTGCCGAGCGCGGCGCCGGTTCGCGCCTTGCCCGAGGCCAGGGTGAACATGGCCACGGCCGTGAGCGCCGTCCAGGCGATGCCGACCGGACTGGCGGCCGCGTGATGGTGCGCCGCCAGGACGACGGCGCCCTGAACGGACAGGTAGAGGGCGAGCAGGGCGAACGCGATGGCGATGGCGCCGAGGGCGCGTCGCTGGCGTGACTCATCGCGCCCCGTCAGCTCCCAGACCACCACGAGGGACGCCCCGATCTCGATCAGGCTGTCGAGTCCGAATCCGGCCAGTGCCACCGACCGGGCGGCCAGGGCCGTGATCGCGAGCACGACGATGCCCACCACGTTCCAGCCCAGGGTCAGGAACTCCAGGCGCAGGCCACGCCGCGCCAGAGCCGTGTCATGGCGCATGATCATGGCTGGTCGCGCTCCTCCTCGGGTCGGCGTGGCCAGTATTCCACGAGCGGCCCGCGACGGGGCGCAGGCTGAGCACGGTCTCAGGCGTCACGGGGCGGTGCGAACAGTTCATCGCGCCGGCGCGCTGCGGTCACGGAGCGTTCATCGCGGCGTCCTAGAACGGCGACCATGCACACCACCCAGCAGTCCGTCCGCATCACTCGAGGGCGTCGCGTCCTGATCGGGGCGTCGGCGGCGGCCGCGGCGCTCGCGTCGCTCACGCTGTCGATCGCCTCGGCTCAGGCCTCGGCGAGGGCCCAGGGCCCGACTCTGGTCGTCTACTCGGCCCAGGGGTACGACTCGGCCGTCGTCACGGCGTTCAACAAGACGAATCCCGGGTTCATCGTGACGCTCAACGACAACTCGACCGGTCCGCTCCTCCAGCAGATCCAGGCCGAGGGCACGCACCCCAAGTGGGGCGTCCTGTGGGTGGACGGCTCGCAGGCCTTCGCCGCACTCGATCGGCAGGGCAAGCTCGCCAAGGGCATCGTGCCCAAGGTCTCCTTCAACGCCGTGGGCCGGGCCAACATCGCCGCCGACGGCAGCTTCGTGCCCACGGGCCTGACCGCGACCGGGGCCCTGGTCTACGACTCGTCCCAGATCTCGCCGGCCAGGCTGCCCAAGACCTGGGCTGATCTGCTCAAGCCCGAGTACGCGCACATGCTGGGCATGAACGACCCGACCCAGTCGGGTCCGACCTACCCGCTGATCGCGGGAGTCATGAACGACCTGGGCCACTACACGAACGGGTCGCCGGCCTCCGCGATCAGGACGGGCGAGGCCTTCTTCACCCGGCTCAAGAAGAACGGGCTGGTGATCAACGCGACCAACGGCCCGACCCTGGGCGCCATCCAGTCGCACAAGATCGCCATGGCGATCATCCAGAGCTCGGCCGGCTACGGCGCCGAGATCTCGACGTCACCGACGATCCGCGTGGCCTACCTGAACCCGGTGACCGCGCTGCCCGGGACCATCGGCATCGACGGGCTCATGCCCAAGACGGTCCAGGACGAGGCCCGCAAGTTCGTCGACTACGTGCTCTCGCCCGCGGGCCAGCACGTGATGCAGATCGGTGACCCGCAGGGCGACTCGCTGTTCTGGCCGGTCCTCAACGGCGAGAAGCCCGCGAACAAGGTCATCCCCGCCCTGTCCTCGGTGCCCATGCAGACGACCAACCCCTACGTCTGGGGACCGCTCGAGAACCAGATCAACGCCTGGTTCACCGCGCACGTGACTAACGGGTGACCTCGACGTCCACGTCGCTCGTGACGCGCGACACCGCGACCCTCCCGGGGGTCGCGGTGTCGCCGTCGTCGGCCACGCGCCCGGCGCCCACGAGCCCGGCGCGACGGTGGCCCACGCTCGCCTGGGGTTCGCTGGCGATCTGGGTCGTGCTCGGCCTGCTCATCGTCGCCCCGGTGGTGAGCTTCCTGCTGCTCGCGACGAGCCCGCGCCTCTTCCAGCAGGGGTCGTCCTACTTCACGCTGCGCTACGTGCGCGAGGCGTTGTCGGGGACGACCGGGCGGGGGCTGTTCGACTCGCTGTGGGTCTCGGTGGTGGCGGCTGTCTCCTCGACGGGGATCGCGACGCTCGTCGCCTGGCTGGTCCAGCGCACCAACGTCTACGGGCGACGGGTGTGGGGGCTGCTGATGTGGCTGCTCCTGCTCGTGCCCACGTGGATGATGACCCTCGGGTGGGGCGACCTCCTCCAGCCCTACGGCGCGGCGAGCACGGTGGGCCTTCCCGTCTCGTGGCTCTACGGGGAGTTCTTCGGGCCTCTCGGGATCGTCATCGTCCTCACGACCGCCGCCCTGCCCTTCGCGTACTTCATCGTGTCGGCGGCCCTGCGGGGCCTGGGTTCGGAGTTCGAGGACGCGGCGCGGATCCACGGCGCCGGCCGCCTGCGCACGGTGCGCACCGTGCTGCCCATCCTCGCGCCCGCCTTGTGGAGCGCGGTCGCGATCGGGTTTGCCGAGACGATGAGCGACTTCGGGGTGGCCTTCACCCTGGGGTACCACGCCAACTTCCCCATGGCGACCTACACGCTCTTCGCGGCGATCAGCAACTTCCCGGCGAACTTCTCGGTGGCGGCCGTCATCGCCGTCCTCCTGATCGTCGCGACCATCCCGCCCATCGTGCTCCAGTCGCGGGCCACGCGGCGGCGCAGCTACGCCGTCCTGTCGGGACGCACGCGTACCCCCCGTCGCCGCGAGTTCGGTCCGATGGCCCGCGTCGGCGTGACCGTCGGCCTGGGCGCCGTCTTCCTCGTCGCCCTGGGCGCACCGGTGCTGGGCGCTGTCGTGGGCTCCTTCGTGCGCAACCTCGGTATCTACGCTCCGGCGGGCGTCCACTTCACCACGGCGTCCTACGCGGCGATCCTGCACCCGACCATCGCGGACAAGAGCATTGGCGCACCCCTGGTCCTGTCGAACCAGCTGGGCATCGTCGTCGCGACCGCGACGGGCGTCCTGGCCTACGTGCTGGGACGCCGGCTCGGGGCGGGTCGCGGCGGCTGGGGCCAGCGCGTGACCGACGTGTTCCTCCTGGGCACCGTCGCGATTCCCGGCGTCGTCCTGGGCGTGGGATACATCTTCTTCTACAACCTCAGCGCGATCTCGTCGCACCTGATCAACCTCTACCAGACGCTGCCGCTGTTGATGCTGGCCCTGACCGCCAACGCGCTGCCCGGCCAGACGCGCTTCATGGCCGGTCCTCTGGCCCAGGTCCAGCCCTCCCTGGCCGAGGCCGCCCGCGTGCACGGTGCCGGTCGTTGGCGCACCTGGCGCAGCGCGCAGCTGCCGCTGGTGGCGCGAGTCCTGGTGTGGGGCTGGCTGCTCACCTTCACCAAGACCATCGCCGAGCTCGCCATCTCCCAGGTCCTCTACCCGCCCAGCCACGAGCCCGTGTCGGTGACGATCCAGGCGTACCTGGGCAACTACCAGCTGGGCACGGGGACCGCGATGACGGTGCTCACGCTCCTCGAGATGCTCGCGGTGATCGGCGTCGTGCTCGGACTGTTCCGGCTCCTGGCGCCTCGCGGCTGGCGCCGCATTGGCTGGAGTGGGGTGCGGACGTGACCGCGACCACCGTCTCCGCGTCGTCGGTCGCCGTGTCCGGGGTGCGCAAGCAGTTCGGCGCCAAGGTCGCCCTCGACGACGTGACCCTGGACGCGGGCGCCGGGACCTTCCTCGTGCTTCTGGGCCCCTCGGGCTCGGGCAAGACCACACTGCTGCGGTGCCTGGCCGGCATCGAGCGGCCCAGCGCCGGGTCCATCGAGATCGGCGGGCGGGTGGTCGCGGGGCCGGGGGCGTTCGTCGGACCCGAGCGGCGCGACCTCGCCATGGTGTTCCAGGACTACGCCCTGTGGCCTCACCTGACGGTCGCGCGCAACGTCGCGTTCCCGCTGGCGCGCTCGACGCGCGGGCGCGAGGGGCGCGCCGCGCGCGTGGGCGACCTGCTCGAGCGCGTCGGCATCGCGCACCTGGCCGACCGCTACCCCAACGAGCTCTCGGGGGGCGAGCAGCAGCGTGTGGCGCTGGCGCGCGCCCTGGCCGCCGACGTGGGCCTGATCCTGTTCGACGAGCCACTGTCGAACCTGGACGCCGATCGCCGCGAGCAGCTGCGCGTCGAGATCGCGACGCTGACGCGTGCGGCGGGCGTCACGGCGGTCTACATCACCCACGACCAGTCGGAGGCCTTCGCGCTCGCCGACCAGATCGGGGTGCTCAACCACGGTCGCCTGGTCCAGTGCGGCTCGCCCGAGGAGATCTACCGCCAGCCGGCCAGCGCCTTCGTGGCCCGCTTCACGGGCCTGGCCGGCGAGTTCCCCGCCGCGGCGTTCGAGCCCGACGGTCCGGGCCTCTACCGGGTCACGCTGTCGTTCGCGCCCGACGTGCCGGTCCGTGCCCACGCGGTGGCGCCCCTCGCGGCCGACGACGCCGCGCACCTGTTCGTGCGCTCGGCGGGCGTGGTGCTGCACCCGGTGACGTCACCCGAGGGCGTGCCGGGGCTGGTGCGCGATGTCGCCTTCACCGGTCGCGGCTACGAGCATGTGGTGGAGGTCGGGGCGGGCGCCGCGCTGACCAAGGTCTTCGCCGCGCAGCGCCACGAGCGCGGACGCGCCGTGCGCGTGTCCTTCTCTCCGGACGCGTGCTTCGTCATGCGCGACACCGAGTCTGGGGAGGTGCCCTCGTGATGGCGACCGCTGTCTCGTCGAGCGTCGTCGTGCTGGTGGGCGCCGTCTTCCTCGCGTGCGCCGTCGAGATGGTCGAGGCGCTCACCATCGTGCTGGCGGTCGGCCACACGCGGGGCTGGCGCTCGGCCCTCGAGGGCGCCGGGCTGGCCCTCCTCGCGCTGACGGCCCTGGTGGCGGCCTTCGGTCCGGCTCTGGTGCGCGTGCCGCTGACGACGCTGCGTCTGGTGGTCGGCGGCGTGCTGCTGATCTTTGGCATGCAGTGGCTGCGCAAGGCGATCCTGCGCGCGAGCGGCCTCAAGGCCCGCCACGACGAGGACGCCGCCTACCGGGCCGCCGTGGCCGAGCTTGAGGGGGTCCCCACCAGCGAGCGGGATCGCGTCGCGCTCGTCATGGCCTTCAAGGGGGTCTTCCTCGAGGGCCTCGAGGTGGTGGTGACGGTCCTCACGCTGGGCACGTCGAGCCACCGCCTCGGCCTGGCGGCCGGGGTCGCGGTCGCGGCCGTGGTGCTCGTCGGCCTCGTGGGCGTCGCTGTCGCGCGCCAGCTCTCGCGGGTGCCCGAGAACGCGATGAAGATGGCGGTCGGGGTGCTGCTCGTCAGCTACGGGACGTTCTGGACCGGCGAGGGGCTCGGCGTGCGGTGGCCCGGCAGCGATGTGATACTCCTCGCGCTCGCCGGTCTGTACCTGGTCGTGACCTGGGCGTTCGTCGGCTGGCTGCGCCAGCGCTCGGGTCGGATCCCGGAGGTCGCCGCGTGAGTCGCCCGTCTCTCCCGGTGCGCCTCCTGCGGGGCTTCGGCCGCTTCTGGTGGGACCTGCTCGTGGGCGACACCCCCGAGCTCTTCGTCGCGGTCGTCCTTATCGTCGCGGCTGTCGCGGTCGTCGCCCGGGCGGGGCACCTCAATGCGCTGGCCGTCGTCAGCCTGCCGGTGCTGGCGGTCGCGGCGCTCGGCGTCTCGATCGCTCGCGCCGCGCGGCGCCGGACCTGACCTCACGGGCGCGGGGGTCGCGAGCTCGGTGCGTTTAGCTTGAAGCGGACGCCGACCATGCGGATCGCGAAGCAGAGGGCCGCGGCCGCGATCGCGATGGGGTTGCCGTAGAAGTGGAAGTCGAGGGCGATTGCCGTCAGGGTCGCGCCACACGCCGCGGGGATCGCGTAGAGGCCGCTCGTGAGCACGGTGGGCACCCGGCGGATCACGATGTCGCGGATCGTCCCGCCGCCCACGCCCGTGATCGTCCCCAGGATCGCGGACTGGAACGGCGCCAGGTGAGCGGCGAAGGCCGTGACGGTCCCCGCGACGCAGAACAGGGCGAGGCCCGCGGCGTCGAAGACGTTGATCCAGCCCGGAATGCGTCGCCAGAGCCCGCGCGCCACGAAGGCCACGACGCCGGCGGCCAGCGCCACCACCAGGTAGCGCCAGTCGCGAAAGGCCGCCGGGGGCAGCGAGCCGGTGAGCACGTCGCGCACGATGCCGCCGCCCAGCGCCGTGATCACGCCCAGCGTCACGACGCCCACGATGTCGAGGTTCTCCGCGTCCATCGCGGTGAGCGCCCCGTTGAGCCCGAAGACGAACGTCCCCGAGAGGTCGAGGACCAGCTGGAGCGTGACGCCCGAGCCCACGGCCGCGCTAGCCCGCGGACTCGTCCGCCGCGGGCTGGGCCAGCCACGCCAGCGCGGCCGTGACCATCGCGCGCACGCCGGTGTCGAGGGTGGGCTGGATGACCGGGGCGAAGTTCGGCGCGTGATTGACCGGGATGTCCTGGTCGATCCGCCCGGCGCGTCGCGCGGCGTCGTAGGCGGCGGGATCGGTACCCCCGATGCCCCAGTAGCACGACGGGGCTCCCAGCGCCCGGGGCAGGTCTGTGAAGTCCTCGCTGCCCATCATGAGCGGCAGCGGGCCAGCGGCGTCGCCGAACTGCTCGGCGAACGCCGCCGCGATGCGCGCCGTGGCCCGTGGGTCGTTGGTGGTGAGGGGGAACTGGTCGAAGAGCTCGTAGGTCGCTGGCTGGGGCGATCCCGAGGCCTGGCACTCGGCGTCGACGATGCGGGTGACGGCCGCGAGCACCCGGGTGCGCGTCGCGTCGTCGTAGGTGCGCAGGTTGAGCTGCAGGGTCGCGTGGTCCGGGATGACGTTGCTCTTGGTGCCGGCTCGAACGCTCCCGACCGTCAGCACGACCGGCTCGCCCGGGCGTGCCTCGCGAGCCACGATCGTCTGGAGGCGGATCACGATCATCGCCGCGAGCACCACGGGGTCGACCGACGCCTGCGGCATCGAGCCGTGCGACCCGCGGCCGAAGACCGTGATCCGCAGGCTGTCGGCGGCCGCGAAGGCCGGTCCCTCGCGGGTCGCCACGGTGCCCGCGGGACCCGGCAGGACGTGCTGGGCCAGGGCGACGCTCACGGGTCCGACCAGTCGGGCCAGCCCTCCCTCGACCATGGCGCGCGCGCCGTCGCCCACCTCCTCGGCGGGCTGGAAGACGAGCATGACCGTCCCCGACCAGTCATCGCGCCCGCGCGCCAGCAGCTCGGCGGCGCCGAGCAGGCACGCGACGTGCACGTCGTGGCCGCACGCGTGCATGACGGGCACCTCCTGACCCGCCTGGTCGGTGCCCGTCTCGTTGCTGGCGTAGCCGAGCCCGGACGCCTCGCGCACCGGCAGGCCGTCCATGTCGGCGCGCAGCAGCACGGTCGGACCCTCGCCGTGGCGCAGGAGCCCGACCACCCCGGTGCCGCCCACGGCCTCGTGGGTCTCGACGTCGAGCGCGCGCAGGCGCTCGGCCACCAGGGCGGCGGTGCGCCGCTCCTGGTGGGAGAGCTCGGGGTGGCGATGGAGGTCGCGGTAGAGGTCCTCGAGGCCCGCGCGGATGTCGGCGAGGCGCGCCAGCACGCGCGTGGCGGCGCCGCGGCCGGTGCTCACTCCCCCGGGCGACGGCGCGGTCATCGCTCGTCCTCGTCCCCGTGCTGTCGACACCAGGCGTAGAGGGCGTCGTAGACGAAGGCTCCGCGCTCGAGCAGACGCTGGTCGTCGGCCTCGACGTCGAGTCCCCCCGACCCGATTGCCTCCAGGCCCGCACCCAGTGGGTCGCTCGTGCGATCTGCGGCGATGTCGGCGGCGTGCACGATGCGCGCGAGGCGCCGCAGAGCCGGGTCGTCGCGTCCGAGGTCGAAGTCGTCGACCATCACCTCGAAGCTGCAGCGGCGGTCCCGATGCGTGAACTCGGCGCCCGGCGCGTCGAAGGTTCGCGCGCCGACCTCGGTTGCCCGGGCCAGGATCTCACTGGGGGGCGCGAAGAGGATCTCGGCGTCCGGGTCGATGAAGCGGCGGATCAGCCACGGGCAGGCGATCCGGTCCGTCTTGGGTCGTTCACGGGTCATCCAGCGCATCCGGGGCCTCCCGACTCTCGTGGCTCGTCGCGGACGGAGCCGCCGCGTCGGGCAGGCGCACGCGGCGGAACCACGCCCACAGGCTGAGATCGTAGGCCGCCTTGAGCGCCCCAGCCACGACGAAGGGCCCTCCCGCCGCCAGCGTCGCGACGCTGCCGGTGAGCAGGGCACCCACGGGGCGGCCGACGAGACGCGCCAGACCCGTCGTGCTCGCGGCGCGCGTCCGACCCGACGGGGGGACCAGGGCCATCACGTACGCGGTGCGGGTGGGCACGTCCATCTGGGAGAGCGACGAGCGCAGGCACAGCGCGGTCGCCGCCACTGCCAGGTTCGGCGCGAAGCCGACGGCCGCGAGCAGGGCGTTGGAGGGCAGGTGCGTGAAGACCATCGTCCGCAGTAGTCCGAAGCGCTCGCCGAGGCGGCTGGCCAGGAGCATCGATCCGGTCTGGACCAGGCCGACGACGAGGAAGATGACGCCGATCTGCAGGGGGCTGGCGTCGAAGGCGCGGGCCAGCCAGTACGCGACGAACGCCTGGACGGTGAACCCCGAGCCGAAGGCGTCGACGGCGAAGAGGCCCGACAGGCGACGCACCGTCGTGCGCGTCGTCGCGTCGAGGACATCCGCGCGCGATCCGGTGGCCCCAGCGCCGACGTGCTCGACCGAGGCGCTCAGGCGCACGGCCGCGCCCGCACCCAGGACGCCGAGGGGGATGAGGGGGAGGAAGGCGACGCCGGCACCGGCACCGCTCCCGACGAGGCCGATCGCCCCCGCGGCCAGTGACCCCAGCGAGCCGGCCGCGGCGCCGATCGCCCCGTAGCGGCCGAAGGCTCGCAGGCGTGCGGGCTCGGAGAGCGCCGAGGCGAGCATCACCTGCTCGAGCGCGCCGAGGGGCCCGGCGTCGTTCGCCTCGCTGGCGAGCGTCCCCAGGAGCCCCGCGACGACCAGCACCCACCACGCCGGCTCCAGGCTCAGGACCACCCCGGCCGCCGCCTGCGCGAGATGGCCCGCAACGTAGAGGCGACGGCGCCCGGCACGGTCGGCGAAGCGCCGCACCGCGAGGAGCGCGAGCGCTGCGCCGCCCACGATGGCGCCCAGCACTAGCCCGAGACGCAGCCCGGCGACGCCACGCGCGTGGAGGTCGACCCCGAGCACGACGGCGAGGTAGCCCGACCCCAGACCCCGTGCCGCCCGGGCGAGCAGCACCATCGACGTGTCGTGGGAGGGGACGCGCGCGCGCGCGGGCGGCACCACGGTCACTGACCCGAGGAGTCCAGGGTGCGGCTGAGACGGTCCAGCAGGTACGCCTCGGTGCCGGCCAGGCCCACCGAGAAGAACAGCGCGATCCCGTCACGCGCGCGAACCGGGCGCGCGCGGACCGCGCCCAGCGAGACCAGCCGACCCTCGGCCGAACTCCCCACGAGGACGTTGGGGGGGTCGTAGGCGCGAATCTGCGCGAGCGAGTCGGTCGCGAGCACCGTCGCGCGCTCGGCGAGGTCGATGCCGAACTCGGCCCGCCCGCGCTGCTTGGGGCCCAGGGTCGACACGAAGGCGCCCGGGGCGACCTGCGAGGCCGCCAGCACGGGGGTCGCGCTGCTGGTGGCCAGGATGACGATCGGCGCGCCCTCGGCGGCGGCGGCGGCACTGGGCGCCTCGCGACACGAGCCGGCGACCAGCCCGGCGATCCGCTGGAGGAAGGCGCGTCGCCGGGCGGGGTCGCGGGAGTACACGCGGACCTCGCGTATGGGCCGCACCGCCGCGAGCGCCCAGATCTGGGCGTAGGCCTGGCGTCCCGCTCCGATCAGCGCGACCACGTCGGCATCGGGTGCTGCCAGGGCGTCGGCCGCGACCGCGCCCAGCGCCCCCGTGCGGCGGGGGCCCAGCTCGGTGCCGATCGCAACCGCCCGCACGCGGCCGGTGCCCTCGTCGTGCACGACGACGACCTGCTCGTCCTCGTGGGTCGCCAGGGTGTCGTAGGACCGGTAGCCGTACCAAGAGCCTCGCAGGCGCCCGGTGGTGAACACGAGGCCACCCGCGCCCAGGTCGGCGGCGAGACGGGGCGGAGCGACCAGGTCGCCGTGCTCCGCGGCGTCGACGGCCTCGCCCATCCACGCGACCGCCTGCGCCGCGTCGAGCCGGGAACGGATCGCGCTGTCGTCGAGGAGGACGACCATGCCGTCAGGTTACGTCAGGGCGCAGCGTGGCCGCGGGGGGGCGTGATCCCCATATGAGTGCCGTTCGTAGTATCTATCATTGGTAGTAATCGGTCCGGGAGGGGCAATGGGAGCAACGATGGCGAAGAGCCCCCCGCCGCGAGCGGCGGGTGCGGAGTCGGCGGTTGAGCTGGCCGACCGCCTCCGCGTGACGGCGGTGCGCCTGGGCCGACAGTTGCGCCGGCGGGACCGGTCCGGTCTCACGATGTCCCAGTACTCCGCCCTGGCGACGGTCGTCGACCACGGCGCGCTCTCGGTGGGCGAGCTGGCCACCAGCGAGCACGTCCCGTCGCCGGGCGCCACGCGCATTGCGGACCGACTCGAGGAGAGCGGTCTCATCGCGCGCCAGCGCAACCCTCACGACCGCCGCGGCGTCGTCCTTACGCCAACGAGAGAGGGGCGCCGCCTGGTGACTCGACAGCGTGCGCGCGGCAACGCCTGGCTCGCGAGTCGCCTCGCCGATATCACGCCCGCCGAGCGCGAGGTGCTGCGCGACGCGCTGGTGCTCCTCGAAGCGGCTGTGCTGCGCCCCGACGCGCCGGCGGCGCGGCGAGGAGGTCCAGCGTGAGTCGGCACTCGCGTGATCCCGAAGGGGTGGTGGGCCGGCACTACAAGTGGGTCGTGCTGTCCAATACGACCATCGGCGTGCTGCTCGCCTCGATGAACACGACCAGTCTCATCATCGCGCTGCCGGTGATCTTCCGGGGGATCCGTCTCAATCCCCTGGACGCAGCCAACTTCCCGTATCTCCTGTGGATCATGATGGGCTACCTGCTCGTCACCGCGGCCCTGGTCGTGACGGTGGGGCGCATCGGCGACATCTTTGGTCGCGTGCGGACCTACAACCTGGGCTTCGCCTGGTTCACCGTCGGGTCGATCGCTCTGTCGCTGGTGGGGGGCCACGGAACGGCGGCGGCGTTGTCCCTGGTCATCCTGCGGATGTTCCAGGCGATTGGTGGGACGTTCCTGCTGGCGAACTCGGCCGCGATCATCACGGACGCGTTCCCGTCCGACGAGCTCGGCCTGGCTCTGGGCATCAACATGGTGGCGGCGATCTTCGGGGGATTCTTCGGGATCGTCGCCGGCGGCCTCCTCTCCCAGGTGGGCTGGCGCTGGGTGTTCTTGGCCAACGTTCCCTTCGGCGTCCTGGGAACGGTGTGGGCGTATCTCAAGCTCAAGGAGATCGGGGTGCACGCGCGCGCCCGCATCGACTGGCTGGGCAACCTGACCTTCGCGGCCGGCCTGGGCGCGGTGCTGGTGGGCGTGACCTACGGCATCAAGCCGTATGGCCACTCGCTCACGGGCTGGATGAGCCCCTTCGTGCTGACCCTGATCGGCGCGGGGCTGGTGCTGCTGGCGCTGTTCGTGGTGATCGAGCACGTGGTGGCCGAGCCAATGTTCCGCCTGTCGCTCTTTCGCGTCCGTGCCTTCACGGCGGGCAACATCGCCCAGTTCCTGGGCTCGGTCGGCCGCGGCGGGATGCAGTTCATGCTGATCATCTGGTTCCAGGGCATCTGGCTGCCCCAGCACGGCTACGACTTCACGCGCACGCCCCTGTGGTCGGGGATCTACATGCTGCCCTGGACGCTGGGGTTCGTGCTGGCGGGTCCCCTCTCGGGACGACTCTCGGATCGCTTCGGATCGCGTCCCTTCGCCACGGCGGGCATGCTGCTGTCAGCGGTCAGCTACGTGGCGATGATGGCGTTCCCGCCGAACTTCGCCTACGTGCCCTTCGCCCTCGTCATGGGAATGAGCGGCATCGCGATGGGACTGTTCGCGTCACCCAACACCGCCTCGATCATGAACTCCGTCCCGGCGCGCGAGCGCGGTGCGGCGTCGGGGATGCGCGTCACGTTCGGCAACGCTGGCATGCCCCTGTCGATGGGGCTCTTCTTCACGCTGATGGTCGTCGGGCTGAACGCCGAGGTGCCCACCACGATGTCGCGGGCCCTGATCACCCACGGCGTGCCCGCCTCGAGCGCGCTGGCCCTCGCTCACGTGCCGCCACTGGGATACCTGTTCGCGTCCTTCCTGGGCATCAACCCCATCGCGGGACTGCTGGGTCCGAAGGTCCTCGCACACCTGCCGGCGCACGACGCGGCCGTGCTGACCAGCCGCTCCTTCTTTCCCCAGCTCATCGGCGGGCCGTTCAAGCACGGACTCGTGCTGATCCTGGTGTTCGCCACCGTCATGAGCCTGATCGCGGCCGTCGCGTCCGCACTGCGCGGCGAGCGCTTCATCCACGAGGAGGCGGGCTCGACGCTCGATCACGCGGTCGACCCGATCGCGGCGCCCACGACGCGCTGACGGCGCGACAGACACCCGTTAGCGTGAGGCGATGTCGCGCGCGCTGATCCTGGGTGGGACCGGCGCCATCGGCGTCGCGACGGCCCTGCGCCTGCGTCGCGCTGGGTGGAGTGTCACCGTGACCGGGCGAGACCCGGCGCGCGTGCCCCCCGTCCTCGCCGACGTCGGCGTCGCGGTCGTCACGAGTGCGTCCGCCGGTCGCCCAGGGCTGCCAGCACTGCTGGGCTCGGGCGCGGACCTGCTCGTCGACGCGGCCTGCTACGACGTCGCCGACGCGCGGGCCGTCGCTGCAGTGCTGGACGACGTGTCCAGTGCCGTGATGATCTCCTCCAAGGCGGTCTACGTCGACGCAGCGGGTCGCCACAGCAACTCGGCCGATCCGCCTCAGTTCGACGGCCCAATCTGCGAGACGCAGGCGACACTGGCGGGGGACGCGCGCCGCCTCGACGAGGGTGCTCCCTACGGGGCGGCGAAGGTGGCAGCCGAGGAGGTCCTGCTCGACAGCGGCGCGCCGGTGACGATCCTGCGCCCGTCCAAGGTGCACGGCGCGTGGTCCCGTCGACCCCGCGAGTGGGTGTTCGTGCGCCGCGTGCTCGACGGGCGGACCGCGGTCGTGCTGCGGCGTGGGGGCATGGGGGCCGAGCACCCGTCGGCCGCCGCCAACCTTGCGGCACTGGTCGAGGTCGTTGCGGCGCGTCCCGGCGCGCGCGTGCTCAACGCCGCCGACCCCGACTGCCCGACCGGTGGCGAGATGGCCCGCGTCGTGGCGTCCGCACTCGGTCACACCTTCGTGGAGGTCGACGCCGACCCGGCGCGGGACCCGGGCCTCGGGCGCCATCCCTGGGACCGCGTCCCCCCCGTGGTCCTGGATCTGCAGCGAGCCCGAGCCCTGGGCTACGCGCCGGTGGGCGACTACGCGGCCACGGTCATCGAGGAGCTGTCCTGGCTGGTCGACGAGGCGCGCGGCGCCACGGGTTCGCCGTGGCTGCCCGCTGCCGATGACGCGTTCTTCGCGCCCTTCTTCGACTACGCGCGTGAGGATGCCTTCCTCGCCTCATGCGCGACGCGCTCGGGCGAGCGGGGTGTGCCAGACTGAGCAGCGTCGCGCCCCGTCTCCCCGGAGGTGTCGGGCGAACCCGAGGAAGCGAGGACGACGTGCAGAACCCTCCCGCGAGGTCAGCGCTGTTCGCGCTGGCTGATGGCTACGTCGAGGACTACCTGGCGCTGAGCCCGCTGACGGCGACCTTCGCCGGCGCCGCGGGCCATGACGACGAACTCGACGACTTCTCGCCGGCAGGACGCGAGCGGCGCGCTGACCTGCTCTCCGCCACGCAGCGCACGCTTGCCGCGACCCCCGAGATCGACGAGGCGGACCGGATCGCCGCGGCGGCCCTCGGCGAGCGTCTTGCCGCCGAGAGCGCGATCGTCGCCGCTCGCGAGGACGCGCGAACCTTCGGCGTCATCGACTCTCCCGTGATGAACATCCGCCAGGTGTTCGAGCTCATGGCCGCGGGCAGTGCTGCCGACGTGGATGTGATCGTCCGTCGGTTCCGGGCGGTCGCGAGCTCGCTGGCCAGCTGGCGCGAGACCCTCGAGGACGCCCTGGCGCGCGGTGAGGTCACGGCGCGACGCCACGTCGAGGGGGTGGCCGCCCAGGCCGAGGCCATGGCACAGGCTGGTTGGGGCGCCTTCGCCGAAGGCGTGCTGGCCGCGAGCGGGGTCGACGCCGGGGCTGCCGGGTTCAGCGCCGCCCTCGACCAGACCCGCGCCGCCTACGCCGAGACCGCGCGCTGGCTGCGCGAACGATACCTGCCGCACGCGAGCGAGTCGGCCCGCGTGGGCCGCGAGCGCTACGAGCCGTGGGTCCGCTACTACACGGGAGCCGACCTCGACCTGGATGAGGTCTACGCGTGGGGCTTCGAGGAGCTGACGCAGCTCAACGAGCGCATGTGGGAGATCGCGCGCGACGTCGCTCCCGAGGCGCGACGCCTGGACGAGGTCGCCGACGTCCTGGATCGCGACCCGGCCTACCGCATCGAGGGGACCGAGCAGCTCCTGGCGCGGCTGCGCGCCTTCACCGACGAGACGGTGGCGCGCCTCGACGGAGCGCAGTTCGCGATCGATCCGCGCATCGCGTTCTGCGACGTGCGGCTGGCCCCGGAGGGCGCGGCCGCCGCGCCCTACTACATCGGGCCCAGCGAGGACCTGGCACGCCCCGGGACAACGTGGTTCCCGACGCTGGGGGAGACCTCCTTCACCTGGTGGCGCCAGGTCTCGACCTGGTACCACGAGAGCGTGCCGGGCCACCACCTGCAGTTCGGGACGATCGTCGTCAACCGCGAGCGCCTCAGCCGGTATCAGCGGCTGCTGGGCTGGTCGAGCGGCTGGGCCGAGGGCTGGGCGCTCTACGCCGAGCGCCTGATGGACGAGCTGGGCGCTTACGACTCGCCCGGCTACGAGCTGGGCTTCCTGCAAGGCCAGGCGCTGCGCGCCGCGCGCGTCGTCGTCGACATCGGCCTCCACCTTGGCTTGCCCGCGCCCCGCGACTTCGGGACGCTCGAAGGCGTGGGGGACATCGGGGGACGCGTGTGGGAGCCCGAGTGGGCGGTCGCAACCCTCGTCGAGCGCGCCATGGAGACCCGCGTCTTCGCGGTCTCCGAGGTCGATCGGTACCTGGCGATTCCCGGACAGGCGATCAGCTACAAGGTGGGCGAGCGCACGTGGCGTGAGGCCCGCGCCGGTGCGCAGTCGCGTCTCGGTTCGGGGTTCGATCTCCCCGCCTTCCACGCCTACGCCCTGTCCCTGGGACCGCTGGGCTTGGACCCCTTCGCGGCGGAGATGCGGCGCTGGGACGGAGCGGCGCCCTCCTGAGACTCGCGCGTGATGCGGGCGGGGCATCACGTGATCCACTACTCCCGCCGCGCGCGGGGTGGCGGCCGGTAAGGTCGGCGCCGACGCTACGACGATGAGGAGAGGTGAGACGATGAGTGACGAGCCGGCCAAGGTTGCGTTCCTAATCCTGAGTGAGGACCCCGCCCGGGCGCTGCCGGGCCTCGTGATGGCCAGCCGCCTGAAGGAGAACCGCGGCGCCCAGGTGCGGCTGCTCTTCTTCGGCCCAGGCGTGCGCCTCGCGGCCAGTGGCGCCGTCGACGAGCAGATCGCGACGCTGCGCCAGGTCGGCGTGCTCCCCACCGCCTGTCGTGCCAACGTCGAGCAGTACGGCCTGAGTGAGCAGATCGCGGCTCGGCCCCTCGAGCTGCTGGCGGCGGGTGCCGAGATCGAGTCCTACGCGAGCGAGGGCTACACGGTCCTGAGCTTCTAGTTCGGTCGGGTGGCGTCGGCCAGCTGCTGGCGCAGGAGCGCGAGACCAGGGCTGGCCGACACCGCCAGGGACTGGGGGGCCTGCGCGCGGCGGAGCATCGGTCCCAGCTCGGCCACCGCCGCGCCGCCGTACTGGCGCACCTGGTCGAGCGTGGGCTGGCCGGCGAGGACGCGGCCCGCGCGCATGACGGGGGCCAGGAGGGGCACGCCGGCGACTGGCTCGTCGACGAGGGCGATGACGTCGCGGTCGGGAGCCTGGCGCCACACCTGGTGGCGCCCGGGATCCGACGCCTTGCCCGCCGAGAGCTTCATCACGGGCTCCCAGCCGTCCGCCGTCCTCTGCGCGACGAGCTTGTAGACGGCCGAGACCCCGCGCGCGGCCGATGCCACCGCGAGGGCCGTGCCCACGCCGAAGGCGTCAATGGGCGCACCGGCGCGGACCAGCGACTCGATGGCGTGCTCGTCGAGGTCGTTGGTGGCGACGATCTGCGTGGCGCCGAAGCCCTCCGCGTCCAGCAGTGCGCGCGCCTGACGCGACTCGGCGTCCAGGTCGCCCGAGTCGAGCCGCACGCCGCGCAGCGCGATGCCCGTGGCCCGGCTCGCGGCGATCGCTCGGAGCACCCCGTGGGTGGGGTCGAAGGTGTCTACGACCACGACGGCGCGGTCGGGGAACTCGCGCAGGAAGTCCTCGAAGGCGCGCTGCTCGCCCGCTGGTCCGTACGCCAGCACGAAATGATGCGCCATGGTGCCCGTCGTCGGGACGCCGAGGTCGACACCCGCGCTGGTGGTGGCCGTGGCCGCCACCCCGCCGATCCACGCCGCGCGGGCGGTGGCGCGCGCTGCTCCCAGTCCCGGGAGGCGGCGCAGGGAGAAGTCCGAGACCGGTCGACCCGCGGCCGCGTCGACGATGCGCCGTGCGGTCGTGGCGACCGCGCTCTGGTGCGACACGATCGCGAGCAGCGCACCCTCCACCAGGGACGCCTCGATGCGCGGCGCCGTCACACGCAGCAGGGGGGTGCCCGGTCCGACGGGCGTGGCCTCGGCGATGGCGTCGACGTCGCCACGAAAGCGGATCCCCGCGCAGGCGTCTAGGAACTCGGCGTCGAAGTGGCTGGTCGCCCGCAGTGCGGCGAGGTCCTCGGGGGCGAGCGCGAAGTCAGCAAGGAAGTCGAGCGCATCGGCGAGGCCGGCAGCCACGACGTAGCCCCATCCCCGTGGCAGGGAGCGCAAGGAAAGCTCGAAGGCGACCTCGTGAGTTCGGCCGGCCCGCCAGAACGCCTGGGACATGGTGAGCTCGTACTCGTCGAAGGTGAGCGTGCTGGGCATGGGGCGGGGACCGCCTCACCTACCCGAGCCGCGGGAACGCGCCCGCACGCATCCAGGTGTGCCCCCCATCGCGAGTGAGCTCGAGGGCGTGGGGGCCCGCGAGCCACCAGCCGTCGCGCGCGCTGGAGAAGCCCACGGCCGACGGGATCTGGGGATCTGTGCCCACGGACGTCATGATCGTGACCACGACGCGCCAGCGCCGCCCCGCGTCGAAGGAGGCCACCAGCCGCGCGCGATACTCGCTCGATCCCACGAACGTCAGTGGTGTGGCCACGACCATGGTGGTGGGCGAGGCGACTGCGACGGCACCGAAGACGCCGCGACCCGCGACCTCGGTGCTGCGCACCCAGGTGCGAGCCCCGTCCCGCGACGCGACGACGAAGGCGCCCCCGCTCTGGTCGTGGGGCGTGCACAGACCCACCACGGTGCGCGCGTCGGCCGCCAGGCTGACCAGGTCCTGCTCGCGACGGGTGGCCGCGTCGTAGCGCGCGCACGGATCCGTCGTGTTGCGCCACGTTCCGCGGCCGATCACGACGACCGCGGCGTGGGCCGAGACGGGTCCGGCCTGGCTGCCGAACAGCGCCAGGACCGATGCGCCCCGGGTTGCGACGATCTGCGCGGTTGACGAGCGGTCCGGGGGGAGCAGGCGGCGATCGACGGTGCGCCAGCGCCGCGACCCGAGGGCCGCGACTTGGAGGGTCGGAGCGCAGGGCCCCGGACATCCCACCTGGTGGTACGCGACGCGGTCGACCGACGTCCCCACGACGCCCAGCGTCTCGGTGTATGGTCCGCGGACGCGTTGCCAGGATCGGCCCCCGTCGGTGGTCAGCCACAGGGCTGGGCCGACGAGGTAGCCAACGCGCGCCGAGGCGAAACGGATCTGCGAGACGCACGACGCGGACGAGATCAGGCACGCCGGCGCCACGGCGGTCGGTGGGGTGCTCGCTGCCCGCCAGGTGCGTCCGCCGTCCCTGGTGCGCATGAGGACGGGACACGTGCCCGGGGGGCACGGGTGCGTCGCGAGCGCCCAGCCCACCTGGGGCGAGGGCCACGACACGTCGACCAGGGTCGGTCGACCCACCGCGGACCCGCTGGCGCGGGACGCGCGCGCTGCGCTACCCGCCGGCGTCCACACCAGGACGCCCGACGCGACCAGGAGGGCCACGAGCAGGCGACCGGAACGGATGCGCGCTCGGCTAGGCGCCATCTCGAGCGCCCGCGATCCGTCCAGGGGCCGGTCCCCCCGAGCGGCGCCGTGGCGTCGCCGGCGCACTCTCGGGGGTGCGGCGCGTCTGGGGAAGGCGTCGAGGAGAGGGTCGACGTCGTCCGGCGATCTCGTCGGCCAGTACCTGAGCGCTCGAGTGCCCGAGGTCTCGCGTCGCGGTCAGCAGGACCAGGCGCTGCGTGGCGGCGCGCGTGGCGAGGCTCCCGACGAGGGACTCTGCGGGAGGTTGGCGCAGCTCACGCTCGTAGCGACGACGGAACTCGTCGAAGCGCTCGACGTCGTGCGCGTACCACAGGCGCAGCGGCGGGCTGGGGGATGCGTCCTTGGCCCATTCGTCGAGGTCGAGGCGCTCGCGCGAGAACCCGCGGGGCCAGAGGCGATCGACCAGCACACGGTGATCGCCGGGGCTGCGGCCAGGGTCCCCGTAGACGCGGCGAACGACGACCTCGCTCACCCGCCTCACGCTAGCGGGAGCGAAGCCCCAGCCTCGTGGCGGCGGCGGGATCGATGCGTGACAGATCCCAGGGTGGATCCCAGACCACGCGCACCTCGACCGGCCGGTCGCCGAGGGCGGCGGCGACCTCGTCGCGGGCGATCTCGGGCAGGACCTCGGCGGCGGGGCAGCCGGGCGTCGTCATGGTCATCTCGATGACGACCGTCCCCTCCTCGTCACGCACGTCGTAGACGAGCCCCAGAGACACCAGGTCGAGGCGCAGCTCGGGATCGTCCACGTGCGCCAGCGCGTCCCAGGCGCGAGCCAGGGTCTCGTCGGGACCAGATGACGGGGTGAGCGGAGGAGACACGTCTCGGCCCGTCACGATGCGGGACGGAAGGTCACCCGCCAGTCGCCGTCGCCGAGGTCCTCGGCGACGTAGTCGAACCCCTGCGCCCCGAGCACTCCCTCGAGGGGGACGGGCTCGAAGGGTGCGAGCACTACGAGCTCCTCGCGGGGTGCGAGGGCCCGTACCGCGGCCATGATCGCGTCGAAGGGCTCGTCGCCTGCGGCGATGAGAGGACGGGCGTCAACGGTAGCCATGGCTCTCCTTGTTGGTGCGTTCCAGATAAATCCAGCAACAAGCGGAAGAATAGTGGACGGGTCCACCCGGGGTCAAGTGGTGTTCAGTCCTGCAGCACTCTGTGGAAACGGGATGACGCTCCTGCCACCCTTGTGCGCCCGTGACCTATAATTCTGAGAAAGAGGAGAAGAAAGGACCACGAGGGCGGATGGCGGACGAGCGGAGGCCTCTGGCGATGGCGAGCGCGCCGTCCCCCTCGGGGGTCGTCTCGAGTGGCGCGTGGGCCCAGCGGCCCAGCGGCGTTCCGGCTGCGGTTCCGCCACCGGGCATCCCTCTGGCCTTCTTGGGCGCGTCGGGGCTCGGCCTGGTGGCCATGGGGGTCGCCTGGGTCCTCACGGCCGGTGCGGCGAGCCGGGATCTCACCGCGGATCCGGTCGTCGCCGCCGTGCACCTGGGGGTGCTCGCGACGCTCGCCACGGGAGTGCTGGGCGCGATGCACCAGTTCGTTCCCGTGATCACCGCTCGCCCGATCCGGTCGGTCCGCACGGCCGCGACCAGTCTGATCGTCTGGGTCGTCGGAGCCTGGGCCCTTCCCCTGGGCATCGGTACGGGCAGCCCCGCGACGACCGCCGTGGGAGGGGCCGCACTCGGCGTGGCGGTCGCACTCGTGACCTGGAACCTCGCGCCGTCGCTGCGCGTGCGGGGCAAGGGATCCTCGGTCACGGCGCTGCGCTGGTCTCTCGCCGGTGCGATCGCGACCACGCTGGTCGGCGTCGCCTTCGTGGGGGACCGGCGGGCGGCGTGGTTCCCGCTCTCGGGGCACGTGGACCTGGCGATGGGCGTCGTGGGGATGTTCGCCTGGCTGGGAACGGCCTACATCGGCGTGGCGGCCAAGCTCTGGCCGATGTTCATGCTCGCGCACCTCGAGAGGCCGGACCGTGCGGGAGCGACCGCCGTGTGGGCGATGCCCATCGGCGCGATCGTGCTGGCCACCGGCCTGGCCATCCGCCGCGACCTGGTGGCCGAGGTCGGTGCCCTCGTGCTGGCCGTCGCGATCGTCGCGCACCTGCGTTCGCTGGTCGCGCACGTGGCTCACCGGCGCCGAGCGCGCGACCTCCACCTGGTGTACGTGCTCACGAGCGCCGGCTTGCTCGTGGCGGGTTCCCTGCTCGGTGCCGCGGGCACCATCGCGGTCCGGATGCGCGTCGACGCGGGGCCGGGTCTCGTCGCCGCCGCCATGGTGGCCTTCGGCGGCTGGCTGCTGGTCGCACTGGTCGGGCACGCCCACAAGGTCGTCCCGTTCATCGGGTGGTCGTTGCTGCGCGCCCGCGGCGTCCGCACCGGACCCTCGGGCCGCCCCCTGGCCTTCGCCGACCTCATCGATGCGCGGTGGGCCGCGCTCGGCTACGGGCAGGTCACGGCTGGCGTGGTGGCGCTCGCGTCGGGCCTGGCGACCCGATCGGTTGGTCTCCTCGTCACGGCCGGGGCGCTCCTGGCGGCAAGTGGCGTGACCGTGACGCTCAATCTCGTCGTGCACCCGTGGCGGGTGGCGCGTTCGGCGCCCGCCGCGGATGTCCCGTGAACGCCGAGCCCCCGCACTGGAGGCGTCAGGTGGATCGAGGGGGATCTCAAACGGGTGAGCGACCGATGCGCACCCGCCAGACCCGGGGCCCGGACTCCAGGTAGTCCCACGAGAACTCGCCGGCGTGCTCGGCATCGAACTGGTAGCGCAGGGGTTTGGGGTCGTGGTCGTTGACCAGCTCGAAGGACCGTCCCGGCGCCAGAGCCGCGTACGCCGCGAAGATCGCCTCGTGTCGGCTCCGCGGTGGCAGGGGCCGGACGTCGAGCGACTCGTCGTCGAGGTCGGTCGCGACGGCCGGGGCACCGATGGTGACAGAGGTAGGTGTCACGTCGCGCGCGATGCGGTGCAGGCGCGTGGTCACCTCTGCCGCGAGCGCGGGCTGGGTGCTTCGCAGCAGGGTCCACGCGCGGGCGAGGACCTGGGCGGCCTCGTCGCTCGCGCCCTCGAGGCGGAGGGCGTCCGCCGCACGGACGAGGAGCGCGACGAGTCCACTGACCGGGTCGCGGTCCTCGGACGTGCTCGACGGGGGCGTGGCGTCGAGGAGCGTATGCATCTGAGCGAGGAGCTCAGTGAGCTGACCGGGCTGGCGGCGGCGCAGGGTGGGGAGGATCACGTCATTCTCGACCTGGACGTGGTGGGTGAACAGGTCGAGGAAGCGTCGGGCGATGGCGCGCCGCATCTCGTCGTCCTCGGAATCGGTCAGTTGGGCGACCAGGCTCGCCAGTTCGCGGTGCTCGAGCGTCATGGTCGCGACGATCGCCGCCTCGCCGCCGTGAGCGGCTGCGCGGTAGAAGGTTTCCTCCTCGGCGGCGGCGTGGGGCAGGACGTCGCTGAGCAGGAACGATGCGAGCAGGGCGATCGTCGCGGGCGTGACCTCACGCTCCAGGGCGTGGGCACGCGCCGTGACCGTCTCCACGAGACTCGCGTGATGGGCCACGATGGCCGCGAAGGCGTCGTCGTCGGTCGGGGGCATGGTTCTCCTTCGGATGGTCGCGGAGCCGTACCGCCCGCGTTCGTCATCCCCACATTACTCTGTCATAGAGTAGAAAAAAAGACATACGAGTCAGCCCGAGCAATCCCGCCGCGTCGGGTGCGAGCAGGTCACGCCCGTGGGGCGGGGGCGTCGTCGCGGGGACGCAACCACAGCTGGCAACCGGCCTCGTGGGGCGGGCGGACCGAGAGGCCGTCGACCTGCCAGTCGCCCAGTGCCTCTGCCAGGCCTTCGGCCAGACCGAGATGGAGCTGGCAGATCGTCGCGGGCTGGGCGGCCGCCACGTCGACGAAGGGGCAGCGCTCGAGGGTGAACTGCACCGCGGTTCCCACGTCGGTGCGCCGGGGCCGGAACCCTCGCCGAGCGTGGTCGGTGGCGAACACGTCGAGCGCTGGCGCGCCGTGCGCGAACTCGTGGGCTCGCTCGCGCCCGCGTAGGCGACCGGCCTCGCGGGGGGAGACCTGGTGGCTCAAGGCCTCGGCGAGGAGTCGGGCGAGCCAGGCGTAGTTGCCTGGCGCATCCCATCGCTCGGCGCTCGCGGGGTCGACGTGGTAGAGGAGGCGGGGTCGACCAACGCGGGTGCGGGTCTCGCGCTCCTCGACCACCAGACCTGACGCGGTCAGGACCGCGAGGTGCTGGCGCACCGTGTTGTGATTGAGACCAGCCACCTCGGTGAGTTCGGCGATGTCCACGGGGTCGGTGCGTGACGCCAGGTGGCGAAAGAGGCGGATGCGCGTGGGATCACCGAGGGCCCGCGCCTGGCTCAAGAGCCCGTCGCTCGCGGGCGTGTCATCCATAACTTCTAGTCTATGGCAGAACTATTCACGCGGCGGGACGACCGATCGAGGGTCGCGACACGGATCGCGGACCAGTCTGGAGCGTCCGTGCGTCTCGGTGAGCACGGGTCCGAGCGAGGAGCGGGGGTAGCGTGCGTGCGCATGCGTGGACGGTGGCCGCTCCTGGCGTTGGTGGTGGTGCTCGGGGGTGCGGTGTCGGTGACACCCGCGCTCGCGACGGTCTCGCCGACCGTGCTCGCCGTGGGAGGCGCACCCCTCGCCTCCCCAGCACCGGGATACCCCGGAGTGGTCGGGATCGCGCTCGAGCCCGGCGGCGGGGGCTACGACGTCGTGCGCATCGACGGGCGGGTCGACGCCTATGGCGACGCTGAGCACGGGACGCCGGCCCCGCACGGCGAGCCCGGGGTGAGTGCCACGGGCATCGCGATCGACGCGGCCACGGGCGGGTACTGGGTGCTGTTCTCCAACGGCCACGTCGAGGCCGTCGGAGCTCCGGCTCTCGGTGGCCCCCGCATTCCTGCGGGAGGGTGGGGGCAGTATCCGGCGGCCGTGGCGATCGCGGCGACGTCCAGCGGTCGGGGGTACGTCGTCTTGCGGGCCAACGGCGCCGTGGACGCGTTTGGCGCCACCGCGCGCGGGTCGCTCGCCCCCTGGCTCTCCTACGGGACGACGGCGCCGGTCACGGCGACCGCGATCGCGATCGACCCGGCGACCGGCGGCTACTGGATCGCGACGTCGGCCGGCACGGTCAACGGATTCGATGCGCCCGTTGGCGGTGCTCTCGATTCGCGCGCCGCCATCTCCTCGAGCCCCACGGTCGCCCTGGCCCCCTGGGGCCAGGGCGTCGTCGCCCTGCGCGCCAACGGTGCGCTCGACGCGTCGGGGACGACCGTGCCCGCGGCGTCGGTCGCCGTGCCGCCGGGAAGCCAGCCCGTCGGTCTCGCGTCGTCAGCCCGAGGGCTTGACGTGGCTCTCGACGCGTCGGCCTGGGAGGGCTACGTCAATCCGTTGCGCGTCGTACGCGCCCTGGTCCCCCAGGAAGTCGATCAGGGCGTCGACTACTGCGGGTCAGGACCCGTGTACGCGATGGGACCGGGAGTCGTGCTCACGGTATCCGATCCGGGATGGCCGAGCGGGACCTTCATCTCCTATCGCCTGAGTGCGGGGCCCGCCGCCGGTCACGTCGTCTACGTTGCCGAGAACGTGACCCCGCGCGTGCGCATCGGCGCGCACGTCACCGCGGCGAGCGTTCTCGGCGTGGTCCACGACGCCAAGACGTGTCTCGAGACGGGCTGGGCGTCGCCCACCCGACGCGGATGGGCGGCCGGCGCGGCGCAGTTCACGGGTCGCAACTCGACCGCGTACGGGCAGAACTTCAGCGCCCTGCTCGAGACCCTCGGAGCTCGCCCCGGACTGACGCTGGCGGGACCCTCGGGCTCACTGCCACCGGACTGGCCCCGATGGCCCGCCCGAGGTTGAGGAGGAGTAGGGTGAGCCGGGGCCCTGCGCCGAGGGAGGCCGCGTGGCAGAGTTGCGTGTTGAGGGAACGGACGTCGTGCTGCACTTGAGTGCGGCCGAGCGCCTCGAGTCCGTTCACGGCGATCTGCGGGAGCCGCGGTCCGCCGTGCAGGGCGTCGACATCGTGGAGGATGCGCACTCGGCGGCCGATGTGCTCGGCGTCAAGGTGGGCACGCGCCTCCCCGGTGTCGTCGAAGTCGCGACGGTCTACGCATCCCAGGCGAAGATGTTCGTCGCGGTCCATCGTGACACGCCTCGAGGTGTGCGAGTCCGCTTCGCGGGTGCCGACTACGACGAGTGGGTCGTGGGCTGCGCGGACCCCGAGGCGACGCGCGAGGCGCTGGTCGCACCCACCGCCTGAGACGCCTTGCGCTAGAAGTTGATGACCGACGCGCCCTCGTTCGCAAAACGTAAGTAAGCGTCACGAGCGAACTGCAGCGTCACGCCGCGCTGGCGTAGACGATTGACGGCGCCCGCGATGACCGCGGCGTTCTGGCACGCGCCGACGGTGACCCCGGCGGCGATCAGCGCGTCGATCTGCCGGTTGAAGTCGATGACGACTGGCGTCTCGACGGTCCCGTCGAGGGCGCGCTGCGCCGGGCCGAAGCAGAACACCTCGAGATCCACCCCTTCGCTCGACGCGCGCTGGTGGATGCTGTCGGCCACGTGGGCGCCCATCGACAAGTCGGCCGGACTGTCGTGGAACAGGTGAATGACGACCTTGGGCATCTCACTCCTCGCTCATGCTGGCGACGCCGCTCACGAGGACCGTCACCAGATCGACTTCGGTGCGGCGCGAAACGCTCCCACCGCCGCCGGCCACGTCGCTCAACGATCAGGCTACCGGCCCGCCGAGCGCGCTATCGCCAGGGGACGTTCGGCGCCTCGATCACGGGCAGCGCGCTGGCAACCTTGGCGAAGCGGCCATCGCGCGCGCGCCAGGAGCGTGCCGCCACGCTGATCTCGTCGCGCGTGCGCGCGACGAAGTTCCACCACATGATGATCGTCTCGGGAAACGGCACGCCTCCGAGCATCATCACGCGCGTCGTCCCGTCGGGCGTGATCGCGAACTCGTCGCGGCCCAGCTCCCAGATGCCGATCTGGCCCGGCACGAGCGTCGTCTCTCCCTCGCGGATCGCGCCGTCCAGGACGATCGGCGCATGCTCGAAGTCCCAGCGCAGGGGGAGGGTCGTTGGCTCGCGGACGACGAGCTCGAGGCCCAGCAGGGGCGTGTCGTGGCGCGCAGGGCTGGACGTGCCGCCGAAGTCGCCCACCAACACCGTCGCGTCATAGGCGGACGTCTCGATGCGCGGGAGCGACCCGTGGTGCTCGAAGGCGGCGGGACCCTGACGCGTCGTGTCGGGCTGGGCCACCCACAGCTGGATACCCTCAAGCCGCCCGGCGTACTGGCCCGTGGCCTCCTCCGCGTGGGCTACGCCGCGCCCGGCCGTCATGAGGTTGAGCTGTCCGGGTCGGATCAGCTGCTCGGAGCCCAGGCTGTCGCGGTGGAGAGCCTCGCCCGTGGTGAGCCACGTGACCGTCTGGAGGCCGATGTGGGGATGCGGGCCGATGTCGAGGCCCCGATCGCGGGCCACCGCCGCGGGGCCGAGGTGGTCGGCGAAGCACCAGGCGCCGACGGTGCGGTGCTGGCGCTGGGGAAGGGCGCGGCGCACCGCGATGGCGCCGACCGTGGCCGCGTGCGCGGCCAGGATCAGGGGACCCTTGGTCACGTCGTCCATCGCGCGCCTCCTGGGGCGATCGTAACGTCCTCCCAAAAGGGAGGCGCCCCGGCGGTGTGAGACACACCGCCGGGGCCGCGCAGTCCGGACCACGTCACGAAGAAGGGGCCTCGGGTCGTGACGTGGTCCGAAGGTCGCTACAAGATCACCTCTTCGGGGTCTCGCCTGCGGTACTGGATGACGCCCACGATGGCCAGAACCAGCATGAGGGCGGCGCCAAGGAACATCGCGACCGCGGACCACAGGGCGATCTGGCCGAACATCCAGAAGGCGTACGCCGTCAGCAATGTTCCACGCAGGGTCTCACCCTGGAAGAGCGTCTGGGCCTCTTTGGCCAGGGCGGTGTTGGACGGATCGGCGAGCGAGGCCGCGCTCACTTGGGCGTAGGTCTTGCCGCCACCGATCTCCTGAAGGTGCACGGCGATGTAGTGATCGGCCCAGACCTCGGCCTGACGACCATTGAGCAGCTGCTCGCCGGCGTAGGGCGTCAAGTACGGCTTGATGAGGGGGTTCTGGAGCTCCGGCGAGTTCTTCGCGGGAAAGTAGATCTGCTGTGCCGCCAGCTGGTTGTGCACCTGGGAGTTGGCGAAGCTATAACCCCACATCAAGAGGGCTCCGGCCGCGATCAGGATGATCGTCACGAGAAATCCAACCATCGTCAGCAACTTGTCCAGCGCCTTACGCCTCATGGCAACCTCTTCACTTGGGGGATGCCTCCATTGTGCCAATCGGATCGCGCAATGATGTAGGGGCCAAAGTCATTAGAGCGAGAAGTAATACCAATAGAAGGCTTTACCTATACCAAAGGAACCGTAGGGAAAAGAAGAGTTGTAAAGACAAGGTCAGGCTGACGGCTTATCACCGAATTCGCCAAGTGGGACGAGTTGGTCGCCGTGCGTGTCGGGGAGGCGCAGTCCGAGGCGCGCGAGGTATCCGACTCCCATCACCGCCGCCTCGCAGCCCACGTCCTCGAGGTGTGCCAGGTCGCCGTCGTCACGGACGCCTCCGGCAGCGATGACGGCCAGGCCGCTCGCGCACGCCCGCTCGTAGAGCGCCAGGTCGGGCCCCGACATGGTGCCATCGCGCTCGATTGCGGTCACGTGCAGGCGGATGACGCCAGCGCGCGCGCAGCGCGTCAGCGCCTCGTCGACGCTCAGCGCCTCGGTGGCGGTCCAGCCCCGCACGGCGATGCGGCCCTCGCGGACGTCCAGGGCCACGACGAGGCGCGGCCCGAGGGCCCGCGCGAATGCCGCGAGCGCCTCAGGGCTCGCCCAGGCGGCGGATCCGATGATGACGCGAGCCGCGCCGAGCTCGAGTGCGCGCCGGGCGACTTCAACGCCGCGCAGGCCGCCCGAGACCTGCACGGGAGTGCCCTCCGCGAGGGTCACGCACCGTTGCACCAGCGCCTCGTCCATCCGGCCTTCGCGAGCGCCGTCGAGGTCGACGACGTGGATGAGGGATGGCGTGGTCTGGCGCATCCGCCGGAAGTAGTCGTCGAGGTCGTGGCGGAACAGGACCCGGTCGTAGCTTCCCTGGTCCAGGCGCACGGCGGCACCTCCGAGCAGGTCGATGGCGGGGATCACTTGCATACTAATCGACTGACAGGCTAGCATACTGATATGACGAGCGGTCGGGTGGTCCCTGCGGAGTCCCACGAGGACACGGTCAACCGGTTTGCCGAGCTGGTCGAGGCGTTCGCCACGTTGAGCGATCGAGACCAGGTGGCGGCGTGCCTGCGCGACCTGTGCACGACCAACGAACTCGACGCCCTCGGCCAGCGCTGGCAGGTCGCCAGGCTGGTGGATGCGGGCCTGCCCTACCACGAGGTGTCCCGGCGCACCGGCGCCTCGACAGCGACCGTGACGCGCGTCGCCCACTGGCTGCGCTACGGCGAGGGCGGCTATCGCGCGCTGCTGGCGCGAGGGCCCCAGTGACGCGGCGGCTGAGCCTGGCGCTCCCGTCCAAGGGTCGTTTGCGCGAGCCGGCGTGGTCGTTGCTGGAGGCCAGCGGGGTCGACCCCCAGGAGCCGGGCGAGCGCATGCTGCAGTCGCACTGTCGCAACGCCGACATCGACCTGCTGTTCGTGCGCGCCGACGACGTCCCCGAGTACGTCCAGGACGGTGTCGTCGACTGCGGGATCACGGGGCTCGACCTCCTGGCCGAGCGGCAGTGCGACGTCGTCGAGCTTCTGCGACTGGGCTTCGGGAAGTGCTCGCTGCAGGCCGCCGTCCCCCTGGAAGACGGGGCGAGCTCGCTCGAGGACCTGGGCGGTCGTCGGGTGGCGACCTCACACCCGCGGATCACCGGCGAGGTCCTCGGCTCCCTGGGCATCGACGTCGAGGTCGTGCGCGTCACGGGCGCCGCCGAGATCGCACCGCGCCTCGGGCTCGCCGAGGCCATCGTGGACCTGGTGTCCACGGGCAGCACCTTGCGCACGAACGGACTGCGCACCATTGGGACGCTCTTCGAGTCCGAGGCCGTGCTCATCGGGCGCACCGGATCCGATGACATCGAGGCGCAGCGCACACTGACCACGGTGCTGGGCAGCGTCACCAACGCGCGCGCCAGCCGGTACCTACTGTGCAACGTGCGTCGTGCCGACCTGGACACCGTGACGTCGCTACTGCCCACGGCGGGCTCGCCCACGGTGATGGAGCTGGCCACTCCGGGTGTGGTCGCGGTACACGCGCTGGTCCCGGCGGCCGACATCTGGTCGCTCCTGCCGCGGCTCCAGTCCCACGGGGCCACCTCGATCCTGACCCTGCCCGTCGAACGGATGCTGCCGTGAGCCGGCTCGTCGCCAGTGAGCGGCCCGTGAGCGTGGCTGAGATCGTCGCCGACGTGCGCCAGCGTGGTGACGCGGCGGTGGCGCACTGGTCACGCGTCCTCGACCAGACGAGTGCTGACGCCCCCGAGCGGGCCCGCCCCTACGGGGACGTCCCGACCGCCGCCATCGCGGCCGCCGCCGAGGCGGTGGCTCGCTGGCACCGGGCCCAACGCCCGGCCGACCTCGAGCTGGAGGTATCGCCCGGAGTCGTGCTCGAGCGCCGCTGGGTCCCGCTGCGGCGCGTGGGCATCTACGTGCCCAGTGGGCTGGTGTCCTCGCTCATCATGACTGCCGTGCCCGCGCGAGAGGCCGGGGTGGACGAGATCGTCGTGTGCACCCCACCGCGGGGCGCCGCTGCCGTTGCGGCGGCTGCGGCACTGCTGGGCATCACCGAGGTGTGGGCGATCGGTGGCGCCCAGGCGATTGCGGCCATGGCCTACGGGACGGCGTCGATTCGCGCGGTGGACAAGATCATCGGCCCCGGAGGCGGCGCGGTCAACACAGCGAAGCTCCTGGTCAGCCAGGACGTGGCGATCGACCTCCCCGCGGGACCCAGTGAGGTCGTGGTGGTGGCCGACGAGGGGTTCGACGAGCGCATCGTGCGCCAGGAGCTCGATGCGCAGATGGAGCACGGCCCGGACTCGCGCGCTCACGTCATCTGGGTGCGCGACGACCTCGACGCCGCGCTCGCCGAACTCGAGGAGTTCGCGCCCGAGCACGTCGCCCTGCTCGGACCGCGCGCCGAGTCGCTCGCGACCCGCATCCGCAGTGCCGGAGCCGTGTTCGTCGGACCCTTCGCCCCCGTGCCGGCGGGAGACTACGCCACCGGGGGCAATCACGTGCTGCCCACGGGACGCTGGGCGCGCGTGACTGGGGGCCTGGGTCTCGAGAGCTTCCTCAAGCCCGTCACCATCCAGCGAGTGTCGCAAGAGGGCTTGGCGCGCCTGGCCCCGACCATCGAGGCTCTGGCCGATCTCGAGGGCATGCCCCACCACAAGGCGACGGCACGGCGATGACGACGCCTCGCGCCCTTCCGGCCTACCAGTGGCCGCCGTCCAACGAGCGCATCGCCGCGCAGACCGGCGCGAGCCCGCGCGCGATCATCCGCTTCGACGGCAACGTCCCGGCTGCCCCCTCGCCCGTTGCACGCCCGGCGACGATCGCCGCCGCGCTCGCGGACGTCAACGAGTACGACCGCGGCCGCTACGAGCCGCTGCGCGAGGCCATCGCGGCGCGCCACGGCGTGGGCGTCGACGCGGTGGCCCTGGGGGCAGGCAGCGACGAGTTCATCGTCCTGCTGGCACGACTCTTCGCGCGCGACGGCTCGGTCGCCACGGTGCCGCGGAACTCCTACTCGATGTACCGCTTCGCGGCCGCGATGGCCGGGGCGCGCGTCGTCGACGACCCGAGCGCCGCCGACCTGGTCTTCGTGTGCCGACCCAACAACCCGACCGGCGAGCTGCCCGACGTCCCCGACGTCCCGGGCCAGCTGGTCATCGACGAGGCCTACGCGGACTACGCCGGCGTCGACGCCCTCGATCGGGTGGATCAGGGAGCGATCATCCTGCGCACCTTCTCCAAGGCCTTCGGGCTCGCGGGCGCTCGCGTGGGCTACGCCATCGCCCGACCCGACCTCATTGCGGCCATCGCGTCGTACCAGGCGCCGCTGTCGGTGTCGTCGCTCTCGGCGGCGTTGGCGCAGGCGGTCCTCGCCGTGCCGCTGGACGTGTCGGCGCAGGTGGCCGAGCGCGAGCGCCTAGCCGCCGAGTTGCGGGGTCTGGGCCTCGAGCCCGTGCCGTCGTACACGAACTTCCTCTACATCCCCATGGACGATCCTCAGTCCGTCGTCGACGCGCTCCTCCCGGCCGGCGTCGTCGTGCGCGCCTTCGAGGGCGGGCTGCGCGTGAGCGTGCGCGACGAGCTCGACGACGACGTGCTGCTCGACGCTCTGCGCGCCTGGCGAGACGGGAGTGCAGTCTCCGCGCCCTGGGTGCGCCAGCGACGGGCGACCGCCGAGACGCGATTCCTCGTGCGGCTGCGCGTCCCGGGGGAGGGACGTGTGCTCGTCCAGTCCGGAGCTGGATTCTACGACCACATGCTCCAGCAACTGGCCTTCCACGCCGGATGGGATCTGCGCGTGGACGGGGTCGGCGATCTCGAGACTGGCGACCACCACACCGTCGAGGACATGATGCGCACGGTCGGCGCGGCACTGGACGAGTCGCTCGGAGACCGGCGTGGGTTGGTTCGCTACGGGGAGGCGCGCGTACCGATGGACGAGGCCCTCGCGCACGCGGTCGTGGACCTGGCGGGTCGTCCCATCGCGGAGCTGTCGATCGAACCGGATCCGGGCATGGCGACCCACGCGCTGGAGTCCTTCGTGCAGACAGCACGGCTCACGCTCCACGTGAGCGCGAGCGGATCCAACGCCCATCACGTCGCCGAAGCCGCTTTCAAGGCGGTAGGTCGCGCGCTCGCGGTCGCGTTGCGTCGCGATGGCGATCTGGTGCGCTCGACCAAGGGATCGCTGTGAGCGCGGTGGTCATCGTCGACTACGGGGCGGGCAACACCCGGTCGGTGCGTGCGGCGCTGGCGCGACTGGGCCGCGCCAGCGTCGTCTCGGCCGCGCCCGGCGTGATCGCGGAGGCCGACGACGTGATCCTGCCGGGTGTGGGATCGGCCGCGACGGCCATGACCCACCTGCGCGAGACCGGAGCGGCCGCCGCCCTGGAGCGCCGGGTGCGCGAGGGTCGGCCGGTCCTGGGGATCTGCCTCGGACTGCAGCTCGCGCTGGAGACCAGTGAGGAGGATGGCGGGGTCGAGGGCCTCGGGCTGGTCCCCGGCCGCGTCGTCCGCCTGTCCGACACCCGCGTCCCGCGCTTGGGATGGGCGACCGTCGAGCCCGACGGCGATACCTACTACTTCGCGCACTCCTACGGCGCCCAGACGCCCGCGACCATCGCGTGGGCGGAGGGCGTCGCGGCCGTCGTCGTGCACGGGTCCTTCCGCGGCGTCCAGTTCCACCCCGAGAAGAGCGGGCCAATCGGTCAGCGCTACCTGGAGCGATGCCTTACCCCCGCCTGATCCCCTGCCTCGACGTCGCGGGGGGGCGCGTGGTCAAGGGCGTGAACTTCGTGGGGCTGCGCGACGTGGGCGACCCGGTCGCCCTGGCTGCGGCCTACAGCGCCGGCGGGGCGGATGAGCTGGTCTTCCTGGACATCGGCGCCACCCCCGAGGAGCGCACCACGCTGCTCGGGGTCGTCGCCAGCGTCGCCGACGTCTTGGACATCCCCTTCACCGTGGGCGGAGGCGTGCGCACGCTCGACGACGCCGCGCGCATCATCGAGGCGGGCGCGGATCGAGTCTCGCTGAACTCGGCGGCCGTGGGCGACCCGAGCCTGCTGGGCGCCGTGGCCGAGCGCTACGGGTCCCAGGCGGTGGTGGTGGCGATCGACAGCGCGGCCGGCCGCGTATTCATCGGAGGCGGACGCACGGCGACGGACCGCGAGACGGTCGCGTGGGCGCACGAGGCCGTGTCGCGAGGGGCGGGCGAGGTGCTGCTGACCTCGATCGAACACGACGGGCGCCGCGAGGGCTACGACCTGGATCTCACGGCGCGGGTG
The DNA here is from genome assembly GCA_021823525.1 of Actinomycetes bacterium. Taxonomy (GTDB): domain Bacteria; phylum Actinomycetota; class Acidimicrobiia; order Acidimicrobiales; family RAAP-2; genus RAAP-2. The sequence goes on from JAKANY010000002.1 coordinate 36,999, forward strand.
CGCGCCGCGGTCAGCGTGCCGGTGATCGCCTCCGGTGGTGCCGGGACGGCCGCGCACATCGCTGAGGCTCTCCGCGTGGCCGACGCCGCTCTGGTCGCCTCGATTGTGCACGAAGACCCCGAAGGGCTTCCCGGACTCCGACGCGCGGTGGTGGCCGCCGGGGCGGGACTGCGACCGTGGGAGGAGGGCCAGTGAGCGAGTTGCGGGCCGCGGTGATCCAGGACGACGAGTCCGGTCACGTCCTGATGCTCGGATGGATGGACGACGAGGCACTGGCCGCGACTCGCGCGACCGGCCTGGTCCACTTCTATTCGCGGTCGCGCCAGCGGCTCTGGCGCAAGGGCGAGACATCGGGCCACTCCCTTCACGTTCACGAGATCGTCCCGGACTGCGATGACGACGCGCTGCTGGTGCGCGTCCACGCCGACGGGCCGACGTGCCACGACGGGTCCACGTCGTGCTTCACTCCGTGGCTGTGGCGGACCATCCTGCGACGGCAGGCCGAGGCTGCCGAAGGCTCGTACGTGGCCGACGCGCTCGCGCGGGGACCGGCCTTCACCGCGCGCAAGGTCGGCGAGGAGGCCGTCGAGGTGGCGGTGGCCGCGCTGGCCGAGGACGACGCGCGCGTGGTCAGCGAGGCCGCTGACCTGTGGTTCCACCTGCTCCTGCTCCTGCGCAGCCGCGGTCTGGACCCCGCTGCCGTCGACGACGAACTGCGAGCGCGCCGGCGCTGAGGCCACTGAGGAGGGGCCTGGGTAGGATGCAGGGGCGGTGCGGCACGGAGCCGACGAGCCCGTGGGCCCGCACCCGGTGAGTGAGGTTCCCGGTGCTGGCGACGGTGGTGAGTTCGAGCGCGGTGGTGCTCGTGGGTGCCGTCTTCCTGGCGACCAGCGTCGAGATGGTCGAGGCGCTCACGATCGTGGTGGCCGTCGGCCACACGCGCGGCTGGCGCTCGGCCCTGGAGGGGACGGCGGCCGCCCTGGGCGTCCTCGCGGTGCTGGTCGCGGCCTTCGGACCCGCCCTGGTGCACGTGCCGTTGAACGTGCTGCGCCTCGTCGTGGGCGGCGTGCTGCTGATCTTTGGTCTCCAGTGGCTGCGCAAGGCAGTGTTGCGCGCGAGCGGCTTCAAGGCCCTCCACGACGAGGACGCGATCTACACGGCCACGGTGCGCGAGCTCGAGGCGCTGGAGACGAGCCCCCAACGCGACCACGTCGCCTTCGTCATGGCTTTCAAGGGCGTCTTCCTCGAGGGGCTCGAGGTCGTCATCGCGGTGTTGACCCTCGGCGCCTCGGCGCATCGCCTCGGCCTGGCGGTTGTGGTGTCCCTGGTGGCGATCGTCGTCGTCGGCACCGCGGGGGTGATCGTCGCCCGCCAGCTGAGCGCGGTTCCCGAGAACGCCATGAAGCTCGGGGTGGGAATCATGCTCGTCAGCTTTGGGACGTTCTGGAGCGGCGAGGGTCTGCGGATCCGCTGGCCCGGCAGCGACACGATGCTCCTGGGATTCGTCGCCCTCTACGCGATCGTCGGCTGGATCCTGATCGCCAGCCTGCGTGCGCGCCGCGAGCGCGAGGTGGCGGCGTGATCGCGGCGCGCTTGCTCCGTGCCGTGGCGGCCTTCGGCCGGTTCTGGTGGGACTTCCTGATCGGCGACACTCCCGAGATCTTCGTCGTGATCGTTCTGGCGCTCGTGGTGGTCGGATGGCTGAGTCTCGGAGCCCACGCCGCGCTCGCCGCGGGGATCGTGCTGCCCATCGTGGCGGTCGGTGCACTGGTGCATTCGCTGCTGCGCGCCACGCGATCGCGCTGAGCCCTCAGCGGTAGTGCGGCGGTCGCTCGAAGCGCGCGTCGTTGACTTGCCGCAGCTGGGCGCGCAGCCGCTCGAGCTCGCCGCGAAGGCGCTCCACCTCGCGGCGCAGGTCCTCGACTTCGCGCTCGAGCTCCTCGCGCGTCGCATCGGCGGTCACCACTCCACCCTGTCACGGCGCGCGGTGCTCCGTCCAGCCGACTGACGGGCGAGTTCCCTCCTCCCGGGCACGCCCCTGGCTACCATGGCCCCAACGTGCCAGTGAGGGGGGGACTCATGGCGGTTGGCGAAAGCACGCACTACGAGGACGCACGGCTCCACGCATTGGGCTACCGTCCGGAGCTCTCGCGCGTCCTGTCACTGTTCGACAACTTCTCGGTGGCGTTCAGCTACCTGAGCCCGATGGTGGGGATCTACTCCCTGTACACCATCGGGCTGGGAGCCGGAGGTCCCCGCTACATCTGGACGATCCCCATCGTCGTGGGACTCATGATGCTCGTGGCCCTCGTCTTCGGTGAGCTGGCCAGCGAGTATCCCCTCTCGGGCGCCCTCTACCAGTACGGCAAGTACAACGTCGGACCGCGCTACGGATGGTTCGTCGGGTGGATCTACGGGTTCGCCCTGCTGGCGACGGTGGCCTCGGTCGACTCGGGAGCCGTCAGCTACGTCACGGACCTGTGCAACACGTGGTTCCGCACGCACTTGAATCCGGCCGACCACCTGACGATCTTCGTGATCACCGGCGCGATCATCGTGCTGTCGGCGACGATGAACTCGGTGGGCGCCAAGCTCATGGGCCGGGTGGCCCGCTTCGGCGTGTACGTCGAGACGATCGGGACCTTCGGCGTCTTCGTCGCCCTGGCGATCCACGGGTTCCATCGGGGCTTCGGCTACACGTTCACCACCCAGGGCGTCGAGCACCTGGCGCACAACCCCTGGGGCGTCAACTTCGGCGGGCACTGGTGGACGGGTGCGGCACTGGTGGCGGTCCTGGCCAACGTGTACATCTTCTACGGCTTCGAGTCGGCGGGGGACATCTCGGAGGAGACCGTGGCCGCCCAGCGCCAGGTCCCGCGCGCGATGCGCACCGCCCTGCTCTACGGGGGGATCGCGTCCTTCGTGCTCGTCCTGGGACTCCTTCTCGCGACGCCCCACGGCGGCATCGGCCCCATCGTCTCGGGGGGAATCCCGGTGATCCTGGCGGCGCTCCCGAGCTGGCTGCAGGACTTCTTCCTGGTCATGGTGATCATCGCGTTCTTCAGTTGCGGGACAGCCGTCCAGGGAGCTGGGGCGCGCGTGGCCTTCGCCCTGGCGCGCGACGGGGCCGTGCCCGCCAGCGCCACGCTGCGCCGGGTGTCACCTCGGCACAAGACCCCGATCAACGCGATCGCCGTGGGGACGGTCGTGCCGTTCCTGTTCCTGCTGCTGGTGCTCATCAACCCCTCGCGCAACTACCACATCCTGTGGTTCGACTACCCGGCCCACATCAATGCCCTGTACGCGCTCGTCTCCTTCGCGACCTCGGGGATCTACCTCTCGTTCTTCCTCACGGTGCTCGGGGCGCTCCTGGCCCGTCGTCGGGGGTGGCGCCCGAGTGGTCACTTCACGCTGGGGGCGTGGGGCGTCCCGGTCGCGGTCGGGGGCGCCGCCTACCTGTTCCTCATGCTCGTCAACATCGTGTGGCCGAGCTCGCTGACGAGCGGTCGCGGGGCGCTGTTCAACTACGGCTGGGTGACGCTGCTCGTGATGGTGATCATCGTGGGGATCGGTGCGCTCTACGAGGCATCGGCTCGTCCCGATCGAAGCGTCGGGCGCCACCGGATCGAAGACGGCGATGCGGCCGACGCGCGCCGCGCTGGACCTCGCTGAGCCTCGCCCGGCCCCTCGCGCGCGCCCCGGTCGCCGGACGGGGTCCGTCCACTGCTCGGCCATCGCGCGGCCGACCGCGGGCGCACTCCCCGGTGGTCCCCCGCGACACGGCGCGGGCTTGACCTCGCCGCGACGCGGCTCGCGCCGAGCCGGCACGAGCGGAGGCGACTCTGAGCCCCGCTCGTGCCGACACGACGAGTTCGCCCGATCTCGCGGGCGTCGGGATCAGGGGAAGAGCCCGCGGACCTCAGTGGCCTCGGCGATGCGCTCGACACCTACGGCGATCGCGGTCTCGCGCAGCGCGACCTTGAGCTCCTGGTGGCGCGACCAGATCGTGTTGAACGCGTCGCTCATCGTCTTCTCGAGGCGCCGGTGGAAGAGCTCGGGTTCCCACATGAATCCCTGAAGGTCCTGGGCCCACTCGAAGTAGGAGGCCACCACGCCGCCGGCGTTGGCCAGGACGTCGGGGACCACGGGCACGCCGCGGTCCGCCAGGACCGCGGCACCCTCACCCGTCGTCGGGCCGTTCGCCGCCTCGACGACGACTGAGGCCGACATCGCCTGCGCGACGCGCTCGTCGATGACGCCGCCCAGCGCCGCCGGGATGGCGATGTCGCTGGGCAGGCTGAACAGCTCATCGGCCGAGACGACGTCGGCGCCCGGGAGGCCGACGACCGTCTTGGCCTCCTCGAAGTGCTTGGCCAGCGCCCGCGGGTCGATGCCTGCCGGGTCGTGGATGGCTCCGTTGATGTCGGCGATGCCCACGACCTTCATGCCGCGGTCGCTCAGCAGCTTGACCAGCGGCGCACCGACCTTGCCGTAGCCCTGGATGACGACGCGCTGCTCGTTGGCCATGCGCCCCATGCGCTGGAGCAGGGCCATCGTGCAGATGGTGACGCCCAGCGACGTCGCGCCGGCGTGGCCCATGCTGCCGCCGATGGACAGGGGCTTTCCCGTCACCACGCCGGGCGTGTTGTGACCGCGCAGCATCGAGACCGTGTCCATGATCCAACTCATGACCTGGAAGTCGGTGTTGATGTCGGGCGCGGGGATGTCCCGGTCCGGGCCGATCATGGGGGAGATGGCGAAGGCGTAGCGCCGGGTGAGCCGCTCGAGCTCGCCGCGCGAGAGGTGGGAGGGGTCGACCTTGACCCCGCCCTTGGCTCCGCCGTAGGGGATGTTCACCACCGCGCACTTGATCGACATGTCTGCCGACAGCGCTGCGATCTCGTCGGTGTTGACGCTGGGGTGGAAGCGGATGCCGCCCTTGCCCGGCCCGCGCGAGGTGTCGTGCTGGATGCGCCAGCCCGTGAACATCTCGACGTTCCCGCTATCCATGCGCACCGGCACCGCGACCTCGAGCACTCGCTCGGGCATCACGATGCGCTGCACCATGTCGTCGCGCAGCCCCAGCAGCGCCCCCGCCGATTCGATCAGGGACACCACTCGGAGCCAGGGGTTGAACTCGTGCGAGGTTGCCTCGTCCGGTCGCGTGACCACGTTGTCACCAGCCTTTGGTTCGGAAGAGCGACGTTGCTCTCGCCCCCAGCGTACGCGACCCCGACTCGAGTCGGACGTCAGATACTGGTCGGTTACGCTGACGCGGACGGGGAGGCAGCAGTGAAGATCGCAACCATGCTGAGTTACGCGGGGGGCTTCAAGCAGGCGGCGCGCGACGTCGCGGACCTCGAGAGCGCCGGACTCGACCTGGTCTGGGTGGCCGAGGCCTACGGCTTCGATGGGCCGTCGCTGCTGGGCTACCTCGCTGCGGGGACGTGGACGGTCGAGCTCGGTGCGGGGATCCTGCCCATCTACACCCGTACGCCCACCCTGATCGCCATGACCGCCGCGGGGATCGACGCGCTCTCGGAGGGACGATTCCATCTCGGGCTCGGAGCCTCGGGTCCCCAGGTCATCGAGGGTTTCCACGGCGTGCGCTACGACAGCCCGCTCGGGCGGACCCGGGAGATCGTCGAGATCTGCCGCGAGGTGTGGCGTCGCGAGACCCCGCTCGAGCACCGGGGCCGCTACTACCAGATGCCGCTGCCCGAGGGGCAGGGCACGGGGCTGGGCAAGCCTCTCAAGATCATCGCCCACCCGGTGCGCCCGGAGATCCCCATCTGGATCGCGGCACTGGGGGAGAAGAACGTCGCCCTGGCCGCCGAGGTCGCCGACGGATGGATGCCGATCCTCTACATCCCCGAGCGGGCCCATGACGTGTGGGGAGCGTCCCTGGCCGCGGGCGCGGCCCGGCGTGACCCCGAGCGCGCTCCCCTGATGATCACGGCCGGCGGGCTGCTCGCGATCGGCGAGGGGGACGACGTGCTCGCGCTGCGCAACCTGCAGCGCTCGATGGTCGCGCTCTACGTCGGCGGCATGGGCGCGCGCGGCCAGAACTTCTACAACGAGCTCGCGGTCCGCTACGGCTTCGCGCGCGAGGCCGGAGTCATCCAGGATCTCTATCTCGCGGGCCGCAAGCAGGAGGCCGAGGCGGCGGTCCCCGACGAGTTCCTCGAGCTGACGACCCTGATCGGGCCGCCGGGCTACGTCGCCGAGCGCATCGCCGCCTTCGCCGAGGCGGGGGTGACCCACCTGCAGGTCCTTCCGCTGCCCGGTCCAGGCCAGACCCCCGCCCGCCTGGTCGAGCAGGTTCGCTCCCTGATGGGCTGATCAGCCGGGCCGTTGACCGCCCGCGGCGACCCACGCGGCGTGCATCGCGGCGTACTCGCCGCCGCGCGCCACCAGCTCTCGGGGAGAGCCCTGCTCGACGACGCCACCGTGATCGACGACGACGATGCGGTCGGCGCGCTCGGCGGTGCTGAGGCGGTGTGCGATCAGGATCGCGGTTCGCCCCTCGAGGAGGCGGTCCAGCGCGCGCTCGACGGTCTGCTCGCTCTGGAGGTCGAGTGACGACGTGGCCTCGTCGAGGACCAGCACCCGGGGCCGGGCCAGGAAGGCCCGCGCCAGGGCGAGCAGCTGGCGCTCGCCCGCCGAGAGCGTCTGGCCTCGCTCGTGAACGGCCGTCTCGACGCCATCGGGCAGGCGGTTGACCAGCTCGCGCAGTCCGACGACGTCGATGGCCTCCTCGATCTCGGCCGAGGAGGCGTCGGGCCTCCCGAAGGCGACGTTCGAGCGGATCGTCCCGGCGAACAGGAACGGCTCCTGGGGGACGACGGCGATCTGGCGCCGCAGGGACGCGAGCGTGACGGTGCGCACGTCGATCCCGTCGAGCAGCACCTGCCCGGACGTCGGATCGTAGAAGCGGTTCACCAGCTTGGCCAGCGTCGACTTGCCCGCGCCGGTCGGGCCCACCAGAGCCACCGTCGTACCCGCCGGGATCTCGAGGTCGACGTCGCGGAGCACCAGCTCGCCCGCCCGGTACCCGAAGCTCACCGACGCCAGGGTGATCCGCCCGCTGACCGGTGGCAGCTCGATGGCGTCGGGGGACTCGTCGACCGACGGGGGCGTCTCGAGGAGCCCGCGGAGCCGGATGATCGAGGAGCGGCCCTGCTGGAGCGAGTTGTACTGCTGCACGAGCAGCTGGATGGGCTGGAAGAACCGGTTCAGGTAGAGGAAGAAGGCCACGAGCGCACCCAGGCTCAGCCGGTGCTCGAGGTAGAGGTGGCCGCCGATGCCCAGCATCAGGGCCTGGCCCAGGATCCCGATGAGGTTGGTGGTCGGGCCGTAGAGCGAGCTGACCCGGCCGGTGTAGAGGTTGGCGTCGCGGTACGCCCCCACGACGTGGCGATGGTTCGAGACGTTGCGGCGCTGCCGGTTGTGGGCGGTGATCACCCGGATGCCGTAGAGCGACTCGGAGAGGTCGGCCAGCACGAGGGCGATGCGGTCGCGCGTGCGCAGGTAGCCACGCTCGGAGGCCTGGTGGAACCAGATCGACAGGATCGCGAGCACCGGGACGACGAGCAGCACCGTCCAGGCGGCGAGCTCGGCGTTCGTGGTGAACAAGATGGCCGTGATCACGACCATCGTCAGACCCTGGGTGGCGAACTGCGCGACGCCGTCTTGCACCAACTGCTGGAGGTTCTCGATGTCGCTGGTCATGCGGCTCATGAGGACACCGGCCTTCTCCTCGGTGAAGAAGTCCAGGCTGAGGCGTTGGAGGTGGGTGAACACGCGGACGCGCAGGTCGTGCATCACGCGCGAGGCCAGGCGACCCGTCGTGTCGGTCTGCCAGCGTTGGAGCACCGCGTTGACCAGGGCGATCACCACGTAGAGGGCACCGGCGGCGACGACCACCCGGACCGAGCGGTGTCCGGGCACCATGCCGTGGTCGATGGCGTACTCGGTGATCTTGGGACCGAGTTGCAGCAGGAGGCTGGTCGCCAGGACGAGGAGGGAGGCGCCCGCCAGGTACCCGCGGTAGGCGCCGAGGAGGCGACCCAACGTCAGGCGGCGGCTCTCGACCGCCGACGGCCGCTGGGTGAAGCGCAGGTCGGACGCTGGACGCGCCGGCTCGCTATCCAGGAGCCTCGTCGCCTCGTCGAGCAGCTCGCTGGGGATCCCGCCGAAGGGGAGACCGGCAGTAGCGCGTCCACCGCCGAACCCGCCGCCGAACCCTCCGCCGAACCCGCCGCCCCAGGTCACGTCGACGCCTCCGCGGCCTGGGAGAGGACCTCGGCGTACAGAGGCGAGCTCGCGAGCAGTTCGGCGTGCGTGCCGTCGGCCACCACGCGGCCGGCGTCGAGCAGGACGACGCGCTGGGCGAGCGAGATCGTGGAGACGCGATGGGCGATGACCAGGGTGGTGCGCCCGTCGAGCAGGCCGCGAAGCGCGTCATGGATCTCCTCTTCGATGCGCACGTCGATCGCGCTGGTGGCGTCGTCGAGGACCAGGACGGGCGGGTTGGCCAGGAGGGTGCGAGCGATGGCGATGCGTTGGCGCTGCCCGCCCGAGAGGGTGTAGCCGCGCTCACCCACGACCGTGTCGAGTCCCTGGGGCAGGCGGTGGATGAACTCCATCGCGTGGGCCGCATCGGCGGCGGCCACGATCGCCTCCTCGGGCGCGTCGGGGCGCCCGTAGGCAATGTTGTCGCGCAAGGATGTGGAGAACAAGAAGGGCTCGTCGAGCACGACGCCGACCGTGTCGCGCAGCGAGCGCAGGGTGAGGGCGCGCACGTCGTGGCCGTCGATCGCGATCGCACCCGCGTCCACGTCGTAGAAGCGGGGCAGGAGTCGAGCGACCGTCGACTTGCCCGAGCCGGTGCGCCCGACCAGGGCCACCGTCGTGCCCGGTTCGATGTGCAGGTCGAAGTCGTCGAGCACCCGCGGCCCGTTGGGGTAGGCGAAGGTGACGTGGTTGAAGTCGACGCGCCCGGGTCCCGGTGGCCAGGCGATGGCGCCAGGACGCTCGACGATATCGGGCCGCTGGTCGAGGATCTCGAAGATGCGCTCGGCGCTGGCCTTGGCGCGCTGGCCCATCATGATCAGCTGGCCCAGCATCATGAACGGAGCCTGGAGCATGAGCAGGTACGCGTTGAACGCGAGGATCGCCCCGAGTCCCAAGTGCTGATCGATGACCATGACGCCGCCGGCGCCGAGCACCAGCCCGAGCCCGAGCTGGGGGAGGTTCTGGACCCACGGGGACCAGATGGCGCGCAGGTGGGCGTCCTTGATGTACGCCCAGGCGACGCCCTCGGCGGCGTCGGAGAGTCGATTGACCTCGGCCCCCTCCTGGGCGAAGGCCTTGACCACGCGCACCCCGTTGACGTTCTCGTCAACGATCGTGGCCACCTCGGCCAGCCGGGCCTGCGTGATCCACGAGATGGGGAACATGACCCGGCGCATCTTGAGCCCGATGACGTAGAGGATCGGCATGACGACCAACGCGACCAGGGTCAGCGGCACGCTGATGGCCAGCATGAAGCCGACGGCCACCACGCCGATGGAGATCTGGACGACGATCTGGGGCGCGAACGTCGAGTACATCTGGACGCTGCGGATGTCGCTGTTGGCCCGGCTGATGAGCTGGCCCGACTGCACCTGGTCGTAGAAGGAGAACGACAGGGACGTGAGGTGCTCGTAGATCAGCGAGCGCAGGTCCGCCTCCACGTTGTAGGCCGTCGTGTAGAGGTAACGCCGCGAGAGGATGCCCGTGATGCCGGCCACGAGGCCGATGGCCACGATGAGCTCGACGTCGTGGCGCAAGGAGCCGTCCGCGTGGACCAGGGCGTGGTCGATGGCGCCGTTCAGTAGGTTCGGCACCAGCGTCTGGAAGACGAGGCTGGCGAAGGACAGGGTGACCGCCGCGAGGAATGTCGCGCGGTGCGCGATAACGACCGGCAGGATCCGTCGCCACCACGAGAGCGCCGGGTCGTCAGCGATGGGCCGCCGAGGCCCGGGGTAGGTCGAGCGGACCCCTCCGAGGGGTCCACCGGGGGCTCGGTCGCTCGCCGAACTCCCGTCACCCGCCACGGCTGTCGAGCGTACCGGGTGGCGCGATGGGTCAACTCGGGCCAAGGCGCGGGGCGACGCCGCGACGTAGTGTGGCGCCGTGGCCACCTTCACAACCGTCGAGCACCCTCTTCTCGCAGACAAGGTGCGCCAGCTGCGCAGCCGCGAGACGTCCAACGCCGACTTCCTGCGGCTCGCGCGGGAGATCTCGCGCTTCCTCGCCTACGAGGCCTTCCGCCACGTGCCGGTGATCGCCACCACCGTTGACACGCCGGTGCAGGTGGGCGCCCCAGCGGTGCGCGTCGACCAGGAGTACGTCATCGTGCCGATCCTGCGCGCCGGGCTCGGGATGAGCCCGGCGGTCCAGGAGGTGCTGCCCCACAACCGCCTCTGCCTGGTCGGGCTGCGGCGCAACGAGACGACGCTGCGCCCCGACGTGTACCTCGACGGACTGCCCGAAGTGCTCGCCGACACCGAGGTTGTGGTGTGCGACCCGATGCTGGCCACGGGCGGCTCGATGGACATGGTCCTGTCGATGCTCGAGTCCCGCGGGGCGACTCGGATCACCGTTCTGTGCCTGATCGCAGCACGTCCTGGCGTCGAGGTGGTGTCGGCGCACCATCCGGACGTCGCCATCGTGGCGGCGGCCCTCGACGACGAACTCAACGACGTGGGCTACATCGTCCCGGGACTCGGCGACGCCGGGGACCGGCTGTTCGGTCCGCCCGTCCGCTGATCAGCGGCCGATGTCCTCGAACCACACGCTGGGGTTGTCCCGGATGTAGGCGCTCAGCATGTCGGCGCACTCGTCGTCGTCGAGCTCGACGACCTCCACGCCGCTCTGGGCCAGCCACTCGTGGCCGCCGACGAAGTTGCGGCTCTCGCCGATGACCACCGCGCCGATCCCGAACTGGCGAACCAGCCCGGAGCAGTACCAGCACGGCGACAGCGTCGTGACCATGACGCAGTCGCGGTAGTCCCGCCGTCGACCGGCCCGTCGGAAGGCGTCCGTCTCGGCGTGCACCGACGGGTCGTCGTCCTGGACGCGACGGTTGTGGCCGGCGGCGAGCAGGTCGCCCGCGCGCGTGAACAGGGCCGCGCCGATGGGAATCCCGCCCTCGGCCAGGCCCTGGTGCGCCTCCGTGAGGGCGTTGCGCAGCATGCTGCGTGCGAGAGCGCGGTCCACCAGGCGGCGTTCGTTCATGGTTTCAGTATGCTCCACGCGGTGGAGCGCGGCGTGCACGAAGTGGCGGTGGGGACGCAGAGCGTGCGCCTGCCGGTCGTGCCGCTGAGCGACGAGTTGGCGCTGGCCCTGCTGATCACGGTCGATATGGGCGTGGCCTTCATGGATCGCGCGGGAGCCGAACTGGCCGAGCTGCTGCGTCCCCACGACATCGAGATCGTCGCCACGGTGGCCACCATGGGGATTCCCGTCGCCATCGAGGTCACCCGCCATCTCGGGCTGGACCAGTACGTGATCTTGCACAAGACGCCCAAGATCCACCTGGCCGACGCGCTCAGCGAGTCGGTCCGGTCGATCACCACCGATGCACAGCAGCGCCTGCTTTTCGACCGGGCGCGCATCGGCGACGTCCACGGGCGTCGCGTCGCGATCGTCGATGACGTCATCTCGACAGGGGCCTCCACGGGTGCGGCCCTGCGACTGCTGCGACGCATCGGCGCGCAGGTCGTGGCCATCGGAACGCTCGTCACGGAAGGGTCGATCTGGCGCGACTCCCTCGGCCCGGACGCGGATCTGGTGACGGCGCTGGGTTCGATCCCCGTGTTCCGGCCCGACGATGCGGGCAGCTTGCGCGAGGACTGGCGGGGCTGACGCCGGCGACGCCGGCGTCAGCCCCGCGTGAGCTCAGTGCGTTGACTCGAGTTCGTGCCCACGGGAGACCTGGCGCCCCACGTAGCCGGTGGCCTTCTCGAGCAGGAAGTAGAGGAGGGCACCCACGAGCACGCCGCTCGGGATCGAGAAGTCTGCCCCTCCGTACCAGCCAGCCGCGCAGGCTCCGTGCGTGAGCGCTCCGGCGCACGCGCCCCCGAAGTGGTTGGACACCGGGGTCATCCAGTGGAAGGGGAAGTTCACCGGCGGCGGTGCCTTGGAGTAGGCGATGGTGGACGCGACGAGTCCCACGACGAAGGCGACGATCGCGTTCCAGTTGACCCCGCTGCGACCCCCGTAGTAGAGGCCGCCGGCGTCGGTGCGCTGCAGTTCGTGCGCGTGGTAGCGGAACCGGCGCAGGATCCAGTCCATGATGTAGATGCCGAACCACGGCGCGATCCACACGATGATGACGCCCACGAACTCCTTCATGTAAAGCGAGAAGGTCGACTGGAACATCGCCCAGATCGTGAGCAGGCCGGCGATCACCGAGTCCAAGACGACGGCCTGGTAGCGCTTGAGGTGGATGCCCATGGCCTGCACCGACACGCCCGAGCTGTACAGGTCCAGCGAGTTGATGCCGAACAGCTGGACGATCGCGAACAGCAAGAACACCACGACGAACCACGTGGGCAGGGTGTGCTGACTGCTTAGGACCTGGAAGGGGTTCGCGCCGTTCCACATGGTGACCTGCGCCGATGACGACAGGAAGGTGAACGTCAGCGCACCGAGCACCATGAGGACGATCTCGGGCAGGGCCGTCCCGAGGAACACCCAGCCCACGACCGCTCCCTTGCGCGCATCGCGTGGCAGGTATCGCGTGTAGTCGTTGCCGCACTCGGTCCACCCCAGCCCCGACAGGGCGATGGTGAAGGCCAGCCCCGCGGTGTACAGCTCCCAGCCGCCGCCGAATCCCTTGAAGTGCGAGGTCCCGTGGCGGACGTCGAAGATCGCGAGAACCACGTAGATCAGCACGAACGGGACGATCAGGCGACGCAGCACCTTGACGATCGTGGCGTGGCCGAGGTAGGGGAGGACCGCCTGAATGGCGGCCGCTGCGACAATCAGGATCACCTTGACGGGACTGGACACGCCGTAGCCGGCCAGCTGCAGGATCGTCATCACGGCCCCGACGATGAGGATCAGGCCCTCGGTCTCGAAGCCCAGCTGCGTGATCCAGTTGAAGAAGCTCAACAGTCGCGACCCGCGCAACCCGAAGGGGGCACGGCTGATCGTGAACGCCGTCGTCCCGCCCTCGGGGCCCTGGAGCGACGCCACGCCGAGCAGCAGGAACGAGATGTTGCCCAGGACGATCAGGCTGATCGCGGTCCAGAAGCTGAAGCCGAAGCCCATGAGCAGCGCGCCGTAGATGAAGTACTCCACGTTGATCGCCGAGCCGGCCCACATGGCTCCGATGTTGCGGGCCGTGGCCCAGCGTTCGGACTCGGGGATGTAGTCAATTCCGTGAATCTCAATATGGAATGGCTCGTCTTCGACGGAGCCATCGTGTTGCTCGATGGACGACACCGGTATTCCTCCCTGATTGCGCTAGCACTGGGTCCGCCCAGTGAGGTGTGGGTCGGACTGCTCCAGTCTGCCCGACGCGCCCGGCCCGGCGGGGACTCCTTTGTGTCCGGCGTGTTACGCGCGACTTTTAGGTGGACCTTATTGCGACCACAGGGCGAGTTCACCTGGCTCGACGAGGATCTCCGGGTGCCGGATCGACCGGCGCTGACCGGCAAGGAGGCCCCGTGAAGCCATCGCGCAAGCGTGCCGTGAGCACCCTAGGGGTCTCCACCGCGGTCGCACTGGGCGCCATCGCGGCGAGTGTGGGCGCCGCCGGAGCCAGCACGAGCCGGACCTCGAGCCTGCCTGCGGCCGTCGCCCTGACGCGCGACGAGGGGAGCGGGTCTCTCGGGGCCCTCGGTACCGTGGGCACGATCACCGCAATGGCGGCGGGGTCGCTCACGGTGACCGACGCTCAGGGCACGACGGCGACCTACGCCATTGCGGCCACGACGCTCGTGCGCCGCGACGGGCACGGCACGACGCCCGACCAGCTGCGTGTGGGTCAGACGGTGGCGGTCCTGGTCGCCCAGGCCGGCGCCACCACGGCTACGACCATCGTCGTCGTGCCCGCCGCGGCCGTGGCGGATCTCGGTGCCGTGGGCACGATCACCGCTGTCGCGCCCGGAACGCTCACCGTCACCGACGCGGCGGGTGCCGCGACGTCCTACGTCCTCACCGCGCAGACGCGTGTGATGGTGGGGCCCGCGGCGATCCCCGCCACATCCCTCTCGGTGGGCCAGGGCGTCCGCGTCGACGTCGCGCCGTCGGGTTCCACGACCGCCACGGTCGTGCAGCTCGAGCCGGCCCACGTCGAGGGCGTCATCACGGCCGTGAGCGGCGACCAGATCACGGTTCGCGATCGCCACGGGTTCGACCGCACGGTCATCGTCGGACCGAGCACGTCGTACCGCGGGGTCGCCTCCTCGGCGACGGCCGGATCGCTTGGGATCGGAGCGACCATCATCGCAACCGGCATCGCCGGTGCCGACCACAGCTCGCTCGAGGCCATCGTGGTCGAACTCGACCACGCCTCCGGTCACGCGTGGACGCCGGGGGCCCGTCACGACAGCGGGCGCCGCGCTGAAGGTGCCGGCTCCGGCGCCGGGGGGCGAGGAACCCCATAAGTCGTCGGGTCCCGGGGGACGGTTCCTCCCACCACCCCGGGGCCCGGCCAGTACCGGCGGGTCAGCCCTGCTCCTCCTCGAGTTGACCCGCCGCGTCCGCGTCGGCGGTGGCGGGCGCGGTGTGACTAATGCGCCCGGCGACGCCTCGCCACCAGAACAGCGTCGTGAGCGTGAGCGCCATGGAGGCCGCCGCCATGATGGTGAAGGGCAGCGCCGTGTTGATCGAGAACAGCGCGCCCGACACGAGGGCCGCCAGTGCCAGCGAGGCCGTGTTGGCGGTGGCGTAGAGACCCTGACGGCGGCCGAACTCGCGCTCGGAGGAGCCCTGCGTGAGCAGCGACGCGATCGACGGCAACGACAGGGAGCCGCCGATCGCCTCAATCGATCCCAGCCAGAGGAGCGTGACGTTGCTGTGGACGTGGGGGTACAGGCTGAGGAAGAAGGCCATGTTGGCGAGTCCGCCCAAGCCGATGAGGCGGCGGTTGGCGTGGTCGGCGAGCCATCCGCCTAGCGGGCTCAAGACCACCCAGGGGACGCTGAACAGGGTGAAGCTCAGGCGGATCTGCAGCGTGGTGGCGTGGTGCGCGTGCATGAGAAGCGTCCAGCACGTCTCGTAGACGCCGATCGCGAGCCCGGACGCCGCCGCGGCCACCAGTGCGCCCACGACGTTGCGGGACCAGGCCAGGGCGGGCAGGGGTCCCTGGACCACCACGTCGCCGAGCGACAGCCGCCCAGCCTGGACCATCGCGAGCAGGCTGAACACCCCCGCGACGAAGTAGGCCCATCCGAGGGCGCGAACCGAGACCACGACCCCGGCGACGGGACCGACCGCCAGGCCGAAGAGCTGTGCGGCGAAGATGCGCGACACCGCGCGCCCGCGCTCGTGCTCGGGGTAGAGGGCGGCCACGGCCGACAGCGACGCCACCTCGATGGCGCCGGCGGCGGCGCCCTGGGCCACGCGCGTCACGATGAAGTACGGCGCGCTCACGGGCAGCAGATAGGTCATCGACGCCACGCCGTACAGACCGAGGCTGCTCAGCAGCACGACGCGGCGCCCGAATCGGTCAACGAGATGCCCCAGGGCGAACTGGGTGGCCACGCCCGCGACGAAGAACGCCGACATGATCATGCCGATGACCGTTGGCGTTCCGCCGCGATGCTCCAGGAACAGGGGGAGGAGCGGCAGGCCCAGTGAGGCTCCGAGCCACTGCAGACCCACGATGACGGTGAGGCGGCGCAGCGTGCTCGCCGGCGACGCCGTGACCATGGTGACGAGGCTAGCGGCCGCGGTCGCCCGCTCCGGGCGCCGCGTGGCGTGCGTGAACCCAATGCCCCAGAGGGGAGCCGGTAAGGTGGGATCGGAGGCAGCAATGGTTCGACAGGTCGCGCCCCCGACGCCTCAGCAGCTCGAGAGCGCGCGGGAACTCATCGCTCGGTACCTCAAGCCGACGCCGACGGTGCGGGCCAAGGTGCGCGGCCGCGACATCGCCATCAAGCTCGAGAGCCTCCAGGTGACCGGTTCGTTCAAGGTGCGCGGCGCGCTGAGCGCCATCTCGGCGGCTCACCGGGATGATCCGCGCGGTGCGGTCATCACGTCCTCGGCGGGCAACCACGGCCTGGGCGTCGCCTACGCCGCGACGCTCCTCGGCGTCCCGGCGACCGTCGTGGTCCCGAGCAACGCCTCGATGGCCAAGGTGCAGAAGCTGCGGGAGTTCGAGGTGGAGCTGGTGCAGGTCGGCGAGAGCTACGACGACGCCCAGGCGTACGCCATGGACCTCGCCGACCGGAAGGCGATTCGCTACATCTCGCCCTTCAACGACACGGATGTGATCGCAGGACAGGCCACCGTCTTCCTGGAGATGATCGAGCAGGCCCCGGACCTTGACCACGTGGTCGTCCCGGTGGGCGGCGGCGGGCTGATGGCCGGGACGATCCTGGCCCGCGAGTTCGTTGGACGGTCCGACGTCCTCCTGACGGGGGCGCAGCCCGAGGAGAGCGCGGCCCTGTACCACGTGCTGCGCGGGACGCCCATGGACGAAGTCGTGCACCACCCGACGATCGCTGACGGCTTGGCGGGTGGCGGGGACGAGGGGGCAGTGACCAACGAGCTGGTCGCCCGCTACGGCATCCCTCTGGTCCTGGTTCCCGAGGTCGCAATCCGCCACGGCGTGCGCGAGGCCGTCGAGGCGCTGGGCCTGGTGCTTGAGGGATCGGCGACGACCGCGCTAGCCGCGATCACGGCGAACATCGTGGGCGAGGGGAGCGCGCGCATCGGGATGCTGGCGACGGGTCGCAACATCGCCCGCGACCTGCTCATCGAGCTGCTCGGCACGACCTGAGGCGTGGCGGCCAGCACCCCACGGTAGGGTGACCGCATGTCCTCAACGCAGCGCATCGGCGCGGCCGCGCTCGCGGTGGTGGCGCTCGGGCTCACGGCCACGGGCGTCGTGCTCGCCGCCACGGACCCCCACCCCAACCCGGGCGGCGGCACGGTCGACGCCCTGGCACTGAACGGCTACCCGCCCTCGACCGCCGAGCTCGCCGTGACCATCGATGCCGGCGCGCAGAGCCTGACGGGGACCCTCAACATCGACTTCGCGACCAACGCGGCCGAGGCGACGGTGAACGTCCCCCTGGGTGTGGCCACCGTGCCTACGCAGCTCATCCTCACCAAGCACCACCTGTACATCGGCGCGAGCAGCCTGGCGGGCGTCGTGGGCCGCTCCTGGCTGGCGGCGACGGTGCACACACCCTCGCTCTACGACTGGTCGCTCGAGATGACCCATCCAGACATCTCGATGATCAGCGGCTACCAACACCGCTCGGTCACCACCAGCGGTGCGGCGACGACGTACCACTTCGTCTACCCGGCGACCACGCTCCGGGTCCCCGGCCTGCTCCAGCGACTGATCCCCTCGTCCGGCGCGCTCGACGTGGCGATCTCCGTGGGCAGCCAGCGCGAGTTCACCGGCGCGACCATCGCGGCGGCATCGGCCACCACGTCTACCTCGATCACCGTGACGGTCCTCTCCTACAACCGTCCGCTGACCATCGCGGGACCGCCTCGCGGCGAGGTCCGGGCGCTCACGCCGGGTCTCGCGCGTCGGGTCCTGCGCGGCCTGTCGGGCCTCGGTGCGCTGCTCAGTCCGGGCTCTCTGGGAGGCGGGTCGGCCACATTGGGCTGAGTGGGCGGCCCACTCAGGACATCAGGCGCTCGAGGAACGTCGCGGCGCGACTCGATCGCCCTCGGCGCTCCTGGTGATCGGCCCACGTGGCGGCGACGAGACCCGCGTTGATGCCCAGCCATCGCCAGGGCTCCCGTTCCCACCGACGCAGGGGGTGGCCGACGAAGGGGAGCTCGGTGAACTCGCTGGACGTCTCGGGCGCGCAGATGAGATCCGCGAGCGCCTGGGCGGCGACGCGGCTCAGCACGACGCCGTCGCCGGTGTAACCGCCCAGGACGGCCAGCCCGCTCACGCGGTCCAGGTCAACGCGAGGCGACAGGTCGCGCGGCATCGCCAGGGGCCCGCCCCAGCGGTGCGTGATCAGGCCCGGCATCTCGGGGAACAGTTCGCGCAGCGTTGCGGCGAGGAGCTCGAAGACCTTGTCGACGTGGTCGAAGCGAGGCTCGACCACCGAGCCGAAGTGGTACGGTGCCCCGCGCCCGCCGAAGGCGATGCGGTCGTCGGCGGTGCGCTGCCCGTAGATGAGCAGGTTCCGCCCGTCGTTGAACGTCGGTGCGTCGCCGAAGCCCACGTGGTCCCAGAAGGAGGAGGGCAGTGGCGCGGTGGCGATCATCAGTGAGTAGAGGGGGGCGACGCTGCGTCGCTCGTGCGGCAGGGTGGGTGTGTAGCCCTCGGTGGCGCGAACCACGATCGTCGCGTGAACGCTGCCCCCGATCGTCACGACGGTCGGACGTCGCCGTGGGGTGCCTGGGAGCACGCGCGTGACCGCCGTGCCCTCGTAGATGCGCGCACCGAGTCGCTCGACGACCTCGGCGAGCCCTCGCACGAGGCGGGCGGGCTGGACGCGGGCGCAGTGGCGTGCGTAGAGCGCACCGACGGCGCCAGCCACGCGCCCGTGCTCCCGCGCGGCGTCGCCGTCGAGCCAGGTGACGTCGTCGCTCGACGCGCCCCACGCGCGGGCCTCCTCGACCTCGTCGTGCAGCCGCGCCACCTGGAAGTCGTTGCGGGCGAAGGTCAGGGTCCCCCCGCGGTGAAAGTCCGCCTCGATGCCGTCGCGCTCGAGCTCGTCGCCCAACTCGATCACGGCGCGTCGCAGGACCGCACCGAGGCGGGCGGGTGCGTCGGGGGCGATGCGGGCCACCGCGGCGGCACTCTGCGGGTACAGCGCTGACGCCCAGCCCCCGTTGCGACCCGAGGCTCCGAAACCGCACACGTCACGCTCCAGAACCGCCACGTGCAGCGTCGGGTCACGGCGCAGGAGCTCGCGAGCCGTCCACAGGCCCGAGAAACCACCGCCGATGATGGCCACGTCGACATCCGCGTGGCCCTGCAGTGGCGGTCGCGCGCTCGGGGAGGGCTCGAGCGCCGACCACCACAGGGAGTCGGGTCCCGGCATCAGAAGCTGCGGCTGGATGCTCCGGAGAAGACCTCGTGGAGGATGCCGACCATCAAGTCGATGTCGTCACGCGTGGAGATGAGCGGCGGGGCCAGCTGGACGACCGGGTCGCCGCGGTCGTCCGAGCGGCAAATGAGGCCACGGCGGAACATCTCGGGCGAGACGTAGCCCCGCAGCAGGCGCTCGGCCGCATCGCCGCTCCATGAGCCCTTGGTCGCCTGGTCCGCGACCAGTTCGATGCCCCAGAAGTAGCCGGTGCCGCGGACGTCGCCCACGATGGGGATGTCACGCAGGGTCTCGAGCTGCTGGCGGAAGTACTCCTCGTTCGCCGCGACGTTTTCGATGACGTGCTCGTCTTCGAGGATCTCGATCGTCTTGAGGGCCACAGCGCACGACACGGGGTGCCCCGCCCAGGTGAAGCCGTGCATGAAGGCGGTGTCGTCGTGCTGGAACGGCTCGGCGATCCGGTCCGACACGATCATGGCTCCCAGCGGGGCGTAGCCCGCCGTGATGCCCTTGGCGACGGTGATGATGTCGGGCACGTAGTCATACTTGAAACCGCCGAACCACGACCCGATGCGCCCGAAGCCGCAGATGACCTCGTCGGAGACGAGCAGGACTCCGTAGCGGTCACAGATCTCGCGCACGCGCTGCCAGTAACCCGGCGGCGGGACGAAGCACCCACCGGCGTTCTGGACCGGCTCGAGGAACACCGCCGCCACGGTGTGGGGATCCTCGCGCACGATCGCCTCTTCGATCTGATCGGCCGCCCAGGCCCCGAAGGCCTCGTAGTCGTCGGCGTGGATGGGCGCGCGATAGAAGTTGGTCGTCGGGACCTTGATCGCCCCCGGCACCAGCGGCTCGAAGGGCTTGCGGTATCCCTCCAGCGAGGTGATGGTCAGGGCCCCCATCGTCGTCCCGTGGTAGGCCACGTCGCGACTGATGACCTTGTAGCGATCCGTCTCGCCGCGCAGGCGGTGATACTGGCGCGCCAGCTTCCAGGCGCTCTCGACGGCCTCCCCACCGCCAGTCGTGAAGAAGACGCGGTTGAGGTCGCCGGGCGTCAGGCTGGCGATCTTCTCGGCCAGGGCGATCGCCTTGGGGTGCGCGTACGTCCACAGCGGGAAGAACGCCATCTCGCGGATCTGCTCTGCGGCGGCCTCCGCGATGTCGGCCCGGCCGTGGCCCAGGGCGTTGGTGAACAGGCCCGACAGGCCGTCGAAGTACTCGGTGCCGTTGGCGTCGTACACGCGCGTCCCCTCGCCGCGCACCATGACCGGGATCTCGTTGGAGTCCGAGTACGCCCCCATGCGCGACATCTGCAGCCAGAGGTTGCGACGGGCGCGCTCCGAGTACTGATGGCTCGGGCGTTTGGGATTGTCGACGGTCACGCCGTCGGTGATGATTTCGTGCAATGTCATTTGGTCCCCCAGTTGTAGGTCTGTTTGGAAAGCTTGAGATAGACGAACGTCTCGACCTCGGTCACCCCGGGGATGCTCCGGATCGCGTCGTTCAGCAGGTGCAGCAGCGCGTCGTCGTCCACCGCGACGACCTCGGCGATGAGGTCGAAGCTGCCCGCGGTCATCACGACGTAGTTGGCCTCGTCGATGGCGGCGACCTTCTCGGCCACCTGGCGCACGTCGCCGTGGACGCGGATACCCACGAGCGCCTCGCGGCCGAACCCCAGCTGGAGCGGGTCGGTGATCGCGACGATCTGCATGACGCCCAGGTCGCGCAGCCGCTGGACGCGCCGCCGCACGCCGGCCTCGGACAGCCCCACCTCGGCGGCGATGGCGCCGTAGGGGCGTCGACCGTCCTGCTGGAGCAGGTTGACGATCTCACGGTCGATCGCATCAAGGCCCACCGGAGACGCCACCTCGGAGACCGGGACCGACGCTCGGGCCGCTGAGGCGCGGCGCACCTGCTTGGTTCGGCTGTTTCTCGGAGACGTGGCTGGCATCGGACACTCCTGGCCCGGGATCGATATTTCGGTCCGCGGGCTGCGGATATCGACAGTATAGCCGATATCACCGACGGATTGCGTCAGAATCTTCCTGAGAGGAGACTCATTCCACCGAAGATGGTTTGCGCGCGGGCGCGCAATCTGGCAGAGTTGCGGTGAGTCAGAACGAACTGACGCGAAGGCGAGGGGTGGGAATGCGTCGATTGGCCAACTTCATCGGGGGCGAGTACGTGGCGCCGCGCAGCGGCAAGTACGTCACCTTGGTCAACCCGGCCACCGGCGAGGCCTTCGCCGAGATGCCCGTGTCGGATGCGGCCGACATCGACGCCGCCGTGAGCGTGGCCCAGCGGGCCTTCGAATCGTGGCGCCGCACCACACCCGCGGAGCGCTCGCTGGCCATGATCCGCATCGCCGACGTGCTCGAGGCCCACAAGGACGAGCTGGTGGCCCTGGAGTCGGAGAACACGGGCAAGATCCTCACGCTCACCCACAGTGAGGAGATGCCTCCGATGCTCGACCAGATCCGGTTCTTCGGAGCGGCCGCGCGGCTGCTCGAGGGGCGTGGGGCCACCGAGTACATGTCGGGCATGACCAGCTACGTGCGCCGTGAGCCCATCGGGGTGTGCGGGGCGGTGACGCCCTGGAACTACCCGATGATGATGGCGGTGTGGAAGTGGGCCCCCGCGATCGCGGCGGGCAACACGATGGTCCTCAAGCCCGGCGACTCGACGCCGGCGTCCACTCTGCGCATGGCCGAGCTGATGGCCGAGATCCTGCCCGCGGGCGTCTTCAACGTCGTGTGCGGGGACCGCGACACCGGGCGCGCCCTGGTCGAGCACCCGGTGCCGGCCATGGTGTCGGTCACGGGCTCGGTGCGCGCGGGCATGGAGGTCGCCGCGACCGCCTCGCGCACGCTCAAGCGCACCCACCTCGAGTTGGGGGGCAAGGCGCCGGTGATCGTCTTTGACGACGTGGACATGGCCTCGGCGGTCGAGACCATCGCGGTGGCTGGCTACTTCAACGCCGGACAGGACTGCACGGCGGCCACACGGGTGCTCGTCCAGGCCAGCGCCTACGGCGACTTCGTCGACGCCATGGCCGCCCAGGCCCGGGCCACCGTCATCGGGCTGCCCGACAACGACGAGGCCCTCTTCGGCCCGGTCAACAACGTCAACCAGCTCGCGCGCGTGACGGGCTTCCTCGAGCGCGTCCCGGCCCACGCCTCGATCGTGGCTGGCGGCACGCAGGTGGGCGAGAGCGGCTACTTCATCGCGCCCACCGTCGTGGCCGACTTGCACCAGGACGACGAGATGATCCAAAGCGAGATCTTCGGCCCGGTGATCACGGTCCAGAAGTTCGACGACGAGGCCCAGGCGCTGGCCTACGCCAACGGCGTCGACTACGGGCTGGCCTCCTCGGTGTGGACCACCAACCACGCGCGGGCCATGCGCCTGACGCGCGACCTCGACTTCGGCTGCGTGTGGGTCAACACCCACATCCCGCTGGTGGCCGAGATGCCCCATGGCGGCTTCAAGCGCTCGGGCTACGGCAAGGACCTCTCGGTCTACGGCTTCGAGGACTACACGCGCATCAAGCACGTGATGCACAGCATCGAGGGGTGAGGGTGCCGTTGCGCCAAAGGTTCGCCGTGCTAGGCAGTGCGGATGGATATCGCGGTTGGCGGCCGCCGGGGACCAGGTAGTCGAGGACGGGGGGGAGTGACCGATGGCCCTGCGGGCTGAAGGCGAGACGACGAACAAGGCGGAGGGGACCGAGCGAGCGGCCGCGCGCGGGCCGCGCGCGGGACGCCCGGGACGGGTCCTGGCGGTCGAGACAGCCGACGTGGAGTTCGTGGGGATCACCAAGGCGTTCCACGAGCTGACCGCAGTCGACGACCTCAACCTCAAGGTCGAGGCGGGAGAGTTCTTCAGCCTGCTCGGCCCGTCGGGCTGCGGCAAGACCACGTCGCTACGCATGCTCGGCGGCTTCGAGGAGCCCACGACCGGACGCATCCTGCTGGGGGGCCAGGACGTCACCTACCTCCCGCCCTACCGGCGTGACGTCAATACCGTCTTCCAGTCCTACGCCCTCTTCCCCCACCTGAACGTCTTCGAGAACGTGGCCTTCGGGCTGCGACGCCAGCGCTTCGACCGGACCGAGATCCGCCGACGCGTGGGCGAGATCCTGGAGATCGTTGATCTGCCCAACTACGAGAAGCGGCAGTCCTCCCAGCTCTCGGGCGGGCAGCAGCAGCGGGTGGCGCTCGCGCGGGCCCTCGTGAACGAGCCGAAGGTCCTGCTGCTCGACGAGCCGATGTCGGCTCTCGACGCCAAGCTGCGCCGACAGATGCAGATCGAGCTCAAGCGCATCCAGGCCCAAGTCGGCATCACCTTCCTATACGTCACGCACGACCAGGAGGAGGCGATGACCATGTCCAACCGCCTCGCCGTGATGTGGCACGGGCGGATCGAGGGGATGGGCAGCCCCAAGGACGTCTACGACAACCCGACCACGGAGTTCGTCGCGTCGTTCCTCGGCGCCTCGAACCTGCTGCCCGGGACGATCGAGTCGAAGAGCTCCGACGTCGTGTCGGTGGCCGTGGAGGGCGGTGTCACGGTGCACGTCCCGCCCGCGCGCCTGCCCGATCTCGGCGACAGCCGCGCGGTCAAGGTCGGTGTCCGCCCCGAGAAGATCGGGATCGCCGAGGTGAGCTCGACCGTGCCCGACGGGTACAACTCGATCCACGGACGCGTGGTCGTCTCGACGTTCACGGGAGTGGGCAACCAGTACATCGTTGAGACGCCACTGGGCGTGACCGTGACGGTCTACGCCCAGAACATCGGGCGCCAGTGGGCGCCGCGCAGCGGCGACGAGGTCATCTTGACGTGGCCGGTGGAGCACACCTTCACGGTGAAGCCACTGCCCACGTCGGTTGAGATCAACGAAACAGAGGGGGATTAACCATGTCAGAGGAGTTCAGCCTGCTCGGGCCAGACGGATCGATCGATCCATCGTTCTGGCGCGGGCTCACCCAGAAGCGCCTGTCGAGACGCAACGTGCTGAAGGCGGCCGGTGCCGGCGCCGGGGCATCGCTGCTGTTCGGCGAGATGGCTGGCGCGTCGCTGCCCAACGCCAAGATCGGCACACCGCAGTGGTGGAAGAAGCAGAAGGTCCACCACCTGGTCAACTTCGCCAACTGGCCGCTCTACATCGACGTGCTGAACGGCAAGCACCTGTCGCTGGACTACTTCACCCAGACCACGGGCATCAAGGTCAACTACTACGAGGTCATCCAGGACAACGCGTCGTTCTACGCCAAGATTCGTCCGTCGCTCGCCGCGGGACAGTACACCGGCTACGACGTCGTGGTCATGACCAACAACAACCCGGAGCTCGGCTACCTGTTCGAGAACGGCTGGGTCGTGCCGCTCGACCACCAGCTGATGACCAATTTCAACAAGTACGCCGGCCCGCTGGTGAAGAACCCGTCGTGGGACCGGGGCAACAAGTACTCGATGGCGTGGCAGTCGGGCTGGACGTCGGTGGCCTACAACTCGAAGCACGTCAAGGACCCCGGTGACAGCATCCAGATCCTGTTCGACAAGAAGTACGCGGGCAAGGTCGGCATGCTGTCGGACCCGTTCGAGCTGGGCAGCGCCGGCCTGCTGGCGATCGGCGTCGAGCCGTTCTCGTCCACCGAGAAGGACTGGTCCAAGGCCGCCAAGAAGCTCCAGCAGCAGCGCAGTGACGGCATCGTCCAGGCCTACTACGACCAGAGCTACATCCAGCACCTGAAGAACGGCGACACGATCGTGTCCCAGTGCTACTCGGGTGACATCTTCCAGGCCAACCTGAACAGCAAGTACAAGAACCTCACCTTGATGTATCCCAAGGAGGGGCTGATGCTGTGGACCGACAACATGTGCATCCCGCTGTACGCGCAGAACCCGCTGGACGCGATGAAGCTGATGGACTTCTACTACAGCCCGATGTCCCAGGCCGTCGTGGAGTACTACAACGACTACATCTGCCCGGTGCCCAGCGCTCGCCAGCAGCTGCTGCACCCCACGGGCTGGGACGCCTCGGCCCTCAAGAAGATGGCCCCGTCGATCGGCCTGCCGACGTCGGTGACCGCCAATGCGCCCACGGTCTTCCCGTCGGGCCGCCTGGTGGCGCTGTCCAAGAACTACTACCCGTTCAAGACCCAAGAAGAGATCAACACGTGGACGAGCCTGTTCCTCCCGATCATCCAGGGGGCCTAGTCGTCACGCGGCGCCGGCATCGAGCAGGTAGGGCGCTCGCGCCCTACCTGCTGAGCCTGCCGTCGGGCCTGTGGCTGCTGCTGCTGTTCGTGGTCCCGCTGGCGTTCATGCTGTCGCTGTCGCTCAAGACGTGCAACCCCGCGACCGGGGCCTGCGTGATGACGTGGCACTGGGGCGAGTTCCCCAGCGAGATCAGCCTGTACCACCAGGAGTTCATCACGAGCCTCTACTTCGCGGCCGTCTCGACGCTGGTCGACCTCGTGGTCTCGTTCCCGATCGCGTACTGGATCGCGTTCTACGGCGGTCGGCGCAAGAACTTCTTCCTCCTGATGCTGCTGGTGCCGTTCTTCGTGTCCTTCGTCATCCGCACGATCGTGTGGGAGTTCGTGCTCGCCAACAACGGCGTGGTCTTGGGCGCTCTCAAGCACATCCACCTCCTGCCCGCGGGCTTCCACGTCCTGGGGACTGGGTACGCGGTCATGGCCGGGCTGGCCTACAACTACCTGCCCTTCACGGCGCTCCCGCTCTACGTGGCGATCGAGCGTATCGATCGGCGCGTTCTGGAGGCGGCCTACGACCTCTACGCGACCCGTCGAGCGGGGTTCTTGCGCGTCATCCTGCCGCTCACCGTGCCCGGCATCTTCGCGGCGTTCCTCCTCACCTTCATTCCCATGTTCGGTGACTACGTGAACCAGGAGATCCTCGGCGGGACGTCCAACACGATGATCGGGACGGTGATCCAGAACCAGTTCCTGGTCAACTTCGACTTCGCCGGCGGCGCCTCGCTCTCGGCGGTGCTGCTGGTGGTGGCGCTGGTGGGCATCTACCTCTACGCGCGCCTGCTGGGATCGCGAACGATCGAGGAGTACCTGTGAGCGCGCTGGAGACCGCCGCACCGTCGCACACGACGCGCCGCCGCTGGGGGCGCGTCCTCCTCCCGGTGTACTCGTGGCTGGTGATCGCCTACCTGGTGTTCCCGATCGTCATCATGATCATCTACAGCTTCAACAAGACGATCGGGTCCATGCAGCTGGTGAGTTTCACCTGGAACGGTTTCACCGGGCAGTGGTACCGGCAGTGGAGCGACGTTCCCGGCCTGACGCAGGCGTTCTGGTTGTCCATCCGTCTCGGCTTGACCAGCACGCTCATCTCGACGGTCCTGGGCACCATGCTGGCGATGGCGCTGGTGCGCTACCGCCCACCGCGGTTCCGCGGCAAGTCCATCTTCGAGCAGGTGCTCTTCTTGAACATCGCCGCACCCGAGATCGTGCTGGGCGCGTCGCTGCTGGGGATGTTCGTCTCGCTCAACATCGGGCGCGGGTTCCTGACGCTGGTCCTGTCGCACGTCATGTTCTCGATCGCCTACGTGACCGTGACCGTGCGCGCGCGCCTGGCGGGCTTCGACCGGTCGCTGGAGGAGGCGGCCTACGATCTCGGGGCCAATCCCTGGACCACATTCGTGCGCGTGACGCTGCCCCTGATCATGCCGGGCGTGCTCGCCGGGGCCCTCATGGCCTTCGCCCTATCGATCGATGACTTCGTCACGTCGAACTTCCTCTCGGGAGCGAGCGCCCCCTTCCCCGTGTGGGTCTACGGTGTGACCCGGGTCGGCATCCCGCCGCAGGTCTTCGTGTTCGGCACCGGGATCTTCGCGGTCGGGATCGGCCTGGCGATCACGAGCATCGTGATCGCGCGGAAGAAGGTCTGAGGGACGCTACGTCCCCAGGATGACAGATGAGGAAATCATGAAGATTGGCGTGCCCAAGGAAATCAAGACTGACGAGAGCCGGGTCGCCGCAACCGTTGCGGGAGTGCGCGAGTTCGCGCACCACGGTCACCAGGTCCTGATCGAGCGAGGCGCCGGTGTCGGCTCGGGGATCAAGGACGAGGACTATGTCGCCGCCGGCGGCACGATCCTCGACGACGCCGACGACGTCTGGGCCGACAGCGACCTGATCTTGAAGGTCAAGGAGCCCATCGCCCCCGAGTACGCACGACTGGCGGCGCACCCGAATCAGGTGCTGTTCACGTACCTGCACCTGGCCGCATCGCGCGAGTGCACGGACGCCCTGACGGCCGCGGGCAACGTCGCGATCGCCTACGAGACGGTGCGCCTCGACGACGGGTCGCTCCCGCTGCTGACCCCGATGAGCGAAGTGGCCGGCCGGATGGCGCCGCTGATGGGCGCGCACCACCTGATGCGCCCGGGTGGCGGCCGCGGGGCGTTGGTGAGCGGCGTGCCGGGCGTGCCGCCCGCCCGTGTCGCCGTGATCGGCGCCGGGGTCGCCGGCCTGGCGTCGGCGACCATC
The DNA here is from genome assembly GCA_021823525.1 of Actinomycetes bacterium. Taxonomy (GTDB): domain Bacteria; phylum Actinomycetota; class Acidimicrobiia; order Acidimicrobiales; family RAAP-2; genus RAAP-2. The sequence continues at coordinate 64,777 of JAKANY010000002.1, forward strand.
GCGGTGGGGCTGCACGCGGAGGTCACGATCCTCGACAAGAACCTGGAGCGGCTGCGCGCGCTCGACCACCACTTCGACGGACGGGTTCAGACCATGGCCTCCTCGACGCTCGCCATCGAGCAGGCGGTCGCCGGCGCCGACATCGTGGTGGGCGCGGTGCTGGTCGTGGGCGCCAAGGCGCCCAAGCTGGTCTCCAACGCGATGGTGGCCGAGATGCGCGAGGGGTCGGTGCTGGTCGACATCTCCGTGGACCAGGGGGGCTGCTTCGAGGCGACGCATCCCACCACCCACTCCGATCCCGTATTCGAGGTCAACGGCTCCATCTTCTACTGCGTGGCGAACATGCCCGGCGCGGTCCCCGCGACCTCGACGGCGGCCCTCGCCAACGCGACGCTGCCCTACGCACTGGCGCTCGCCGACCACGGCTGGCGCGACGCGGTGCGTGCCGACCGGGCGCTCGCCGAGGGCGTCAACGTCGTGGACGGTGCGCTGACCTACGGTCCCGTCGCCGAGGCCCACGGGCTGACGGCCACCGATCTCGCGGCTCTGCTGTAGCACCCCGGCGGCACCCGGTCAGGAACCGGGTGCCGCCGGGACCTCCGATCACGGCTCGAGGTAGGGGCAGTGGCGGCAGCCCTGCGTGCAGCACGTGCCGCGCGCCAGCAGCGTGTCGCGCGTCAGGACCAGGAAGCCGGTCGCCGGGTCACGGTAGGTGGCGTCACCCCGGGCCGTCGCCGCCCGATGGGCGCGCACGATGTCGTCGTAGTCGTCGCGCGCCGGGTCCAGGCGCGCGGGGTGCGGGGCGTCCGGGACCCTCACGCGACGACCAGGACGAGCTTGCCGAGCCGGCCCGGGTGGGCGAACTCCTGGTAGGCCTCGCGCACCTGCGACAGGGAGAGGCGCGCGGCGATCGGGACCCGCAGGGAGCCGGCGGCCCATCGTGCGCCCAGGTCGCGCGCGGCCGCCGCGACGGCGGCGGCCTTCTCCTCGACGCTGCGCGATCGCAGGGTTGATCCGGTGATCGACAGGCGTCGCTGCATCACGGCGAGGAGGTCGAGGGGGGCGCGTGCGCCGCCGCCGACGCCGATGACGACCAGTCGGCCTCGAGGTCCCAGGCGCGAGACGACTGCGGGCACCGTGGCCGCCCCGACGAGCTCGAGTGCCACGTCGACCTTGTCGACGCCCGCGACGTCGTCGATCAGGACCGTTTCGGCCGCTCCCAGGGAGCGGAGCGCCTCGTGATGCTCGCGGGTTCGGGTGACCGCGATGACGTGGGACCCGAGTTCTGCCGCCACCTGGATCGCCGCCGTACCCACGCCGCCGGTCGCGCCAGTGATGATCACGCGCTCGCCCGCGCGCAGGTCGGCCTGGGACACGAGGGCGTCGTGCGCGGTTACGAAGGCCTCGGGGAAGGCGCCCGCCTCGACCAGGTCGACATCGTCGGGAACCTCGAGCAGGTGGACTGCAGGGACCACGGCGGCGCCGGCCTGGGCGCCGCCGCCGACGATGGCGCAGACCCGGCGTCCCCGCCAGGCCTCGGCGCCGGGACCCGTGGCGTCCACCACGCCCGACAGCTCGAGTCCGGGAACGTCGCGCGGCCAGCCCGGCGGCGCCGGGTAGTGGCCCGCGAGTTGGAGGAGGTCGGCGGCGTTGAGACCAGCCGCCCGCGTGCGGATGCGCACCTCGCCGACCCCGGGCTCGGGGTCCGGTCGCTCCGCGAGCGACAACTGCCCGTCCAGGATCACGGCGGCGATCACGGGTTGAGCCTAGGGTGCGTCGTCTCGCGTGCCGACCGGTAAGTTCGCGCCATGCACCTGCTCGAACACCCTCTCGCGACACTTGACGGACGCCCCAGCAGCCTCGGGGAGACCGAGGCCCGCGTGCTCCTGGTGGTGAACGTGGCCTCGCGGTGCGGCCTGACCCCCCAGTACGAGGGTCTGGAGGCGCTGCACCGCCGGTACGCCGCGCGCGGCTTCACCGTGGTGGGCGTCCCGTGCAACCAGTTCGGCGGGCAGGAGCCGGGGACCGCCGAGGAGATCGTGACCTTCTGCTCCACCACCTACGGCGTGACCTTCCCGCTGTTCGAGAAGGTGGAGGTCAACGGCCCCGGGCGGCACCCCCTGTACGCCGAGCTCGTCGAGGTGCCCGACGCCGAGGGCTACGCGGGGGACATCCGCTGGAACTTCGAGAAGTTCCTGGTGCGCGCCGGCGGAGGGGTGGAGCGCTTCGCGCCGACGGTCACGCCCGAGGACCCCGGACTGGTCCAGGCCATCGAAGACGCCCTGGGCTAACCGGGCAGGGTTCGGCGCAGGCCGATCGCGACCGGAGAGAATCCCCGCGACGCCCACAGCGCGCTGGCCGGTCGATTGGCGGTACGCCACGCCACGTCGAGGACCGAGGCGCGCTCGCGGGCGGCGACGTACTCCACGAGGGCCCGGGCGAGCCCGCGCCGGCGGTGCTCGGGTCGCACCGCGACGGCGCTGAGGTGCGTCGTCCCGGTCCGGACGCCCAAGGTCGGCGGGTAATCCATCGCCAGGCACTGCGCCACGACCTCGCTACGGTGCTCGACCACGTACCACCGCCCGTCCCGGTCATCGGGGGCTGGGTCCGTGACGGGGGGTCTCCGGCGGAAGGTGGGGGCACCAGTCTCGGCCTCGTCGACGAGGGCCGACAGGGCCGCGGCCACGGTGGGCTGGAAGCGCGCGCGACGCAGTCGGTAGCCCGGCGGCGCGCTGACGGGTCGTGCGGGACTCGTTCGCGCGCCGCGCCGCACCTCGCGCGCGAAGCCCAGCTCGAGCCAGCCCTCGGTCCACCGTGGGTCGTCGAAGGACCACACCACGTGTTCGCGCACGCCGTCGACTCGCCACGCCGATGCCGCGTCGGCGTAGAGCGCGGCCAGGTCGTCGAGGGCGTCGTACGACCACGCGTCGGGGCTGAGCCACGCCTCGTCATGGTCGCCCACGGGCACGATCGAGGCAGTCAGGTGCCCCACCAGTGCCCCGGCGCGGCGCGCCACCCACACCGGCGCACCCGAGAGGGCGCGAGCCGTGTCGACCGCGTCGACTGTTGCCTCGACCGAGGGGAAGAGCGCCGCAGCGAGCGCGAGTGTCTGCACGACGCGCCCGGCGATCGGCGCGAGATCCTCTGGCGTCGCCCGGGCCACCTGCGCCACGCCACCACGCTAGGCCTGTGCCAGAGTGGTCGGATGGCTCTGCGAGCGGCAATCTTCGACCTCGATGGTCTCCTCGTGGACTCGGAGGTCCTGTGGCACCGCGCGGAGGTGGAGATCCTGGGATCGCGCGGGGTGCCCGTGACCGAGCACGAGGACCGTGCGACCAAGGGCATGTTCGTCGGCGAGGTCGTGCGGTACTGGTGGGAGCGCTATCCGTGGTCGCCCCCAGCCTTTGACGAGGTCGTCGCCGCCCTGCTGGCGCGCGTCGGCGACCTCGTCGTCGCGCAGGGCTCCCTGATGCCCGGCGCGACGTTCGCGCTCGACGAGGCCGCCGCGCGCGGCCCCGTGGCCCTGGCCAGCTCCACGCCCTCCGCGTTGATCGAGCGGATCCTGGCGCACTTCGACCTGGGCGAGCGCTTCGCCGCGGTGTGCTCGGCCCAGGACGAGGCCTTCGGGAAGCCTCATCCCGCCGTCTTCCTGCGAGCGGCCGAGCGACTGGACGTCCCCGCCACCTCCTGTCTGGTCTTCGAGGACTCTGCCGCCGGGGTGATCGCGGCGAAGGCCGGCCAGATGACCGTGGTCGCGGTGCCCGCGCCGGCGGATCGCGACCAGCCCGCGTTCGGCCTGGCTGACCTGCGACTCGGCTCGCTGCGCGATCTCGCGCCCGCGTGGCTGGACGCGCGGTACGGCCCCGCGCGTCCGGCGGGCACTGCGTAGCGCCCGGTCGCGCGGGCGCGGCCCTCCGGACTGGCGGAGTCCGGTTAGTACCATGGGTGGACCGTTCGCGAAGGAGCACAGTGTTCGAGCCCGTCAGCGCAGAGCTGGATTTCGTCTCGCTCGAGGAGGCGGAGCTCGAGCGCTGGCGTCGCCACGACGTCTTCGCTCGCTCGCTGGACCAGCGCGCGAGCGCCGAGCCCTGGGTGTTCTACGAAGGTCCGCCGACCGCCAACGGCATGCCGGGGCTCCACCATGTCTGGGCTCGCGTCTACAAGGACCTCTTCTGCCGCTTCCAGACGATGCGCGGACGACGCGTCGACCGCCGCGCTGGCTGGGATACGCACGGCCTACCCGTCGAGGTGCAGGTCGAGAAGCAGCTGGGAATTACCAGCAAGCGCGAGATCGTCGAGAACGTGGGCGTGGCCGAGTTCGTCCGGCAGTGCCGCGCCTCGGTGATGACCTACGTGGGGGAGTTCGAGCGGCTCACGGAGCGCATCGGGTACTGGACCGACATGGAGCACGCCTACTTCACCTTCAGTCCGGACTATGTGGACTCGGTGTGGTGGCAGCTGCGCCAGCTGTTCGACCGTGGCCTCCTCTACGAGGACCTCAAGGTCGTGCCCTACTGCCCGCGCTGCGGCACCGCGCTGTCGAGCCACGAACTGGGTCAGCCCGGCGTGTACACCGACGAGGTCGACGAGAGCGCCATCGTGCGCCTCGAGGTCCTCGATGGGGAGTCCCATGGTCTCGGGCGAGTTCGATGGCTCCTCGTGTGGACGACGACGCCCTGGACGCTGCTGAGCAACGTGGCGGTCGCGGTCAATCCCGAGATCACCTACGCCATCGTCGACGGACAGGTGGTGGCGGCCGACCTGGTGACGGCCATCCTCGGCGACGTGGCCGTCGACGAGACCGTCTCGGGCTCGGCCCTGCTTGGCCTCCACTACCGGCGGCCCTTCGACGACGTCGCGCTGCCCGCAGACGTCGACGCGTGCTACGTGGTCGCCGCCTCGTACGTCACCACCGAGGAGGGGACCGGCCTGGTGCACCAGGCACCGGCCTTCGGCGAGGTGGACCGCCTGGTCGCCAGGGAGAACGGCCTGCCCTCGATCAACCCGGTCGCCGCCGACGGCACCTTCACCGCGGCCGTTCCCTGGCTCGAGGGGAACGACGTCCGCGCATCGAACCACGCCATCAACGACGAGCTCGAGCGCCGCGGCCTTCTCGTGCGGCGCGAGGACTACTCGCACGCCCTCCCGCACTGCTGGCGCTGCGGGACCGTGCTCATCTACTGGGGCAAGCCCAGTTGGTACATCGCCACCACCCAGCTCCGCGATCTCTTGATGTCGGAGAATGCGAAGGTCGACTGGCACCCTGCGCACATCCGCGACGGACGTTTCGGCGAGTGGCTGGCCAACAACGTCGACTGGGCCCTGTCGCGCGACCGCTTCTGGGGCACGCCGCTGCCGATCTGGCGCTGCGCGCAGGGGCACCTCACGTGCGTGGGCTCGCGCGAGGAGCTCGGACGCCTGGCGGGCCGCGACGTGTCCGACGTCGATCCGCACCGGCCCGTCATCGACGAGGTCACCTTCGCCTGCCCGACGTGCGCCCAGGAGGCGCGGCGCGTCGAGCCCGTTATCGACGCCTGGTTCGACTCGGGAGCCATGCCCTCGGCACAGGTTGGCTATCCGGCGACGTATGGCTCCGCGCAGGCCCGCCAGTTCCCCGCCGACCTGGTCGCGGAGGCCATCGACCAGACGCGTGGCTGGTTCTACTCGCTACTCGCGGTCAATGTGCTCGTCTTCGGCCAGTCCCCGTATCGCCACGTCCTGTGCCTGGGCCACATCGTCGATGCCCAGGGTCGCAAGATGAGCAAGTCCGTGGGCAACGTGATCGATCCCTGGACGGTCCTGTCGACCCGGGGTGCCGACGCGCTGCGCTGGTGGATGTTCTCCCAGGGGTCTCCCTGGACCTCCACGCGCGCCAGCCTGGAGGCGATCGACCTGTCGATGCGCGAGACGCTCGCGACGCTCTGGAACACGGTCAGCTTCTTCACGACCTACGCCTCCCTGAACGACTTCGACCCGGCCGACCCCGAGATCCCGCCGGCCGTCGAGCGCCCCGACCTCGACCGCTGGATCCTGTCGCGACTGGAGGGCGTCACCGGGGCGCTGACCGCGTCCCTCGACGTCTACGAGCCGCTCGCGGGCACCGACGCCCTGCGCGACTTCATCGACGACCTGTCGAACTGGTACGTGCGACGCAGCCGGCGCCGCTTCTGGCGGACCGACCCCACCGCGCCGCGCGCTGACACCCTGGCCGCCCACGCGACGCTGCTCGACGTGCTGCGCCGCCTAGCGCTGCTGCTCGCGCCCTTGACACCCTTCCTGGCCGAACGCCTGTTCCACCTCGTCAACGACGTCGCCGACGACGACTCGGTGCACCTGGCCGACTGGCCAGAAGCAACGTGGCCCGTCGACGACGACCTCGAGGCGGCGATGGCCATGGCCCGCCACCTGACCTCGCTGGGACGGGCGGGGCGCGCCGAGTCCGGGATGAAGGTGCGCCAGCCGCTGCGCCGCGCGTTGGCGTTCCTGCCCGCGGGGGCCGTCCGGCCACCGCGTGGCGTGGTCGAGGATGAGCTCAACGTGGACGAGCTCGAGTTCCACGCCGACCCGGGCGACGTCCTGACCTTCGAGATCGTGCCGCGCTACGCAGTGGTCGGACCGCGGCTCGGGGAGGCCGTCAAGGAGCTCCGCCCGGCACTCGCCGCGCTGGACGCCCAGGCGGCGGCCGCGACTCTCGAGTCCGGCGGCGTGGTGCACGTGGCGCTGGCGAGCGGGACCGTCGAGCTGAGTCTCGCGGACGTGGAGTTGCGCATGCGGCCCCAGCGGGGCTTCGCGGTCTCGCGCGACGGAAGCGCGGTCGTCGCCCTCGACCTGGAGCTCGACGACGATCTGCGGCGGCGGGGACTCCTGCGCGATGTGGTGCGCCAGATCCAAGACCTGCGCAAGGTCGAGGGCCTGGACATCGCCGACCGAATCGATCTGTGGCTCGAGGGCCTCGACGACGTGGCTGACGAGTGGCCGGTGCTCGCCCGCGAGGTGCTCGCCATCTCGGTGCACACGGGCCCCGGTGACGGGACCGCCACGCCGCTCGAGCTCGACGGGCGCTCCGCACGCGCCTGGATCCGCGTCAGCCCTCGTTGAGCGTCGCCAGGAGCTGGTGCAGCTGATCGCGCTGGGCGGTGTCGAGCCGCTGGCCGATGCGTTCGTCCAGGATGCCGATGTGGATGGCGCGCGACTGCTCGAGTCGTTCGCGCCCGTCATCGGTCAAAGCGACGTGGATCGCTCGCCGGTCCGAGGGGCACAGCTGGCGGGCGACCAGCCCGGCCTCCTCCATCCGGTCGACCAGGCGCGTCGTTCCGCCGGTCGAGTGCACGATCGCCTCGGCGACCTCCGACATGCGCAGGTGGCCGTCGGGAGCATCCTCCAGGCGCAGCATCACCTCGAACCACGCCAAGGGCAGGCCGCCGCGCGCCTCCATCGTCAGGTCCAGGTCTCGCGCCAGGCGCGCCGTCGTCTCCCACAGGAGAGCGAACAGCTGAACGCGCTCGTCACGAGCGCACGCGACGCGGTCGATGGCCATACGTTGATTATAGCAGCAGAAGAAATTTATGCAACTACTGCTTGACAAGTAATTTCTCAAGCAACTATACTGGAGACCATCCACTACACAACGAGGAGAATTCCATGAGCAACGTGTCCGGCAGCCTTCCCGCTCCGGGTGTCTACACCGTCGACCCGGTCCACTCGACCATCGGCTTCGTCGCACGTCACCTGGTCGCGGCCAAGGTTCGCGGCTACTTCACTGAGTTCGAGGGCACGCTGACCATCGGCGAGACCCCCGAGACGACCTCGGTCCAGGCGACCGCTCAGGCCGCGAGCATCACCACCAACAACGAGATGCGCGACAACCACCTGCGCAGCGCGGACTTCCTGGACCTGGAGAACCACCCGACGCTGAGCTTCACGTCCACGAAGTTGACAGCCAAGGGCGACGACCGCTACGAGCTGCTCGCGGACCTGACCATCCGTGGCATCACCAAGCCGGTGACCTTCGACGTCGAGTACCTGGGCACGAACCCGGGCATGGCGCCGGGTGTGAGCGTCGTGGGCTTCGAGGCGACCGCCACCGTCGACCGCCGCGACTTCAACGTCAACTGGGACGCCGCACTGGAGAACGGCAGCCTGGTCGTGGGCAACCGCGTCACGCTCGAGCTGTCGGTCGAGGCCGCCAAGCAGGCCTAGCGCACACGCCACGCGCAGTGCTGAGGGGGGCGGGGCCGCGGCCCCGCCCCCCTCAGCGTCTCGGGCCCGCCGGGGTGGAGGTGTGGCCTGGCAAACTGGGTCCATGCCCTTCCTCTCCACGAATCCCGCGACCGGCGAGGTGATCGCCGAGTACCCCACCCTGACGTCGGGCGAACTCGAGGAGCGGCTGGCCACGGCCCAGGCCGGCTACGAGCGGTGGCGCCGCACACCCATCGCGGAGCGGGCGCAACTCATGACGCGAGCCGCCGAGCTGCTCGAGGGCGAGATCCCCGTCACCGCCGAGATGATGACGCGCGAGATGGGCAAGACCTTCGCGGCCGCCAAGGGCGAGGCGTCCAAGTGCGCCCTGGCGATGCGCTACTTCGCGGAGAACGCCGCACGCCTCCTCGCACCCGAGTCGATCCCCACCTCGGGTCGGCGCAGCGGCGTGCGCTTCGATCCCCTGGGCCCGATCCTCGCGGTGATGCCGTGGAACTTCCCGCTCTGGCAGGTCGTGCGCTTCGGCGTGCCCGCCATCATGGCCGGGAACGTGGTCCTGCTCAAGCACGCGCCCAACGTGCCCGCCAGCGCCCAGTACCTCGAGGACCTGTTCCGGCAGGCCGGGTTCCCCGAGGGCGTCCTGACGAACCTGTTCGTCGAGGTCGACACGGTGGGCACGATCCTGGCGGACCCGCGGGTCGTGGGCGTGACGCTGACGGGCTCGGAGCGCGCGGGCCGCTCGGTGGCGAGCCTGGCGGGCGCGAACTTGAAGAAGTGCGTGCTGGAGCTCGGGGGGTCGGACCCCTTCGTCGTGGGGGCGCACGCCGACCTCGACCTGGCCGTCGCCCAGGCGGTCACCGCGCGCATCCAGAACAACGGGCAGGCGTGCATCGCCGCGAAGCGCTTCATCGTGGTGCGCCCGCGCGCCGACGAGTTCCTCGAGCGCTTCAGCGCGGCGATGGCGAGCGTGCGCACCGGGGACCCCATGGATCCCGAGGTCGAGCTCGGCCCCCTAGTGTCGCGTGCGCAGCGCGACCAGCTCAGCGCCCAGGTGGCGTCGTCGGTGGCTGCGGGCGCCGTCGTGCACACCGGCGCTCACGAGCTCGACCGCCCGGGGTTCTTCTACGCGGCGACCGTGCTCAGTGAGGTTCCGGGCGACTCGCGGGCCGGCTGCGAGGAGCTCTTCGGACCGGTGGCGACCGTCACGGTCGCCGACGACCTCGAGGCGGCACTGGCGGTCGCCAACGACTCGCCGTGGGGGCTGGGCGGATCGATCTGGTCGAGCGACGACCGCGAGATCGATCGGGCCATCGAGGCGCTCGAGTGCGGCATGGTCTTCGCCAACGGCATCGTGGCCTCGATGCCCGAGTTGCCCTTCGGCGGGACCAAGAACTCGGGATTCGGGCGCGAGCTGTCCGTCTACGGCCTGCGCGAGTTCACCAACGTGAAGTCCTTCCACGTGTCGTGACCCGCGCGTACCTCGACTACGCCGCCTCGGCCCCACGTCGCGAGGACGTCTTGGCGGCGATGGCGCCGTGGATGCGGGGGGTGGTCGGCAACCCCTCGGGGATGCACGACGCGTCGCGTCGCGCTCGCCAGGCCCTGGAGGAGGCGCGCGACGAGGTGGCCGAGCTCGTCGGCGCGCCGCCCGGTGGCGTGATCTTCACCGGCGGCGGGACCGAGTCATGCCACCTCGCCGTCGCGGGCGTCACCCACGCGGCGCTGCGCAGCGACGGGAGCGCGCATCTCGTGACCTCGGCGATCGAGCACCACGCCGTCCTCGATGCGGCCGCGCAGCTCGCGCGCGACCCGCGCGTCCGCGTCGGGTCGCTCCCCGTGGGCACCGACGGCGCCGTCGATCCCACGGCGCTCGGAGGCGTCCTGGAGCCCACGACCGCGCTCGTCAGCGTGATGACCGCCAACAACGAGACCGGCGTCATCCAGCCCGTCGAGGCGATCGCCGCGCGCGTGCGGCGCGACTCGCGAGCCGCCGTCCACACCGATGCGGTCGCCGCCGCGCCCTGGCTCGACCTGCGCCGAGCGACGGCGGGGGCGGACCTGGTCTCCCTCTGCGCGCACAAGCTGGGAGGTCCGGTCAACGCCGGGGCCCTCGTCGTGCGCGGCACCGTGGCGATCGACCCGGTGAACCCCGGCGGCGGCCAGGAGCGGGGCCGCCGAGGAGGGACCGTAGACGTCGCCGCGGCGGTGGGCCTCGCTGCGGCCCTGCGCGCGCACGACCGGGAGCGCGAGGAGCTGACGGCGCGGGTGGGTCGATTGCGGGATCGCCTGCTCGCCCAGGTGGTCGACCTGCCCACGTGCGAGGTGACGGCTCCGCGGTCGCCCCGTCTGGCGGGGACCGCTCACGTGACCTTCGCCGGCGTCGCCGCCGAGGAGGTGCTCTTCCTGCTCGACCGGGCTGGCGTGTGCGCCTCGGCGGGGGCCAGCTGCTCGTCGGGCGCCGCCGAGGCCAGCCACGTCCTGTCGGCCATGGGGCTCGACCCGAGACGATCGCGCGGCGCCGTGCGGCTGACGCTGGGCTACGCCACGAGCGAGGAGGAGGTCGACTGGGCGGCGGGCGCCCTGCGGGCGGCCGTGGCGACGCTGCACGCTCGCTGAGACCGCGCGACCCAACCGCCTGGCAGACTGGCCCCGTGCGGGTGCTCGTGGCCATGAGCGGGGGAGTGGACTCGTCGGTCGCGGCGGCCCTCCTGCGCGACGCGGGTCATGAGGTGGTGGGTGCCACGCTCAAGCTGTGGGGCGGGGCGAGCGACGCGGGGTGCTGCTCGGTGGCCGACGTGGAGGACGCGCGACGCGTCGCCCAGGTCCTGGGCGTGGACCACCACGTCTTCGCCTACACCGAAGAGTTCGCCGAGCGCGTGGTCGAGCCCTACGTGCGCGCCCACGCCCAGGGCCTCACACCCAACCCGTGCATCGACTGCAACCGGTTCATCAAGTTCGACCTGCTGGTCGACCGGGCCCGCCGCCTGGGGTTCGACGCGCTGGCCACCGGTCACCACGCGCGCGTCGTGACGCGCCACGATCGGCCCGCGCTGGCCCGCGGGCGTGATGCGGCCAAGGACCAGAGCTACGTGCTGGGCTACCTGACCGCCCCGACACTGGCCTACCTGCAGCTGCCCGTGGGCGCGTTCACCAAGGACGAGGTCCGCGCGCACGCGGCCCGCCTCGGACTGCGCACCTGGGACAAGCCCGACAGCCAGGACGTGTGCTTCATCGGCGCCGCCCAGGGACGCCGCGGCTTCCTCGCCGAGCGCATCGCCCGCACACCGGCGGTGGTGGTCGACCAGGACTCGGGGGCTCCGCTCGGGCACCTCGAGGCGGCCGAGCTCGTCACCGTTGGCCAGCGCCGCCAGATCCCGTCACCCGACGACGCGCGGCGGTACGTCACGAGCGTCGACCTGGTCGCTGGACGCGTCGCGGTGACCACGCGCGAGCGCGCCCGCCAGGACCGCCTCGACCTGGACCCGGCCAGCGTGACCTCGTCGGCGGGCGAGCTGCGTGGGGGGCCCGTGTGGGTGCAGACCAGCGCGCACGGGCGACCGGTGACCGGCCAGCTGCGTCTGGCCGACGACTGGTGCGTGGACCTGGATGCGCCGGTGCCCCCGGTGGCTCCGGGTCAGAGCGCCGTCTTCTTCGACCGTGATGATCCGGACGTCGTGGCCGGCGCGGCCGTCGTCCGCCGGCGATGACGGCGCCTGCGGAGCGCGCGGCGTGGCTGCGCGCGGAACTCGAGCGGTTGGCCCGGGCGTACTACCACGGACCGGCCCCCGAGGTCCCCGACGCCGACTACGACGAGCTCGTGCGCGAGCTCGCGGAGCTCGAGGAGGCGCACCCCGATCTGGCCACGGCCTCGTCGCCCACCCGCCGCGTCGGCGTGGCTCCCGACGCGGCATTCGCACCGGTCGAGCACCTCGAGCCCATGCTGAGCCTCGACAACGCCTTCGACGACGACGAGCTCGCCGCGTGGATCGATCGTCTGGTGCGCGCCGGCGCGCCCGAAGGGGATCTCGCCTTCGTCGTCGAGCCCAAGATCGACGGACTGGCGCTGGCGCTGTCCTACGAGGAGGGTCGGCTCGTGCGCGCGGCGACGCGCGGCGATGGTCGCGTGGGCGAGGACGTCTCGGCCAACGTGCGCACGATTCGCTCGGTGCCCGCCGTCCTCGCGGGCGTGACGGGACGTCTCGAGGTGCGCGGCGAGGTGTTCCTGGCCAAGGCGGACTTCGCGGCCCTCAACGACGCGCAGCTTCGTCGCGGCGAGCGGACCTTCGCCAACCCGCGCAACGCTGCGGCGGGCAGCCTTCGCCAGAAGGACCCGGCCGTGACGGCCTCGCGGCCGCTCTCGTTCCTCGCCTACCAGATCGTCGGGTGGTCCCCCGGCACCGTGGCCCCCTCCCAGCACGAGGTGCTGGCGCACCTGGGAGCGTGGGGGTTCACCGTCGCCGACTCGGTGCGCCAGGTCCGGGGTCGCCCCGGGGTGCTCGAGGCGTGCGCGTGGTTCCAGGAGCATCGCCACGATCTGCGCTACGACGTCGACGGGGCCGTCGTGAAGGTCGACGATGCCGTCGTCCAGGAGCGGGTGGGCGCGACCTCGCGGGCGCCGCGCTGGGCCATCGCGCGCAAGTTCCCCCCCGAGGAGCGCACGACCCGCCTGCGGGCGATCGAAGTGTCCATCGGCCGCACCGGTCGGGCCACGCCCTACGCCGTGCTCGAGCCGGTGACGGTGGCCGGCTCGACGGTGTCGATGGCGACGCTGCACAACGCCGACCAGGTGCGACTGAAGGACGTGCGCCCCGGCGACCTCGTCATCGTGCGCAAGGCGGGCGACGTGATCCCCGAGGTGGTCGCGGCGGTCAGCGAGCCCGACCGACCCCGTGGCGAGCCGTGGGAGTTCCCGTCCGCCTGTCCCGAATGCGGCGAGCCGCTCACGCGACGCGACGAGGAGCGCGACTACTACTGCACGAACCCGTCGTGCCCCGCGCGCCAGCTCCAGCAGCTGAGCCACTTCGCCTCGCGCACGGCGATGGACATCGAGGGGTTGGGCGAGCAGCGCGTCAGCCAGTTGCTCGCGAGCGGGCGGGTGACCGACGTGGCCGACCTCTTCGCACTGGACGCCGCCGACCTGGCCCCTCTCGAGGGGTTCGGCGAGGTCTCCGCGGCCGCGCTGGTCGCCGCGATCGGCGCGGCGCGCCAGCGCCCGCTGAGCCGCCTGCTGGTGGGCCTCGGGATCCGCCACGTGGGCCCGGTCGTGGCGCGGACGCTGGCCCGCCACTACGGGTCGTTCGCCGCACTGGCCGCATCCCCCAGCGACGAGCTCGAGTCCCTGGAGGGGATCGGTCCCGTGGTGGCCGCTGCGGTGCGGCGATTCGTCGAGGACCCCGAGAGCCGCGACCTCGTCGAGCGGCTAGGGCGGGCGGGCGTCTCGCTGAGCGAGGGGCCTGGGGCGCGCGCCTCGGACGCCCTCGAGGGTCGCACGGTGGTCGTCACGGGTGTCGTGCCCGGCTTCTCGCGCGAGGAGGCCGAGGCCGCCATCGTCGAGCGCGGCGGGACCGCTGCCAGCGCGGTCTCGCGGCGCACCTACTGCGTCGTCGTCGGCGACGCGCCCGGGACGGCCAAGGTCCGTCGGGCCCAGGAGCTGGGGATCCCCCTCGTCCCGGCCGCGCAGTTCGCCAATCTGCTGGCCACGGGCCGTTGGCAGCCTGACGCTGACGAGCCCGTGCTCTAGGGTGAGGATGCGATGGCGAGCTTTCGGTACGCACCTGGTCACGAGGTCGTAGGGCGGTACCGGATCCTCGACGCGATCGGCGTGGGGGGCACGGCCGAGGTGTACCTGGCCGAGGACACGGTCCTGCACCGCAGCGTCGCCCTGAAGACCCTGCGCGCCGAGCTGGCCGAGCACGAGGACGTTCGTCGCGCCTTCCGCTCGCAGATCATTCGGGCCGCCACGCTGAGCCATCCCCACCTGGCCAAGGTCTTCGACGGCGGCCAGGAGGCCGGCGCCATCTTCGTGGTCACCGAGTACCTCGGCGGCGGCTCGCTCGAGGATCGCCTCGCCCGGGGCGAGACGCTCGGCATCGAGGAGACGGCGCGCCTGGGTCGCGACGCCGGGGGTGCCCTCGCGGCGCTGCACGCGCGCCAGGTCACCCACGGGGGACTGAGCCCACGCAAGATCCTCGTCGACGACGAAGGACGGATCCGGGTCTCGGACGCGTCGCTGGTGGGGTTGCGGGCGATGCACCGGCAGCGCTACACGGTGCACGACGCGCGCTACCTGAGCCCCGAGCAGGTCCGTGGCGAGCACCCGGGGCCGGCGTCCGACGTCTACGCCCTGGCGCTCATCCTCGCCGAGACCGCGACCGGTGCCGCGCCCTTCGACGCGGCGACGGCCGAGGCGAGCGCGCGCGCGCGCCTGCTGTCGCCGCTGCCACCGCACCCCGAGCTCGGGGCGCTGGACATGGTGCTAGCCCAGGCCTCGGTGCCCGAGCCGACGGCGCGCATCGACGCCGAGCAGATGGCCAACCGACTGGGCGCGGCCGTGTCCGACGAGACGCCCGTGGACCTCGGGGCGCGCCGGGAGGCTGTCCCGCTGCTCCAGCAGTTCCCGCCGGCGGCGCCTCGAGCCTCCATCGGCTTTCGCGCGCCGTCCGCCCAGCAGCTCTCTGGCCGCGCGTCGCGGGCCGCCGCGGGTGACGGGGACGGCGACACCGAGGGAGACAGCGGTTGGCCGCTCGCGCGTCGACGTGCCGCCGAGCCCTACCCGGTCGTGCCCCCGCCGCGTCGTCGGCGCACGGCCACGGCGGTGGCCGCAGTGATCCTCCTCGTCGTGCTCGCGGCCGCGGCGTGGTGGTTCGGCCTGTTCACGACCCACCGGACGGTGCCGCGGCTCGAGGGTCTGACCGTCGCCCAGGCCACGACGCAACTGCAGGCTGACGGCTTCACCGTGAGCGTCTCGCGCCACGTGGCGTCCGCCGCTGTGACCAAGGGTGGCATCGTGAGCCAGTCGCCGGCCGCGGGGCGCACCGCGGCCGCGGGTCAGGTGATCGCGGTCACGGTGTCCGACGGCCCCGCCAGCGTGCGCCTGCCCAGCGTCACGGGGATGACGTGCACGGCGGCGAGCGCCGCGCTCCACGCGATCGGGGTCAGCGCGGCGTGCTCGGCGTCGGTCGTCTCGACGCTGCCGGCCGGACAGGTGGTCGAGGTCCGCTACCAGAAGGTCAACGATCCCGCGACGGTGCCCCGGGGCGCGCGCGTGGGGCTCGTCGTGAGCAGCGGTCCCAACGGTCCGTCGACCACGTCGACGACCGCGCCCGCGACGACCACGACCGCGCCCGCAACCACGACCGTTCCCTCGACGACGTCCCCACCGGGCACCACGACGACGGTGGCGGTCATCGCCGGAACGGGCCCGCGCCCGGTCCCCAACGTCATCGGTCTGGGCCCCGCGGCGACGGTGGCGGCCTTCCGCCACGCGGTGCTGTTCTTCGCGCCGCACGGCCCGGGATCGGCGAAGGGGACGTGGACCCGTGTCGTCTCGACGCTACCCTCGCCCGGGACGATGGTGCCGTATCGCTCCACCATCATCGTCAACGTCCGGTGAGCGGGGACTGCGATCTCTGCGAGGCCGCGCCGCTGACGCCGCGCCTCGACCAGGGTCCCAGCTACTGGATCGCCGAGTGCGAGTCCTGCGGGGTCCCCATGGTGGTGTGGCGGGTGCACGACGCCGACCCCCCCGGAGCGGTGCGCGTGGCGCTCTGGCACCGCCTGGCGCGGGTGGCCAACCAGGCCTACGGCCCGGGTCGGTGGCACATCGACGACCACCTGCGCACGATCCCCGACCACTACCACGCCCACGCCCGCCCCACCTCCTCGCGGTGGGAGGGGGCGGGCGCGGATCGGTAGCATCGACTCACGAGGAGGTCGCCATGGGTGCGCTGGAGGGACGGGTCGCCATCATCACGGGTGCGGGACGGGGTATCGGGCGCGAGCACGCCCTCCTCTTCGCCTCCGAGGGGGCCAAGGTCGTCGTCAACGACGTGGGTGGCGCGCTGGACGGCGCCGCGAGCGACGCGACGCCCGCCGAAGAGGTCGTCGCGGAGATCCGCGCCACCGGCGGCGAGGCGATCGCGAGCCACGACAACGTCGTGGACTGGGAGGGCGGCGCCCGCCTGGTGCAGACGGCTCTGGACGCCTACGGCGACCTGCACGTCCTGGTCAACAACGCGGGCATCCTGCGCGACCGGGTCCTGGTCAACTTGAGCGAGGACGACTGGGACGCGGTCGTCGCCGTGCACCTCAAGGGCCACTTCGTGACCATGCGCCACGCCGCGGCGTACTGGCGCGCGCGCGCCAAGGCCGGTGACGCCGTTCGCGCGTCGATCATCAACACGTCGTCCACCTCGGGCCTGCTGGGCAACATCGGGCAGTCCAACTACGGGGCGGCCAAGGCCGGGATCGCCGCCCTGACGGTCATCGCCGCCGAGGAGCTGGGCCGCTACGGGGTGCGCGTGAACGCCATCGCCCCCGCGGCGCGCACCCGGATGACCGAGTCGACGCCGGGCCTGGCCGACGAGGTCGTCAAGCCCGCCGACGCCGCGACCTTCGATGCGTGGGACCCGGCGAACATCTCACCGCTGGTGGCCGTGCTCGCCATGGAGGACTGCCCGGCGACCGGACGCGTCTTCTTCACGATGGGCGGGACCGTGCGCCTCTTCCAGAACTGGACGATGACGACCACGCTGGCCCGCGAGGAGCGCTGGGACGTCGGCGAGCTCGCCGCGCAGCTGCCCACCCTGTGGGCCTGACGGGTCGGGACCCCCAGGCCCTTCGGTAGTGTGAGACGGTGATGTCGGCCGTCCTGCCCGGAAGCGAGCCCTTCGAGGCGTCCGGTGGCCCGCTGGGCGTCCTGGTGCTGCACGGCTTCACCGGGAGCCCCCAGTCGCTGAGGAGCCTGGCCGAGTCGCTGGCGCGGGCCGGGCACACGGTCGCCCTGCCGCTCCTGCCGGGCCACGGGACCAGCGTCGAGGACCTGATGACGACCGACTGGTCCAGCTGGTCCGCGGCCGCCTTCGCGGCCTTCGACCGCCTCGCGGCGCACACCGAGCGCGTGGCCGTGGTGGGCCTGTCGATGGGCGGAGGGCTGGTCGCGGCCGTCGCCGAGCAGCGGCCCGTCGCGGGCTGCGTGTTCATCAACCCCCTCGTCAAGCCGCCCGCGCCCGAGCTGCTCACGGGACTCGACGAGCTGCTCGCGGCGGGCGTCGACCGGATCGACGGCATCGGGTCGGACATCAAGCGACCGGGAGCCGCCGAGGCGGCCTACGCGCAGACCCCCCTGGCGTGCGCCCGGAGCCTGTTCACCGGGATCGCCGACGTGTACGAGCGGTTGGGGGACATCACGGCTCCGAGCCTTCTGCTGACCAGTCGGGAGGATCACGTCGTCAGCGGGGACAACAGCGACGACCTCGCGGCGCGCGTCGCCGGGCCCGTCGAGCGCGTGTGGCTCGAGGACTCCTACCACGTCGCCACGCTGGACCACGACGCCGCCCTGGTCGAGGAGCTCGTCACCGCCTTCGTGGGCCGACTGGCCAGCCATGAGTGACCTCACCCGCGACGAGGTCGCCCACGTCGCCCACCTGGCTCGCCTGCGACTGAGCGACGAGGAGCTCGACCGCTTCACCGGCCAGCTCGCCCAGGTGCTCGACCACGCCAACGACCTGCGCGCGCTCGACCTGTCGAACGTCGCCCCCACGGCCCACCCCGTGGACCTGGGGACGGTCCTGCGCCGGGACGAGGTGTCTGCGGGTCTCGGGCGCGACGCGGTGCTGGCTTCCGCGCCAGCGGCCGAGGACGGGCGCTTCGCGGTTCCCCGCGTGCTCGGAGACGAGCCGTGAACGCGCTCGAGATCGCCGCGGACGTCCGCGCCGGGGAGCTCTCAGCCGTCGCCGCCGTCGACGACGCCCTGGAGGCGATCGCCCGGCGCAACGAGGAGCTCAACGTCTTCGTCCACGTCGATCGCGAAGGGGCGCGAGCGCGCGCCGCGGAGATCGACGAGCGCGTGGCGCGCGGGGAGGACCCCGGCCCGCTGGCGGGCGTGCCCGTGGGACTCAAGGACAACCTGTGCCAGACCGGCGTCCCCACGACCTGCGGCTCGCGGATCCTGGCCGGGTGGCGACCCCCCTACAGCGCGACGGCAGTCGAGCGGCTGCTCGGTGCGGGGGCCATCCCCGTGGGCAAGACGAACATGGACGAGTTTGCGATGGGCTCCTCGACCGAGACCTCGGCCTACGGGCCCACGCGCAACCCGGTGGCGCCCGATCGGGTCCCCGGCGGCTCGTCGGGTGGCTCCGCGGCGGCTGTCGCCGCCGCGATGGTGCCCGTGGCGCTGGGTAGTGACACGGGGGGGTCGATCCGCCAGCCGGCGGCCCTGTGCGGGCTGGTCGGGATCAAGCCCACCTACGGCCTGGTCTCGCGCTACGGCCTGGTGGCCTTCGCCAGCTCGCTCGACCAGATCGGGCCGTTGGCGCGCACCGTCGCCGAGGCGGCCACCTGCCTCGAGGTCATCGCGGGGCACGACCCGCGCGACAGCACGTCGCTGCCCGAGCCCGCGCCGGACCTGCGCGGCCACCTCGACGACGGCGTGGCCGGGCGGCGCGTCGGGCTGATCCGCGAGCTGGTCGAGGGCGCCGACCCCGAAGTCGTGGCCGCGACGCGTGCGGCGGCCGACGCGCTGAGCGCTGCGGGGGCCCGCGTGATCGAGCTCTCGATCCCCGAGCTGCGGCTCGGCCTCAGCGCGTACTACCTGATCGCCCCGGCTGAGGCCTCGAGCAATCTGGCCCGCTACGACGGTGTGCGCTACGGACTGCGCGTCGACGCCGACGACGTGACCGCGATGAACGTGGCGACGCGCACCGCCGGGTTCGGCGCCGAGGTGAAGCGGCGCATCATGCTGGGCACCTACGCGCTGTCGGCCGGCTACTACGACGCCTACTACGGCCAAGCCCTCAAAGTGCGCACGGTGATGATCGAGGCGTTCGCGCGCGCGTACGAGCAGGTCGACACCCTCCTGGGCGCGACGGCCCCGACCGAGGCGTTCGCCCTCGGGGCCAAGGTGGCCGACCCCATGGCCATGTACCTATCGGACGTGTTCACGATCCCCACCAACCTGTCGGGCCACGCGGCGATCTCCGTGCCCTTCGGGCGGGGCGCGACGGGCCTGCCCCTAGGCGTCCAGCTGCTGGGGCCCGCCCGCAGCGAGACGCGTCTGGTGAGCGCGGCCGCCGTGCTCGAGGCGGGCCGCGAGGAGGCGTGATGCGTGACGGGTGGGAGATGGTGATCGGCCTCGAGGTGCACACCGAGCTGCTGACCGCGTCGAAGCTCTTCTGCGGCTGCGCCAACGCCTTCGGGGCCGAGCCCAACACTCAGGTCTGTCCGGTGTGCCTGGGCCTTCCCGGGTCGCTGCCCGTGCTCAACGAGCGCGCCGTCGAACTCGCGGTGGCGATCGGCCTCGCGCTGCACTGCACGGTGGCCCCCTCGACGTTTCACCGCAAGAACTACTTCTACCCCGACATGCCCAAGGACTTCCAGATCTCCCAGTACGACCTGCCCATCAACGCGGGTGGCTACCTGGACCTGTCCGACGGCACGCGGGTGACCATCGAGCGGGCGCACCTCGAGGAGGACACGGGAAAGTCCACGCACCTGGGCGGCACGGGGCGGCTTCACGACGCCGAGCGCTCGCTGGTCGACTACAACCGGGCCGGGGTCCCCCTGGTCGAGATCGTCTCGGGCCCGGACATCCGCTCGCCCGAGCAGGCGCGCCGCTACGCGGCCGAGCTGCGGGCGGTCCTGGTGGCCACCGGCGCCTCGGATGGTCGCATGGAGGAGGGCTCGATGCGCGTGGACGCCAACGTGTCGGTCCGCCGACCCGGCGAGCCCCTCGGCACGCGCTGCGAGATCAAGAACCTCAACTCGCTGCGCAGCCTGCAGCGCGCCGTGGCCTACGAGGCCGACCGCCAGGTGGCGCTGCTCGAGGACGGCGGTCGGGTCCGCCAGGAGACGCGCCACTGGGACGACGGGCTGGGCCAGACCTCGACGATGCGCGTCAAGGAGGAGGCCGAGGACTACCGGTACTTCCGCGAGCCCGACCTCACCGAGCTCGTGCCCAGCGAGGCGATGGTCGCGCGCGTGCGTGCGGCCCTGGGGCCGATGCCGGCCGAGCGGCGCGCCGCTCTGACGGCCCTGCTCGGCGACGCTGAGGCGACGGGCGACGTCCTGGACACCGTCATCCAGGGCGGCCTGGACGCGTTCGTCCGCGCCGCCATCGAGGAGGGGATCGACGCGGGACTGGCCTTGGCCCGGGCGGCCAACGAGCTCGGCGACGCCCAGGGCGCGGGCCGCCTCGACGTGCCCGCCTTCGTCGAGGTGCTGGCGCGCGAGAGCGCCGGCCGCCTGTCGGCCACACAGGCCAAGACGGTCCTCGGCGACCTCGCGCGCGCCGGGGGGACGGCCGACGACGCGATCGCCGCGCGCGGGTTCGTCCCCATGAGCTCTGAGGCGCTGGGCGCCGTCGTCGCCACCGTGATCGGTGAGCACCCCGGCGAGTGGTCGCGCTACGTGGCGGGGGAGGACAAGCTCGCCCAGTTCTTCATCGGCCACGTGATGAAGGCCACGCACGGCCAGGCCAACGGCCAGGCGGTCGTGGCGGAGCTCGAGACGCGGCGCTGAGAGTGCTGCGCGCCGCCGCCGCGACGCCCTGGATCGCCGGCAGCCTGGCGGTGGCCCTGGCGCTGGGCGTGGCGGGTCCGCCCACGGGCGCGGCGCGCCGTCGTCACCTCCACGTGGCACCCCTGACCGGGCTGGTGGAGACACCCGCGGCCGCCCGGCGCCCCGCACTCACCGTGAAGATCGACAACACCCCCGCGGCACACCCCCAGTTCGGTATCAACGACGCCGACGTCGTCTACGAGGAGATCGTCGAGGGCGGCATCACGCGACTGGCTGCGGTGTTCCAGTCGCGCCTGCCCGGGGTGATCGGCCCCGTGCGCTCGGTGCGACGCACCGACCGCCTGATCGTGAGCCCGCTGGGCGGGCTCTTCGCCTTCTCGGGTGGGGCGGCCTACGCGCTCAACAGCATCGCCACGGCCCCCGCGCAGCTCTTCGACGAGGCCTCCGCGGGCTCGGCCATGTTCCGTACGCCACTGCGCGCGCCACCCCACAACCTCCTGCTCGACCCGACCCGACTGCTGGCCGAGGCGCGACCCGCCCGGGCGCCGCAGCCGCTCTTCACCTACGTCGCGGCCGGATCGCCCCCGCACGGGGCGCCCGTCGGGTCCTTCAGCGTGAACTTCCCGGCGGGCTACGCCGTGTCCTACACCTGGGACGCCGCGCACCGGGCGTGGGACCGGTCGATCTTCGGGGCCCCGGACATCACGGCGGCGGGCGTGCGGGTCGCCCCGACCAATGTCGTGGTGATCCAAGTCACCTACATCGGCGGCGTGGGGGCGCTCGGGGCCGAGGCCGACCTCCTGGGCCACGGCCCGGCGCTGGTCTTCAGCGACGGACGCCTCCAGCGCGGCGGATGGTTCCGCTCGCGACTCCTCCACCCGATGGCCCTGCGCGACGCCAGCGGCCGGGTGATCGCCCTGCGCCCCGGCTCCACGTGGATCGAGCTCGAGGCGCCGGGCCAGACGGTGAGCGTGACCGCCCCGGGCCACTGAGCCGGGTTCGTAGACTACGCCCATGACCGCGCACCCGACGCCTCGCTCGACCGACGTTACCCTGGGCAAGGGACGCGCACCGGCACGCGCCATGCTGCGCGCGATGGGGCTCGGCGACCAGGACATGTCCAAGGCCCAGGTCGGGGTGGCGTCGAGCTGGAACGAGGTGACACCCTGCAACCTCCCGCTGGGCCGGTTGGCCGCCAGCACGAAGGAGGCGATCCGTGCGGGCGGCGCGGTGCCCTTCGAGTTCGTGACGATCGCGGTGTCCGACGGGATCTCGATGGGCCACGAGGGCATGCGCGCCTCGCTGGTGAGCCGCGAGGTGATCGCCGACTCGGTCGAGACCGTCATGCACGCCGAGCGCTTCGACGCCCTGGTGACGCTCGCGGGATGCGACAAGTCGCTGCCCGGGATGCTGATGGCGGCCGCGCGCCTCGACGTGCCCAGCGCCTTCTTCTACGGCGGCACCATCATGCCGGGGCGGCTCGACGGCGAGGCGCTCGACATCACCTCGGTGTTCGAGGCGGTGGGCGCCAACGCGGTGGGCGCGCTCAGCGACGAGGGGCTGCGGGCCGTGGAGCTGGCCGCGTGCCCCGGCGAGGGCAGCTGCGCGGGCATGTTCACGGCCAACACCATGGCCAGCGTCGGCGAGGCGCTGGGCATGTCGCTGCTGGGCAGCGCGAGCGTCCCGGCGATCGACCCGCGGCGTGAGCAGTACGCCTACCGCACGGGCGAGGCGGTCCTTCACCTGCTCGACGAGGGCATCAGCGCTCGACGGATCCTCACGCGCGAGGCCTTCGAGAACGCGATCGCGGTCGTCATGGCGCTCGGCGGGTCGACCAACGCGGTCCTGCACCTGCTGGCGATCGCCCACGAGGCCCGCGTGCCGCTCGAGCTCGAGGACTTCAACCGGGTGGCCGCGCGCGTCCCCCACATCGCCGACACCAAGCCGCATGGCCGCTACCACATGAGTGACATCGACGCGATCGGGGGCGTCCCGGTCGTCCTGGCGCACCTGCTCGAGCGCGGCCTCCTGCACGGCGACGCCCTGACCGTGACGGGGCGCACGATGGCCGAGAGCCTCGAGGAGTTCGCCGCCCGCCCGCCCGACGGGGACGTCATCCACGACCTGGACCACCCGATCCACGCCCAGGGGGGGATCGCGGTCCTGCGCGGCTCCCTGGCGCCGCTGGGCTCGGTCGTCAAGGTCGCGGGTATCGACGAGCTCCGCTTTCGCGGGCGCGCCCGCGTCTTCGACGGCGAGGACTCCGCCATGACGGCGATCCTGGCCGGCGAGATCCCGCCGCGAACGGTCGTGGTCATCCGCTACGAGGGGCCCAAGTCCGGGCCGGGCATGCGCGAGATGCTCGCGATCACGGGCGCGATGAAGGGCGTGGGACGGGGGAGCGACTCGGCCCTGGTCACCGACGGGCGCTTCAGCGGGGGAACCCACGGCTTCTGCGTGGGCCACGTGGCGCCCGAGGCCCTCGACGGCGGGCCCATCGGCCTGGTCGAGGACGGCGACGAGATCGAGATCGACGTCAACGAGCACCGCATCGACCTGCTGGTGGACGAGGGCGAGCTGGCCGCGCGCGCGGCGCGCGCCGTCGCCTTCACCCCGCGCTACGACACGGGCGTGCTGGAGAAGTTCGCGCGGCTCGTCCAGGGGGCCGAGCGCGGGGCCGTGACGTCGCGCTGAGGGGCCTGGCTTGTGCCGTGGCGCACGCGTGTGCTTAGATGACGGGGTGACCAACGGCGGCACGCACCTGGTAATTGGGGGTGGTGGTCGCCGGTAGTCACGCCCGCGTAGACACCGGAGGCCTCCCAGTCGGGAGGCCTTTTTTGTTATCCCGACGGAAGTAGGAGACGTGGAACTCACTGGAGCGCAAGCCCTGATCAAGAGCCTCGAGCAGCAGGGAGTCGACACCGTGTTCGGCCTGCCCGGGGGCGCGATCCTGCCCGTGTACGACCCGCTGCTCGACTCGTCGATCCGCCACATCCTGGTGCGCCACGAGCAGGGTGCGGGCCACATGGCCGAGGGCTACGCCCTGGCCACCGGGCGGCCCGGTGTGGCCATGGTCACCAGCGGTCCGGGCTCGACCAACATCGTCACGCCCATCACCAACGCCCACATGGACTCAACGCCCCTGGTCGTGGTGACCGGACAGGTCGCGACCACCTCGATCGGACTGGACGCCTTCCAGGAGTGCGACATCACCGGCATCACCATGGGGGTGACCAAGCACAACTTCCTGGTGCGGTCGGCCCACGAGATCCCGCGCGCCATCGCGGCCGCGTTCCACCTGGCCACCACGGGGCGACCCGGGCCCGTGCTCGTCGACCTGCCCAAGGACGTCGCCCAGTCGACGATGGAGTGGTGGTACCCCGCGGGCGTCGACGAGCTCGAGCTGCCCGGCTACCGCGCCCTGGCCCCCCTCGACGAGGGCGAGGTCGACCGGGCGGTCAGCCTGATCGCCTCGGCGCAGCGTCCCGTGCTCTACGTCGGGGGCGGGACGCTCAAGTCCCGGGCGACCGACGAGCTGCGGGCGTTCGCCGAGCGCACGGGCATCCCGGTCGTCACCACGCTGATGGCCCGCGGCGCCTTCCCGAACTCGCACGAGCTCTTCTTGGGCATGCCAGGGATGCACGGGACCTACAGCGCGATCACCGCGATGCAGCGCAGCGACCTGCTCATCGTGCTCGGAGCCCGGTTCGACGACCGGGTCACCGGGCGTACGACGGCGTTCGCGCCCGAGGCGAAGGTCATCCACATCGACATCGATCGCGCCGAGTTGGGCAAGATCCGGCGTCCCGACGTCGCGATCCAAGGCGACGTGGCCACCGCGCTGCGCGCCCTCGAGGCCGCGGGGGCCGCACCGGCCTCTCTCGCGACCTGGTGGTCGGAGATCCGCTCGTGGCAGGCGGCCTATCCGCTGACCTACGACGAGGCACCCGTCGACGGTCCGCTGCGGCCCCAGCACGTCATCGAGACCCTGGCCGCCAACGCGCCCGAGGGGACGATCGTGGCCTCGGGCGTCGGACAGCACCAGATGTGGACCGCCCAGTTCTGGCCCTTCGAGGAGCCCCACTCGTGGGTCAACTCGGGGGGCGCCGGCACGATGGGCTTCGGGGTGCCCGCGGCCATCGGCGCCAAGGTCGGCCGACCCGACCGCACGGTGTGGTGCATCGACGGCGACGGCTGCTTCCAGATGACCGCCCAGGAGCTGGTGACCGCCCGCAGCGAGGGGATCCCCATCAAGGTGGCGATCCTCAACAACTCCTACCTGGGGATGGTGCGCCAGTGGCAGGAGATGTTCTACGACGAGCGCTACTCGGAGGTCTACCTGTCACCGGACCTGCCCGACTACGTCAAGTGGGCCGAGGCAATGGGCTGCGTGGGCCTGCGCGCGACTAATCCCAAGGAGATGCGCGACGTGATCGACGAGGCCAACGCCATCGACGACGTCCCGGTCGTGATCGACTTCCGGGTCGACGCGACCGAGAAGGTCTTCCCGATGGTGCCCGCTGGCGCCAGCAACGACGACGTCCTGGTCCACCCCAGTCAGCGCAAGGAGACGCGATGAACACGCCCGAGCCCTTCGCCGGAGAGCCTGTCCACACTCCGGTGCGCCACCACATCCTCTCGGTGCTGGTGGAGAACAAGTCGGGGGTGCTGGCCCGTGTCGCCGGGCTCTTCGCCCGGCGCGGGTTCAACATCTACTCACTGGCCGTCGCGCCCGCCGAGCGCCACGCGCGATTCTCGCGCATCACGATCGTCGTGGACGCCGAGTCGGCGCCCCTCGAGCAGGTGGTCGGCCAGCTGGACAAGCTGGTCAACGTCGTGGACATCTCGGACATCGCCCCGCGCGAGGCCGTCGAGCGCGAGCTGCTGCTCGCCACGATCCCCACGGACGTCTCGAACCGCACCTCCCTGCTCGACATCCTCGGCTTGGCGGGCGCGTCGATCATCGACGTCGACCCCGGTGCGATCACCGTGATGCTGGCCGGCACGCCGACCAGCTGCGACGAGCTCGAACGGGCACTCGAGGACCACGCCAGCGTCGAGCTCCACCGGACCGGTCGCCTGGCCGTTCCTAGACTGGGCCGCGACGTGCCACCCGCGACGTCCGAGAGGGGACCGAGATGACCACGATGTTCTACGAGCGCGACGCCGATCCCGAGCTCCTGCGCGCCAAGCGCATCGCGATCCTGGGCTACGGCTCGCAAGGTCACGCCCACGCCCTGAACCTGCGCGACAGCGGATTCGACGTGCGCGTGGGCCTGCGGCCCGAGTCGTCCTCGGTGCACAAGGCCGAGGAGGCCGGCTTGCGCGTGCTGGGCATCGCCGAGGCGACCGCCGAGGCCGATGTCGTCATGGTCCTGCTGCCCGACACCGAGCAGAAGGCGATCTACGACCGCGACATCGCCCCGAACCTCCGGGCCGGGGACATGCTGATGTTCGCGCACGGCTTCAACATCCGCTTCGACCGCATCACGCCGCCCGCCGACGTCGACGTCACGATGGTCGCGCCCAAGGGACCCGGACACCTGGTGCGCCGCACCTACGTCGAGGGGGGCGGCGTCCCCTCGCTGGTCGCCGTGCACCAGGACGCCACCGGCCGCGCCCACGACCTGGCGCTGGCCTACGCGCACGGGATCGGCGCCACGCGCGCGGGCGTGCTCGAGACCACCTTCACCGAGGAGACCGAGACGGACCTGTTCGGCGAGCAGGCGGTGCTGTGCGGCGGCGTGAGCGCCCTGGTGACCGCGGGCTACGAGACGCTCGTGGAGGCGGGCTACCAGCCCGAGAGCGCCTACTTCGAGTGCCTCCACGAGCTCAAGCTGATCGTGGACCTGATGTACGAGGAGGGGATCACCGGCATGCGCTACTCGGTGTCGGACACCGCCGAGTACGGCGACCTGACGCGGGGACCGCGCATCATCACCGACCAGGTGAAGGCCGAGATGCGCCGCGTGCTCACCGAGATCCAAGACGGGACGTTCGCTGCGGAGTGGATCCGCGAGAACGAGATCGGCCGGCCGCGCTACCGCGAGCTGCGCGAGGTGGGCAAGCGCCACCCAATCGAGACCGTGGGCGCGCGCCTGCGCACCATGATGCCCTTCGTCTCGGCGGGCAAGCAGAAGGTCGCGGACGCCTCGGGAGGCGACACCGACGAGTGAGTTGCGGAGCGGCTGGCTAGGGCGACCCGCCGGCCGGGGGGCCTAGAGGTTCCCGACCACCCAGTTGATGCTGGCGCACAGCGCCGCCACGTCCTCGGGGTCCACCGACGGGAACATCGCCACGCGCAGCTGGTTGCGCCCGAGCTTGCGGTAGGGGTCGGTGTCCACGATCCCGTTGGCGCGCAGCACCTTGGCCACGACGGTCGCGTCGACGTCGTCGGAGAAGTCGATCGTGCCCACGACGTGGCTGCGATCCGCCGGGTTGGCGACGTAGGGCGTGGTGAAGGGCTGGGCCTCGGCCCACGTGTAGAGGATCTCGGCCGAGCGCGCCGACCGGCCCGCGGAGAAGGCGAGCCCGCCCTGCTCGTTCATCCAGGCGATCTGCGAGGCCAGCAGGTGGATCGTGGCCAGGGCCGGCGTGTTGTAGGTCTGGTTCAGGCGCGAGTTGTCCAGGGCCACCTTGAGGTCGAAGAACGCCGGGGTCCAGCGGCCCGACGCGGCGATGCGCTCGATGCGCTCGATGGCCGCGGGAGAGCACAGCGCCAGCCACAGGCCACCATCCGAGGCGAAGGCCTTCTGGGGGGAGAAGTAGTAGCAGTCGAACGCGGCCGGGTCCACCGGCAGGGCGCCCGCGCCCGAGGTCGCGTCCACCACCACCAGACCGTCGGCCCCCGCGGGGCGCTCGATGGGCATCATGACCCCCGTCGAGGTCTCGTTGTGCGTCAGGGCGTAGGTGTCGACGCTGGCGTCCACCACGACCGCCGGTCGCGTCCCGGGCTCGCCCTTGACGACCAGCGGATCGGCCAGGTGCGGGGCGAGCTGCGCGGCCTTGGCGAACTTGGAGGAGAACTCGCCGAAGCTCAGGTGCTCGCTGCGCTGGTCGATGAGCTGGAAGGTCGCCGCGTCCCAGAAGCACGTCGAGCCCCCGTTGCCCAGCAGGACCTCGTAGCCCTCGGGCAGGGAGAACAGGGTCGCCAGGCCCTCGCGCACGGCCTGGACGCGCGAGCGCACCGTGGCTTGGCGGTGCGACGTGCCCAGGTACTGTGCGGCGTCCGCGCGCAGCGCCTCGACCTGCTCGGCGCGGATCTTCGAGGGACCCGAGCCGAAGCGGCCGTCGCGCGGAAGGAGGTTCTCGGGGATTCGGAGGCTCTCAGGGGAGGTCATAGACTTCGTAGTCTACGGACGTCCCGGGAGGTGTACGCGTGGGCTCACGAATCAGCGACCTCGTGGCCGGTCTGGCGCCGAGCGCGACCCTGGCGGTGGACGCCAAGGCCAAGGCGCTCAAGGCCCAGGGCGAGCCCGTGATCGGCTATGGGGCCGGCGAGCCGGACTTCCCCACGCCCGCGCCCATCGTCGAGGCCGCGGCGCGCGCCTGCGCGGTGATCGTCAACCACAAGTACACACCCACGGCCGGGCTGCCCGAGCTGCGCGAGGCCATCGTCGCCAAGTCGCGACGCGACTCGGGGCTCGAGGTCCGCGCCGACCAGGTGCTGGTCACCAACGGTGGCAAGCACGCGGTGGCCACGGCCTTCGTCACGCTGCTGGACCCGGGCGACGAGGTCCTCATCCCGGCCCCGTACTGGACGACCTACCCCGAATCGGTGTACCTGGCCGGCGGGCGGCCGATCCCCGTGCCCCTGCGCGAGGACCGGGGATTCCGCCTGACCGTCGAGGACCTCGAGCGGCACCGCACGCCGCGCACCAAGGTCCTGGTGTTCGTCTCGCCCTCCAACCCGACCGGGGCGGTCGTGGCACCCGACGAGGTCGCGGCGATCGGCGCGTGGGCGGCCGAGCACGGCGTGTGGGTCCTGGCCGACGAGATCTACGAGCATCTCGTCTACGGGTCGGCCCGACACGTCTCGCTGCCCGTGGTCGCGCCCGAGGTCGGCGATCGCTGGGTGGTCGTCAACGGCGTGGCCAAGACCTACGCGATGACCGGCTGGCGCGTCGGGTGGATGATCGGCCCGCCCGACGTCATGGCCGCGGCGGTCACCTACCAGAGCCAGACGACGTCCAACATCTCCAACGTGTCCCAGCGCGCCGCCGTGGCCGCCCTGACGGGCGACCTGAGCGCCGTGGCCGAGATGCGCGCCGCCTTCGACCGGCGGCGCCAGACGATGACGCGGATGCTCAACGCCATCGACGGCATCACCTGCGTCGAGCCCGAGGGTGCCTTCTACTGCTTCCCGAACGTCGAGGGGCTGCTCGGACGGGACCTGGGCGGCCAGCGTGCCGCGACCTCGGCCGAGTTGGCCGAGCTGCTGCTCAGCGCCATCAAGGTCGCCGTCGTGCCGGGCGAGGCCTTCGGCGCCCCGGGACACTTCCGCCTGAGCTACGCGCTCGGTGACGACGCGCTGGTCGAGGGCCTCGAGCGACTCGGGGCCCTCGTCGCGAGGTCATGAGCAGCGCGTAGCCTAGAACCCACGCGTCGAGAGAGGAGCATGGTGGCCCGCATTCTGGTGACCGAGGAGATCGCAGCGTCGGGGCTCAACGAGCTGCGCAAGGCCGGCCACGAGGTCGACGTGCGCCTGGGGCTGACGCCCGAGGAGCTGCTCGACGCCGTGGTCGGGGCCCACGCCCTGATCATCCGCTCGGCGACCCAGGTCGACGCCGCGACCCTGGAGGCCGCACGCGACCTCGTGGTCGTGGGGCGCGCTGGGATCGGTCTGGACAACGTCGACGTCCCGCGCGCCACCGAGCGCGGCGTCATGGTCGTCAACGCGCCGCAGTCCAACATCGTCTCGGCCGCCGAGCACACCCTGGCCCTGCTACTGTCCCAGGCCCGCAACATCCCCCAGGCGCATGCCGCTCTGACCGCCGGCAAGTGGGAGCGCTCCAAGTGGGAGGGCGTCGAGCTCTACGGCAAGACGCTGGGCATCATCGGCCTGGGCAAGATCGGCGCGCTGGTCGCGCAGCGGGCGCTGGCCTTCGGCATGCAGCTGATCGCCTACGACCCCTACATCACCGACGAGCGCGCCCGCCACATGGGCGTCGAGCTCCTCGAGCTCGACGAG
Source organism: Actinomycetes bacterium (assembly GCA_021823525.1). Lineage (GTDB taxonomy): Bacteria > Actinomycetota > Acidimicrobiia > Acidimicrobiales > RAAP-2 > RAAP-2. The sequence continues at coordinate 94,901 of JAKANY010000002.1, forward strand.
CTGCTCGCGCGCAGCGACTTCATCACCATCCACCTGCCCAAGAACAAGGAGACGCTCAACCTCCTGGACGCGGACAAGCTGTCCCGCACCAAGCCGGGCGTGCGGATCATCAACGCCTCGCGGGGCGGCATCATCAACGAGGAGGACGTCGCCGCGGCGATCCGTAGCGGGCACGTCCACGGCGTGGCCCTGGACGTCTTCGCCAAGGAGCCCGCGACCGAGTCCCCGCTGTTCGCGCTGCCCTCGGTGGTCGTCGTGCCCCACCTGGGCGCCTCGACGGCCGAGGCCCAGGACAAGGCCGGGGTCACCATCGCCGAGCAGGTGCTGCTCGCGCTGGAGGGTGACTTCGTGCCCTTCGCCGTCAACGTAGCGGCCGGCGAGGTGTCCAACGTGGTGCGGCCCTTCATGGGTCTGGCCGAGCTGCTCGGTCGGTTCATCGGGGGTCTGCTCGACGGCCAGCCCGCGGACCTCGAGGTGAGCTACAACGGCGAGCTCGCGGGCGCGGGGACCAAGATCCTGACGCTGTGCGCGCTGAAGGGGCTGCTGGGCGCCACCGGACACGCGGGCGTGACGTTCGTCAACGCGCCCCAGCTGGCCGCCGAGCACGGGCTCACCTGGGGGGACAAGGGCAGCGTCGCGTCCAGCGAGTACGTCAACCTGATCACCGTGCGCTCCGACGCCCACGAGGTGGCCGGCACGCTGATGACCATCGGCCAGCGCCTCGAGACGCGGATCGTGGCCGTCGACGGGCACAGCGTCGAGATCCCCCCGGCCGCGACGATGCTCGTCGTGCGCAACGACGACCGGCCCGGGATGATCGGCCACGTGGGGCTGGCGCTGGGCGACGCCGACGTGTCCATCTCCTCGATGGCCGTGGGACCCGATCCGGCGGCGGGCACGGCCCTGATGGTGCTGTCCACGACGACGCCGACGCCCCCCGAGGTGATCGAGCGCCTGCGCGCCACCGACGGCATCACCGACATCCACCTGATCGCCCTGCGCTGAGCTGCGCCAGCGCGGGCTCAGCTCGCGCGGTCGGTGCGGCTCAGGGCGTCGAGCCGCTCCATCACGTCGTCGTCGAGCAGAGCGACGACCTCGAGTGCCGACATGTTCTCCTGGAGCTGGGCCAGGGAGGACGCGCCGGTGATCACCGATGACACGTGCGGGTTCTTGAGGCACCACGCCAGGGCCAGGGGGGCCAGGGGAACGTCGAGCTCGTCGGCGACCGCCTTGATCCGGCTCACGGTCTCGTTGCGCGCCTCGTCGGTGAGTTGGGCTCGCAGCCACTCGTAGCCCGGCAGTGTGGCCCGGGAGCCCTCGGGCACCCCGTGGAGGTACTTGCCCGTCAGCAGTCCCGAGGCCAGCGGGGACCAGATCGTCGTGCCGAGCCCGACGTCCTCGTAGAGGCGGGCGTACTCGCGCTCGACGCGATCGCGCCACAGGAGGTTGTACTGGGGTTGCTCGACCACGGGCGCGCGCAGGTGGTGGCGCTCGGCGACCGCGAAGGCGGCGCGGATCTCGTCGGCGCTCCACTCCGAGGTGCCCCAGTAGAGGGCGCGGCCCCGGTCGATCAGGTCGCTCATCGCCCAGACGGTCTCCTCGATGGGCGTCGCGGGGTCGGGGCGGTGGCAGTAGACGAGGTCCACGAAGTCCAGGCCCAGGCGCTCGAGCGAGTGCTCCAGGCCCTGGAGGAGGTACTTGCGGTTGAGGGTGTAGCGCATGTTGGGCACGTCGTAGATGCCCCAGAACAGCTTGGTCGAGATCACGAACTCGTGCCGGGGCCAGCCCAGCTCGCGCAGCGCGGCGCCCATCACCTCCTCGGAGCGGCCCGCGGCGTAGGCCTCGGCGTTGTCGAAGAAGTTGACGCCGGCCCGCTTGGCGGCGTCCATCACGGGCAGGGCCAGCTCGACCGAGGCGATCTGGTCCCGGTTGCCGAAGGTCACCCAGCTGCCCAGCGACAGGGCGCTCAGGCGCAGGCCGCTGCGTCCTAGCCGACGGTACTCCATGATCCTCCCTCCGCGGCTCAGTCGGCCGGGTTCGGCGGGACGTCGGGCCACTCGTCGAGGCCGATATCCCCGCGCGAGCGGCCCTTGACGACCATCACGGTGAGGCCCGCGACCACCGCCACGGCCAGGGTGATGAGTCCGATCTTGACCAGGGCCCTGAGAACGCGCATCGGCTCCACGATAGCCGTCGCGGCTCGCGGGCTCGTGCGGCGCGACGGGCGATATGCTGAGCGCGGTGATGACGCACTCGACGACTGAGCTGCTGCTGACCTAGGGCGAGCCACCGCTCGCCCCACGCCCCCGCACTGGCGGGGGCTTTTTCATTATCCGGATCACGACAGGAGGCCCCGGTGAGGTACCCGAACCCCCAGCAGCCCAGCCCCATGCCCTTCGCCCGGTATCGGCCGACCGTGCCGGTGGACCTGGACGACCGCACCTGGCCCAGCCGCCGGCTGAGCACGGCGCCACGCTGGTGCAGCGTCGACCTGCGCGACGGCAACCAGGCGCTCATCGATCCCATGGACCTCGAGCGCAAGAGCGCCATGTTCGACCTGCTGGTCGCCATGGGATTCAAGGAGATCGAGGTGGGCTTCCCGTCGGCCTCCCAGCCCGACTACGACTTCGTGCGCCACCTCATCGACGACGGGCGCATCCCCGAGGACGTGACGATCCAGGTCCTCGTCCAGTGTCGCGAGGACCTGATCCGCCGCACCTACGAGTCCCTCGCGGGCGCGCGCCGCGTGATCGTGCACTTCTACAACTCGACGTCGACGCTCCAGCGCCGCGTCGTCTTCGCCCAGGAGATGCCCGGGATCATCGAGATCGCGCTGGGCGCGGCCCGCCAGTGCCGATCGCTCGAGAGCACGTGCCCGGGCACGGAGTTCCTGTACGAGTACTCCCCCGAGAGCTTCACGGGCACCGAGCTCGACAACGCTCGGGCGATCGTCGACGCGGTGATCGCCGAGATCGATCCGACCCCCGAGCGCCCCCTGATCGTCAACCTGCCCGCGACCGTCGAGATGTTCACGCCGAACCTCTACGCCGACGCCATCGAGTGGTTCGACCGGCACGTGGACCGGCGCGACGCGGTCGTGCTGTCGGTGCACCCCCACAACGACCGGGGGACCGCCGTCGCGGCCGCCGAGCTGGCAGTGCTCGCGGGCGCCGAGCGGATCGAGGGCACCCTGTTCGGCAACGGCGAGCGCACCGGCAACGTCGACGTGGTGACCCTGGCGATGAACCTCTTCTCCCAGGGCGTCGACCCGCAACTCGACCTCAGCGACATCGACCGGGTCCGCCACGTCGCCGAGCGCGTCACGCGCCTGCCGGTGCATCCGCGCCACCCCTACGCGGGCGAGCTGGTCTACACCGCCTTCTCGGGCTCCCACCAGGACGCCATCAAGAAGGGCATGACGGCCATCGGTTCGAGCTACGACGTCTGGGAGGTCCCGTACCTACCGATCGACCCCAAGCACACGGGGCGCACCTACGAGGCGATCATCCGCGTGAACTCGCAGTCGGGCAAGGGGGGCGTCGCCTACGTGCTCCACTCCGAGCACGGCCTCGACCTTCCCCGGGCCCTGCAGGTCGAGTTCTCCCGTCAGGTCCAGGCCGTCACCGAGACCACCGGGACCGAGATCTCGCCAGCCGAGCTCTGGGAGGTCTTCTCGACGACGTACCTGCCCGAGAACCCGGCCATTCAGCTGCTGTCCAGCGAGGTCACGACCGGCCAGGCGCGCACCACGGTGGCGGCCCAGATCCTCGTCGACGGGCGCCACGTGACCGTCACCGGCGAGGGCAACGGGCCCATCGACGCGCTGGTCCAGGGTCTGGAGACCGAGCTCGGCGTGCGCATGCGCGTTCGGGACTACCACGAGCACGCGTTGACGGCGGGCGCGGAGGCCTCGGCGGTCGCCTACGTCGAGGCCGAGGGCGAGGACGGGTCCAGCTGGTGGGGCGTGGGCATGAGCTCGTCGATCCTGGACGCCTCGCTCGAGGCGGTCGTCTCGGCGTTGAACCGACGTCGCTGAGTCTCCCGGTACCCTGGAGTCATGCGATTGGTCGACGTGGGCGCCCTCATGGGCTGGCTCGCCGTCGCCGTCGGGTTCTTCGGGACCGCCTCCCAGTGGTGGCGTCTGCGCCGCGACGGGCTCGAGGGTGTCTCGGGTGCGACGTGGTCGCTGTTCGTCTACCTCGGAGCGTTCTGGATCTCCTACGGGGTGGCCGCGCGCTCGTGGACGATCATCCTGGGCAGCCTCCTCATCTTCCCGCTCCAGATTGGCGTCGTCGTGCGGCTGCGCCCGTGGCGGGCGACGCGGGCGAGCCTCGCCTCACTCGCCTTCTTCGTGGTGTCCTTCCTGGTGCCGGCCCTCGTGTGGGGCTGGTCGGCCGGCGTCTACGGGACGACCGTGGCCATGGTCGTGACGCGCATCCCCCAGCTGGTGGACCTGGTGCGTCCCACGCACGCCGCGGGCGTGTCCACGGGCATGTGGCTGCTCAACGCCGTGGGCTCGGCCATGTGGGTCGTCTACTACGCGCAGACGCACCGGTGGGCGGCGCTGACCGCCACACTCGTCTCGGGCCTGGTCAGCGCCGTCATCGCGGGCCTGGCGGCGTGGCGGCACCGCGAAGCCGCCGCGACCGAGTCCCCTTCGTGGGTGGCGATCAGCTGAACAGGCTCGCGTAGCCGTTCAGCGCCGGCTGGCCGCCGAGGTGGGCGTACAGGACGTTGGCCTCGGGCTCGATCTCGTGGCGTTGGACGAGGTCGATCAGCCCGGCGAGGGACTTGCCCTCGTAGACCGGGTCGGTGATCATGGCCTCGAGGGACGCGCCGAGGCGGATCGCGTGGATGGTGCGGTCGTCGGGGATGCCGTAGGTGCCCGCGTGGTACCGCTCGTCCAGGACGATGTCGTCGTCGGTGATGTCGCGCGCGCCGATGAGATCGGCCGTGGCCTGGGCGATCCGCGTCACCTGGGCGCGCGTCTCGTCGGGTCGCGCCGACGCGTCGATCCCGATCACCTGGCGCTCCTGGTCGTGGAGGGCGAATCCCGCCACCATGCCCGCCTGGGTCGAGCCGGTCACCGAACACGTCACGACGTAGTCGAAGTGGACGCCGAGCTCGCGCTCCTGCTCCTCGACCTCGAGCGCCCAGCTGGCGAAGCCGAGCCCGCCGAGCGGGTGGTCAGAGGCTCCCGCAGGGATCGCGTAGGGGTGCCGGCCGTGCGCGACGAGGTCGTCGAGCACGTCCTGAAGGCTCTCCTTAGCCTCGATCCCGAAGGGAGCCTGGACCATCCGGACGTCGGCACCCATCAGTCGCGAGAGCAGGATGTTGCCCACGCGGTCGTAGGTGACGTCGGGCCACGCGACCCAGCTCTCCTGGACCAGCACGCACTTGAGCCCGACCGCCGCCGCCGCGGCCGCCACCTGGCGGGTGTGGTTCGACTGGACGCCGCCGATGGAGACCAGCGTGTCGGCTCCCTGCGCCAGGGCGTCGGCGACCAGGTACTCGAGCTTGCGCACCTTGTTGCCGCCGAAGGCCAGCCCGGAGTTCACGTCTTCGCGTTTGGCCCAGATGGTCGCCCCACCCAGGTACTCGCTCAGGCGGTCGAGGTGCTGCACCGGCGAGGGACCGAAGCGCAGAGGGTAGCGGGGGAACTGGTCGAGGGTCATGAGCCTCCTGACGTCGCAGCCTGGCACGACCCTACCCGAGTGGACCGAATGCGCGGGACGCTACAGCAGGTGGCCCGACGCGTCGAAGAGGCCCTCGACGGTGGGAACCCGGGAGGCGGCCTCGAAGCGCTCGATCTCCTGGTCGTGGCGAAGTGTGAGCCCGATGTCGTCCCACCCGTTGATCAGGCGCTGGCGCGTCCACTCCTCCAGGTCGAAGCTCCGCTGCCAGCCCGTCGACGCGACCTCGACGACCCGCCGCGCGACGTCGACGACCAGGGACGCGTCCGGGTGCGCCGCCGCCCAGGAGCCCAGGGACTGGACGTCGTCGTCGCCCAGCGCGACCACGACGAGCCCCTGCTTGCTGGCGTTGTTGCGGAAGATGTCCCCGAAGGACGGCGCGATGACCGCGCGGAACCCGTAGTCGAGCAGCGCCCAGACGGCGTGTTCGCGCGACGACCCGATACCGAAATGGGCTCCGGCGACGAGGATGGTCGCGCCCTGGTGCTCGGGGCGATTCAGCACGAAATTGGGATCGTCGCGCCACTCGCTGAACAGTCCACGACCGAATCCCGTGCGCTCGACCCGCTTGAGCCACACGGAGGGGATGATCTGGTCGGTGTCGACCTCGGCGCGTCCCAGGACGACGGCGCGTCCCTCGAGGAGCGAGACGGCGCGCATCAGGCCACCTCGGCCGGGTCGGCGAAGCGTCCGGCGATGGCGGTGGCCGCCGCAACGGCGGGGGAGACGAGGTGTGTGCGCCCCCCGCGCCCCTGGCGGCCCTCGAAGTTGCGGTTGGACGTCGAGGCGCTGCGCTGGCCCGGGGTCAGCTGATCGGGATTCATCCCCAGGCACATCGAGCAGCCCGGCTCGCGCCACTCGAACCCGGCCGCCACGAAGACGCGGTCGAGGCCCTCGGCTTCGGCGTCGTGCTTCACGCGGTGCGATCCCGGGACCACGAGGGCGCGGACGCCGGGCGCGACGTGGTGTCCGGCGGCGACGCGGGCCGCGGCGCGCAGATCCTCGAGCCGCGAGTTGGTGCACGAGCCGATGAACACGACGTCCACGGGGATGTCGTGCATCGGCGTCCCGGGCGTCAGGCCCATGTAGGCCAGGGCCCGCTGGGCCGCGTCGCGCGCGGCACCGTCGGACAGCTCGTCGGGGTCGGGAACCACGCCGTCGAGGGCGACGACCTGCGCGGGATTGGTGCCCCACGTCACCGAAGGGGTGACGGCCGCCCCGTCAAGCACGAGCTCGCGGTCGAAGGTGGCGTCGGGGTCGCTCACGTAGCCGCGCCAGCGCTCGACCAGTGCGTCGCGATCCGGGCGCCCGGCGATCGCCGGGCGCCCGAGGAGGTAGGCGAGCGTGGTCTCGTCCACGGCGACGAGGCCCGCGCGCGCGCCGGCCTCGATGCTCATGTTGCACACCGTCATGCGACCCTCCATCGAGAGCGCGCGGATCGCCGAGCCTCGGTACTCGATGACGTGACCGATGCCGCCGCCGGTCCCCAGGGCTGCCACGATCGCCAGGGCCAGATCCTTGGCGCTGACGCCCTCGCGCAACTCGCCGTCGACGGTGACGGCGAGCGACTGGGCGCGGTCGTGAGGGAGGGTCTGCGTGGCCAGCACGTGCTCGACCTCGCTGGTCCCGATCCCGAAGGCCAGCGCGCCCACCGCCCCGTGCGTCGAGGTGTGCGAGTCGCCGCACACGATCGTCATGCCCGGCTGGGTCACGCCCAGCTCGGGTCCGATCACGTGGACGATCCCCTGGTTCTCGTGACCCCGCGGGAACACCGTGATCCCGAACTCGCGGCAGTTCTCCTCAAGCACCTCGAGTTGGCGCCGCGACACCTCATCAGCCACGGGCGTCGTGATCGGGTCGGTGGGGACGTTGTGGTCGGCCGTGGCCAAGGTCCGATCGGGCCGGCGCACGCGGCGGCCCTCGATGCGCAGGCCGTCGAAGGCCTGGGGACTCGTCACCTCGTGGACGAGGTGCAAGTCGACGTAGATCAGGGCGGTCTCCCCGGCGGGCGCCGACACGAGGTGCTCGTCGTAGAGCTTGTCGTAGAGGGTGCGACCCGCCACCTCAGCGGATCCCGATGATGCGCACGCGCAGCACCCCGGAGGGGGCCTCGTAGCCGAGCTCGTCACCCACGGCGCGACTCAACAGCGCCGCGCCCAGCGGTGAGGTCGGCGACGCCACCATGACGCCGCTCGGGCGCTCCTCGATCGAGCCGACGAAGAACTCCTGGGGATCGTCGGGGTCGTCGAGATAGACGAGCTCGACGATGCTGGCGTACTGGACGACCTGGGCGTTGACGTCGCGCTCGACCAGCTCGTGGTGGCGGATGACGTCGTCGATCTGGCGGATCCGCGCCTCCATCTTGCCCTGCTCGTCCTTGGCGGCGTGGTAGTCGCCGTTCTCGGAGAGGTCACCCAGGGACCGCGCGGCCTCGATCACGCGGGCGATCTCCGTGCGGCCCACCGTCGTGAGGTGGTGGTACTCCTCGCGCAACTTCTCCAGTGTTTCCTTGGTGATCCGATGGATCTCACCCGCCATGGCTTCTCCTGACCAGACCCTCACTCTAGTGGGCAGGACTTTGGGCCCTCCCCGGTTTGGCGTGGTGTGCGCCGCCCGAGCAGACTGGGACGGACGTCAGGAGGATCGTGATCGAGCATCAAGCCCATCGAGTTGCGGTGATCGGCGGGGACGGCATCGGTCCCGAGGTCACCGCGGCGGCCCTGGAGGTCGTGCGCGCGGCGGGCGTGCGCGTCGATACCGTCGAGTTCACCCTGGGCGCGGCTCGCTACCTGCGCGACGGGTTCGTCCTCGACGAGGCGGTGCTCGAAGAGCTGCGCGGGTTCGACGCGATCCTGCTGGGCGCGGTCGGCCCGGCCATCGGCGACACCCGCATCCCCGGCGGCGTGCTGGAGCGTGGTCTGCTCTTGCGCCTGCGCTTCGCGCTGGACCTCTACATCAACTACCGACCGTTCCACGGTGTGGCCGGATCTCTCGCGCAGGGCTGCGACTTCGCCATCGTGCGCGAGAACACCGAGGGTCCCTACGCCGGCGAGGGGGGACAGCTGCGACGGGGGACTCCGCACGAGATCGCCACGCAGGGGTCCGTGAACACGCGCTTCGGCGTCGAGCGCTGCGTGCGCTACGCCTTCGAGCGCGCCGCGCGCCGGGACCGCCCGCGACTGACCCTGGTGCACAAGACCAACGTCCTGACCTACGCGGGCGACCTGTGGTCGCGCGTCGTGGCCGAGGTGGCGCCCGCGTATCCCGGTGTCGAGGTCGACTACCACCACGTCGACGCCGCGTGCATCTACCTGGTCGAGGATCCGGGCCGCTACGGGGTGATCGTCACCGACAACCTCTTCGGGGACATCCTGTCGGACCTCGCCGGTGCGGTGGCCGGGGGCATCGGCTTCGCCGCGAGCGCCAATCTGAATCCGGACCGCACCGGTCCCTCGATGTTCGAGCCGGTCCACGGAGCGGCCCACGACATCGTGGGGACGGGTCGCGCCAACCCGCTGGCGGCCGTCTCGTCGGCGGCCCTCATGCTCGAGCACCTCGGAGAGGCCGACGCCGCACGGCGTGTCTCGTCGGCAGTGGCAGACTTGCAGGACGAGACGCTCCACGGCACCACCGCGGAGATCACCGAGCAGCTGATAGCGAGGTTGTGATGCCCATCACCGAGACGAGCAAGATCTGGATGGACGGCACGTTGGTCGACTGGGCCGACGCGACGACGCACGTGCTCAGCCACGGCTTGCACTACGGGACCGGCGCCTTCGAGGGCATCCGGGCCTACCCGACACCCCAGGGGGTCGCCGTGTTCCGCCTGCGCGAGCACATGGCCCGGCTGCTGCGCAGCTGCAAGATCCTGATGATCGAGGTGCCCTACACCCTCGACGAGCTGGTCGACGCCGTCGCGGCGACGGTTCGCGCCAACGACCTGGTGAACGGCTGCTACATCCGCCCCCTGGTCTTCCTGGGCTACGGCGAGATGGGCGTCAACCCGCTGCCGGCCCCCGTGCGCGTCGCGATCGCGGCCTGGCCGTGGGGTGCGTACCTGGGCGAGGAGGGCCTGGCGCGCGGCGTGCGGATGAAGATCTCGAGCTGGCAGCGCCACGACCCCAACGCCATGCCCACGGCGGCCAAGGGGACCGGGATGTACCTCAACTCGGGCCTGGCCAAGATGGAGGCCATCAAGGCGGGCTACGACGAGGCCATCATGCTGGGACCCGACGGACGGATCTCCGAGTGCACCGGCGAGAACCTCTTCGTCGTGCGCGATGGCGTCGTCCTCACGCCCCAGCCCTCGGCGGCCGGGGCGCTGCCGGGCATCACGCAGGACACCGTCGTCTCGCTCGCGACCGACCTGGGCTACGAGGTGCGCTTCGAGACGCTGATCCGCACCGATCTCTACCTGGCCGATGAGGCCTTCCTGACCGGCACCGCCGCCGAGGTCGTGCCGATCTCGTCGGTGGACGACCGCACGGTGGGCGACGGCGCCCCGGGTCCGATCACGACGCGGCTCCAGCAGACGTACTTCCAGGCGGTGCGCGGCGAGCTCGATCGGTACGCGGGCTGGCTCACGGTCGTCTGAGACGCCCGCAGTAGGCTCGAAAGGTGACACAGCCAGCGTTCGTCCCCGTCCCCGCGGCTGGCGCCGTGCGGGCGACCATGGCCACGCCCGCGCCGGTGCGCGTCCGGGCGAAGGTCGGCCTCCAGCGCTCCCCGCATCGCGCCTCGGGCCCTCAGCAGGGCACGCCGGCTCCGGATGCCGGGTTCGCGCTCACGATCGCCGCGCGGGTCGTGGGCCAGCTGGCCTTCGAGCACGAGCACGACCGCCACGACGTGGCCCTGGGCGTCGCCCTGGTGGCCGCCAAGCGGGCGAGCCTGATCGGGCGCGGGCCCACCCTCGATGACGTGCGCGCGGCCATGTCGGTGCTGGGCGTCCCCTCGGGGGCGCCGGTCAGTGCGAGCGTCGCGAGGGCCTTCCGCGGGATCGGGCACAGTTACGTGGGCCAGCGCGCCCTGGTCGACGCCGTCGACGTCGAGGCGCTCCTCGCCTTCTCGTCGTAGACCCCAGGAAGGATGAACAATGTCGTTCGTACTGACCGATGAGCATCGAGCGTTCCGCGATGTCATGCGTTCGTTCGTTGACCAGCGCGTGGCGCCGCATGCCGCGCGCTACGACCGGGACCAGGAGTTCCCCCAGGAGAGCTTCGACGCGTGCGTCGACATGGGTCTTGCGGCCCTCTGGGTGCCCGAGGCCTACGGCGGGGCCGGCGCGGACATGGTGACCCAGGCCATCATGGCCGAGGAGCTCGCGCGCGGCTGCGCGTCGACCTCGGTGACGATGCTGATCTCCAAGCTCGGCATGCTGCCGATCATGAACTTCGCCTCCGAGGAGATCAAGCACGCGTACCTGCCGCGCATCGCCTCGGGCGAGATCCAGGCCAGCTACTGCCTATCGGAGGCCGACGCGGGATCCGACGTTGCCTCGCTGCGTACCCGCGCCGTGCGCGACGGCGACTCGTACGTGCTCAACGGCTCGAAGTACTGGATCACCAACGCCGGCGTGTCCGACACCTACACCGTCTTCGCGACCACCGACCCTGACGCTCGGGGCCGGGGGATCACCTGCTTCCTGGTGGAGAAGTCCTGGGGGCTCGAGTTCCCCAAGCACGAGGACAAGATGGGGCTTCGCGCCTCGCCCACGGGCGAGGTGGTGCTCCACGATGTCCGGGTCCCCGTGTCGCACCGCATCGGTGAGGAGGGCGAGGGGTTCAAGATCGCCATGCACACGCTGGATCGCTCGCGCCCCACCATCGGTGCGCAAGCCGTGGGGATCGCCCAGGCGGCCATCGACTTCGCCGCTCAGTACCTGCCCCAGCGTCGAGCCTTCGGTGGACGGCTCAGCGACCTGCAGGCTCTTCGCTTCATGATCGCCGACATGGCGATCCGCACCGAGGCGTCGCGCGCCCTCGTCTACCAGGCGTGCGCCACCATCGACGCCGGGGACCCGGATCACCAACTCAGCTACCTGACCGCCGCGGCCAAGGCTTTCGCGTCGGACACCGCGATGGCCGTGACGACCGACGCCGTGCAGCTGCTCGGCGGCTACGGGTACACCAAGGACTTCCCCGTCGAGCGATTCATGCGCGACGCCAAGATCACCCAGATCTATGAGGGCACCAACCAGGTCCAGCGCGTCGTGGTCGCCAAGCACCTCTTGAACTAGCGGATCGGGCTCCCACGTCGAGCGCACGCGGAGAAGGCCGCCTCAATCGCTGGACAGCCGTCCAACACCGCGAGCGCGAAGTGTCGTGCTCTGGACACGTGCCCGGGCGATGGCCGTGCCGTAGCGCGCCGGGAGACTCTTCGCCCGCACGCAGCGATACCATCCGCTGTACGACACCTGCGGGTTACTCCTCGCCGTAAGAAGGAGGTGCGGGTGTCGGGTGCGCCCCCGCGGGCGCGAGAGCGCGTCGATCGGACCTCGTTGGGGGGTCGGGACTCCATCGTGACGGTCCGCGCGTGAAGGGACGGCAGAGCGGAATGTCCGACGAGGCAGCGTGGGAGACGTTCTATGAGCCCAGCGCCGCCGTGGCGGCACCGTTCGGCCCCCAACCGCTGCGCGGCGACGTGATCGAGTTCGGGTGCGGCCACGGGACCTTCACGGTGGCCGCGGCCGCTCACACGCCCGGGACCGTCACGGCACTGGATATCGAGGCTCAGATGGTTGCAGCCACCCGCCAGCGCCTCGCGCGGGCGGGAGTGACCAACGTGCACGTCGTCTTGCGCGATGCGGTGGTGGAAGGGCCAGGCGTGCCCCCCGCAGTCGCAGATCCACGCGATGATCTATAACCTGCTCCATATCGAGGACCCGACCAAACTCCTCGACGACGCGCGGGTGGTCTTGCGCCGGGGCGGCCACCTGTCGGTGATGCGCTGGCGAAGTGACATCGAGACCCCCGGGGCCCGACGCTCGAGATCCGTCCAACGCTCCAGCAGTGCGCGAGCTGGATGGCGGAGGTGGGATTCACCCACATCGTGCCGGTCGACCTGGGCACCGGGAATCCGTGCCACTTCGGCCTCGTGGGCACGGCGCCGTAGCCGCCGCCGCCATCGGGCTTCCGGCGGTGAGTGCGGCCCCTCGGATGCCCTCCTCTCCCCGTGCAATCGTCGGGGTGGCTTCGCGCGTCCCGTCGAGGCCACCGGGCAGGAGCGGGCCATTCCCATAGAACCAGTAGGGAAACTGGAGATCGACGACTCGTGAGCGTATGGTCAAGCCAGTGCGTTGCGACACTTCTCCAATGGCCGAACGTTGGCGTCAACTCCGTGTGACTGCGCACCCGCGGAACAGACGTCGACCCCGGTGCGCCGGTCTGGCAGGGGGGCGGTCCTGACGGGCACCGGACGGCCTGGTGAGTGACGACGCCGGACAAAGGAGAACACAGATATGCGCAAGGTTCGCTGGACCCTCTGGCCAGTGCTCGTCATCGGGGTGATCCTCATCGTGGCGCCCCTCGTCATCTCGTTGCCCTCAAAGGGAAGCGCTGGGCAGAAGATGCTCAACAACTTCCACTCGATGATGCAGCCCGCGGCGGTGAAGACCACCCAGAACTACTTCACAGACTTCGAAGCCCTCCGACCGGTCGCCCAGGGAGGCGTCGCGGCGGCGAGCGAGATCCCCGTCATGCTCGGACAGATCGCGGCCGGCATGCACATGAGCCAGGCTCAACTCTCGGCGTACATGGCCAAGCAGTTCCCGGCCATGACGTCGCTGCTCGGCGCCCTGCCGCAGATGACGTCCGTCTTCAAGCAGGTACCTCCCGGCCTCGACTGGTACAAGCCGATCATCGCCACGATGGCCGCCAACCAGAGCAACTACAGCCAGGTGGACAGCCTGCCCAACTTCAACCTGTTCACGTGGTTCTTCGAGATCCCGGGCATCCTGCTCGTGCTTCTGGCCATCGCCGGCCTGATGGCCCTGCGTCGCGAGTGAGTCGTCGCGTGCACGTCTCGGGGGCCAGCCGTCGCGCGACCCCCGAGACGCGCACGCTTCACTCGGTCCCGTCGTCTGCGGTTCGCGGGATCGAGAAGCGCGCCGGGCGCCAGTGACGGCGCCGTCACGCCGCCGCGTCTTAGGCGCCTTGGATACGCTGTCTCGATCATGAGCGACGACGCGCAGCCCGAGGAGACGTCCCCGAGTCCCGAAGTAGGCGATCCGCCGGCCCTGGTCGCCCGCCGGAGCCTGGCGCTGTTCGACGACGCGACCGTGCTGGAAGTCGTCGACGGACTGGACCTGCGACCGAGCTCGCGGGTGTCACCCGCCATCGCGGTGTTCCTGCGAGGTCTGCAGCAGCGTCATGACGTGCGGGCCTTCGTCACGGGTGCGCCCACCCCAGCGGTGCGCGCGCTCCTGGAGCTGCTGGTGTCGGGCACGCTCGAAGACGTGGTGCGCGAGCTCGGTGCGTCGGCCGACGACCCGAGCTACGACGAGCTCACTCGCGCGCTCGACGCACTGTCGGCGCAGGGGACGCCACCGGAGCGCATCGCCGCCCTGCTCGGCCACGCCGTCGCCGAGTCCTTTCCGGCGGCGCCCCACTGCCGGCGGCTCCTCGGCGAGCGGCCCGAGTGGACCCTGCCATCGGTCGACCGGGCCCCGGCCCCCTCGGTCCTCGCACCGCGGGAGGTCGATCCCGAAGTCCGCGAGAGGCGGCGAGAGCGTCGCGCGGCCCGCCGCGTGACCTCGCCACGCCCCCGTCCGGTTCACCCACCGCGCTCGCGGCACGCGTCTCCCGCGGAGGACGAGGAGGTGTCCGCGCCGGCGCCACGGTCGCTCTCGTGGCGGCGCACGCCGCTCACGCCAGCCGAGGCGCGCGAGGTCACGGACCGCCATCCGCTGGTCGGGGCCGTCGTCATGATTGAGGTCCCCTTCGATGCCGTCGACCCGACGCGTCCCGACGAGCGCGAGAAGCGCCGACCGGCGCTCGTCGTCGCGGCGTCCGAGAGTCAGCTGCTCGTGCGGGCACTCTTCACCAAGCCCCGACCCGGCCGCATCCCCTTCCGTCCATGGCGACGGGTGGGTCTCGATCACCCGTCCTTTCTGAGCGACGAGCGCACCAGCGTGGATCGGGGTGAGGTCGGCGTGGTCGAGCTCGGACGCCTGAGTGCTGCCGAGTGGAACGGGCTCTGGTAGCCCGGGGCCTACCATCGAGCCATGCCCTACGAGTTCCAGACCATCATCGAGCCCTTTCGCATCCACTCGGTGGAGCCCCTGCGCCTGACGAGCCCCGAGCAGCGGCATGCGGCGATGGCCGAGGCGGGCTTCAACCTGTTCAACCTCCGCGCCGACGACGTGTTGATCGACCTGCTCACAGACTCGGGCACCGGAGCCATGTCGCGGGACCAGTGGGCGGCCATCCAGCACGGTGACGAGAGCTACGCCGGGTCGCCGTCGTGGTTTCGCTTCGAGGCTGCGGTCAAGGACCTGTTCCCGTTCCGGCACGTCATCCCGACCCACCAGGGCCGAGCCGCCGAGAAGATCCTGTTCACCGCTATCGGCGGACCGGGCCGCGTGGTGCCCTCGAACACGCACTTCGACACGACCCGGGCCAACGTCGAGGCGTCGGGCGCTGAAGCGGTGGACCTGGTGATCGCCGAGGGCCTCGACCCGCGATCCCTGCACCCCTTCAAGGGCAACATGGACCTCGAGGCCCTCGACCGATTGCTGCGCGAGCGCGGGGCCGACGTGCCCGTCGTGATGGTGACCGTCACCAACAACTCGGGGGGCGGGCAGCCCGTGTCGCTCGCGAACCTCCGGGCCGTCAGCGCACTGTGCCACTCCTACGGCGTGCCCCTGTTCCTGGACGCGTGCCGCTTCGCCGAGAACGCGTGGTTCATCCACGAGCGCGAGGAGGGCCAGTCCGAGCGCGACGTCGCCGACATCGTTCGCGACATGGCGCGCCTCGCCGACGGCATGACCATGTCCGCGAAGAAGGATCCCTTTGGCAACATCGGGGGATGGCTCGCGCTCAACGACGACGGCCTCGCCGAGCGGTGCCGCAACCTCCTGATCCTGACCGAGGGATTCCCCACCTACGGCGGTCTGGCCGGGCGCGACCTCGAGGCCCTCGCCCAGGGGCTGTCCGAGGCGGTGAGCCACGACTACCTGCGCTACCGCATCCGCTCGACGACCTACCTAGGCGAGGCGCTCGACCGCGCTGGCGTCCCGGTGGTCCTGCCCATCGGCGGCCACGCCGTCTACCTGGACGCGCGCGCCCTGCTGCCCCACGTCGAGCCCCTCACGTACCCGGGACAGGCCCTCGCGGTCGCGCTCTACGAGGCGGGCGGCGTGCGGTCGGTGGAGATCGGCACGGTGATGTTCGGCCGCCATCCTGACGGCAGCGAGCACCCCGCCCCTCTCGAGCTGGTGCGCCTGGCCATCCCGCGGCGCACCTACACCCAGAGCCACATCGACTACGTGATCGAGGTCGTCACCGCGGTGGCGCGCGACGCGGACCGACTCGGCGGGTACCGCATGGTCTACGAGCCCCCGGCGCTGCGCCACTTCACGGCGCGCTTCGAGCCCCTGGACTGACCCTCTGGCGCGCCCCACGGCGCGTGCACACCAGCGCACTGGCCACCCCCGAAGCCGCCAGGACGAGTCCGGCGAGCTGCACGCCCACCGAGCCGCTATGGGAGTGCTGGCCGAGCAGGAGGTGCTCGTCGAGGGTGCGCACCAGTCCCCACACGATCATCGCGAGCGAGGCCACGAGGCCGTCGACACGTCCGCGCAGCCGGCGCTGCACGGCGAGCAGGCCCAGCCAGAGCGTGCCGTCCTCGAGGCCCTGGATCAGGGGAACCGGGACGCGCCGGCCGGCCTGCCCCGCGTAGCGCATCCCGAACCACTGGTGGGTCAGGTGGCCGCCCCCCTGGTACATGAACTGCGGACCGAGCACCCGCCCGATCGCCCAGCCCGCCACGAGAGCGGGCACGACGGCGTCGGCGAATCGCGCCAGTGACGCCTCGGGCCACCAGCGCCGGCGCAGGGCCAGCGCGACGGGTACCCCCGCGCCGATGCCGCCGAAGCTCGCCAGGCCGCCGTTCCACAGCGCGAGCCACTGACCGGGGCGCGGGCCGTAGTAGGACCAGTTCGTGGCCACGTTGGCCGCGCGAGCCCCGATCAGCGCCGCGACGAGGACGGCGACGCTGAAGCGCGCCCACGGAGCGCGGCTCAGGCCCGCCCGCTCTAGGCGCCGCCGGGCGTAGCTGTAGGTGATCAGCGCGGCCAGCGCCAGTCCGATGCCGTAGAGGTGGAAGGTCAGGGGACCCACGTGGATGCTGGTGGGGATGGGCTCCACGGCCTAGGCGCGGGGTCGGCCCGCTCCCGCGAACCCGTACCCGAGGCGGATCGGGGTGACGTGCACCGTGTAGCCGGCCTGGGGCGCCTCGATCATCATGCCGTGGCCCAGGTACATCGCCACGTGCTGGTCACCGTCGTAGCCGTAGAAGAGCAGGTCGCCGGGCTGGAGGTCCCACAGCGGCACGCGCACGGTGTCGGCGAACTGGGCCCCCGAGTAGTGCGGGAGGTAGATGCCCGCGGCGTCGTAGGCCAGCATCACCAAGCCCGAGCAGTCGACGCCGGCGCGCGACGCGCCGCCCCACACGTAGGGCACGCCGAGGTACGAGAGCGCCGCGCGCACCGCGATGTCGGCGCGCGAGTTGGCCGGGGGAGCCGGGAACCCGGCGATCGGTGTGGCGTTGGCGAGCGTCCCGGCGGACTGCGCGGCGGCGGCGGCCTCCTGCTGGCTGATGAAGTACGCGATCTGCCCCTTGACCTTGGAGAGCGCGTTCTGGAGGGTCGCCTGGAGGAGCTTGGCCTCGTGGAAGGCGCGGGCGGCGGTGCGGGCCGCCGCGGCGGCCTGGCGGTCCTCGGCGGCCAGGAGGGAGCGCTCCTGGGTCAGCTTGAGCCGGTAGCTCTTGAGGTTGGCCAGGGTGGTGGCCACGTTGCCCTGGGCAACCTGGTTGTAGACCTGGACCGCGCCGATCTTGGTCGCCGTGGGGGAGAAGAGGGGATTGGCACCCGTGACGCCACTGGTGACGTAGGCGTAGACGGCGTCGGCGCGCAGTTGGGTGTTGCCGTGCTGGAGGTCGCGCTCGATCTGGGCGACGATGCTCTTGGTGTTGGTGATGACGTGGGCGATGTCGTGGAGCTTGATCAACGTCATGTCGTACTTCTGCCCGAGGAAGCCCACGCGCCCGTCGATGTACTGGATCTGCTTGTAGAGGGTGGCCGCCTGCGCGCGGGCGCCCGTCAGGCTGGCGCCGCCGACGGGCGCACCGCCACCAGCAGCCAGGGCCGCCGCGAGGAGCGCTCCGGCGAGGCGCCCCGCAGGGCTCCACCGCCCGCGGGGCCGTGGCGACGAGAGGCGCCAGAGGCGCTTGACGTCAGGCACGAGGGCCAGGCTACCCCCTGAGGTCCACTCATCGGACGCCATCCGACGGGGGAATCGACGTCTGTCCTGGTCACGCGGTCGCGCCAGCGCGGGAGACGTGACGGGCGGGGCCACGTAGAGGCGTCACGTAGGCTCGTCCCATGTCAGAACGCTCACGCAACCTCCCGCGTCGCTCCTGCCTGTCGACCCCGGGCTCGTCGGACCGTTTCCTCGCCAAGGCGCCCGCCGTGACCGCGGACATGACCTTCCTCGACCTCGAGGACTCGGTGGCCCCGGCCGAGAAGGTGGCGGCGCGCGCCAAGGTCGTCGAGGCCGTCCGAACGCTGCCCTGGGACGACCGCGTCCTGTGCGTGCGGGTCAACGCGTGGGACACGCCGTGGACCTACGGCGACGTGATCGACGTGGTCGGGCAGGCGGGCCCCCGCCTCGATGAGGTCATGCTGCCCAAGGTGCAGTCCGCGGCCGAGGTGGTGGCGCTGGACCTGCTGCTGACGCAGGTCGAGCGCAACGCCGGCCTCGAGCCCGGTCACATCGGCATCGAGGCCCAGATCGAGACGGCGCGCGGCCTCATCAACGTCGACGAGATCTGCGCGGCGTCACCCCGCCTCGAGACGATCATCTTCGGTCCGGCCGACTTCGCAGCCTCGATCGAGATGCCCGTGCTGACCGGGGGCGTCGCGATCGACGAGTACCCGGGCGACCACTTCCACTACGTGTTCTCGCGCATCCTGATGGCGGGCCGGGCCAACGGACTCCAGGTGATCGACGGTCCGTTCCTCAAGGTCCGCGAGCTCGACGCGCTGCGCGACTTCGCCCAGCGCACGCGCGTGCTGGGCTATGACGGCAAGTGGGCGCTAACTCCCGACCAGGCCCGCGTCCTCAACGAGGTGTACTCGCCCACCCAGGAGCAGTTCGACCGCGCCTGGGACATCCTCGAGGCCTACCGAGTCGCCACCGAGGAGCAGCGCACCGGGGCCGTGATGTTTGGCGACGAGATGATCGACGAGGCCAGTCGCAAGATGGCCGTGAAGTTCGTCACGCGCGGCGAGCGGGCGGGCTTGGCGCGTTCGGCCTCCTGAGGCGCTTATCAGGAATCACTCCTGCTAGGTCGCTAGTCTGGCGACGTGACCACAGTCGAGACGGTCTCGCGGCGCTCTCGCCTTCGTGCGGCGCTCTCGCCTGCCGAGTGGCGCCAAGTGGGGGCCATGGGTGGGGTGGTGGTCTTCCTCCACGCGCTGGGCTGGACGCTGCTCGTGCTCGCCGCCACGCGCCACTACGCCATCGGCTCGAGACAGGTCCTCGGCGTGGGTACCGGCGTGCTGGCCTACACGCTGGGCATGCGTCACGCCTTCGACGCCGATCACATCGCGGCGATCGACAACACGACGCGCAAGTTCATGACCGAGGGCCGGCGACCGCTCTCGGTGGGCTTCTTCTTCTCCCTGGGGCACTCGAGCGTCGTCTTCGCGCTCACGGTGCTGCTGGGACTGGGCGCGCGAGCCCTCGGCTCCCAGGTGCGGAACCCGAACTCGCCCCTCCACCACATCGGGGGGCTCATCGGCACCATCGTCTCGGGCGGGTTCCTCTACCTCATCGCCATCTTGAACCTGGTGGTCCTGATCGGGATCGTGCGCCTCTTCGTCCAGATGCGCCAGGGACGCTTCGACGACTCCGAGCTGGAGAAGCACCTCAACGACCGTGGTCTGATGATGCGGTTCTTCGGACCGCTGGCCCGTTCGGTGGACCAGCCCTGGAAGATGTACCCCATCGGCGTGCTGTTCGGGCTGGGCTTCGACACCGCGACCGAGGTGGCGTTCCTGGTGCTGGCCGGGACCTCGGTCGCTGCGGGGCTCCCGTTCTGGGCGATCCTCAGCCTGCCGCTCCTCTTCGCCGCGGGCATGAGCCTGCTCGACACGATCGACGGTTCGTTCATGAACTTCGCCTACGGCTGGGCGTTCTCGCGACCCGTGCGCAAGGTGTACTACAACATCACCATCACGGGGCTGAGCGTCTTCGTCGCCTTGTACATCGGCACGCTCGAGCTGCTCCAGGTGCTCGCCAGCGAGCTCGGCTTGTGCCACGGGATCTGGACGTACGCCAGCTCCTTCAACATCAACCAGGCGGGCTTCGTCATCGTGTCGATCTTCGTCGTGGTGTGGCTCGGCGCCCTGGCGATCTGGCGCTACGGCCACATCGAGGAGCGCTGGGAGCGCTCGGCCATGCGGGCCCAGCGGGCGCGCGGCGAGAAGGTCGACCGGCACTCCGCGGGACTGACCCTCGGGGCCGTGCACGCGCCCTTCACGATCGACGAGGAGTAGGTCAGCCGAAGAGCTGGACGGGCGCGGACCGGCTGACACGTCCGAGCGCGGGCGTGGCCAGTGCCGACACACCCATCAGGACCGCCATCGCGGCGAAGGCGCCCCCGAGGTGGGCGACGTCGCCTCCCATCAGGAGGCTCACCGCGAGCGGTCCGAGCGCCTGACCCCCCGTCGAGCCCACGCCCCACACCAGGGCATTGCCGGTGGCCGAGGCGGCGCGCGGAACGTAGTCGCTCACCAGGGAGATCAGGAGCGGGAAGCCGCTGAAGGTGAACACGCCGAAGACGAGGAGGCTGAGGAGCGCCATCCCGCCGTGACCCGACGTCGACAGGAACCACACGATGCCCACGGCCGAGCCCAGGCTGTTGAGGGCGAGGACGGCGCGCTTGTCGAAGCGATCGGCGAGGAGGCCGAAGGCCAGCTGCCCGACGATCCCCCCCGCGTACATGACGGTGACCGTGACGCCGAGGGTCGTTGAGGTCCCGGCGTGGCGTTGGGTCGTCAGATAGATGGGCACCCACGAGACCACCCCGATGAACGCGAGCGAGCGCACCAGCGAGATCACCATCAGCACCCCGACGCTGCGCGTGACCAGCGAGCGCAACGATCGCGACGGCGCGTCGGCGGGTTGGGCGCCTCCGTGGACGCGGGCGTCGTTGGCGTCGCTCGCGTGGAGACCGACGGCGATGCCCGCGGCGGCCAGGATCGCGACGCCCCCGAAGACGATCGCCGTGGCCGGCTTGGAGATGCCGAGAGCCGCGATGACGAAGAAGAGTGCGGGGTAGAGGGCCCGGCCCAGGCTGCCGAAGGCGCCGTTGACACCCAAGGCCTTGCCCCGGGCGCCCGCGGTGAAGGTCAGCTGCAGGATCGACCCTCCCAGCGGGTGGTACACCGAGCTGCCCACGCCGGCCACCAGCGCGGCCGCGATAGCGAGCGCGTCGCCCGCCGGCGCCGCCGTCGCCAGCGCGGCGTAGAAGCCGAAGAGGCTCAGCCCCAAGGTGGCGATGCCGATGGCGATGAGCGATCCGCGGTGCCCCAGGCGGTCAGCGAGGAGGCCGACGGCCACGCCCACGCCCGCCGAGGTCAGGTAGAAGATGGTCAGCATCGTCGTGATCATGGCCGTGGACGCGTGTCGATCGGCAACCAGCAGGTCGGAGACCACCGGGATGAAGAAGATGATGCCGTCGTTCATGAAGTGGGCGAACGACGTCATCGCGAGGAGCTGCCCGGGACGGGACGTCGCTTGTGCGAGCGGCCGTCCGGACGCCCCGGGGTCGGGGTGCGAGGCGCTCACGATCCCTCCACGCGCCTCGACTCACCGGGATCGGGGTGTCGTTGCATCTACGCGGGTGAGCTGACCAGTCCGCGACTGATCACCTTGAGGCACAGCGTCTCGTCGGCACCTTCGAAGATGGACAGGACCCGCGCGTCCACGTAGTACCGGCTCACTGGGAACTCCTCGGCGTAGCCCATGCCGCCGTGGATCTGCATCGCCTCGCGCGTCACCCATTCGGCGGCGCGGCACACGTACGCCTTGGCCATCGCGGCCTCGCGCGAGCCGCCTCCCGTGGTCATGCGCCGGGCGACGGCCAGCGCGAACTGGCGTGAGCACTGGATGATCGCGGCCATCGTGCCCAGCTTCACGCGCGTCAGCTCGTAGTCCACGATCGGCGTCCCGAACACCGAGCGCTGGCGCGCGTACGCGAGGGCCGCCTCGTAGGCCGCCTGCATCACCCCCAGCGCGCGCGCCGCGGTCTGGAGCCGGCCGTTCTCGAACCCGGCCATCTGGTAGTAGAAGCCCTGGCCGATCCCGTCGGGACCGCCCACGACGTGGGAGTCGGGGACGAACCAGTTGGCCAGGCTGACCTCGTAGGAGTGCATGCCGCGGTAGCCGAGGGTGTCGATGGGGCGGCCCTCGAGGCGTCCGCCACGGCCGGGCTGGTCGAGGACGAAGCCGTGGCCGTCGGCGGTGGGCTTCTCTACGAGGAAGAGGGTGAGCCCGCGGTGGGCCTTGGCGCGGTCGGGATCGGTGCGAGCCAGAACGACCAGCACCGTCGCGCGCGCGGCGAACGTGCACCACGTCTTGACGCCGTTGAGGAGCCAACCGCCCTCGGTGCGCGTGGCCGTAGTGGTCAGGTGCGCGACGTCGCTGCCGTAGTCGGGTTCGGTCACGGCGATCGCGGCGAGGACCTCGGCCGACGCGACGCGGGGCAGCCACTGGCTCTTCTGCTCCTCGGTGCCGCCCGCCAGGAGCGCGCGCGCGAGGATCTCGGGACGGGTGATGAGCGACCCGCCGATACCGAGGCTGGCCCGCG
Source organism: Actinomycetes bacterium (assembly GCA_021823525.1). Classification (GTDB taxonomy): domain Bacteria; phylum Actinomycetota; class Acidimicrobiia; order Acidimicrobiales; family RAAP-2; genus RAAP-2. Next base: position 117,685 of record JAKANY010000002.1, read on the forward strand.
ACAGCTCCTCGGTGGCCACGACCATCGCGACGTACTCGTGCTCGTCGCCGGTGGCGTCGCCGCCGTAGCGTGTGGGCACGGACAGCCCGAAGCCGCCCAGGTCGCGCAGTCCGGCGATCACGCTCTCGGGGATGTCGGCGTTGGCGCGGTGGACGTGTTCGGCGTGCGGGCGGACCTGGTCGTCGGCGAAGCGGCGGAACACGTCTTGGACCATCGCGAAGTCCTCGCCGAGGTGACGCTCGTCGGGCACCTCGGCCAGTGCCGCCAGGACGGCCGGATCACGCTGGCGCGCTACGAAGGGTGCGAGGTCGTCGAACCATCCGGCCGAGACACCCCAGAGATCTTCGCGCCCCAGCACCCGCTGGTGCAGGTCCGCCAGCGCCAGTCCGGTGAAGGCTTCGACCAGTGCGCGCTCCGTGGGCCCGAACGCGGCGAACGCGAGGCTGGCGCGGGCGGTGGCCAGTGCGCTGGCCGCGTGCGCCAGGTCGTAGGCGAGGCTCTGGGCGGCGTCGGGACCACCCGCGTCGCGCAGCGAGCGCGTCGCGCCCGCGACCACGCGGTCGGCCTGGTCGAGCAGGGAGGCGAGATCCAGCGCAGGTCCGGTCGTCATGGTGGAAACCTAGCCGAAGGGTGCGGGCCCTCCGCCTGGATAGGCTGACGGCGTGCAGGTGACGATGCTTCTCGCGGACTCGGCACAGGTGGCCGACGGCAAGTTGTACATCCTGGGCGGCGGGTGGTCGGTGACGGGACCCGAGCCGGTGCCCTCGGCGGTGGTCATCAAGGTGGGCGTCGACGTCCCGGAGTTCAACAGCGAGCACCACTGGGAGCTCTTCCTCGAGGACGCCGACGGCCGTCCGGTGAGTTTCGAGACCCCTGACGGCGTTCAGCCCATCGAGGTGCGCGGCGACTTCACGGCCACCGAGCCCCTCGGCGTGCCCGCCGGGACCCCCGTCGACGTCCCGATCGCCGTGAACTTCGGCCCGATCCCCCTCGCCCCCGGGGCGCGCTACTCGTGGCGTCTCGTCGTCGACGGCGAGTCCCTGCCGGGGGCTCAGGCCTCCTTCGCCACCCGCCCCACCCCGCTCGTCTGACGCCGTCGGGCACAATGGGTCGATGACCACCTACGACCGACCCTTCGGGCGCTACCTCGAGGACTTCGTCCCCGGGGACATCTACCGCCACTGGCCCGGCAAGACCATCACCGAGGCCGACGACCACCTCTTCTGCATGATCACCATGAATCACCATCCGCTGCACACCAACGCGTGGTTCGCCGAGCACGAGTCGGTGCAGGGCCGCAACGTCGTGGTGGGCAACCTCGTCTACTCGCTGGTGCTCGGCATGAGCGTGCCCGACGTGTCGGGTGCCGCGATCGCCAACCTCGAGGTGGAGCAGCTGGTCCACCGCTACCCGACCTTCCACGGCGACACCATCTACGCCGAGACCCGCGTCCTCGAGGTGGTCCCCTCGACGTCGAAGCCGGATCGCGGCGTCGTGCGCGTCGAGACCAAGGGGTTCAACCAGGACGGGCGGGAGGTCTGCTACTTCCGTCGCCGGGTCATGGTCTGGCGGCGCGACGCGGCCCCCGCGCGCCAGCGTCCCTACGGTGACGACGCCTGGTCCTGAGCTGCGAGCCCTGCGGCGCGCACTGGGACAGGCCCGCGCGCAGCTGGCTCGCCCGCTGCCGTGGGTCGGCGTCGACGAGCCGTGGGCGATCCTCGTCGCCGAGGTGATGCTCCAGCAGACCTCGACGGGGCGCGTCCGCGAGGCGTGGCGACCCTTCCTGGACCGGTTCCCCTCGCCGGCGGCCTGCGCCCACGCGCCGCAGGCCGCGGTCGTCGCGGCGTGGGTCGGGCTGGGCTACAACCGCCGCGCCGTCGCGCTGCATCGCGCGGCGCGCAGCATCGTCGAGGACCACGGGGGGCGTGTTCCGAGCACCGTGGCCGAGCTCCAGGACCTGGCGGGCATCGGTCCCTACACGGCGCGCGCCGTGGCGAGCTTCGCGTTCGGCCGGGCCGTCGGGGTCGTGGATACCAATGCGGGGCGCGTCCTGGCACGCGCCGTCGCCAACGCCCGGCTGCGCGCGGCCGAGGCCCAGGGGCTGGCTGACCAGCTCGTGCGGGGCGCGGCCAGCGCCCCGGTCAACCAGTCGCTGCTGGATCTCGGAGCCCAGTACTGCCGTCCCCGTCCCCGCTGCTCGGACTGCCCGGCCCTCGGGGCGTGCCGGTGGCGTCGCGACGGCGGTCCCGACCCCGCGGTGCGCAGCGCGGGCGTCACCGGTCCGCAGGGCCCGTTCGCGGGATCGGGGCGCCAGGCGCGGGGCGCCGTCGTGCGGTCGCTGCGCGACGGCCCCCGAGGCGTCCGCGCCGTGGCGGGCGACACGGGTCTGTCCGACGACCGCCTCGCACGGGCGCTGGTCTCCCTGGTGCGCGACGGCCTGATCGAGGAGCGCGGGGACCGCATCGCCCTGCGTGGTGAGCGACGCTAGGGTCGCGATGATGTCCGACGACCTGATGCGCTACAAGGAGGTCGTGGGCCGCTTCGCGACGGGCGTGGTCGTGGTGACCGCCGCGACCGCCGAGGGCCCGGTCGGCTTCACGTGCCAGACGTTCGGCTCGCTCTCCCTGGAGCCACGCCTCATCACCTTCGCCGCCGCGGTCGACTCGCGGACCTGGCCCCAGATCCGCACGCGCGGGGTGGCGGGGGTGAGCGTGCTGTCCGAGGAGCAGGCCGCGCTGGCCCGCCGCTTCGCGACACGCGACGTCGATCGCTTCGCCGGCGTGCCGTGGCACGCCGGCCCCCAGGGGTCGCCCCTGCTCGTCGGGGCGATCGCCCAGCTCGAGGGCTCGATCGTCAGCGTGCACCGTCTCGGCGACCACGAAGTGGCCGTGATCGCCGTCGACCACGCCTGGGCGGGTCCCGGCCAACCGCTGCTCTACCACCGCGGGCGCTACGGAGCCTTCAGCGGCTCATGAGGGCTCACTACGCTCCAAGGTGAGAGTCAGGGGAGCGGCGTGGTTAAGTCGGTGATCGCCGGGGCGGTGGTGATTGCGATCGTGATGGTCGTCGTCATCGCACGCGTCCGGTCCCACCACGATCGGTCCCAGTGGGATCGCGCCGCTCGCCACCCCAGTGCTGCCGCATCGCCCGGCGCGCCGCGCAGCGTGCACCTGACGAGCGATGGCGAGGTCGGCACGCACGCACCGCCGGCCCCGCCGCGCCTGCACGTCGCGCCGGGCCACGTGTTCGGTGAGGCGGAGCCCGCGGAGAAGCCGGTGGCCCCTCACGGACGGGACGTCCAGCGCGCCCTCGAACGCGCCGCGCACCGCTCGCGCTGGCCGCGCCGGCACCCCCGCCGGGGGCGCCGGCGCCTCATCGCCTCAGCGATCGTCGTCGCTGCCGCCGCCGTCGCCCTGGCGATCTGGCACTGAGGCTCCCGCCAGCCCGAGCGACGCCGGGGCGATGGAGTCCAGGACGAAGGCGGTCACCAGAGCCTCGTCGCGCCACGCGTCGTAGCGTCCCGAGGGCCCCCCGTGACCTGCGCCCATCTCGGTCTTGAGGTAGGCCTCGACGTCGGCGCCCGACGCGCGCAGCGCTTGGACCCACTTGGCGGGCTCCCAGAAGCCGACGCGCGAGTCGTTGAGCCCCCCGGTCGCCAGCAGGCGGGGATAGGGGCGCGCCGTGCCGTCGCTCTCCCGTCCGCGGATGTTGTCGTAGGGGGAGTAGGAGCGGATCGTGCGGTAGGCGCGCGGATCGGCGTCGGGGTCTCCCCACTCCTCCCACTCGCCGATGGTCAGGGGCAGGGTCGGGTCGAGCATGGTGGTCAGGACGTCGACGAAGGGGACCTCGGCCACGACGGCGCGCCACAGCTCAGGGGCCTCGTTCATGACCGCGCCCATCAGCAGGCCTCCGGCCGAGCCGCCACGCGCGGCGAGCCGTGGGGGATCGGTCCATCCCGCGGCGACCAGGTGCCGCGCCACGGTGACGAAGTCGCTGAAGGTCGTGGGCTTCTGGGCCAGGCGCCCCATCTCGTACCACGCGCGCCCCATCTCGCCGCCGCCGCGAACGTGGGCGATCGCGAAGATCACGCCGCGGTCGAGCAGCGAGAGGCGGATCGAGGAGAAGCCCGGATCGATGGAGATCTCGTAGCTGCCGTACCCGTACAGCAGCAGCGGTCCGGGCACGCGCGGCCGCAGCTGGCCGTCGCGATCCTCGAGCAGCTCGCGGCGTGCCACCCACGACACCGGGATGCGCTGCCCGTCGCTGGCGTCCACCCACAGCCGTCCGGTCGCGTAGTGCGTGGGATCGTACCCGCCCCGCACGCGCTGCTGCTTGCGCACGACGATCGCGCGCGTCGCGAGGTCCACATCCCCGATGAGATAGGGCGTGACCAGGGAGGTCAGGCCCACGCGCAGCGAAGGCGTCACGTAGTTGGGGTTCGCCCCCAGGCCGATGGTGCTGGGCTGCTCGGGTCCCTCGACCAGCCACGAGCGTGCGAGGAGGTCTCCCTCCCACGGGTCCTCGCCCAGGGGGATGATGCGCACTGCCTCCGAGCCCTCGAGGCGCTCGGCGAGCACCAGCGTGCCCGCGAAGGCCTCGACGCCGTCGATGCGCGTCCCGGGCCGGTGCGCGATCAGCTCACGCCAGGTGGCCTCGCTGGCGTCGCGGACCAGGACGCGAAAGTCCGTGGCTCCCTCGTTGGTGAGCTTGAGCCAGTATCGCCGCCCGTGGGCGTCGACAACGTGCTCGAGGGCGTATTCGATGCCGGTGCGCCGCGGCTCGAACACCTCGGGCTCGGCGGTCGGGTCCAGGGCGGGCAGCCAGCGCACCTCGGTCGTCGTGGACGACGAGCTCACCACGACGATGACCTCGTTGTCACGGCTCCGCCCCACGGTCAGGGAGAACTGCGGGTCACCCTCCTCGAACACCAAGACGTCGTCACGAGGGTCCGTGCCGAGGGTGTGGCGCCAGAGCTGGTGAGGCCGCATCGACGCATCGACGCGGGTGTAGAAGAAGACGCGGCTGTCGCCCGACCAGGTGGCGCCGTAGTAGACGTCGTCGACCTGCTCGTCCACCGGGTCCTGACCCAGCAGGGCCCGAAACGTGAGGCGGTGGTGCTCGGCCCCCTCGGTGTCGCTGGCCACGGCGAGCCAGCGATCGTCGGGGCTCACCTCGAGCACCCCAACCGCGTAGAACTCGTGGCCCTCGGCCTCGTGATTCTCGTCGAGCAGCACGACCTCGCCGGGGATCGCCGCGTGCGCGTCGACGGCCGGGGGCTCGTCGGCGTCCCCGGCCGGGACCCGGCAGGTGAGGGGGTAGTCGAGACCCTCCCGCGTGCGCTCGAAGTACCACCACGCTCCGCGGCGCACGGGCACCGAGATGTCGGTCTCGTCGATGCGCTGCCGGATCTCGTCGTAGATCCGCTCGCGCACGTCGGCCAGGTCCGCCAGGGACTCGGCCAGGAAGTCATTCTCGGCCCGCAGCACGCTTAGGACCTCCGGATCAGTCCGATCCATCAGCCAGTAGTAGGGGTCGTCACGCACATCGCCGTGACGGGTGATCGCGTGGGGGCGGCGCGCGGCGCGCGGTGGCTGGGGCACGGGCTCCACTCTGCCAGTATTTTCGGGACGGGCGAAGAGAGGTTGTTACTACTATGGCCATAGTGAAAACTCCCGGAGGTGGGGCGTGACCATCGACAACCTCGACTTCAGCCGCTACCAGTTGGGGTGGTCGGACGATCAAGTTCCGGTGTTCAAGCCGAAGAAGGGCCTCAACGAGGCGATCGTGCGCGAGATGTCGGCGATGAAGGATGAAGCCGCGTGGATGCGCTCGTTCCGGCTCAACGCCCTGAAGCGCTTCGAGGCCAAGCCGATGGCGCCGTGGTTCGCGTCGCGGATGCCCGAGCTGGACTTCGACGACATCTACTACTACGTCAAGCCCACCGAGCAGCAGGTCGACCGCTGGGAGGACCTGCCCGACGCGATCAAGACGACCTACGAGCGCCTGGGGATCCCCGAGGCCGAGCGCAAGTACCTGGCGGGGGTGACCGCGCAGTACGAGTCGGAGGTGGTGTTCCACCGCAATCGTGCCGACCTGGAGCGCCAGGGCGTCCTGTTTTGCGACATGGACACGGCGGTGCGCGAGTACCCGGACCTGGTGCGTCGGTACTTCGGCAAGGTGATCCCTCCCAACGACAACAAGTTCGCAGCGCTGAACTCGGCGGTGTGGAGTGGGGGATCCTTCATCTACGTCCCCCCCGGGGTCACGGTGGACCAGCCGCTCCAGGCGTACTTCCGCATCAACACCGAGAACATGGGGCAGTTCGAGCGGACCCTGATCATCGCCGACGAGGGCTCGCAGGTCCACTACGTCGAGGGGTGCTCGGCCCCGGTGTACTCGACGGACTCGCTGCACTCGGCGGTGGTCGAGCTGGTGGCGCTGCGCGGCTCGCGGATCACCTACACGACGATCCAGAACTGGTCCAACAACGTGTACAACCTCGTCACCAAGCGGGCGCGCGCCGAGGCGGAGGCCCACGTCGAGTGGGTGGACGGCAACATCGGCTCGCGCCTCACGATGAAGTACCCCTCGGTCTACCTGATGGGCCCCAAGGCGTCCGGGGAGGTGCTCTCGGTCGCCTACGCCGGACCCGGACAGGTCCAGGACGCGGGCGCCAAGATGGTCCACGCCGCCCCCGAGACGACCTCGACGATCATCTCGAAGTCGATCTCCAAGGACGGGGGCGTGACGACTTACCGCGGCCTGGTTCGGGTCGAGGAGGGTGCGCGCGGCGCCAAGAGCTTCGTGCGCTGTGACGCCCTGATCCTGGACGAGGAGTCGACGTCCGAGACCAAGCCCTATATGGAGGTGGGCGAGCAGGACGCCTCCGTGGGCCACGAGGCGACGGTCTCGAAGATCGGTGACGACCAGCTCTTCTACCTCATGAGCCGGGGACTCACCGAGAGCCAGGCGATGAGCATGATCGTCAATGGCTTCATCGAGCCCGTGACCCGGACGCTGCCCATGGAGTACGCCGTTGAGTGGTCGCGCCTGATCGAGCTCCAGATGGAGGGCTCGGTCGGCTGAGCGGCTGCCTGGTCACGGGCGGCCCGATGCTGCGAGGATGGTGACCATGCCCATGCGCGAGGAGTGCAAGCACTTCCAGAGCCGCACGTACGCGTCGGGCGAGGTGGCGCGCTTCTGCGTGCTGGGCAACGCGCCCGATCAGCCGTGGTCCTGCCCGGCCGACTGCGTGACCTACGAACGCCGGCTGGCCGACGTGGGATGGTCGCACGGGACGCTGGTGGATCGACCCGTCGAGGCGGCCCCGGCGGGTTCGTCGGCCGACGAGCGGCGCCAGGTGCTCGACGAGGCCGATCACGTGCTTGACCAGGTGGCACCAGGCATCCTGGCCGAGCACCGCGAGGAGCTCGATCGCGCGGCTCGCTCCGCGCGCGGCTGGCGATTCTGGCGTCGGGGCCCCGGGGGGCGCCCTACCGGCCGGTGAAGTTCGGCGGACGGCGCTCCAAGAAGGCGCCGAGGGCCTCGACCAGGTCGTCGTTCTCCAGGAAGAGCGCGTTCCATCGGGCGACGAAGTCCAAGCCCTCGTCGATGCTGCGTCCGTCGTTGGCGCGCAGGACCGCCTTGGTCCCCCGCACCGCCCACGGCGAGTTGGCCGCGATCGTGGCGGCCAGGTCGTGCGCGGCGGCGATCGCGTCGTCGGCGGCGGGTCCCACCACGCGGTTGACCAGGCCGATGGCGGCGGCGCGCTCGGCGTCGATGTCCTGGCCCGTGAAGGCCAGCTCGGCCGCGTGACCGGGGCCCACGATGCGCGGGAGGCGCTGGAGGGTGCCCAGGTCGGCGACGATCGCCATGCGCGTCTCGCGCACCGAGAAGACGGCATCGGGCGCCGCGACACGAATGTCGCAGGCGGTGATCAGGTCGACGCCCCCGCCCAGGCAGTAGCCGCTCACCGCGGCGATCACCGGCACGGGCAGCTCGGCCACCGACGAGATCGCCTGCTGCATGCGCCGCACCGACTCCAGGCGCCCCCGCGCGCGCGCCGCGGCGGAGCCGCGCGCGCCGCCGCCCGTCAGGCTCGCGCCCAGTTCCTTGAGGTCGAGGCCGACGGTGAAGTGGCCGCCGCGCGGCGCGATGACCACGGCGCGTACCTGTGGATCGGCCGCGAGGACGGCCGTGGCGCGGGGGAGGTCGGCCCAGAAAGCGGTGCCCAAGGCGTTGCGGGCGTCGACCCGATTCAGCCAGAGGGTGGCGACCGCCCCCTCGCGCGTCAGCTCGATGACGTCGGACGCGAAACTCACGGGTACCTCATGCCCGCGAGCATAGACAGGCAGTCCCCGGGGTGGGGGCGGGAGCGCCGCCAGTACACTGGCCAGGCCCCGATATGGCTTCCTTCCGCGACACCGCCCTCCACTTTGTGCGTACGCGTCCTGACGCGTCCCAGCGCGGCGCGAGCTTCCAGCGATTCCTCGACACCGGGCTGCCCAGCGCCAGCGAGGAGGTGTGGCGCTACGCACCCCTCGAGGACCTGGACCTCGACGGGTTCGCGTTGGCGACCGAGCCCCGCGCCGAGGCCCTCGGGCCGGTGGCCGCGGCACTCGCGCCCCTCGCGAGTCGCACGATCCACCTGGTCGACGGGTTCGTCGTCGACGAGGGCCGACCGACCGAGGGCGTCGACGTGGTGGTCGACGCGGTGGACCCGGAGGGGGCCCTCGAGGCCTACGCGAGCGACGCCTTCGCCCTGCTCAACAACGCCCTGACACCGGGCGTCGTGACGGTGACCGTCCGCGCGGGCGTCGCGCTGGAGGCACCGATCGTGATCGCTGCCGGCGCCGGGTCGGCGGCGTCGTTCCCCCGCGTGCGCGTGGTGCTCGAGCGAGGCGCTCGCGCCGTGCTCGTCGAGGTCTACGAGGGTGGATCGGGCTCCCTGGTCGACGTGGTGGGCGAGTACGAGGTCGGCCCCGACGCGCACCTGGCCCTGGTCGCGTACCAGCGGCTGGACCACCGCAGCTGGCACGTCGCCCGCACGTCGGCGCGGTTAGCGAGCGACGCGCGGCTCAGCCACGCGGTGGTGGGGCTGGGTGCCCGCTACGACCGCTCGCGCAACGACGCGACCCTGGAGGGCCGCGGGGCCGAGAACGTGCTGCGCACGACCTTCTTCGGCGCGGGCGACCAGGTCCACGACTTTCGCACGCGCCAGTTCCACGTGGCGGCGCACACGCGCTCGACCCTCCTGTCCAAGGGGGCCGTCGCCGATCAGTCCCGCTCGATCTACACCGGGCTCATCGAGATCGAGCACGGGGCGCGCAAGACCGACGCCCGTCAGACCAACCACAACCTGCTCCTGTCGCCCAGCGCTCACGCCGACTCCGTGCCGAACTTGGAGATCCGCGAGAACGACGTGGTGTGCGCGCACGCCTCGAGTGTGGGCCCCCTCGACGAGCTGCAGCTGTGGTACCTCGAGTCCCGGGGCGTCCCCCGACCCGAGGCGCAGCGACTGATGATCCGGGGGTTCTTCCTCGAGATGCTCGACGCCCTGCCGCGGGTCGTGGCCGACCTCCTGACGGCCGACGTCGACGCCTCTCTCGGAGCGCTCGAGGTGGTCGCGTGAACGTCGTGGACGCCGGAGCCCTCGAGGACTTCGCCGACGCGACGACGCGCCAGGTGACTCTTGGCGACCGCGTCGTCGTGATCGTGCGCCTGGGCGACGACGTCTACGTCCTCGACGACCGGTGCAGCCACGAGGACTTCAGCCTGGCGCGAGGCACCGTCGACCCGGACGAGTGCACCATCGAGTGCGCGCGCCACGGAGCGCTCTTCTCGCTCAAGGACGGTGAGGCGCTCACGTTGCCGGCGACCCATCCGGTGCGCCGCTACGAGGCGACCGTTCGCGACGGTCGGGTGGAGGTGAGCGTCGCGTGAGCGTCTTGACGATCCAGGGGCTGCGCGTCGCGGTCGCCGGACGCGAGGTCGTGCAGGGGTTCGACCTCACGATGCGCTCGGGCGAGGTGCACGTGATCATGGGTCCCAACGGCTCGGGCAAGTCCACGCTGGCTCTGGCGCTGGCGGGCCACCCCGGCTACCAGGTCGTCGGGGGCACCGCGGAGATCGACGGCGTGTCGCTCCTCGACCAGTCGCCCACCGGCCGCGTGCGCACCGGGCTCTTCCTCGCGCTCCAGCAGCCCCTCGAGGTCCCGGGCGTCCTCCTGCGCGACGTCCTGCGCGCGGCGGGCGCGGACGGAGAGGACCTGGCGGCGCGCATCCAGGACGAGGCGAAGCGTGTCGACCTGCGCCCGGCGCTGGTCGAACGCTTCCTCAACGTGGATCTCTCGGGCGGCGAGCGCAAGCGAGCCGAGGTCGTGCAGTTCGGCGTCCTGCGTCCCGCGTTCGGACTCTTCGACGAGGTCGACTCGGGTCTCGACGTGGACTCCCTAGGGGCCGTGGCCCGGCGACTGGCGGCCGCGACCCACGAGTGGCACTGCGGCGTTCTCGTGATCACGCACTTCCAGCGGCTCCTCCAGGAGCTGACGCCAACGACGATCCACGTCATGCGCGCGGGGAGGATCGTGGCCCACGGTGGTCCCGAGCTGGCCGCGACGCTTGAGCGCGAGGGCTACGAGCCCTTCGCCACGGCGTCCGAGTAGTGCGGTCTCGGTAGGATTGTCCGATGCCTGAGCGACGCCACAGCGCGGGCGGGCGGCCGGGACGCCGCCACGGGCCGCTGGCCAACAGCGACCGGCTCGAGGAGCTCGGGGCGGCGATCGACCAGCGCGCCAATCCCACGGCGCGGCGCCGGCGGCGCGCGCCGCGCGGCCGGCGGCGTGGGGTCCGCATCACCGCGATCGTCGCGATCGTGCTCGTAGGTCTCGTGGTCGCGCTGATCGGCGGGGGATACCTCTACGCGCGGTACCGCTTCGACCAGATCCCCAAGGTCAACGTGGCCGGTGAGCTGCCCCAGCTGTCGGGTCGACCCTTCAACATCCTGGAGATCGGTTCGGACTCGCGGGCGGGGCTGACCGGCCAGGTGGCGCGTCAGACGGGCGCCTCGGCCGGTCTCGTCAGCGGCCAGCGCAGCGACGTGGTCAAGATCATGCACATCGACCCGGCCGCGGGCACGATCACGATCGTGTCGATCCCTCGCGACACGATGGTGACGCTGCTGGCCAACCAGCGCCTCTACGGCCGGTTCAACCGCATCAACGTCAACTACGGCGGCGGGCCCTCGCTGCTCGCCCAGACGATCACGGCCAACTACGGCATTCCCATCAACCACGTGATCCAGGTGAGCTTCGCGGGTCTCATCAACGCCGCTGACGCCATCGGCGGGGTGTTCCTCGACTTCCCCTACCCGGCCAAGGACGCCTACTCGGGCCTGAACATCCCCCACGCGGGCTGCCAGCTGGTGACGGGCTTCCAGGCGCTCGCGGTCGCGCGGAGTCGGCACTACCAGTGGTTCCAGGGGGGTGTCTGGCACTACGACCCGACGAGCGACTTCGGCCGCATCGATCGCCAGAATGTGTTCATCCGCGCGCTGATCAGCCGGGCCAAGCACCTGTACAACCCGTTGACGATCAACTCGTTCCTGGCCAAGATCCCTCAGGGCATCACGCTCGACAGCGGGTTCACCCTGAACGAGCTCATCGCCCTGGCGGTGAAGTTTCACGGCTACAACCCGGCGAGCATGCTGACCTACACGTTGCCCACGGTGCCCGCCACGCTTCCGGGTCTGGGCGACGTCCTGTTCACCCAGCAGCCCGAGACCCAGCAGCTGCTGGTGAGCGTCTTCGGCTCCTCGCTCCTGGCGCCGACCAACCCGCCACCGAACGCGCAGCTCCAGACGCCGCTGCCCCCCAAGATCGCGCCCACGACCACGACGACGATCGCGCATCCCACGACGACCGTTCCGGCGAGGACCACCACGACCCGCCCGAAGGTCACGACGCCCGCCAACCCGACGAGCGTGGTGCCCTACTTCGACCCGGTGCCCTGCACGCCCTAGGCGCGCGCGGCGTCGTCGATCGCCTGGGTGAGGGTGTTCCAGGCGAGCGTCGCGCACTTGATGCGCACGGGGAACTTCACGACGCCCGCCAGGGCCGCGAGCTCGCCGTCGGTGCGAAGGTCGGGGGTGACGGCCGCTTCGGGGTCCGTCCCGTCCTCGTGCACGGTCATCATCGACTTGAAGCGGTCGATGATCTGGCGCACGTCGCTGAGGGGCTTGCCCTTGACGGCGGCGCTCATCATCGACGACGAGGCCTGGGAGATCGAGCATCCGTGGCCCGTGAGCTTGATGTCCTCGAGCACGCCGTCGCGCACGACCAGGTAGACGACGAGCTCATCGCCACACAGGGGGTTGAACCCCTCGGTCCGCGCCGTGGGGTGGTCGAGCTCGCCGCGGTTGCGCGGTGAGCGATAGTGGTCGAGGATGATCTCGCGGTAGAGGTCGTCCAGTCCGGCCATCGCTACCCGAACAGCTTCACGGTGGCCTGGAGGGCCTCGACGAGCACGTCGAGATCGCCGCGCAGCGTGTAGGGCCCCAACGAGGCGCGCGCGGTGGCCGCGAGCCCGTAGCGCCGCATGAGGGGCTTGGCGCAGTGGTGCCCCGGCCGAACGCACACGCCGTACTCGTCGAGCACCTGGGCGACGTCGTGCGGGTGCACGCCCTCGACGTCGAGGCTGAACACGCCCGTGCGCTCGGTGGCCTCTCGCGGTCCGATGACGCGCACCCGGCCGTCGACCGACTCGGCGAGCAGGTCGAGGGCGGTCACCGTCAAGGCGTGCTCGTACTCGGCGACCGCGTCGAGCCCCAGACCGGTGAGGTACCGCACCGCCGCGCGCAGGCCGGCGGCCTCGGCGATGGGTGGCGTTCCCGCCTCGAAGCGCGTGGGGCCGCTCGCGGGGACGAAGCCATCGGTGCGCACGTCGGCGATCATGCCGCCACCGCCGAGGAACGGCGGCATCGACGCGAGGATCGCCGCCCGGGTCCAGAAGACCCCGAGACCCGTCGGGCCGAGCATCTTGTGGGCCGAGAAGCACACGAAGTCGGCGTCCCAGGCGCGCACGTCGGTCCGCTGGTGGCCGACCGCCTGCGCGGCGTCGACCGCCGCCAGCGCACCGTGGTCGTGGGCGGCTCGCACCAGCGCGGCCACCGGGTTGCGCGTGCCCAGGACGTTGGAGATCGCGGTGAAGGAGAAGAGTTTGACGCCCTCGAACAGTCGGTCCAGGTCCTTCAGGTCGAGGCGGAAGTCGTCGCCGAGGGGAACGAAGCGGACCTCGATGCCGCGCTCCTCGCGCAGCTGGAACCACGGGACGATGTTGGCGTGGTGCTCCATCTCGGTGACCAGGACGACGTCGCCGGCCCGCAGGTTGGCCGCCCCCCAGGAGCGGGCGAGCAGGTTGAACGCCTCGGTGGTGTTCTTGGTGAACACCACCTCGTTCTCGGGGTCGGGGGCGCCGATGAAGCGCCCCACCTCGGCGCGGGCTCCCTCGTAGATCTCAGTGGCCTCATTGGCCGTCTGGTAGACGCCGCGGTGGACGTTGGCGTGATGCCCCGTGTAGTAGCGATCCATGGCCTCGATCACCGCGCGGGGTGGCAGCGTCGAGGAGGCCGAGTCGAGATAGGTGATGGGGCGCCCGTGGATCTCGCGCGTGAGCAGGGGCGTGTCGATGCGCACGCGGCGTGGGTCGAACGACGTCATCGGGCCACCGCCCGCCAGGTGTCGTAGCCCTGGTGCTCGATGGTCTGGGCCAGCTCCGCGCCCCCGGTGTCGACGATGCGCCCGTCGATGAGGATGTGGACCCGGTCCGGCTCGATCTCCTCGAGGAGCTTGACGTAGTGGGTGACCACGACGATGCCCAGCTCACCGCGGCGCTCCCGGACGGTACGCACGCCTCGCGCGACCACGCGCAGGGCGTCGATGTCCAGGCCCGAGTCGGTCTCGTCGAGCAGCGCAACCACCGGATCGAGCAGCGCCATCTGGAGAACCTCGTTGCGCTTGCGCTCGCCGCCGCTGAAGCCTTCGTTCAGGTGGCGCTCGGCGAACGCGGGATCCATCCCGAGGCGCTCCATCCACTCCATCAGCTCGAGGCGCACCTCGAGCACCGAGAGCTGCTCGACGCCCCGTCGGGCCAGCATCGCCTGGCGGAGGAACTGGATGACCGACACCCCGCTGATCGCCTCGGGGTACTGGAAGGCCAAGAAGACGCCCGAGCGCGCTCGCGCGTCGGGCGTCCAGTCCGCGATGTCCTGTCCGCGAAAGAGGATCTGGCCGCTGGTCAGGTGATATCCAGGGTGACCCATGATGAGGCTGGCCAGTGTCGACTTGCCTGCGCCATTGGGACCCATAAGGGCGTGGACCTCGCCCGCGCGCACGGTGAGGTCGACGCCACGCAGGATCGTCGTCCCGTCAGCCTCGGCGTGCACGTCGCGCAACTCCAGGAGCGTCTCAGACACGTCCGCAGCCTAACGGGCGTCCTCCCCGCTCCCTTCGGGCTCGACCGGCGGCCGCGAGTCCCAGCGCGGGAGATTGAGTAGTCTCGCAGGTGCCACACCGTACTGGGCAGTAGGAACTGAGGGCGACCATGAATTTCGGTTTCACCGACGAGCAGGACGAGCTTCGCAGGATGGTCCGCCGCTTCCTTGAGGAGAAGTCTCCCGAGAGTGAGGTTCGTCGTCTCATGGCGACCCCCGAGGGCTACGACGCGGCGGTGTGGCGCCAGATGGCCGACGAGATGGCGCTCCAGGGCCTGGCCATCCCCGAGGAGTTCGGGGGGCAGGGCTTCGGTCCGGTCGAGCTGTACGTCGTGTTCGAGGAGATGGGAGCGGCGTTGCTGTGCGCCCCGTTCTTTGCCACCGTGGCCCTGGCGGCGCCGGCGATCATGGCGGTGGGCACTCCCGAGGACCAGCGCCGGCTCCTGCCGGGGATCGCCGACGGGACGACGATCGCGACGCTCGCGCTCACCGACGACGGGGGCTCGTGGGACCTGGCCGACACCTCGACCCTCGCGCACGAGGGCGACCACGGCTGGACGGTCTCGGGGGTGCGCAGCTACGTGCTCGACGGCGCGGTCGCCTCGCTCATCCTGGTTCCCGCCAAGACGACGAGCGGCCTGTCGCTGTTCGCCGTCGAGGCGGGTGCACCCGGGATGTCGGTCGAGGCCCTCGCCACCATGGACCAGACGCGCAAGCAGGCGCGCCTGACCTTCGCCGCGACGCCCGCGACCCTGGTCGGTGCCGAGGGTGCCGCCGCGGAGGGGCTGGCCACCGCGGTGCAGGTGGCCCTCGCGGCGCTGGCCGCCGAGCAGGTGGGCGGCGCCCAGCGGGTGCTCGACAACGCGGTCGCCTACGCCAAGGAGCGCATCCAGTTCGGGCGACCCATCGGCTCGTTCCAGGCGATCAAGCACAAGTGCGCCGACATGCTCCTCGACGTCGAGTCCGCGAAGTCGGCGGCCTACTACGCCGCGTGGGCCGCCCAGGAGAAGAGCTCCGAGCTGCCGATCGCGGCCAGCCTGGCCAAGTCGTTCTGCTCCGAGGCCTACTTCCACTGCGCCGCGGAGAACATCCAGATCCACGGCGGCATCGGCTTCACCTGGGAGCACCACGCGCACCTCTACTTCAAGCGTGCGAAGAGCTCCGAACTGCTCTTTGGCGATCCCGCCTACCACCGCAACCTCCTGGCCCAGCATCTGGGCATCTGACCGCGTGCTCACCCACGAGCGCCTCGAGATCGACGGCACCTACCTCGATCTCAAGGTGGCGGCCGGGTCCCGCGCAGCAGCGGGGCGCACCCTGATCCTCGTCCACGGCCTGCCGCGCGCGGCGGGCATGGGGCGTCACGCCGCCGGACTGCTGCCCGAGCTGGCCGAGCATCTGGCCGCCGAGTCGGGGTGGAGCGTCGCGACTGGGACACTGTCGGGCGTCGGGGGCAGCACGGGCACCTTCTCGGCTCCGCGCTGGCGGCGCGACCTGGGCCGGGTGATCGACTGGGCCGCGGTGGGAGACGCCCGCATCTCGCTCGCGGGCTTCGGCTTCGGAGGTGCTCTGGCCCTCGCGGTGGCCGCCGACGACGAGCGAGTGCGCGGCGTGGCGACCTTCGCTGCGCCGGCGCACCTGGAGGCCTGGTGCGGCTCGGCCGAGCACCTGCGCCAGCGCACGATCGAGGCGGGCGTGGTCTCGTCCATCGAGGAGCTCCCCGAGGCCGACGAGCTGCGCGCGGGCGTGCTGGCGGTGGCGCCGCTGGAGGCCGTGACGCGGATCCCGCCGCGCCGGCTGCTGGTGGGCCACGGGACCGACGACGTGGAGGTGCCGGTGTCCGACGCGCGCGACCTCGTCGACGCGGCGGACGGACGGGCCGAACTGCGGCTAATCCAGGGTGCGGGGCATCAGTTGCGGGCCGACCCCCGGATGGTCGCCACCCTGCTCGGCTGGCTCGACCGCCACCGCTGAGCGCGCCGCCAGAGCCTCGTCGAGGCGCTGGCGCACCGCGGCGGCCGCCCGGCGCGGGTCGGCGGCCTCGACGACGGCGCGCACGACCACGAAGCGCTCCATCCCCGCTGCCACCAGGTCCGCGACGTTGTGCGGTCCGACCCCGCCGGTCACGAACACCGGTCGCCCGGCCGTGCGCGTCGCCTCCACGGCGTAGGCGACGCCGGTGCCAGCCCGACCCGGCTTGGTCGGCGTGGGGACGATCGGCCCGGCGCTCAGGTAGGTCGCATCGAGACCTCGGGCGCGCGCGAGTTCGGCGGGCGCGTGCGTCGAGAGCCCGACGATCGCCTGGTCCCCGAGCACCGCGCGGCATCGTTCGACGGGCACGTCGTCCTGGCCGACGTGGACGCCGTCGGCTTCGAGGTCGGCCGCCAGGGTCGGGTCGTCGTTGACGATGAACGGGACGCCGGCGTCACGGCACAGGTCCGCGAGCAGCCGTCCGGCGACGAGCTGACGCGAGCGGTCCGTGGACTTGTCGCGCAGCTGGACGACGTCGACACCCCCGTCGAGGGCCGCGCGCACCAGCCGGGCCACGTCGTCGCGGGCCCCGACGCACAGGTACAGGCGCCGATCGGCGAGGGTGAGCACGCCGTCACTCTAGAGTCGCCTCGCACGTGCGCCCCGGGCGGCTGGGGCAGAATGGGGACGTGCAGATCCCCGCCAAGGCCGAGTACGCCATTCGAGCGTTGCTCACGCTGGCGGGCAGCCCCACCTCGGTCAGCGCCGAGCATCTCGCGGCCGAGCAGGGCCTGCCCGCCAAGTTCCTCGGAGCGATCCTCTCGGACCTCCGCCGCGGTGGGCTCGTCAGCAGCCAGCGCGGTCCCGAGGGTGGATTCCGCCTCGCCCGCGACGCGGACAGCATCTGCATCGCCGATGTCCTGCGCGTGGTGACCGGGCCGATGGCCGGGGTGCGGGGGATGCGTCCCGAGACCTTGAGCTACGGGGGGGAGGCCACGTACCTGCGCGACGTGTGGGTCGCCGTGCGCGGAGCCCTGCGCGAGGTCCTCGAGCACGTCAGCGTCGGGCAGATCCTGCGCGGCGAGCTTCCCGAGTCGGTCACGAGGTTCACGCGGGATCCCGACGCCTGGGTCACGCGGCAGCGGTGAACGTCGTCTACACCGATGGCGCGTGCCGGGGCAATCCCGGTCCGGGGGGCTGGGCCTGGGCCGTCTCGTCCGAGCACTACGGCAGTGGTGCCGAGGCGCACACCACGAACCAGCGCATGGAGCTGCGCGCGGTGCTCGAGGCGCTGCGGGTCCTGGGAACCGATGATCTCGAGGTCGTCAGCGACTCCTCCTACGTCGTGAAGTGCTTCCACGACCGGTGGTACGAGGGGTGGCGCGGCCGCGGGTGGCGCAACACGCAGGGTCGGCCGGTGGCCAACCGTGACCTGTGGGAGCCCCTGATCGACCAGGTGATGACGGCCCAGACCGTCCGATTCCGGTGGGTCAAGGGTCACGCGGGCGAGCCCCTCAACGAGTTCGTCGACCTCCTGGCCACGGCTGCGGCGGATCGCCAGCGCGGCGAGTCGCGGCTGCCGGCTCCGCCGACCTGAACATTAGGATTCTCTGGTCGGGAGCGGTCGAGGGAAAGGGACGGAACGTGGCTGACGAGGTCCAGGAGTTTGACGTCGTGATCGTCGGCGGGGGGCCCGGAGGCTACGCCGCCGCGCTCTACGGAGCCGCCGGCGGGCTGCGGGTCGCCATGGTCGAGAAGGACAAGGTCGGGGGCACGTGCCTGCACCGGGGCTGCGTGCCGGCCAAGGAGTTCCTCGAGACGGCCCACGTGCGCCGGACCCTCGAGCACGCCAGCGCGTTCGGCTTCGCGGTCGAGAGCGTGACGACGGACTTCGCCGTGAGCCAGCGTCGCAAGGTCGAGGTCGTCGATCGACTCCACAAGGGACTGAGCGGACTGCTCAAGGGGCGCAAGGTGACGATCTTCGAGGGGACCGGCCGCCTCGATGCGGACCGGACCGTTCGCGTGGTCGAGGGCGCAGACGCCGGCGTGGTGTGCCGCGGCACCGACGTCATCCTGGCCGCGGGCTCGGTTCCGCGCACCCTGCCCGGCTTCGAGGTGGACGGCCACTTCGTGATGACCTCGGACGAGTTCCTCGACCTGTCCAGCCTGCCGAGCAGCGCTGTGGTGATCGGCGGGGGAGCGATCGGGTGCGAGTTCGCCTCGATGCTGGCCGACATGGGCACGACCGTGACGATCCTCGAGAGCCTGCCGAGCATCCTGGCGGGATGCGACACCGAGGTCGTGAGCGTGGTCCAGCGCGTCTTCAAGAAGCGCGGCATCGAGGTGCGCACGGGCGTCACGGTGACCGGGCACACGCCGACGAAGGGGCGGCGCACCACCAAGGTCCACGTCGAGGGTGGCGAGGACGTCGAGGTCGAGGCGGTCGTCTTGTCGGTGGGTCGTCGCCCCCGCAGTGAGGGCCTGCTCGGCGAGGGCACGGGAGTCGAGATCAACGACCGTGGCTTCGTCGTGGCCGATCCCTCGATGCGCACCGCCAACCCGCACGTGTACGCGATCGGCGACATCGTGGCCAACACGCCCCAGCTGGCCCACGTCGGCTTCGCCGAGGCGATCGTGGCGATCAAGTCGATCCTGGGCGAGCCCGTGACGCCCGTCGACTACGACCGGGTTCCTTGGGCGATCTACTCCAACCCCGAGGTCGCGTTCTGCGGACTCACCGAGGCGACCGCCAAGGAGCGCGGCTACGACGTCATCGTCAAGAAGGACCCCTACGGAGGTAACAGCCGGGCCCAGATCATCGGGGAGACCGACGGCGTCGTCAAGGTCATCGCCGAGAAGCGTGCCGACGGGACGGCCGGTCAGATCCTCGGGGTGCACATGGCCGGACCGTGGGTGACCGAGCAGCTCGGTGCGGGGTACTACGCCGTGAACTGGGAAGCCACGGCCGAGGAGGCCGCGGCGCTCATCCAGCCGCACCCGTCACTGTCCGAGACCTTCGGCGAGACGTTGCTGGCGCTGTCGGGCAGGGGGTTGCACGTTGGCTGACGTGACACTCCCGTCGCTGGGCGAGTCGGTGACCGAGGGCGTCATCACCCGCTGGTTCAAGCGCGTCGGCGACCTCGTCGCGCGCGACGAGCCGCTCTTCGAGATCTCCACCGACAAGGTCGACTCCGAGATGCCCTCACCGGCCGCGGGCGTGCTCGTGCAGATCCTGGCCGACGAGGGCGACACCGTCGAGACGGGTGCGCGCGTCGCGGTCATCGACGAGAGCGCCCAGGTCGCGCCGGCGGAGCCGCCGAGCGCACCGGCGCCGCCGTCGCCGGCCGCACCTCCCTCGGGGGGGACCGCGACCCCCGTGGCTCCGGCCGCGGTGGCGCCCGCGCGCCCGCCCGAGCCGGTCGCCCCCGCTCCCGGGCTCGAGCCGGCCACGGGTGGGGAGCGCGCCGGACTGGTGACCTCGCCGGTCGTGCGGCGGATCCTCGCCGACGGCGGCGTCGACCCCGCGAGCATTCACGGGTCGGGCCCGGGCGGCGCCATCACGCGGCGCGATGCCGAGCGGGCGGTGGCCAACGGTCCCACCGACGACCAGGTGGTGCCCCTGTCGCACGGCCTGCGGCGCATGGGCCAGCACATGGCGCTGTCGGCCCAGACCACGCCGCACGGCTTCGTCGCGATCGAGATCGACGGGGACGTGTTCGTCGAGCTCGAGCGCCTCGGGCGTCACACGCGCGATGGCGTGCCGATCGCCGACGAGATGGTGGTGGGCCTGGCCGCCGTGCGCGCGCTGGGCGAGTTCGAGTTCCTCAACGCCACCTTCGCCGGTGACGAGCTCGTGGTCCACCGCACCGTGAACCTCGGGTTCATGCGCGAGGTGCACCGCGACGGGATGCTCGTTCCCGTCGTCCACGCTGCGGCCGGCCTCACGCTGCGCGCGCTGGCGCGCCGCGTCCACGAGCTCGGCGAGCGCGTCGACTCGCGCCAGCTGACGACCGACGACTTGATGGGCGGGACGTTCACCCTGGTCGGCCCGACTGGCGCGCGCACCCTGTGGACCCAGCCCATCATCATCCAGCCCCAGGTGGCGGTGCTCTCGATGGGCGCGGTGCGCCAGTCGGCCATCGTGCGCGATGACGGCGGCGTGCCGCGCGTGGACGTCGGGGCGCGGCTGGTCCTAGGCCTGTCGTTCGACCACCGCGTCTGCGAGCCCTTCACGGCGACGGCGTATCTCGAGCGCGTGGGCGAGCTGATCGCGGGCCTCGACCTGGAGAGCGAGCGCTAGGTGCTGCGGCGCCGCCACGTGGGGCGCGTCAGCTTCCGCGAGGCGAACGACCTCCAGCGGGCGCTGGTGGACGCGTCCGACGACTACGTCCTGGTGATGGAGCATCCACCCACCTACACGCTGGGCGTGCGGGCGGTGCCCGAGCACTTCCTCGTGCCGGCCGACTCGCTCGCGGCCGACGTCGTGGAGGCCGATCGAGGCGGTGACGTCACGTACCACGGCCCGGGCCAAGTCGTCGCGTGGGCCATCGTGAGCGTGGGCGACGATCCTGGTGCGGGTCGAGCGCACGTCCATCGTCTCGAGGACGCGGTGATCGACACGGTGCGCCACTTCGATCCCGAGGGGCGCCTGGGCGCGGTCGGGCGTCTCGAGGGCTACCCCGGTGTGTGGGCGCACCTGGAGTCGCGACCCGCCAAGGTGGCGGCCGTGGGCGTGCGCACCGAGCGCAACCGGTCCGGCGTCCGGCGCACCCTGCACGGGGTCGCCCTGAACGTGGACGTGGACCTCGCCGCGTTCGCGGCGATCGTCCCGTGCGGGATCCCCGACAAGCCCGTCGCCTCGATGCGCTCGCTCGGACTCGAGGCGCCCGCGCGCGAGGTCGAGGCGTATCTGGGCGCGGCGCTCGACCGGCAGCTCGCGGGGGGTGTCGCGCGCGTGGCCTCGGTCGATCGCGGCGTGGCCCAACCCAGTGACGAGGCGCCGGCGCGTCGTCGGCTGCGGCGCGCGGGCGTCGATCCCGACGCGGGCATCGACGTGCACGCGCGCAAGCCCGTGTGGATGCGCGTCGAGGCGGACCTCGGCGCCGGCTACCGGTCCATGAAGCGGCTGAACGAGGACCTCCGCCTGGTCACGGTGTGCGAGGAGGCCGGCTGCCCCAACATCTTCGAGTGCTGGGATGCGGGGACGGCCACCTTCATGGTCAACGGGGAGCGCTGTACGCGGGCGTGCACCTTCTGCCTCGTGGACACCCGCAAGCCCCTGGCGCTCGACCCCAGCGAGCCGTCGCGCGTGGCCGAGGCCGTGGTGCGTCTGGGCCTGCGTCACGCCGTGATCACGTGCGTGGCCCGCGACGACCTGCCCGACGGCGGCGCCGGGGCGATCGCCGCGACGATCCGCGCGGTCCGGGAGCGGTCGCCCGACACCAGCGTCGAGGTTCTCATCAGCGACGTCCGGGGCGACGCGGGGTCGCTGCAGGTCATCATCGATGAGCGACCCGACGTGCTGAACCACAACATCGAGACCGTCGCGCGCCTCCAGCGTGCCGTGCGCCCGAGCGCGGGATACCTCCGCTCGCTCACCGTGCTGGCCCGCGCGGGTGCCGCGGGCCTGACGACCAAGTCCGGTCTGATGGTCGGGCTGGGGGAGAGCGCCGACGAGGTGGAAGAGACGCTCGCGGACCTCGCCGCGGTCGGCGTCTCGATCGCCACCATCGGCCAGTACGTGCGGCCCACGCAGGCGCACTCCCCGGTGATGCGGTGGTGGGAGCCCGACGAGTTCGTGGACCTGGCCGCGCGGGGCCGACGGCTCGGGCTCGCCCACGTCCAGGCGTCACCCCTGACGCGCTCGAGCTACCACGCGGGCGAGGCGCTCGCGCGCGCGGTCCCGGTCGCGGTGCGCGGCGCGTCCACCTGAACCGCCGACCGCGTGCTGGGGCCACCGGGATGACCCGTGCGCGACGGGCCGCGGCGTGGTAGAACCCGGATGGGGCCGGCCCGGCCACGGGCGGGCCGAGGGGGGAACCATGGAGAGAACACGGACGCGCCGCTGGACGGCGCTGGCGCTCACGATCGGCCTGACGCTCGGGTCGACCGGAATCGTGGGACTGGGCGGTTCCGTCGGCGCGGCAGGGACGCTGGAGGCATCCGCCAGCGCGTTCTGCCACACGCTCGAGACCTTCCACCCGCACGCACCGGTCAATCCGAAGAACGCCGGGGCCTACGCGGCGTTCGCCAAGTCGGAGTTGCCCACGTTCGAGGCGCTCGAGAGGACCGCTCCCAGCAAGGCCGTCCACGACGTCTTCGCCAGCCTGGTGCTCATCTTGAAGTTCTACGCCGCGCACCAGAAGATTTCTGCGCTCTACACGAAGTTCGAGACCGCGCACGCGCGCTACTGGGTGACCGACTGGAAGGCCTTCTACTCGGCCATCATGTCGTGCGTGGGCGCGAACCTCGGATAGGCAGGGAGGCGAGGGGACGCTGACCCGATCGGTTCATCCGGGCCGTGTGCCGGCAACCGGGTGAGTACGTCGCGGGGATGTGAGCGTCCCTGGGCGGCGGGTGACGCCACCACGGCGGGGTTGTCACGCCGGCGACCTTCAGGCGACGAAGTACTTGGCCTGCGGATGGTGGCACACGATGGCGTCGGTCGTCTGCTCGGGATGGAGCTGGAATCCCTCCGACACCGACACGCCGATCCGCTCGGCCTCCAGCAGCTCGGCCACCTTGGCGTTGTCAGTGAGGTCCGGACAGGCCGGGTAGCCCCACGAGTAGCGACCACCCCGGTACTGCTGGCGGAATAGGCCCGTGAGCGTCGGCCCGTCCTCGTGGGCGAAGCCCAGCTCCTCGCGGATGCGCCGGTGCCACAGTTCGGCCAGCGCCTCGGCCATCTCCACGCCAAGCCCGTGGAGCAGCAAATACTCGGTGTAGCGATTGGCCTCGAAGAGTTCGCGCGTGCGCTCCGAGATCCGGGGTCCCATCGTCACCAGCATGAACGACGCGTAGTCGCGGTCGGGGCTGGTGCGCGGGCGGAAGAAGTCCGCGATGCACAGATGCGGGTCGCGCGCTTGGCGCGGGAAGGTGAAGCGCATCCGCTCCGCGTCGCGCCGGTCGTCAGCGAAGATGACCAGGTCGTTGCCCTCGGATGCGGCGGGGAAGTGCCCCCAGACCACCTGGGGGACCAGCAAGTCGTCGCGCTTGGCGATGGCCAGCTGCTCGCGCAGGACCGCGCGCACGCGGTCCTTGAAGGCGCCGTCGTCCTCTCCCTCGTTGGGCCGGTATCCCCACTGGTTGCGAAAGAGCGCCGTCAGGTTCAGGTACTCGCTGATGTCGTCGACGCTCATGCCCTTGGCGATCCGGCTGCCCACGAAAGGCGGCGCGAAGAGCGGCACGTCGTCGGGGACCGACCGCTGCGCCACCGGCTCGGGGGTCGCGTCCGCGGTGGACGCTGTGCGCCGGTGCACCGCGCGCGTGGACACCTCGCGCCCGAAGGCGTCGTCGGGTGCGCCGTCGCGCAGCTCGCCGAGCCGGTCGAGCACGCGGAGCCCCTCGAAGGCGTCCTTCCCGTAGAAGACGCGACCCTGGTAGACCTCGCGCAGGTCGCGCTCGACGTAGGTGCGCGTGAGGGCGGCGCCCCCCAGCAGCACCGGCACGTCGGCCATGCCCCGCCGGTTCATCTCCTCGAGGTTCTCGCGCATGATGAGCGTCGACTTGACCAGCAGTCCGCTCATGCCCAGGGCATCGGCCCCGTTCTCGACGACGGCGGCCAGCATCTCGTTGACGCCGACCTTGATGCCCAGGTTGATCACCTCGTAGCCGTTGTTGGTGAGGATGATGTCGACGAGGTTCTTGCCGATGTCGTGGACGTCGCCCTTGACGGTCGCCAGCACGACACGCCCTCGACCCCCCTGATCCTGGCGCTCCAGGTGCGGCTCGAGGTGGGCGACCGCCGACTTCATGGTCTCGGCGCTCTGCAGGACGAAGGGAAGCTGCATCTCGCCGCGCCCGAACAGGTCGCCGACCTCCCGCATGCCGTCGAGCAGGACGTCGTTGATGATCGTCAGGGCCGGCGTGCCGGCGGCGAGCAGCTCGTCGAGATCCTCGGTCAAGCCGGTGCGCGCACCCTCGATGATGCGCTGGCGGAGCCGCTGGTCGAGGGGGAGGCTCTCGAGCGGGTCGGCCACGGGCCCATCGCTCGGCGCGTCCGCGAAGTGCCGCAGCAGCGCGGCCAGCGGGTCGTACCCGTCGGCGCGACGGTCGTAGATGAGGTCGAGGCACCACTGGCGCACCTCGTCGTCGATCCGGGCCAGCGGCAGGATCTTGGACGCGTGGACGATGGCGGCGTCCAGGCCCGCCGTCTCGCACTCGTGGAGGAACACGCTGTTCAGCGCCTGGCGCGCGCGGGGCGTGAGGCCGAAGGAGATGTTGGAGATCCCCAGGATCGTCCGCACGCCGGGCAGCTCGGCCTTGATGCGCCGGATGGCCTCGAGGGTCTCGAGCCCGTCGCGGCGCGACTCCTCCATGCCGGTCGATAGGGGCAGGGCGAGGGGGTCGATGAGGATGTCGCCGCGGTCGAGCCCGTAGCGCTCCTCGGCGAGGGCCACGATCGCGCCGGCCGCGCGCAGCTTCCACGCGGCCGAGCGCGCCTGTCCCTCCTGGTCGATACAGGTGGCCACCACCGCCGCGCCGAACTCGCGGGCCAGGGTCAGGAACTGGTCGAGTCGCGTGCCGGGACCGTCTCCCTCCTCCAGGTTCACCGAGTTGAGGATTGCCTTGCCGCCCAGCCACGCCAGGGCGGCCCGGGCCACGGGCGCCTCGGTGGTGTCGACCATGACCGGGACCGACGACTGCGTGGCGAGCCGGCCCATCAGCGCGTCCATGTCACGCACGCCGTCGGCGCCGGTGTAGTCGACGCAGACGTCCAGGACGTGGGCGCCCTCGCGGATCTGGTCGCGACCGATGGCTACGCAGGTCTCGAAGTCGCCCGCCAGCATCGCCTCGCGGAACTTCTTGGAGCCGTTGGCGTTGGTGCGCTCACCCACGAGCAGGACCGACCGCTCCTGGCGATAGGGCGTGGCCGCGTAGATCGACGACACGCCCGGCTCGGGAGTCGGGTGGCGCGGAGCCCGCGGGAGGGGGCGGACGGCCTCGACGACGCGGGCCAGGTGCTCGGGTGTGGTGCCGCAGCACCCGCCGATCACGCCGATCCCGAGGTCTCCCACGAAGTGCGCGTGGTGCTCGGCCAGCTGCTCGGGCGTGAGGTCGTAGTGCATCCGGCCCTCGACGACCGAGGGCAGACCAGCGTTGGGCAGGCAGGAGATCGGATGCGTGGAGGTCGCCGCCAGGTAGCGCAGCGGCTCGTACATCTCGACGGGCCCCGTCGCGCAGTTGATGCCGATCACGTCGACGTCGAGCGCCTCGAGGGCCGTCAGTGCCGCGCCGATCTCCGTGCCCGGGAGCATCCGTCCGGTGAGCTCGATGGTGACCTGGGCCTGGATCGGCACCACGCGCCCGTGGCGGGCCATGGCGCGCCGGCACGCCGCGATGGCCGCCTTGCCCGAGAGCAGGTCGAACATCGTCTCGACGAGCAGGAGGTCGACGCCTCCCTCGAGCAGGCCGTAGGCGAGCTCCTCGTAGGCGGCGCTCAGCTCGTCGAACGAGATCTGCCCCAGGGTGGGGAATTTGGTGCCCGGGCCCATCGAGCCCGCGACGAAGCGCGGCGATCCCGGCGACGCGTACTGGTCGGCCACGCGCCGGGCCAGTCGAGCCGAGGCGATCGCCAGCTCACCGGCGCGCTCGGCGATGCCGTACTCGCGCAGTACCGGGGCGAAGGCGCCGAAGGAGTCCGTCTCGATGGCGTCCACGCCCACGTCGAGGAAGGACCGGTGCAGCGCCTCGATGGCGTCGGGTCGCGTGACGGCGAGCACCTCGTTGCAGCCCTCGAGCGCGTCGCCGCCGAAGTCGGCGGCGCTGAGGCCCTGGAGCTGGAGGTTCGTTCCGGTCGCTCCGTCGAAGATCACCACGCGCTCGGCGATCGCCGCCAGGTAGGGGTCCTCCCGGCTTGGCCGGGGGAGGCGCGGTGCGGGTTGGGCCATCGGGGGTCAGGCTACCGGCCCCGTGCCGATCACTACGCTTCCCAAGGTGAGGATCTACACGCGTCGGGGCGACGACGGCACGACCGGGCGCTACCTGGGCGGGCGGGTGCGCAAGGACGCCGATCCCATCGAGGTCAACGGCGCGGTTGATGAGGCGCAGGCGACGCTGGGCTGGGCCCGGTCGTGGTGCGAGCCCGATGGTCGGCTCGACCGGCTGCTGGTGTCGGTCGAGCGCGATCTGTGGGTCCTGATGGCCGAGGTGGCCACCGACTCGGCCAACCGCCACAAGCTGGTGGCGGGCCAAACCCTGGTCGACGCCGACATGGTGCGCCGGCTCGAGCTCGAGATCGACGCACTGGCCTCCGAGACGCCCATGCCCACCGAGTTCGTGGTCCCCGGCGAGGATCGGGTCGCCGCGGCGCTCGACGTCGCTCGCACCGTGGTACGCCGGGCCGAGCGCGTCGCCGTGGGCCGCGTCGAGGAGTCCAGTCACGTCCTGGGATACCTCAACCGGCTGAGCGACCTGGTGTGGACGATGGCGCGCTACGCCGAGGGGCCCCGGCACCGAACGGCCAAGGAGGGCTAGGGATGTTGCGCGCGCGCGTGATCGGACGTCAGGATCTGGGGCGGTGGCCGACGGTGGGGGTGCCCGTCGCGGTGCGCGACGGCGCTCTCGTCCTGCCCCCGGGCCTCGGGGCCGTCGTGGCGGGCTGGGCGCTGCCCGAGGAGCTGCCCGCGAGCTTCGGCGCGCGCCACGGGCTGGCGGCCGGGCCCGGCAGTGCCCTGGTGTGGCCCACCGTCGCCGGACCGACGGTGGTCCTCGCGCCGACGGGACCGAGCCCGGACCCGGACGAGGGCTACCGCCTGGCCGGAGCGGCCCTGGCGCGCGCGAGCGGCGACGGCGATCTGGCCATCGTGCTGCCCACGCGCGAGCCCGAGAGCCTCGTTCGTGCCGCGCGAGCCCTGGTCGAGGGCGCGGCGCTGGCGTCCTTCCGTGCCGACGGCGACCAGACCCGATCCCTCGGGATCCTGCCCTGGGGCCAGCCCCTGCCCACCGTTCCCGAGCACGACGTGGTCGCGCGCGCCACGTCCGAGGGAGACATCGTGGCCGAGGCGGTGGACTGGGCGCGGCACCTGATCCAGCAGCCGGCCAACGAGCTGAGCCCGCGGGCGCTCGCCGACGCCGCCCTCGAGCGGCTCGCCGGCGACCCCCACGTGGACGCCGAGGCGTGGACCGAGTCGCGGATCCGCGCCGAGCGCCTCGGCGGGCTGCTGGCCGTGAGCGAGGGTTCGGCCCAGCCGGCCCGTTTGGTGCGCGCCGCCTACGATCCCGCGCCCGGCACCGCCCTGGCACACCTGGTGCTCGTGGGCAAGGGCGTCACCTTCGACTCCGGAGGACTGTCGCTCAAGCCCGCGGCGGCCATGACCAACCAGAAGACCGACATGACCGGCGCCGCGGTGGTCCTCGCGGCCCTGTCGGCCATCAGCCGGCTGGGACTGCGCCTGCGCGTGACCGCGATCGCTCCGATGGCCGAGAACCTGCCCGGGGGCCGGGCGCTGCGCCCCGGCGACGTGGTGTCCGTGCGCGACGGGACCCGCGTCGAGGTGCTCAACACCGACGCCGAGGGGCGGATGCTGCTGGCCGACGCGCTGACCCTCGCCCACGAGCTCACCCCCGATCTCATCGTCGACGTCGCGACGCTCACGGGTGCCCAGCGCATGGCGCTGGGCGAGGACATCGGTGCGCTCTTCGCCTCCGATGACGGCGTCGCCGACTTGCTCGCGGGTGCGAGCGCGCGCAGCGGCGAGCTGCTGTGGCGCCTGCCGCTGGCCCACGGGTACCGCGGTCGGCTGCGCTCGGACGTGGCTGACGTGTCGAACGTCGAGGCCGGCGCCTCCAAGTCCGCCGGTGCGCTGGTGGCCGCCCTGTTCCTGGAGCGCTTCGTGGGCGAGTCGCGGTGGGCCCACCTGGACATCGCGGGTCCCGCGCGCTCGGAGTCCGCGCACGGCTACGTGCCGCGCGGCGGCACCGCCTTCTCGCTACGCACCCTCATCGCGCTGGCCGAGCGGGTGGCGGCGACGCCACCCGGGTGACGCGAGCGTGCCGCGGCGGCGTGGCGCGCTCCAGGGAGGCCGAGCGACGGTCGCGCCCGTCGGCGCGCCCCACCAGCACGGACGCGAACAGGGTCTCGTCGGGAGTCCCGAGCCACGCGAGCAGCGCCTCGGCCCGGCCGAAGTCTCCCCACAGGGCCGCCGACCATCCCGCCTCCTCGAGCAGGAGGAGCAGTGCCATGGTGGCCATCGCCGCGTCGCCGTGCCAGTAGGGGACGGGCCAGGCGTCCAGCGCCGCCAGCCCGGAGGCGCGCTTGTCGGGCTCGCCGTAGCGCGCGGCGTAGTCGCTCGGTCGCGAGGTGACCACGACCACCGCGCCCGCGCGCGCGAGGCCCGGGTACCGCGTCGATCGCTCGCGCCACGTCGCGTCGGTGGTGCACGCGAAGAAGGGGTCGATGGCCGACGCGTAGAGGGTGTGCATGCGCACGCCCGCGCAGTTCCCGGCCGTCGGCGCCCACAGTGCCGTCGCGCACGTCGCGTCGAGCCAGGACGGGTCCACCGGCGTCCCGTCGAAGGAGCGGACCATGCGTCGGCGCGCCAGCAGACCCGCCACGTCCATGTCCCCTTCTACCACGCCGTCGAGATTCCCCACCTACCGACTAGAATTCCCGCGATGGAGCAGCGGTGAGCACGCCCCGGGACCTTTTGAACGCGGCCAGGGAGCAGGTGCGCGAGGTCTCACCCCACGACGTGGCGGCCCGTCTGGACCACTACGTGCTGCTCGACGTGCGCGAGGCCGACGAGTACGAGCAGGGCTCGGTGCCCGGCGCGGTCCACATCCCTCGGGGCACGCTCGAGTTCTCCGTCGAGGGTCGCCTCCTCGACAAGGGCGCCCCCGTGGCGGTCTTCTGCGCGGGGGGCGTGCGCTCGATCTTCGCGGCGCGCACGCTTCAAGAGCTCGGGTTCCGGGACGTCGTGTCCATCACCGGCGGGTTCAATCGCTGGAAGGACGAGGGCTTCCCGTGGCGCCAGCCGCGCACGCTCACCCCGAGCCAGCGGCACCGCTACAGCCGGCACCTCTTGCTGCCCGAGGTCGGTGAAGAGGGGCAGCTGCGCCTGCTGGACGCGCGCGTGCTGCTGCTGGGCGCCGGCGGGCTGGGCTCGCCAGCGGCGCTCTACCTGGCGGCTGCGGGCGTGGGCACGCTGGGCGTCATCGACATGGACGTCGTAGACGAGTCGAACCTGCAGCGCCAGATCCTCCACAACGTCGAGCGGATCGGTCAGCGCAAGGTCGACAGCGCGCGCCAGACGCTGACCGCTCTCAACCCCGACGTCGACGTCGTGACCTACGACACGCGCCTGGGGGCCGACAACGTCCTGGACATCCTCGAGGGCTACGACGTGATCGTCGACGGCACCGACAACTTCCCGACGCGCTACCTGGTCAACGACGCGGCACTGCTCCTGCGGATCCCCGTCGTCCACGGGTCGATCTTCCGCTTCGACGGGCAGGTGACGATCTTCAGCCCCTACGTCGGGCCCTGCTATCGCTGCATGATCCCCGAACCGCCCCCGGCCGAGCTCGCTCCGAGCTGCGCCGAGGCCGGGGTCCTGGGCGTGCTGCCGGGAATCGTCGGCTCCCTCCAGGCGGTCGAGACGATCAAGATCCTCCTCGGGCTCGGCGAGCCGCTCATCGGCCGACTGCTCACCTACGACGCGCTCGACCAGAGTTTCCGCAGCTACAAGGTGCGGCGCGACCCCTCGTGTCCCGCCTGCGGCGAGGGAGCCGGGCCGATCCAGATCGCCGAGTACGACGATCTGTGCATGCCCCACGTCGCGGTCGCTACCGCGTGAGGAACCGCGCGATCGCCCTCGCGGCGTAATCTACGCTCCGTGGAACCCGACGCGCGACGCACCGACTCCGGCATCGAGCTGCGGACGCTCTACGAGGCCGGCGACCTGGAGGGGTTCGACCCCGTCGAGCGCCTGGGTCGACCGGGGGCGTTCCCCTTCACGCGCGGCGTGCACCCCACGATGTACCGGGGTCGCCTGTGGACCATGCGCCAGTACGCCGGGTTCGGGACGGCCGAGGCCACCAACGAGCGCTTCAAGTTCCTGCTGCGCGCGGGCCAGACCGGACTCTCGTGCGCCTTCGACCTGCCCACGCAGATGGGCTACGACTCGGACCACGCCCGCGCCGAGGGCGAGGTCGGCCGCGTCGGCGTGGCCGTCTCGTCGCTGGCCGACATGCGCCTGCTGCTCGACGGACTGCCGCTGGGCGAGGTCACGACGTCGATGACCATCAACGCCACGGCCGCGACGCTGCTGCTGCTCTACCAGCTGGTCGCCGAAGAGCAGGGGGTCCCGGGCAGCGCGCTGCGCGGCACGATCCAGAACGACATCTTGAAGGAGTACGTGGCGCGCGGCACGTACATCTACCCGCCGCGACCCTCGATGCGCCTGATCGTGGACACCTTCGCCTACTGCGCGCGCGAGATGCCCGCGTGGAACACGATCTCGATCTCCGGCTACCACATCCGCGAGGCCGGCTCGACGGCGGTCCAGGAGGTCGCCTTCACGCTGGCCAACGGCATCGCCTACGTCGAGGCAGCCCTGGCCGCGGGCCTGTCCCTGGACGCGTTTGCACCCCGGCTGAGCTTCTTCTTCAACGCGCACAACGCGCTGTTCGAGGAGGTGGCCAAGTTCCGCGCGGCGCGGCGCCTCTGGGCGACCATCATGCGCGATCGCTTCGGGGCGACTGACCCGCGCGCCCAGATGCTCCGATTCCACACGCAGACCGGCGGGTCGACCCTGACCGCCCAGCAGCCCGAGAACAACATCGTGCGCGTCACCGTGCAGGCGCTGGCCGCGGCACTGGGCGGGACCCAGAGCCTGCACACCAACAGCTTCGACGAGGCCCTCGGCCTGCCGACGGAGCGCTCGGCCCGCCTCGCGCTGCGCACCCAGCAGATCCTGGGCTACGAGTCGGGTGTGGCCGACACGGTCGACCCCCTGGCCGGCTCCTACTACGTGGAGTCGCTCACCAACGAAATCGAGGAGCGCGCGCGCGAGTACCTCGAGGCGATCGACGCGCGCGGCGGTGCCGTCGCCGCCATCGAGAGCCGCTATCTGCAAGAGGAGATCGAGAACGCCGCCTACGACGCAGCGCGGCGCATCGATCGCGGGGCGTCGGTCGTCGTGGGCGTGAACCGCTTCCAGGACGACGAGACGACGGCCGCCGAGGTCTTCCCCATCGACGCGCAGCAGCAGCGCGCCCAGGTCGAGCGCGTGCGCCGGGTGCGCGCCGAGCGCGACGAGGCGGCCGTCCGCTCGGCACTCGACGACCTGGACCGGGCCGCGCGCGGTTCGGCCAACGTGCTGTACCCGATGAAGATCGCGTTGGCCCGCCTGGCCACCCTGGGCGAGGTGGCCGACACCCTCCGCGGGGCGTTCGGCGTCTACCGCCCGTCGTGAGTCAGCGCGCCAGCGGGTCCGAGAAGTGCGTGACCTCGGGCGGCTCTCGGTAGAAGGGGTGGGTCGCGGCGCGCCACTGCTCGAACAGGGGCGTCGCGCGGAACGCGAGGTGCGCCTCGACCGACTCCCAGCGCACGGTGAGCAGGAAGACGGACGGGTCCTCGTGCTGGACGCGCACGTCGGCTCCGTGGCAGGCCGGGGCGGACTCGATGATGCGCAGCGCGTCGCGCACGGCGTCCCGGTAGGCGTCGGCTTGGCCCTCGCGGATGTGCAGCAGGGCGTGTTCGATGATCATGATCGCTCCTCCAGACGGTGGCGCAGGGGTGTGTCGAGGGCGACGGCGATGACGGTCGTCGCGAGGGCCAGCGCGCCGTCGAGGATGGCGCGCTCCGCGTCCGGTCCCACGCACGCGGCGGCGAACGCCGGCTGGTGGTTGACCGCGCCGTGGGTCTCGATGCCCAGCAGGGGGTGGATGGTGGGCACGACGAGCGAGACGTTCGCCATGTCGGTCGACAGGGTCGGCGGGGGATCGCCGGCGTCATCGCGGGCGAACGAACGTCCGAGACTCTCGGCCGCGGCGCGGTAGTGGGCCAGGAGGTCCTGGTCGGCGCGCATGTTCGTGAAGCGATGGCCGAGCGCGCGCACGTGGAGGGAGGCGCCGGTCGCCAGGGCGCCAGCGCGCCAGCACGCGTCGACGCGCTGGCGCAGCTCCTCGAGCCTCTCGACGGTGGTCGCGCGGCACATGAACTGGGCCACGGCGCGCGACGGGATCACGTTCGGGGCGCTGCCGGCCTCGAGCACGTAGCCGTGGACCTGGTCGCCGGGACGCAGTTGCTGACGCAGCAGCCCGATCGCGACCTGGGCGATGGTGAGCGCGTCGAGGGCGTTGACGCCCTCCCAGGGTGCGGCCGAGGCGTGGGCGTCGCGTCCCTCGTAGACGACCTCGAGGTGGTCGACGGCCAGGCACGTCGCGTCGAGGCGGTCCTCGGGCCAGGGGTGGACCATCACGGCGAGGTGGACCCCCTCAAAATATCCGGCCTCGATGAGGTCGATCTTGCCGCCCCCGCCCTCCTCGGAGGGGGTGCCCAGGAGATCGATCGTCAGGTCGAGGTCGTCGGCGACGGCCGCGAGCCCGAGGGCCGCGCCGAGCGACGCCGCCGCGATGATGTTGTGGCCACACGCGTGGCCGACATCGGGCAGCGCGTCGTACTCCGCGCACACGGCCACGTGCAGGTGCCCCGTCCCGGCGCGCGCGCGGAAGGCCGTCGGCCGGCCGGCCGATCCGCGCTCGACCGCGAAGCCGGCGGCCTCGGCCGCCCGGGCGACGGCCTGCGCGCTCTCGTGCTCCTCGTACCCGAGCTCGGGATGGGCGTGGATGAACTGGCTCAGGGCCAGCAGATCGGGTCCGGCCGCCGCGATCGTCGCCGCCGCGACGTCTCGTGCGCTCATGCCACGTGCGCGACCACGTCGCCGGCGCTGACCGCGTCGCCGGGCTTGACGGTGACCGACGTCACGACGCCGTCGCGCTCGGCCGTCACGGCGTTCTCCATCTTCATGGCCTCGAGGATGACGATCGTGTCACCGGCGTGGACCTCCTGGTCGACTTCCACGGCGACCTTCACAATGGTGCCCTGCATGGGCACGCGCACGGTGCCCGAGCCGCTGCCCACGACCGCCGAGGGGTGCCCCCGGCGGGCCTTGGCCGCGCCGGCGGGTCGCGTCGCGCCCGTCGCCGCGCCGTCGAGCCACAGCGCCACGCTGACCCGGCGACCATCGACCTCGGCGACGACGTCGTGGCGCACGCGGCTCGCGTCGGAGCCCGGGGCGCCCGGCGCGGCAGCGATCCCCGAGAAGTCCAGGCTCTCCTCCACCCACTTGGTCGAGTGCGCGCCCTCGATGAAGGCGGGATCCGACAGGATGACGGTGTCGGCCGGCAGGGTCGTGGCCACGCCGCGGATCTCGGTCTCCTCGATGGCCCGCAGCAGGCGCCGCCGGGCGCGCTCGCGATCGGGCGCCCACACCACCAGCTTGGCGATCAGGTTGTCGTAGTACTGCGAGATGCTGTCTCCGGCCTCGTAGCCCGCGTCGAGGCGGACACCGGGCCCCGCCGGCGCGCGGAAGGCCGAGATCGTGCCGGGAGACGGCGTGAAGCGCCCGTCGGCGGGGTCCTCGGCGTTGATGCGCACCTCGATGGCGTGCCCCGAGCGCGCGATCTCGTGCTGGGTGAAGGGAAGGGCCTCGCCACTGGCGATGCGCAGTTGCCACTCGACCAGGTCCAGACCGGTGACCAGCTCGGTCACGGGGTGCTCGACCTGCAGCCGCGTGTTCATCTCCAGGAAGTAGAACTCGCCGTCTTGGTAGAGGAACTCGACGGTGCCCGCGTTGACGTAGCCGCACGCCTCGGACACGCGCACGGCGGCCTCGCCCATCGCCTGGCGCACGGCGTCGGGGAAGTTGGCGGCCGGCGACTCCTCGATCAGCTTCTGGTGCCGGCGCTGCGAGGAGCAGTCGCGCTCGCCCAGCCACAGAGTGTGCCCGTGGGTGTCGGCGAGCACCTGCATCTCGATGTGCCGGGGCCAGGTGAGGTAGCGCTCGAGGTAGCACTCGGAGCGCCCGAAGTAGCTGAGGGCCTCGCGCTGGGCGCTCTCGAGGGCGTCGACGGCCTGCTCGGGACTCGCCACCACCCTCATGCCGCGGCCCCCGCCGCCGTAGGCCGCCTTGATGGCGACGGGCCAGCCGTGCTCGGCGCCGAAGGCGACCACCTCCTCGGGCGAGGTGAGCACCTCGCTGCGTCCGGGAACCCCCGCGACGCCGGCGCGCTCGGCGGCCAGGCGCGAGGAGATCTTGTCGCCCATGACCTCGATCGCCTCGGGCGGCGGCCCGATGAAGGTCACGCCCCGCGCGGTGATGGCGCGGGCGAAGTCGGTGTTCTCGGAGAAGAACCCGTAGCCGGGGTGCACGCCGTCCGCCCCGCTGCGCTCGATGATCCCGAGGATCGCCTCGGTGTTGAGGTAGCTCTCGGCGGCCGTCGACCCGCCCAGCGCGTAGGCCTCGTCGGCGAGGCGCACATGGAGGGCGTCACGGTCGAGCTCGGAGTAGATCGCCACGGTTGCGATCCCCAGCTCCCGGCAGGTCCGCGCGACGCGCACCGCGATCTCGCCGCGGTTGGCGATGACGACCTTGTTCAGCACCCGATCCTCCGTCCCAGCATCGCTCAGTTCTACCACCGGACCCCGAAATCGTAGAGTCGAACCATGGCAGCGATCGTCTGGCGCCTCGAGACCGTCGAGTCCGTGGACTCCACCAACGCCTGGCTGGCGGCGGAGGCCCGCGGTGGGGCACCCGAGGGGCGCGCGGTGTTGACGTACCACCAGACGGCCGGTCGGGGGAGGATGGACCGGGTATGGGAGGAGCGACCCGGCAGCGCGCTGCTGGTCTCGTTGCTCCTGCGGCCGACCCACCTCCAGGGCCTGACCTGGTGCACGGCGGCGGTCTCCCTGGCCGCGCGCGACGCCCTGACGCGGCTCGCTGGCGTGCGCCCCGACCTGAAGTGGCCCAACGACCTGCTCGTCGGCGACCGCAAGCTCGGGGGCGTGCTGGCCCAGCTGGTGGCCGCCGAGCCGCCCGCGGTGGTCGTGGGCCTGGGGGTGAACCTCACCGCGCACCCCGAGGGCGTCGGGGCGACCGACGTGCGCGCCTGTGCGGGCGTGACCCTCGAGCCGGTCGCCGTGTGTGACCTCCTCTTCGAGGGGGTGGAGAGGCGCCGTGCGGCCTTGGACGACGCGCGGGGTCGCGAGGCACTGCGCGACGAGTACGCCAGCGCCCTGGCCACCCTGGGCCAGGAGGTCCGGATCGCCCTGGCGGATCGGGAGGTCCGCGGCCGGGCCCTGGACGTCGACGCCGAGGGGAGGCTGCGGGTCGAGAGCGGGGGCGAGGTGCTCGC
Source organism: Actinomycetes bacterium (assembly GCA_021823525.1). Lineage (GTDB taxonomy): Bacteria > Actinomycetota > Acidimicrobiia > Acidimicrobiales > RAAP-2 > RAAP-2. The sequence goes on from JAKANY010000002.1 coordinate 153,722, forward strand.
GTTCGCAGCCGGCGACGTCGTGCACCTGCGGGCGGCGGGCGACCGGTGAGGGCGACGCGCGTCCTGGTGACGGGGGCGGGTGGCCAGGTCGGCCAGGACGTGGTGGACCTGCTGGGCGCCGTCACGCCCCCCGGCGGCGATCCCGCGCTGCAACTCGACGGGCGCGCCGTGGTCGAGGGCGAGTTCGAGGTCGCGGCGCTGACGCGCCACGACCTCGACGTGACCGATCGGGCTGCGGTCTTCGCCGCGGTGGCCGCGTTCCGCCCGGCGGCCGTCGTGCACCTGGCGGCCTACACCGCGGTGGACCGTGCCGAGGGTGACGTCGCCACGTGCCTGGCCGTCAACGCCGACGGCACGGGGAACGTGAGCGACGCGTGCGCCGCGACCGGGTGTCACCTGATCGCGGTGTCGACCGACTACGTCTTTGACGGAGGCGCCGTACGCGCCCTGCGGGAGGACGACGTCCCGCGGCCCCACAGCGTCTACGGGATGTCGAAGCTCCTGGGCGAGCGCCGCTGTCGCGCGTCGGACACCGTCGTGCGCACCTCGTGGGTGATGGGGGTGCGGGGTCGCAGCGTCATCCACGTCATCGCCCAGCGCGCGCGCGCCGGCGAGTTCGTGCGCTTCGTCGACGACCAGCGGGGAACCGTCACGGTCGCGGCGGACCTGGCGCGAGCGCTGGTGACCCTGGTGCGCGAGCGGCCTGGCGGCCTCTGGCACGTGGCCAACACCGGCTCGCTGACGTGGTTCGATCTTGCGCGGTTCGTGGGCCAGTGGTTCGGGCGCGACGACGACTTCGCCACGGCGATCGCGACCCGAGACCTCGTGCCGCCGCCACGGGCACCGCGGCCGGCGCGCAGCGACCTGGACACGAGCCGGTTCGCCTCGCGCTGGGCGCCGCTGCCGGCGTGGACCGCCGGCGTCGACCGGCTGCTGGCCGCCTGGAACGCGGGGGCCGCGTGAGCACGGTGGGGGCCGTCGTCGTCGACTTCCGCGCCGGCGAGGCCCTGCGGGCCTGCGTCGACTCGCTCGTCGCCAACGGCCTGGAGCGCATCGTCGTGGTCGACAACGACGCATCTGGGTCGGCGCACGCGGCGGTCGGCGACCGGGCGCGCGTGGTGGAGCCGGGCCGCAACCTCGGCTACGGCGCGGGCGTCAACCGGGGTGTGGCCGCGCTGGGCCCGGACGCCGACCACGTGCTGGTGCTCAATCCCGACGTCGTGGTCCACGACGGGACGGTCGCGGCGCTCGCGCACCACCTCGACGAGAACCTGAGCGTAGGCATCGTCGGTCCGGCGATCGAGCGTCCTGACGGGACGACGTACCCGGCCCATCGCGTCTTTCCGAGCCCGCTCCTGGCGGCGGCCCACGCCGTGCTCGGCTCGCGGTGGCCGCAGAACCCCTTCACCCGCCGCTACCGGTCGCCGCGCCCCGACGGGACCGTCGACTGGGTCTCGGGTGCCTGCTTCCTCGTGCGGCGCGAGGTCTTCGAGCGGGTGGGAGGCTTCGACGAGCGCTACTTCATGTTCGCCGAGGACATGGACCTGTGCTGGCGCATCCAGAGGTCGGGCTCGCGAGTCGCGGCCCTGCCGGGCTGCGCGGTGACGCACGTCGAGGGTCTTTCGCGACGGCACGCGAGCCTGGCGATGGTCGTTGCGCACCACCGCAGCGCCCTGCGCTTCGAGGCGGCCACGGCGCGCGGGTGGCGCCGCGCCACGCTCCCGCTGGCGGCGGCGCTCCTCGGCGTGCGCCTCGCCCTGAGCGTGGCCGGCCAGGTCGTGACGCGCCGCTCGACGTAGACTGGCGCGGGGCTGCGGACGGTTCTGTGGTTGCAAGTCGAGGCCAGCCGCGGGCGAAACGACCCACGTAAGGCGTCTCTGGGACGCTGAGCATGGCGCGGTTTAGAGGTAAGTCCTGCCTCCTCGGTGCCACCGTGGCACCGAGGAGAGCCGACGGAGTGCGTGCGGTCGCTTCCGGAGAGCTTCGGCTGCCGGGAGCGCATGCGGACGTCGCCGCAGGCCAGTGTGGGGTCAAAGACCAGGTCAGACGGCCGCAGCCCCTCGACGAGGTCCGCACGGCCGGTAGGGTGAAGCACGACATGAGTGTGTTTGGCAAGATTCTGAGGGCCGGCGAGGGCAAGCGGGTGCGCCAGCTGGCCGAGCTGGTGGGCCCCATCAACGAGCTCGCTGAGGCGACGGCGGCGCTCAGCGACGCCCAGCTGCGGGCCAAGACCGACGAGTTCCGCGCTCGGCTGGCCGACGGCGAGACGCTCGACGACCTGCTCATCGAGGCCTTCGCGGTGGTCCGCGAGGCCGCGAGTCGCGTCCTGGGCCAGCGACACTACGACGTCCAGCTCATGGGCGGCATGGCCCTGCACTTCGGGTGGATCGCCGAGATGAAGACCGGCGAGGGCAAGACACTCGTCTCGACGCTCCCGGTGTACCTCAACGCGCTCGCCGGCAAGGGTGTCCACGTCGTGACCGTCAACGACTACCTGGCCACGCGCGACGCCGCGTGGATGGGCCAGCTCCACCGCTTCCTCGGACTCACCGTGGGACGCGTCGGGCCCGACCAGCCGGACTTCGAGCCCAAGCGCGCCGCGTACGCCTGCGACATCACGTACGGGACGAACACGGAGTTCGGCTTCGACTACCTGCGCGACAACATGGCGCGCCGCCGCGAGCACATGGTCCAGCGCGGTCACCACTACGCCATCGTCGACGAGGTGGACTCGATCCTCATCGACGAGGCGCGCACCCCGCTGATCATCTCGGGTCCGGCCTCGGACGTGACCAAGCTCTACTACCAGTTCGCCTCGATCGCGCGGTCGCTGACGCGCGACACGGACTACGAGGTCGACGAGGAGAAGAAGACCGTCGTGCCCACCGAGTCGGGCATCGAGAAGGTCGAGCGCCAGCTGGGGATCACGAACCTCTACGACGCCGTGGCCACCAACTACGTGCACCAGCTCGGGCAGGCGCTCCGCGCCAAGGAGCTCTTCCACCGCGACAAGGACTACATCGTCGACACCGGCGAGGTGAAGATCGTCGACGAGTTCACGGGACGCACGCTCGAGGGGCGGCGGTGGTCCGACGGCCTCCACCAGGCCGTCGAGGCCAAGGAGCGGGTCCGCATCCAAGAGGAGAACCACACCTGGGCCACGGTCACCCTCCAGAACTACTTCCGCCTCTACGACAAGTTGGCCGGCATGACCGGGACGGCCGAGACCGAGGCCAGCGAGTTCGCGGGGACCTACCACCTCACGGTGGTGCCGATCCCCACCAACCGCCCCTCTCAGCGCGAGGACCAGGCGGACCTGGTCTTCAAGACCGAGGAGAGCAAGTTCAACGCGATCGTCGAGGACGTCCGCCAGCGCAACGACAACGGGCAGCCGGTGCTGCTGGGCACGGCGTCGGTCGAGAAGTCCGAGCTGCTCTCGCGGGCCCTGTCCAAGGCGGGCATCTCCCACGAAGTCCTCAACGCCAAGCAGCACTTCCGAGAGGCCGAGATCGTCGCCCAGGCGGGTCGTCGAGGCGCCGTCACGGTCGCGACCAACATGGCCGGTCGCGGTGTGGACATCATCCTGGGGGGCAATCCCGAGGGGCTTGCCCGCCGCGAAGTCGCCGCCCAGGGTCTAACCCCCGAGACCGAGGGCTACGAGGAGGCCTTCCAGGCCGCCATGGCCACCATCCGGCCGGTCTGCGAGTCCGAGGGCGATCAGGTCCGCAAGAGCGGCGGGCTGTACGTCCTGGGCACCGAGCGCCACGAGTCGCGGCGCATCGACAACCAGCTGCGCGGGCGCTCCGGCCGCCAGGGCGACCCCGGTGAGAGCCGGTTCTACCTGTCGCTCGAGGACGAGCTCCTGCGGCTGTTCGCGACCGGCGCCGTGTCGTGGGTCATGGACCGCGCGCTGCCCGAGGGTGAGGCGATCGAGGCCAAGATGGTCTCGCGGGCCATCGAGCGCGCGCAGAACACGGTGGAGGCGCGCAACGCGGAGATCCGCAAGGACGTGCTCAAGTACGACGAGGTGATGAACGAGCAGCGCAAGGTGATCTACGCTCGCCGCCAGCAGGTCATCGACGGCGAGGACATCCACGAGAGCACGCTCGACCTGATCGCGACCACGCTCACCGCGGTGGTCGAGGAGCACCTGGAGAGCGAGTTCCCCGAGGCGTGGGACCTCGAGCACCTCGTGACCGACCTCGCCACGTACTACCCGACGACGCTGACGTCGAGCGCCCTGGGGGTCTTCGACGATCGCGACCAGGTGATCGAGGCCGTGGTCAACGACGGGCTGACCCTCTACGAGACCAAGTGCGCGACCTACCCCGGGGGCCTGGACACCGCCAAGGAGATCGAGCGCGACGTGATGCTCCAGATCCTCGACCAGCGCTGGCGGGATCACCTCTCGGAGATGGACTACCTGCGCGACGGCATCCACCTTCGCCAGGTCGCTCAGCAGGATCCGCTCACCGCGTGGCAGAAGGAGGGGTATCTCATGTTCGAGAACCTCCTGGGCGCGGTCGATTCGGACTACGTGCGCTACATCACGCACGTCGAGGCCACGTTGAGCGAGGAGGCCGCCGTCGACGAGCAGGTTGACGAGGGGCTCATCGGCGCCGCCACCAACGTCGCCGCGGTCGCCCCGGGTGCGGTCGAGCTCCCCAGCCACGCCGCCAGCGGACAACCGCCGGCCGCGGGGGAGAAGCTGGGGCGCAACCAGCCGTGCTGGTGCGGCTCGGGTCGCAAGTTCAAGAACTGCCATGGCCGACCCTAAGGCCGAGGCCGCCCAGCGCGAAGCCCGGTCCGCACTCGAGGAGCTCGAGGAGCGATGGCGCGCCGCGGCGGGGTATCTGCGTATCGAGGAGCACCGGGAGCGCGCGCGGGCGCTCGGCGAGGAGGCCGCGTCGCCCGATCTGTGGAGCGACGTCGACCACGCGCGCGAGGTCACCAAGGAGCTCGGGCGCCTGAGCAGCCAGCTGGAGTCCTTCGACGCGCTGCGCCGCGCGCTGGACGACTGCGAGGTCCTGGCCGACTTCTCGGGTCAGGCACTGGCTGACGGGTCGGCCGACTGGTCGCTCCTGGGCGAGCTGGGCGAGGCGATCAACCGCCTCGAGGCCGACCTGTCCGCGCTCGAGACCCAGAGCCTGCTCAGCGGTCCCTACGACGAGAACGACGCCATCGCCGAGCTGCACGCCGGGGCCGGGGGGACCGACGCGCAGGACTGGACCGAGATGCTGCTGCGCATGTACGTGCGCTGGGCGGAGCGGCGGGGCTTCGGCGTGGAGATCGATGAGGTGACCGAGGGACAGGAGGCCGGCCTGCTCTCGGCGACGATGATCGTCAAGGGCCCCTACGCCTACGGGTGGCTCTCGGCCGAGCGCGGCGTGCACCGCCTGGTGCGCATCAGCCCCTTCGACTCGCAGGCCCGCCGCCAGACCAGCTTCGCCAGTCTCGAGGTGACGCCGCTGCTCGCCGACGACGCGCACGAGGTCGAGGTCGACGAGCGCGATCTGCGCATCGACACCTACCGGTCCTCGGGGGCCGGCGGCCAGCACGTCAACAAGACGGACTCGGCGATCCGGATCACGCACCTGCCCACCGGCATCGTCGTCAGCTGCCAGAACGAGCGCAGCCAGCACCAGAACCGCGCGCGGGCGATGCAGATCCTCACGGCCAAGCTGGCCGAGCGCGCACGCGCCGAGCGACAGGCCGCGATGGACAGCCTCACCGGCGAACGAGCCGACAACGCGTGGGGCTCGCAGATCCGCTCCTACGTGCAGGCGCCCTACCAACTCGTGAAGGATCACCGCACCGAGGCCGAGACCGGGAACGTCGACGCGGTGCTCGACGGCGATCTGGACGAGTTCATGGAGGCCGAGCTGCGCCGCCAGCGCGCCCGCCAGTGACCGCGGGCCCGGTTCGAGCGCGGCGACGGGCGCCACTAGGCTACAGAGGGCGCCGTCGCGAGGCGGGCGGTCGAGATCTCCCCGAGGGGGTGCAGTCGTGATCCGCTTCGAGAACGTCTCGAAGACCTACAAGAACGGCACGGTGGCCCTGCGCGACGTGTCACTCAACATTGACAAGGGGGAGTTCGTCTTCCTGGTCGGCGCGTCGGGATCGGGCAAGACGACCTTCCTGCGCCTCCTCCTGCGCGAGGAGCTGCCGGACCGGGGGAGGATCCTGGAGGCCGGGCGTGACGTCTCCAAGGTCTCCTCGTGGCGCGTCCCGTACTTGCGCCGCAACATCGGGTGCATCTTCCAGGACTTCCGCCTCCTGCCCAACAAGACGGTCTTCGAGAACGTGGCCTTCGCCCTCGAGGTCATCGGGCGGCCCCGCACGACGATCGAGTCGCAGGTGCCCCAGATCCTCGAGCTCGTCGGCTTGGCCGAGAAGGCCGCCAACCGACCCGGTGAGCTCTCGGGCGGCGAGCAGCAGCGCGTGGCCATCGCCCGCGCTTTCGTGAACCGCCCCCTTATCCTCCTGGCCGACGAGCCGACCGGCAACCTGGATCCGTCGAACTCCGAGAGCATCATGGCGCTGCTCGAGCGGATCAACCGGACCGGCACCACCGTGGTGATGGCCACCCACGACAAGGCGCTCGTCGACCGGATGCGCCGCCGGGTGATCGAGCTCGACCACGGCGAGGTCGTGCGTGACCAGGTGCGCGGGGTTTACGGCATCGACGAGCCCATCGGAGGGCGCTGATGCGCGTCTACCTGCGCTACGCCGTTCGCGAGACGCTGAGCAACCTCTGGCGCAATCGCATGATGACGATCGCGGCCGTCCTGACCGTCGCCGTGTCCCTCTCCCTGGTCGGCGCGGCCCTCCTGCTCAAGCAGAGCGCCGCCCAGGCCTCCGCGCAGTGGCAGCAGGGGACCCGCGTGACCGTGTGGATGCAGCCCTCGGCGACGGCCAGCGAGCTGACCAACGTCCGCAGCCAGCTCGAGAGCCTGCCCATCGTCAAGGACTGCGTCTACTACACCCAGGCCCAGGACTACCAGGAGGCGCACAAGATCCTGCCCTTGGTGGAGTGGTCCGTCCTCAAGGTGAGCGACGTCCCCTCGTCGTTCCGCTGTATCCCGACGGTGCCGTCCAATGCCTTCGTGGTCGAGTCGACGTTCTCGAACCAGCCCGGCGTCTACAAGGTCACGGCTCCCGAGCAGCAGATCCGCGAGATGAATCGGGCGATCCGCATCCTCCAGATCGTCTTCCTGGTGCTCGCCGCCGTGCTGTTGCTCTCGGCGACAGTGCTCATCTTGAACACCATCCGGATGGCGATCTTCGCGCGTCGACGCGAGGTCTCGGTGATGAAGCTGGTGGGCGCCACCAACTGGTTCATCCGTATCCCCTACATGACCGAGGGCTTCATCCAGGGGCTGCTGGGATCGGTTGTGGCGATCGGCGCGGTCACGGCCCTGCACACCTGGTATCCGCTCCACAACGAGTTTCAGCTGAACACCGGGGCGCTGGTGGGGACCAACGTGGTCGTCCTCGTGGTCGGTGTGCTCATCGGATCCGTGGGATCCGCGCTCGCCATCCGGCGATTCCTGGACGTCTAGTCGGTGGCCGTCTCGGTCGGCTCGAAGTCCATCGCCAGGGAGTTCACGCAGTAGCGCAGCCCCGTGGCGGTCGGACCGTCGTCGAACACGTGGCCGAGATGCCCTCCACACGACGCGCAGAGGATCTCGGTGCGCGCGCGTCGTAGCGACGTGTCCGGGCGCTCGACGATGGCGCCGGGCGCGCAGGCGTCGAAGCTCGGCCACCCGCATCCCGCGTCGAACTTCGTGGCGGCGTCGAACAGCGCCTGTCCGCAGCCGCCGCAGCGGTAGGTGCCGTCCTGGTCGAGAGCCAGCAGGCTGCCCGAGAACGGCACTTCGGTCGCGGCCTGGCGCAGCACCGCGTAGCGCTCGGGCGCGAGCCGCGCGCGCCACTCCTCCTCAGAGTGCTCGACGGCGTAGTTCACGAGCTCACCGTAGCGGGGGAGCCACGGACCCCGGGCGGTCCTCGGGTCGCGGCGTCTCGGGGATGCGCCGGGGGAACTCGGGCTCGTCGCGCAGCATGCGGGTGAAGGCGCTGGCCAGCCCGCCGGGATTGAGTCCGAGGTCCTCGAGGAGGTTGTCGGGACGATCGTGGCGCAGGTAGGCCCGCGGCACGCCCAGGATGCGCGTGGGCGGGAAGGGCAGGCCTCGCTCCTGGGCTCGCTCCCGGACCGCCGAGACCATGAACGTCCCCGCCCCGCCGTGGCGGGTGCCGTCCTCGACGGTGATGACCCGTCGGTGGTCGAGCGCGTCGTCGATCATCGCCGGGTCCGGAGGCAGCACGCGCACGTCGTAGAGGGTGATGCTCGACGCGTCGGCCATCTCGGACAGCGCGGCGTAGGCCGCCGGCGCCATCTTGCCCACCGCGAGCACGCACAGCTCGCCCGTTCCGCGCACGACCTGGCGCGCGCGTCGTCCCTCGCCCACGCGGCCGTCGAAGGGGCGCGGCAGCGTCTTGGGGAAGCGCAGCGCGGTCGGTGTCGACATCGACAGGGCCGTGGCGAGCATGCCCGGGATCTCCTCGACGCTCGAGGGAGCGAAGACGGTGATGTTGGGGATGGTCAGGCACAGCGCCATGTCGAGGATCCCGTGGTGGCTCGGCCCGTCGTCTCCCGTGATGCCGGCCCGGTCGAACACGAAGACGACGGGGAGATTGAGCAGCCCGACGTCCAGGTGCGCCTGGTCGAACGCGCGGCTGAAGAACGTCGCGTAGATCGCCACAACCGGCTTGAGGCCGCCAAGCGCCATGCCGGCGGCCGCCGTCACCGCGTGCTGCTCGGCGATGCCCACGTCGAAGAAGCGTCGCGGGTAGCGCTCCTGGAACTGGAGCAGGCCCGTGGGACCCGCCATCGCGGCCGTGATGGCCACGATCCGATCGTCGAGCCCGGCCATCGTCACCAGCGCGTCGGAGAACGCCTGGGTGAACGACTGGGGCACCACGTCCTCGTCGTTGAGGCGTGGCGGGAGCTTGAAGTCGTGCATGCGCAGCGAGTCCGACACCGCGGGCTCGTACCCACGGCCCTTCTGGGTCAGCACGTGCACCAGGATCGGGCCGTCCCAGTCGGCCGCGCTGCGCAAGACGGTCTCCATGGCGGCGATGTTGTGGCCGTTGATGGGACCGACGTAGCGCACGCCCAGCGTCTCGAAGAACGTTCGAGGGGTGACCATCTCGCGCACCACCGACGTGAAGCCGTCGATGCTGCGGTAGGCCGCGCTGCCCAGTCCCGGGACGCCGCGCACCAGGCGCCGCAGGCGGTCACGCCAGGTGAGGTAGGTCTTGTTGAGCCGCAGCGCCGTCAGCGACGCCGACAGGCGCGACACCGTGGGCGCGTAGCTGCGGCCGTTGTCGTTGAGGACGATCACGACGGGCTGATTCGCGTGACCCAGGTTGTTGAGCGCCTCGTAGGCCATTCCTCCCGTCAAGGAGCCGTCGCCCACGACGGCCACAACGTGGCGCGAGCCGCCCCGCCCCGCGAGCTGGTGCTGGCGCTCCAGGGCGACCGACATGCCGTGCGCGTACGACAGCGCGGTCGAGGCGTGAGAGGACTCGATCCAGTCGTGGGGGCTCTCGGCGCGATTGGGGTAGCCCGAGAGCCCGCCGCGCTGGCGCAGGCGCGCGAAGTCGGGCTGGCGACCGGTCAGGATCTTGTGCACGTAGGCCTGGTGACCCGTGTCGAAGAGCAGGACGTCGTGGGGCGAGTCGAAGACGCGATGCAGTGCGATCGTGAGCTCGACGACGCCCAGGTTGGAGCCGAGATGGCCGCCCGTGGAGGTGACCGTGTCGATGATCAGCGTTCGGATCTCCGCGCTCAACTGGTTCAGGTCCGCGTAGGAGAGCCCGCGCAGGTCATCCGGGGACTGGATTGACGGCAGAAGCACCGGAACCACACTACCGGTCGGTACCGTCCCCGACGTGCCCGTGGATGGGTGGCGCGCTCAGTCCGAGGACGAGCTCGACGAGGTCTTGCGACTGTCGGTCTTGTAGAAGCCGCTGCCCTTGAACACGATGCCCACGGCCGAGATCACCTTGCGCACCGGTCCTCCGCATCGAGGGCACTGCGTCAGCTCGGGCTCGGAGAAGCCGCGTACCAGCTCGAATCGATCGCGGCACTGTTCGCACTCATACTCGTAGGTCGGCATCGAACTGGACTCCTGGATCAGGCAACGTCCCCGCCAGTCTACCGGCCCCCTCGAAGGTCGGATCGGGCTCGGTAGCATGGCGCCGTGGACGACTTCGCCCAGGCTCGCCGGCTGCCGCGCGAGGGCCCACTGCCCCGCGACCTGAGCCCCGGTGACGCCACGGTGCGGCGGGCGATGGCGCGCGGGCGCGTGAGCATGCTGCCCACGACCACGGCAGCCGTCGCGTCCAACGAGGTCGGCAAGGGCGACGTCCTGGCCACCGCTCGCGTGGCGGGGATCCAGGCCGCCAAGCAGGCGGCCCTGCTGCTGCCCATGGCGCACCCGGTCCTGGTGGGGAACGTCTACGTGAACTTCACCATCGGTGACGCGGACATCGGCGTCGAGGTCAGCGTCGACGCGGTCGATCGTACGGGGGTGGAGATGGAGGCGCTGGTCGCGGTGACCGCGGCCGCCCTGACCATCTACGACATGTGCAAGTCGATCGATCGGACGATGGTCGTGTGCGACGTGGCGCTCTGGGAGAAGTCGGGCGGGCGCTCGGGTCTCTGGCGCCGCGACGACGAGGCCGAGCCGGCGTGAGCGGGTGCTCCACGCGCGGCGAGCGGGGGCGTCCGTGACGGTTCGCTCCGGGGTCGAAGAGAGCCGCGAACGCCTCGTCGCGCTCACCCTGCTCTTGCAGAGCGCATCGCGAACCCGGCCGTTGTCCCAGGAGACCATCGTCAACGAGCTGCTGATCGACGAGTACCCCCAGCGTGGCCGGGTGCCCCGGAAGGTGCACGCCTACGAGGGGGCCCCGGTGGCCGTGCGCCAGAAGTTCGAGCGCGACAAGGCACGCATCCGTGAGCTGGGCTGGCAGATCGAGACGGGCGCGTCCGACGACGGCACCATTGGCTACTGGATCGATGCCGAGAGCGTGATGGCGCCCGCGCTGACCTGGACCGACGAGGAACGCCGGGTGATTCAGCTCGCGCTGCGCCTGTACGGCTTCGGCGCCTCGGGGGCCTTCAGTCTGTTCAACGAGGGGCCCGGTGCCGACAGCGGGCTCGAGGACTCCACGTACCTCAACCCGATCCTCCGAGGCGTGCGCCTGCGCCGGGTCGTGCGCTTCGACTACCACTCGTCGTCCCTGCGACCTCGCGTCGTCGAGCCCCTCGTCCTCGACCTGTTCCACGGGGTCGTCTACCTGGTCGCTCGCGTGCGCGGGACCGAGCAGGTCAAGGGCTTCCGACTTTCGCGCATGACGTCGATGCCCTACGTCACCGACGAGCGCTTCGACGTGGACGACGAGGCCCTGGCCGTGGCGCGCGCCTGGCGTCCGGAGTTCGGGCCGGCACCTCGCCCGGTACGCGCCGAGTTCGCCGCCTCCGAGAGCTCGGCGCGCCTGCTGGCGCGCCAGTACCCGGCGGCGGAGGTGACACCGATGCGGGGGACGGCCGTGCGGGTGACGCTCAACTTCGAGAGCCTTCGCGCGGCGCTGCGCTTCGCCTTGCGTGCGGGCGACCGCGTCCGCGTCCTGGGTCCCAAGGTGCTGCGGGGCGCGCTCCACGACTGGCTCGGCGACGTCAACGTCGGTCCGGTCCCGTCGCTCGAGGGGCTGACCTTCGACGCACCGACCGCCGACAGCACGCTCGGCCAGGCGCTGCGACTGCTGCACATGGTGCACCTCAGCGACGGGGGACTGCGGCTCAGCGCTCTCGCGCAGCGCTCGGGACTGCCCAGCGACGTCGTGCGCCACATCATGGACCGCCTGGTGACCTTCGAGCCGCTGCGGGGGCGCTACGGGTTCCCCGCCCACGTCATCAAGGAGTGCGACGACTGGGAGCACGAGGACACGCAGGACGCGCTGTACCACACCGAGGAGTTCGCCGACGACGCCAGCGCCCTGCCCGCGCTGAGCTGGCGCGACCTGTTCGAGGTGAACATCGCCGTGCGCGAGGCGCTGGCGGTGCACGACGACCCCGTGATGCGCGCCGTCGTGGACAAGATCGAGAAGGTCGCCGAGGGCTGGGTGCAGATGGACGAGATGGTCCCCGACGAGGTTCGAGGGCAGGTGCACGACGCGCTGGACGCCCACGAGCGGCTGAAGATCCGCTACACCTCGGGCACGACCGGTGAGACGACCGATCGCACGATCGAGCCTCGCGAGATGCGCGTGCTCAACGGCTACACGTACGTGCGCGCGTACTGCCTGACCCACGATGGGTGGCGGACCTTCCGCGTCGACCGGATCGTCGACATCCTCGCACGCTCGCCCGCCGATGTCCCGCGTCCCTCCGACGAGGTCACCAATTGGCTTACGCAGGTCGGCGACGTTGGCGAGGACGTGGACGTCGTCGTCGAGGCCGCGTCGCGGTGGCTGTTCGAGACGCTCCCGCGCGCGCAGTGGCACGCGCTCGGCGATGGACGGCACGTCGTGCGCTTCCGTGTCGCCAACGACGCGTTCCTCGACCAGCTGATGCTCGAGGCGGGCGCTGGCGCCGTCGTGGTGACGCCGCGCTACCGCTCGGCCGGACACGACCTGGCGGGTCGCATCGACCGCACGCTGGCGTAGTCCGACCGTTGGGGTCGGGGGTGGTGAGTCCTGATCCGACTTCTGGTGCGCCGAACGCGCGACGTCGCGTACCTGGTGCGCGATGGCGGAGGCGAGCTCGAAGGCTGCCGGGCCGACGCGGGATGGTGGTGGCGAGGTGGTGGTGACGTGCACCGCGAGGACGACGTCGGCCGCGTCCTGCAGACCTCCGCGCGCTCGGGCATCACGGGCTACGACCTGGTGTTCGCGGCGCCCCGCGCGGTGTCGATCCTGCTCGCCGTCGATCCGGCGGCCGGGCCCGCCCTGGTCGCAGCCCAGCGGGCGAGCGTCGGCGCCGCGCTCTCCTACCTGGAGCGCCGGGCGCTCGTCGTGCCCACCACCCGATGGGGGGAGCGCTTCGGGGCGCCCGCGTCCTGGTCAGCCGTGGTGAGCTTCACCCACGGCATCAATCGCGCCGGTGAACCCCATCTCCACGATCACGTGCTCGTGGGAGCCCGTCCCGACGGTCACGCGGGCGTCCTGGACGGCCAAGCCCTGCGCACGCACCTGCCGGCGGCCGACGCCCTCTACCGCGCGGCCTTGCGCGAGGAGGTCAAATTGGCCACGACGTGGCGCGTGTGGAGTCAGCGCGGGCACGAGCACGTGAGCGACCTCGACGAGGGCTACCGGGCACTGTGGCCCGGCCACGAGGACGAGCGCCTGCCCAAGCACCACTGGACGCGGTCCGGGGCGCTCGGACACTGGCGCGACGACCTGCAGCGCATGACGCCGATTGCGTTGGTGTCGCCTCCGACGGAGCGTGACTTCGACCCTCACGCCTACGCCGCCGCATTCGAAGGCGCGCTGACGATCCACCGGAGCGACCTCGTGCGCGCGTGGGCCGACGCGTCGCCCTACGGCGCGCGGCCCGACGAGATCGACGAGGCGATCGATCGGGTGCACCCGATGCTGCGCTACGAGCGCGGGCGCCCTCGCCGCCCCCTCACCGTGGCGGAGGCGCGCCGGACCGTCGGGCGGGGCCGCGAGCTCGAGGTCGATGTGGCCGACGGCGCTCAGCGGGCGCGCACCGCGCGCTCGTCGTCGCGCGCCCTCGATCTGCGCTGAGCCCCGGTGTCGCGAAACCGCGCGTCGCGGTGAGCGGGGGTGAGCTGGATCCATCCCAGCGACTTGTCGGCACCGAGTCCCAGGGCGTAGCCCGGCCGTCCGGTGGCCACCTCGGCGACCGTCAGCCGCTCGCGCTCGACCCAGCTGGTCGAGACCGACGAGG
>JAKANY010000032.1 GCA_021823525.1 Actinomycetes bacterium
CGCTTCGTCGTGCCCGTCGCGGCGCAGCGAGCTCGGCGGTGGGCGCCACGTCGGCCTCGACGACCGGGATCGCCGCCGCCGCGCTGGCCTTCACGTGGCTCAATCCCGCCGCGTACCTCGACACGGTCGTCGTGGTCGGCTCAGCGGCCAACGCCGATCCGCCCCAGCACCTCGTCGTGGGACTGGGCTCGGTCGTCGCCTCGACGATCTGGTTCGTCGCCATCGGGTACGGTGCCGGGCTGCTGCGTCCGTGGTTCTCCCGACCCAAGGCGTGGCGCACGCTCGACGTGGCGACGGCGGGCGTGCTCGCGGCCGTCGCGCTGCGACTCCTCGTCGATGCCTAGGTGCACCCAGATCGCCGTGGCGGGCGTCGCCGGGGTCCTCACGGATCCCCCCCGGGTGGTCGGCGCGCGGCAGATGCGTCTCGGAGGGACGTGGCCCGCCCAAGACCTCGGGAGATCACCTCTCGCCACCAGTGCGCGGCTGACCCGGCCGGCCCCGCGGGGCGCCCGCTGGCGTCTTGACTTAAAGTACTTTAAGTTCTTACACTGGATGTCGTGACCGCGACGACCACCGAGCACACGTACACGATCAAGGAGGCGGCGGCGCTCACGGGCCTTCCCGCCAGCACGCTGCGCTACTACGAGTCGATCGGGGTGATCGCGCCCATCGGCCGTGGGGAGAGCAGCGGGCATCGGGTCTACACCGACCGGGACATGAACCTCCTCGTGGGCGTCGCGTGCTTGGCCGCGACCGGCATGTCGGTGAGCAACATGCGGCGCTACGTCGAGAACGGTGGCCTCGGAGTCGCTGCCGCCGAGGAGCAGATCGCGCTGCTCACGGAACGGGCGGATCGACTCGCCATCGAAGCGCGCCAGATCGCGGTTCGCCAGCAGTACATCTCAATCAAGATCGCGTACTGGCGCGCGGCCGCCGCCGGCGACGACGCGCAGGCCGAGCGACTCGCGGTCGAGGCCCGCGCGCTCGTCAAGCAGCTCAATCCGGCGTCGTAGCGCCACCGGCGACAAGGTGGGCTCCGCCCGAGTCCGTCCAGCCACCGGAACTGCGATGAACCCCCAACGAAAGGAGCGCCATCATGCGCCAAGTCGTGATGACCAAGCCCGGCGACGTGGTCGTCGAGGACCGCGACGACCCCACCATCCTCGAGCCGACCGACGCGATCATCCGGGTGACGGCGACGTGTATCTGCGGGTCCGACCTGTGGCCCTACCGCGGCGTCCAGGACGTCGATCACCAGGTCATGGGGCACGAGTACGTCGGTGTCGTCCAGGACGTCGGGCCCGACGTCCGGACCGTCAAGGTCGGCGACTTCGTCGTCGGGTCGTTCTGGGCGACCGACAACACCTGCGAGATCTGTCGGGCGGGCTACCAGTCCCACTGCGTCCACCGCACGATCATGGGATCGATCGGCACCCAGGCGGAGTTCGCTCGCGTCCCGTTGGCCGACGGGACCCTGGTGGCGACACCCGGCCAGCCCGACGCCAACCTCGTCCCGTCCCTGCTCGCCGCCTCGGACGTTCTGGGCACGGGCTGGTTCGCCGCCGTCGCCGCCGAGGCGGGGCCCGGCAAGACCGTGGCCGTCGTCGGTGACGGCGCGGTTGGCCTCCTCGGGGTGCTCGCCGCCTCGCGGCTCGGTGCCGATCGCATCATCGTCTCGAGCCGCCACGCGGATCGTCAGGCGCTGGCGCGCGAGTTCGGCGCCACGGACATCATCGAGGAGCGGGGCGACGCCGGCGCCCAGCGCGTCCGGGAGATGACCGGGGGCCTCGGTGCGCACAGCGTGATCGAAGCCGTCGGCACGCAGGAAGCCATGATGCAGGCGATCCACTCGGCGCGCTCGGGCGGCCACGTCGGATTCGTCGGCGTCTCCCACGACGTCAGCATTCCGGGCAGCCTGCTGTTCAGCACCGGTGTCCACCTGCACGGAGGACCGGCACCCGTGCGGCGATTCCTGCCCGAGCTCCTCGCACGCATCTGGGACCGCACCATCAACCCGGGCAAGGTCTTCGACGTGACGTTGCCGCTCGATCGAGCGGCCGAGGGCTACGAGGCCATGGACCAGCGCCGCGCGATCAAGGTGCTGCTGACGCCCGAGCGAGACCGCTAACGAGAGACGGAGGACGAACATGAAGTACACGAGGAGCGGTGGCCACACCGCAGTCGGCCCGAGCGACTGGTTCACGGGCACCGTCTACATCGACGGCGTGCGCAACCCGGACGAGCAGACGGCGATCGGCTGCGGCCACGTCCGCTTCACCCCGGGTGCCCGCACGGCGTGGCACCGCCACCCCAAGGGCCAAACTCTCTACGTGACCGACGGGATCGGACTGGTCGCGACGCGCCGCGGCGGCGTGCAGGAGATCCGACCCGGTGACGTGATCTTCATCGAGCCCGGTGAGGAGCACTGGCACGGCGCGACGCCGGAGCGATTCATGGCGCACGTCGCCCTGCAACAGGCCGATGACCAGGGACAGGTCGTCACGTGGCTGGAACACGTCGCGGACGACGAGTACAACGCGGCGGCCCACCGCCCAGAGTCCCGCTCGTGAGCGCCGAGGCGATCATCGCCCTCAACAACGGCGTCGTGATGCCACTGCGCGGCTTCGGGGTCTTCCAGACACCGCCCGGGGCGACGGCGGCCGCGGTCGAGACCGCGCTCGCGACCGGCTACCGGCATATCGACACCGCGGCCGCCTACCGCAACGAGCAGGGCGTCGGCGAAGGCTGGCGACGCTCTGGCCTCGCGCGCGAGGACGTCTTCCTCGAGACCAAGGTCTGGGTGTCCGACTACGGCTACGAGCAGACGCTGCACGCCTTCGACACGAGCGCGGCCAAGCTCGGGGTGGACGTCATCGACCTGCTGATCCTGCACCAGCCGATGCCCCAGCACTTCGCACGGACGCGCGAGGCCTACCGCGCGCTCGAGCGGCTGCTGGCCGATGGTCGTGTCCGGGCCATCGGCGTGAGCAACTTCCTGCCGCACCATCTGGACGCCCTCCTGGAGTCGGCGAGCGTCGTCCCGGCGGTCAACCAGGTCGAGCTGCACCCCTACTTCACCCAGCCAGCCGTCCAGGCCGCTGACACCCGTCGCGGCATCCTGACCCAGGCCTGGTCACCGATCGGGGGCATCACGTTCTATCCGGGCTACGGCGAGGACCGCCGGAGCGTCCTGGACGACCGCACCGTCCAGGACATCGCCGCGAGAGTCGCCAAGAGCCCGGCGCAAGTCCTGCTGCGCTGGCACCTCCAGCAGGGGCGCTCGGCCATTCCCAAGTCGACCCACCCCGGCCGCATCGCCGAGAACTTCGACATCCTCGACTTCGCGCTGAGCCCTGAGGACCTGTCTCGCCTGGATGCGCTCGACACGGGGCGACGGGGCGGGCCCGATCCCGACGCGGTGGACCCGTCCACGTGGGACGTCGTGGTCCCCGAAGCCTGAGCGAATCACCACCGGAGCCGGGTGCGTCGCTCCGGGCGCTTCACCGCCTACCAACGTCACAACGGCACGAGGAGGAAGAAGATGGAACAGCGCATACTGGGGCGGACCGGCGTCTCGGTCAGCTCGCTGTGCCTGGGCGCGATGATGTTCGGCGCCTGGGGAAACAAGGACCGGCACGCGTCGATCCAGATCATTCATCGAGCCCTTGACGCGGGCATCAACTTCCTCGACACCGCCGACGTCTACAGCGACGGCGAGTCGGAGGAGATCGTCGGGCAGGCCCTGAAGGGCCGCCGCGACGGCGTCGTCCTGGCCACCAAGTTCTTCCTGCCGATGGGCGACGACCCGAACCGGCGCGGCGGCTCGCGCCGCTGGGTGATGCGGGCTGTCGAGGACTCGCTGCGACGACTGGGCACCGACTACATCGACCTCTACCAGATGCACCGCCCCGACCCGACCGTGGACATCGACGAGACGCTCGGCGCGCTCAGCGACCTCGTACACCAGGGCAAGATCCGCTACCTCGGCTCCTCGGCCTTCTCGGCGAGCCAGATCGTCGAAGCCCAGTGGGCGGCCAGTCGGCAGGGGTCCCAGCGGTTCGTCACGGAACAGCCCTCGTACTCGATCCTGGCTCGCGAGATCGAGATGGACATCCTGCCCACGACGCAGCGTCACGGCATGGGGACGCTGACCTACAGCCCGCTCGCGGGTGGCTGGCTGTCGGGTTCGTGGACCAAGGACTCGTCCCCGACGTCGCCGGCCCGCCAGCGCCTGGCCGCGCGCTTCGACATGGCGTTGCCGGGGAACCAGCGCAAGCTCGAGGTGGTCGAGCGGCTCGCCCCGGTCGCGGAGGCGGCCGGCCTGTCGATGATCGAGATGGCGATCGCGTTCGTGCTCCAGCACCCGGGTGTGACGTCAGCCATCATCGGGCCGCGAACCCTGGAACAGCTCGAGTCGCAGCTGCCTGGTGGGAGCGCCGTCCTGACGGATGGGGTACTCGACCAGATCGACGCCATCGCGACGCCGGGCGTCACCATCAACCAGCCGGACACCAGCTACGGGGAGCGGGAGCTGGCTCACGCAGCGAGAAGGCGAGGGGCCCGGGCGGCCAGGGAGCGCTGACGCGGCGGGGCGTCGACGCCCCGCGAGCCGGGTTCGCTCAGTCGATGGCTCGGGTCAAGACGCGCACGAGGGAACCGACGGTTCGCGGGGTCACGAACCGGTGGGAGCGCACGACGAACACCGGCCACGTGAGATCGGGGACGAACTTCGAGCGAAATTGGTTGATGCGCGCGAATCGGTATCGCCGATCGAAGTAGTTGAGCACCCGGTCGCCCAGGGGACCGAGCGGGTGTGGGCGATCGGCGACGCCGTCGGGTCGCCAGAACGGGAGCGGGCCGTTCGATGCCCACGCGAACCCCTCATCGCGGAAGACGTCGAGGGCGAGGGCCATCGCGCCCTCCAATGCCCCCCGTGGCGCGCTGGCGTCGCGAACGGGGTCCTGGAGGTACCAGGTCGAGTCGTTCACGGGCGTGCAGGTGATGGAGGAGACCAGCCCGGTCGGTCCGTCACACACGAAGTAGCGACGCAGGTGGGCGAGCTCGGTGAACTCGTTGCGCAGGAACGAGTCCGTGCGTCGCTCACGCCGCTCCTGCTTCCAACGCTCCTCGACGCGCTGGAGTCCTTCGAAGTCCGCCCGCACCGCCAATGGGCGCGCCTCGCGCCACGAGTACCCGAGCCGGTCCGCGTGGCTCCGCGCCCACCGGACCTTCTGGCGTCGCCCGCCCTGAAGCGACCACTGGCGCAGGTCAATGAGGCACTCGGTGCCGATCCAGGTGGCGCGCATGCCCAGGGCGACCGCCGCGTCGGCCGTCGTCTCGTTGACGGGCATGGCGAAGAGCGGTTTGTTCACCGCGCGCGCGTGTGCGAGCAGGCGAGCGATCAGGTCGGCCTGCTGCGACTCCGCGGCCACCGGCGAGCGCCACGAGACGAGGCAGTGCCGAGCGTCGAGGAAGGAGACGAAACCCGAGTGATCGTCGTTCCAGATCACCTGCCACGGGTCGGGTCCGAGGACGGAGAAATGCCCCGCCTCGCTGCCGTGTCGAGCGAGCACGCGCGTCAGCTCGTCGCCGACCAGGGCCGCCCAGGTGAGGGAGGGGTTGGGGCCGGGCTCCTGGTGTCCCCGCCTCGATCTCTCGCCTCTCGTGGTGTACCCCTATCGGGTCGCAGGGTCCCGGCGACTGCTCACATCGACGCCTCGAACGGTCCGGCGCCCACCGTATACCAGGGTCGGGCGGCGTCGAGGATGTGGCGGGGCGCAGGCACTGACTCAGATCGGACCCCGAGGGCGCCGCCCGGAGAGACGTGCGTCGACGGACGATCCCGCACCGCGCACGGAACTGGAGGTCGCCCGAGCGCGGGGGCGGGCCAGCGGCCCGGAGCGATCCGCCCGAAGTCCGTCGCGTGGTGGGCGAGGCGGGACTTGAACCCGCACGTCCTTTCGAACACAGGCACCTGAAGCCTGCGCGTCTGCCTATTTCGCCACTCGCCCGTGGACCCGTCAACCCTAGTCGACGTCGGGGAGTCCCGGCGACGCCCTGTGGCGAGCAGTTCTCCCCAGTACGATGATGGCCTATGGTTCTACGAGCCGTGGAGAATCGCCTCGAGCGGCTCTTCGAACGCACGTTCTCCCGATCGTTCAAGAGCGGTCTGCAGCCCGTCGAGATCGGGGCGCGCATCGTGCGCGAGATCGACCTGACGCGCCAGCTCTCGACCGACGGACCCCTGGCCGCCAACGACGTGCGCGTCTGGCTGGGGCCCCACGACGCCGCGCGATTCGACGGATTCCAGAGCGAGCTGGTCCGCGAGCTCGAGGAGACGGTGCGCCAGCACGCGCTCGCCGAGGGCTACAACTTCGTGGGGCCCGTCGCCATCCACGTCTTCATCGACGACGACCTTCACGTGGGGGACGTCGCCGTCGAGGCCACGTTCGTGGGCGGCGACCGCGAGCCGCGTCTGCTGCTCGACGATGGACGGTCCTTCGTGGTGAGCGAGAGGCCCCTGGTGGTGGGCCGCAGCCCCGCGGCGGGTGTGGTGATCAATGACGTGAACGTCTCGCGCCAGCACGCCGAGTTCTGGCGCACGACCGAGGGCGTCGCCGTACGAGATCTGCAGTCGACCAACGGCACCTTCGTCAACGGTCATCGCGTCAGCGCCGTCTCGCTGTCGCCGCGTGACGACGTGACGATCGGGCCGATCCACCTGCGGATCGAGCTCGTTTGACGCTCGCGTCGACGAACTACGCGGCGGTGATCCGACCGCTTCAGCTGCTGGTCATGGTCGTGGTCCTGCTGTTCTTCCTGCGGGTCCTTCGCGTCGCCTCGGTCCAGGCGCGGCCCGTGGGCGAGCGGGAGCGCGGTCGCCGTCGGGGACCGCTGGCCCTCGAGTTCATCGAGCCGCGCGAGCGTGCCGGAGAGCGAGTCGACGTCGAGGGCGCACTGGTCCTCGGCCGGGGCACGGACTGCGACATCGCGATCAGCGACTCGTACCTGTCGACGCGCCACGCGCGATTCGCCAGCACCGACGGGGACCTCAGCATCGAGGACCTCAACTCGACCAACGGAACCTTCGTCAACGACCGTCCCGTGCGAGGGCGCGTCGACCTGTCCCGCGGCGACCGGGTGCGCGCGGGGGGCGTGCTGCTCGAGGTGGTGCGGTGACGCGCTGGCGCTTCGCCGTGGGCACGGACCGCGGCCTGGTGCGCGCCACCAACGAAGACGCGGTGCACGCCGACGCGACGATGGCCGTGGTGGCCGACGGCATGGGCGGCCACGCCGCGGGCGAGGTCGCCTCGGCGATGGCGGTCGCGACGCTGGTCCCCGCGTTCCACGCTGACGAGTCGGTCGACGGGCTCGTGCGGGCGGTCCAGGCGGCGAACGCCGCCGTCCACACCGACGCACGCGTCGATCCCGACCACGCCGGCATGGGGACGACGCTGATCGCGATGGCCCTCACGGCCGACGGGAACGGCCGCGTGGTGCCCACGATCTGCAACGTCGGCGACTCGCGTGCCTACCAGCTGCGCGACGGTGCGCTGCGCCTGCTCAGCCGGGACCACAGCGTGGTGGAGGAGTGGGTCCGCATGGGACGCCTCACCCCCGAGGAGGCGGCGGTGCATCCGCGTCGACACCAGTTGACCCGCGTGCTGGGCGTGGGCGCCGTGGTGGAGGTCGACCTGGATTCGGTCGCCGCGCAGCCGGGCGATCGCATCCTGCTGTGCAGCGACGGCCTGACCAACGAGCTCGACGCCGACCGCCTGGCCACGCTCGCCAGCCCGCCCATGCCCCTCGAGGATGCGGCCGCGTCTCTGGTGAGCGCGGCGCGCGAGGCGGGCGGGCACGACAACATCTCGGTCGTGCTGCTCGAGTTCGACGAGGTCGACGAGGCCGCGCACCCCATCCACCGCACCGTCGCCACAGCGCCGGAGGGCCAGCAGCCCCGGGCGCGTCGGCGCCGGCGGATGCGACGGGTCACGTGGCGCTCGGTCGGCGCCGTGCTGCTGCTCGGCGCGGTGGCCGCGGGCGTCGTGGCGGTCTTCCACTGGTACGCGTACGCCAGCTACTACCTGGCCGGGGACCGCGGCGTCATCACCGTCTACCAGGGCCAGCCCTCGGGCGTGCTGTGGTTCCACCCGCGCCGGATCCTCGAGACGACCTACCCCACCGCCCACCTGCGCCCGGTGGACCAGCGAGCCCTGGCCTCGACGATCGCCGAGCCCTCCCTCGACGCGGCGCTCAACTACGCGGCCTACCTCAACCACGCGTGGCACCTCTCGCGGTCCAGCGTGGCGACGGCGACCACGACAACCACGGTGGTGGGGTCGACCACGACGTCGACGACCACGACCACTGTCGCGAGCGGGAAGGGCTGAGCCGTGGCGCGCCGCCTCCAGGTCCTGGCCATCGGGCTGCTGGTGCTCTTCGCCATCCTCGCCGCGCAGGCCGTCAACGTCCAGTACGTGCGGGCGCCGGGGCTCGACGCCTCGGTGCTGAACCCGCGCAACACGCAGGCGGGTCTGCAGTACCCACGGGGCGAGATCGTCGCGGCCGACGGGTCGATTCTGGCCGAGTCGGTGCCGGCGACCAGCGGCTACTACCGGTGGCGCCGGGTCTACCCCTTCGGCGCGCTGACCTCGGGGGTGGTGGGCTTCGCATCCCCGTCCTACGGTACCTGGGCGCTCGAGGCCGAGTACGACTCGTACCTGGTGGCCCACGCGCAGCCGGCCAAGAGCCTGGCCCAGGTGCTGGCCCCCACGAGCGCGGCCGACTCGGTGACCCTGACGCTCGAGCCCCAGCTCCAGCGTGTCGCCGCCCACGCGCTGGCCGGGCGCAACGGCGCGGCCGTCGTGCTCGATCCGCGCACCGGTGCCGTGCTGGCCATGTACTCCAACCCCACCTACAACCCGGCGCCGCTGACCTCGTCGTCCTTCCCGGTCGCCGAGCGAGCCTGGAAGAAGGACGTCACCAACGACGCCGAGGGCTTCCCGCCGCTCGGGCTCGTCGCGACCCAGCAGACGTTCCCCCCGGGCTCGACCTTCAAGATCGTCACGACCACCGCCGTGGTGGTGCGCAAGCCGAGTCTGCTCAACGTGAGCTTCCCGGTGCTGGCGACCATCCATCTCCCCGACTCGAACAAGACGCTGTCGAACTACGCGTTCGTCCCCTGCGGCGGCACGATCGCCCAGATGCTGCCGCCCTCGTGCGACCAGGGCTACGCCAAGATCGGCCTGGACCTCGGGGGCAACATCCTCACCACGACGGCCGAGTCGTTCGGCTTCAACAGCGTCCCGCCGCTCGACCTGCCCGGGGTGCAGGCCAGCTCGTTCCCGTCAGCCGCGTCGTTCACCTACGACGTCCCCGGCCTGGCCTACTCGGCGATCGGCCAGCAGAACGTGCGGGCGACCGCCCTGCAGATGGCGCTGGTGGCCGCCGCGATCGCCGACCAGGGCAAGATCATGTCCCCGCACCTCCTCTCCTACATCAGCGCACCCGACGGGTCGATGGTCAAGCGCTACCAGGACACCGTGTGGCGTGAGCCGCTCAGCGCGACCCAGGCGGCGGTGATCGTCCCGCTCATGCAGGACGTCGCCCGCTACGGCACGGCGGCGGGCATCTTCCCGTCGTGGGCGGACGTCGCGGCCAAGACGGGGACCTCGCAGGTGGGCAACTCGGTCCAGAACACCGACGACTGGATGATCGCCTTCGCGCCGGCGACCGACCCGACGGTGGCCGTGGCGGTGACCCTGCCCTACCAGCTCACGTCGGCGACCGGGGCGTCGATCGCCGGACCGGTCATGAAGTGTCTCATCGAGGGTGCCTTGTCGCTCCAGTCCGGCCACCCCGCGGCGGGCACGTCCACGACGTGCCCGGCGTGACGGGGTCGGCGGCCGGGCCTCACGGCGTAGGCTAGGGCGGGTATGGAGGCGGTGACCGAGCAGCGCGTGTACTCCAATCGGTACCAGGTCACGCACCTGATCGCTCGCGGCGGCATGGCGCTCGTGTACCGCGCCCAGGATCTGCTGCTCAACCGGGCGGTGGCGCTCAAGATCCTCTACTCCGAGCTGTCGGTGGACGCCACCTTCGTCGAGCGCTTCCGCCGGGAGGCTCAGGCGGCCGCCAACCTCTCGCACCCCAACATCGTCCCGGTCTTCGACTGGGGCCAGGACGGCGAGACCTACTTCATCGTCATGGAGCTCGTCGAGGGGACGTCGCTGGCCGAGATGCTGCGGCGCACGCACCAGCTGACGGCCTCGCGGGCGGCCCAGATCACTGCGCAGGTGGCGGCGGCCCTGGGCTACGCGCACCGCAGCGGCGTGGTCCACCGCGATATCAAGCCCGGCAACGTCCTCATCACGCCCGACGGGCAGGTCAAGGTCACCGACTTCGGCATCGCCCAGGCCGTGGCCAGCGAGGACCATCTGGCGGAGGCCGGCTCGGTCATGGGCACCGCCACCTACTTCTCGCCCGAGCAGGCCGAGGGCGCGGCGGTCGACGGGCGCAGCGACGTGTACTCGCTGGGCGTGGTGCTCTACGAGTTGCTGGTGGGCCGCCCTCCCTTCGTGGGGGACACACCGGTCGCGGTCTCGAGCCAGCACGTCCACTCGACGGTGCCGCCGCCCTCGGAGTTCTCGACCACCGTCCCGCCGGACCTGGAGGCCATCATCATGGTCGCGCTGGCCAAGTCGCCCGCCGAGCGCTACCAGAGCGCCGACGAGCTGCGCGCCGACCTGATGCGTTTCACCGAGGGCCAGCCGGTGCACGCCGCGGCCCGCGACGGGTCGTACTTCGGGGCCGACGTGACCCGCTCGGTCAGCGCCATCGCGCCCGCCGAGCGGACCCAGGCCGTGCCGGTGGCCACGCGCGCCGAGCCCCGCCGGCGCGAGCCGCGCAGCGGCGTGGCCGGGCTGGTGATCGCGATCATCGTGCTGATCCTGCTCGCCGGCGGGGGCTTCGCCTACCTGCGCCTGAGCGCCGCGCCCGCGACGCTGGCCGTGCCCAACGTCGTGGGCCAGGACGTCACGACGGCCTCGGCCACCCTCATCGCCGACAACCTCGTGGTGGGCACGACCACTCTGGTCCACGCCTCGCAGGCCAACGGCACGGTCATCGCCACCGTCCCCAAGGCGGGCAAGAGCGTGAAGAAGGGGGCCGTGATCACGCTGACCGTGAGCCAGGGCCCGGCCCCGGTCGTGGTCACCGTTCCCGACGAGACGGGCAAGCAGCTCTCGGTCGCCCTCGGAGCGCTCCAGCAGCTCGGATTCGTGGTCAAGGTCGACCAGGTCCAGAGCGCACCGAGCGCCGGCGCGCCCAATACGATCCTGACCCAGACGCCGGTCGGGGGCACGAGCTCGCACAAGGGCGCGACCGTCACCGTGAGCGTGCTCGCCTCGGGCGCGACGTTCCCGCTGCCCGACGTGCGCGGCCAGACGACGATCCAGGCCGCGGCGTCGCTGGGCCAGTACGGGCTGTCGGTGAGCTCGACGACGTCGTCGGCGTGCTCGAACACGGTGACGACCGGCTCGGTGCTGCGCACCGTCCCCGCGGCGGGCCAGATGGTCGCCGCGGGAACCTCCATCGAGCTGGTGACCTCCTCGGGCGTCTGCCAGGTCGTCGTCCCCAACGTGATCGGCCAGACCGTGCCCGCGGCGTCCTCGACGCTGTCAGCGCAGGGCCTGACGCTCGGCCAGGTCACCGACGCCCTGCCCACCGACTGCATCACGCCGGGCACCTCGGGCGAGATCACCAGCCAGAACCCCGGGCCGGGCATCTCGGCGCCCTACAACTCGAGCGTCGACGTCACGGTCTGTCCGTGAGCGCTGCGGACGTTCGCTAGCATCGACGGCCATGGCGGATCGCGGAGCCAAGCGGCGCACGAGCAAGACGATGGGTCGCTACATGGCCCCCGAGCAGCGGGGGCGCTACACGCCGCCCCGCCCGGCGACCGCGACGCACTCGGCCCACTGGTACGGGTGGATGCTGCTCGACCTGCTGATCTTCGGGCTGCTCGTGATCGTGCTCAACTACCTGCAGGTGCTGCCCGGCTCGACCTCGCCGTGGTACCTGGTGCTGGGACTGGTGTCGCTGTTCGCGGCCTTCTACCTGGCCACGCGCTACCGCTGATCAGCCGAGCCGCTCGATCACGGTGGCGTTGGCCAGCCCCCCGCCCTCGCACATCGTCTGGAGGCCCCAGCGCCCGCCGGTGCGCTCGAGCTCGTTGAGGAGGGTCGCCATCAGCTTGGTGCCCGAGGCGCCGAGCGGGTGGCCCAGCGCGATGGCCCCGCCGTTGACGTTCACGCGCGCGAGGTCGGCGTGGAGCTCCTTCTGCCAGGCGAGCACGACCGGGGCGAAGGCCTCGTTGATCTCCACCAGATCGATGTCGTCCATCGACAGCCCCGCGCGCGCCAGCACCTTGCGGGTGGCCGGGATCGGCCCGGTGAGCATGCTCACCGGGTCCACGCCGGCCAGGGCGAAGGCGTGGAAGCGGGCGCGGGGTCGCAGCCCGAGCGCGGCGGCGCGCTCCTCGCTCATCACCAGGGCCGCCGAGGCGCCATCGGTGATCTGCGAGGAGTTCCCCGCGGTGATGCGCCCACCCTCGGCGAAGGCGGGGCGCAGCGCGCCCAGCGCCTCCAGGGAGGTGTCGGGGCGGATCCCCTCGTCGACGCGCAGGACCGCGTCGGTCGCCTGGCCCTGGTCGTCGCGCACCACCACCGGGACGATCTCGTTCTCGAAGCGGCCCTCGGCGGTCGCCCGCGCGGCGCGGAGGTGGCTCTCGAGGCTGAACGCGTCGAGGTCCTCGCGGCTCAGGTCCCAGCGCTCGGCGATCATCTCGGCACCGAGCCCCTGATTGCGCAGGCCGCCCACGGGCGCGTAGCGCTCGGCGACGCGGGGGCCGAAGGGTTGGCCAGCGCCCTCGCCGATCGACGAGCCCATCGGCACGCGGGTCATCACCTCGACGCCGGCGGCCACCACGACGTCGTAGGCGCCGGCCATCACGCCCTGGGCCGCGAAGTGGAGCGCCTGCTGGCTCGAGCCGCACTGCCGGTCTACGGTCGTGGCGGGCACGGACTCGGGCCAGCCGGCGGCGAGCACGGCGTTGCGCGCCACGTTGAAGGCCTGCTCGCCGGTCTGGGAGACGCAGCCCATGATCACGTCGTCGACGAGGCTGGGGTCGAGGTCGTTGCGCTCGGCCAGGGCGCGCAGAGCCTCGGAGGCGAGGTCCACGGCGTGCCAGCCGCGGAGGCTCCCGTTGCGCTTGCCCCCCGGGGTGCGCACGACGTCCACGATGACAGCGGTCATGGGGATCCTTTCTCCGGCCGGTGCCGCCGAGCCTACCTGGCGGTAATGTCGGGCGATGGCGCCGCGCGACATGGACCGCTGGCTGG
>JAKANY010000050.1 GCA_021823525.1 Actinomycetes bacterium
AGCCGATCCCCGTACTCCCCGGCGGCGCTGAGCCTCAGGGTGTGGTCGGTGGGCGCTTATCCCGTGGGTGAACCGCCGATCACGACGCGAACGACCTGGTCAACCCCAAACGTGAAGACCTCACGAAGTACGGGCGTCTCTCGCGCCTCGTTGCGTATGCACAGGCCGCTGACCAGCATGTTTGGTCGGCGGCTTCTGTGTTTATGGGGACAGTTTGTGGGGACCTACTCAGCCCTTGCGTATGCAGCATGGGCAGCGTGGCGCGAGCGCGAGCGGCCCGTACGCTGCTGTTTCGCGTTCGAGGTTGGGGTGGTGCGGAGCGTTGCATAGGCACGCCCAGTGCATGCCCATGCAGTTGCCCTACTCAACGCCGCGCCTGGGCGGTGGCGACCCTCCTCAAGATGCGCGGTGGGGACGCGCTGGCCCTGAGGCCGCACGTCGCGGCGTCTTCGGCTTGTCGGAGCTCGGGGGAGAGGACGCGGGGCGGTCCCCAAGCGCAGCCAGCAGCGTCGTGACGGCTGCGCGACGTGCTTCACCGACGCGGGTGCACGCGAACCAGGGTTCTTCTTCGACAAGGTCCGCGACGGCGAATGGCTCGACGACCCGTCCTTCGGCGAGTGGCTCGTTGCAGACGAAGGTCGGCAGCAGGCTTACCCCGATTCCGAGCTCGACAGCTCTGAGGACGGCCCTGAGGTCGGGCGCGACCAACTGAGAGCGTGCAGAGAACGGTCGTTCGAGCACCGTCTGCCAGAAACGGCGGGTGATCGGGAGGTCCAAGCTGTACGACGCCCACGGTTGGCCGGGAAGCCAATCGGCAAGCTGGCGGAGCGTCTGCAACGGTGGCGTCGGGGCCGCCTGGGGGGCGGTCACGAGGATGAATCGCTTCGTCCCGATGGGGGCGGAGCGCAGCGAGCGCCGAGACGGGGTGGTGCTCGTGACGGCGAGATCGATCTCGCCGTGGTCCAGCAGGGCGAGCAGGTCCACGTCGCTCCCGAAGACCGCGGTGACGGCGACGCCGCAGTTCGTCAGGCGTGGGAGCACCTCGGCGCTGAAGTACTCGGGGCTGGAGCCAAAGCGCACTGGGGGATCGGGGGGCGAGGTTGCTCCTCCCCGAAGACCCCCGATGACGGCCTCGAGCGCATCGAGTGGCTCGGTCACCTCGGCGTAGAGCTCGCGCGCTCGCTGGGTCGGAACGACGCCGTTCGGTCCGCGGACGAACAGTCGAGTGCCGATCGCCCGTTCCAGCGCGGCCAGGTGTTGGCTCGCTGCGGGCTGGCTGATGCCGCGGTGGTAGGCGGCGTCGGTCAGCGAGCCGGCCCGGTAGATGGCAAGGAACGTTCGGAGAAGCTCGGTATCGGCCATGAGAAAACTTATACTAGGCAGCTCTAAATCTTCTTTGCTTATCCAGCGTGGACGCCCGAACATGGGGATCGTGCCGAACCCTCCGACGAGCCACCGCTACCTGCACGGCCACCACGAGGCCGTCTTGCGCTCGCATTGCCAGCGCACCGCCGAGAACTCGGCCGCGTACCTGTTGCCCCGGCTCCAACCCGACGCCGAGGTGCTCGACGTCGGCTGCGGCCCGGGAACGATCACCGTCGGCCTCGCCGAGCGAGTGCCCGACGGCACGGTCATCGGGATCGACGCCGAGCCCGCCATCGTCGAGCAGGCTCGATCGACCCCCGGAGCGAGCGAGAGGGCGAACCTCTCCTTCGAGGTGGGCGACGTGTACGACCTCGCGCCAGCGAGCGGGCGCTTCGACGTCGTCCACGCCCACCAGGTCCTCCAGCACCTCGCCGACCCGGTCGCCGCGCTGAGCGAGATGCGGCGGGCCTGCCGATCCGGTGGGCTCGTCGCGTGCCGCGATGGTGACTACGGCGCGATGTTCTGGTACCCGGCGTCGGAGGCGATGACCGAGTGGCAGGCGCTCTACCGCGCGGTCGCCCGCAGCGCTGGGGGCGAACCCGACGCAGGGCGTCACCTCGGCGCCTGGGCACATGCCGCGGGCTTCTCCCGCGTCGAGGTGTCGGCGAGCATGTGGTGCTTCGCCGCCCCAGCGGAGCGCCAATGGTGGGGGGAGCTGTGGGCAGAGCGCCTGACGCGGTCACGTTTCGCCGAAGAAGCCATCGGCGAGCACCTTGCGAGCCGGGCGGACCTGGAGCGATTGGCGGCCGGATGGCGGGCGTGGATGACAGAGCGCGACGCCTGCTTCTTCGTCCCCCACGGCGAGGTGCTCTGTACGCCGTGAGCAGCCTCGTTGGCACAGGAGACGGGGTGAACCGTCCAGGCGCGCTCGCCAGATCGGCGCGAGGCCCTTCTCGTTGGGTCCTGCTCGCCACCTGCATCGGCTACGGGATGGTCATCTTGGACACCACGGTCGTCAACATTGCACTGCCCGCGATCTCGCGTGACCTTGGTGCTTCCACGTCGGCTCTGGAGTGGGTGGTCGACGGCTATAGCGTGGTCTTCGCCGTATGCCTGCTGTCGGCCGGTGCCCTCGGGGATCGGCGAGGAGCGAAGCAGGTGTTCCTGTGGGGGCTGGCGCTCTTTTCGGCGAGCTCGCTCGCATGCGGCCTGGCGCCGTCGACTCTCGTGCTCATCGTCGCCCGTCTCGTCCAGGGGCTTGGTGCGGCGATCGCCGTTCCCTCGTCCCTCGCGCTACTCCAAGTCGCCTATCCACACCAGGCGGACCGCGCACGTGCGGTCGGGATGTGGGGG
>JAKANY010000033.1 GCA_021823525.1 Actinomycetes bacterium
ACGTGAGGGTCATCGACGAGAGCGGCGAGATGATCCGCCACCTCACCCTCGACCCCTCGCGCGACTACCAGGCCCGCGGCGTTAGGGTCTGAGGGTTCGTCTGTCCCAAGAACTCTGAGACATCACAATGTGCGGGCGGCGGGACTCGAACCCACACTCCGAAGAACTGGTACCTAAAACCAGCGCGTCTGCCAATTCCGCCACGCCCGCGCGGCGTCCACTCTACGACGGACCTGGTCCGAAAGGTGGAACGCGGGCGTCCAGTAGATTGAGGCCATGACTATCCGTGCTGCGGTGGAGACCTCTGGTTCCAACGACCTCAACCAGCGCCTGCTGCGTGAACGCATCGTCTTCTTAGGCTCGCAGGTCGATCAGGCCACCGCGAACCGCATCTGCGCCGAGCTCCTCTTGCTCGAGGCCGAGGACGCGGACAAGGACATCAGCCTCTACATCAATTCCCCGGGCGGATCTGTCACCGACGGCTTGGCCATCTACGACACCATGCAGTACGTGAGCTGCGACATCCGTACGATCTGCCTGGGCATGGCGGCCTCCATGGGGCAGGTTCTCTTGTGCGCGGGTGCTCCGGGCAAGCGGTTCGCTCTTCCGCACAGCCGCATCTTGATGCACCAGCCGTCCGCGGGCGGAATGGAGGGGCAGGCGTCGGACATCGCGATCCAGGCCGAGCAGATCGTCTACCTCAAGCGGATGCTGGCCGAGCGCATCGCGTTCCACACCGGCCAGCCCATCGACCGCATCGAGGCCGACTCGGATCGGGACCGCTGGTTCACCGCGCAGGAGGCGCTCGAGTACGGCTTCATCGACGCCGTGATCGATCGCGCCGGTTCTCCGCGGGCCTAAGTGGACGAGGCGACCTCTCCGGACGAGAGGGTCACGTCGTCCGCGGTGCGCGTCGTCAGCGCTCGGACGCCTCTGGGCCAGCGCCTGCGCAACCTCGTTGAGCGGCGCGAGCTTCTGTGGGGACTGATCGTCTCGGACATACGCATCAAGTACAAGGGCTCGGCGCTCGGCCTGATCTGGTCCATGCTGTCGCCGGCGCTCACCCTGGCGACGTATTACCTCGTTTTCTCGGTCTTCCTCAAGAACGGCATCCCCGGATTCGTCGTGTACCTGTTCGCTGGACTGGTCGTGTGGACGATGTTCCAGACCGCTGTCTCCACGTCGACGGGCGTCATCGTCGACCGCGCGGGGCTGGTCAAAAAGGTGTCCTTTCCCCGTGAGATCCTGGCGCTCAGCAATGTCGGCGCCGCCATCTTCTACTTCGTCATCCAGTTCGCCGTTCTCGTGGCGTTCGTGCTGCTCATCGGTCACCACGTCCCGTGGTCCCTCGCGTGGCTGCTGCCCATGGCCTTCGTGTCGCTGGTGCTGTTCGCCGCCGCGCTCGGCATCGTGATGTCGGCGGTCACCGTCTACTTGCGCGACGTGCGCCACCTGATGGACGTTCTCCTCCAGTTGTGGTTCTGGGTCTCGCCCGTGGTGTACTCGTACGCGAACTCCC
The DNA here is from genome assembly GCA_021823525.1 of Actinomycetes bacterium. Taxonomy (GTDB): domain Bacteria; phylum Actinomycetota; class Acidimicrobiia; order Acidimicrobiales; family RAAP-2; genus RAAP-2. The sequence goes on from JAKANY010000033.1 coordinate 1,520, forward strand.
TGGCGGCGCCCCTGCACCGGCACGGATTGACGGCGCTGTACTTCGTCAACCCGATCACGCCGATCATCTTGACCTTCCAGCGCGTGATCTACGGGTCGACCGTGGTCACGTCGACGACGACCGGCACCGCGCTCCACGTGCTGCCGTCGTGGCCGATCTCGACCTTCGCCACGATGAACGCCATCGTGCTGGCCGTGGCCGTGGTGGTGTTCCTCCTGGCACTGGCCATCTTCGGTCGTCTCGAAGGCAACTTCGAGTCGGAGCTGTGATGGACGCCGTCATCGAGGTGGCGGGCGTCGCCAAGCAGTTCAAGATCCATCACGAACGTCATCAGACCCTCAAGGAGAGGCTGCTCCACCCACGCTCGGGAACGACCGAGGTGTTCGATGCCCTGCGCGACGTCAACTTCACGGTTGGTGAGGGCGAGACGGTGGGAATCATGGGGCATAACGGATCGGGGAAGTCAACCCTCCTCAAATGCATCTGCGGTGTGCTGAAGCCGTCGGCGGGGCAGATTCGCCTTCGCGGGAGCTTGGCCGCTCTGCTTGAACTGGGTGCGGGGTTCCAGCCCGAGCTGTCGGGCCGCGACAACGTGTACCTCTACGGTTCGATGCTGGGACTCTCGCGACGGATGATCGAGAGCGTCTTCGACGACATCGTCGACTTCAGCGAACTCGAGCACTTCATCGACACGCCGGTCAAGTTCTACTCGAGCGGGATGTACGTGCGATTGGCCTTCGCCGTCGCCGTGAACGTCGCTCCCGAGATCCTCGTCGTCGACGAGGTCCTGGCTGTCGGGGATGAACGTTTTCAGGCCAAGTGCCTCGACCGGATCCGGCAGTTCCAGCGCGAGGGTCGGACCATCCTGCTGGTGACGCATCAGGCCGACACGGTCCGGGCCGTGTGCGAGCGCGCGATCGTCCTCGACCACGGGCAGCAGATCGCTGATGACTCCGTCGTCGAGGCTCTGCGCATCTTTCGCCAGCGCCTCCACGGCGACGGCGGCGATCGCCGCGCCGCCGCGTCCGCGGTCCACATCACGGGTGTCACGACCGCGTCGGGGACCTTCGACGTGCGGCGGGGCGAGGATCTCGTCTTCGAGGTGGACGTGACCAGCGACCACGCGACCACGGCCAATCTCGTCACCGAGGTCTTCACGCGGTCGGGTCTCCTGGTGAGTCGCAACGACGCCCAGGCGGCCCTGGTCGAGCTGCGGCCCGGTACGAACAAGGTGCAGGTGGAGTGGCGCGCGCTGCCGCTGCTCGATGGCGTCTACGACGTCAACATCGGCCTGGTCGAGGTGTCGGGCGGCACGGTTCTGGCCTGGCTCGAGCGCGGGGCGTCGGTGCAGGTGATCTACGACGGGCGTGCGTCAGGAGTCATCGAGATCGAGTCGTCGGTCAAGCCCTAGCGCTGCGATCGCCGTCCTCGAGCCGCGGGAAGCGGCGCAGGGCACCCATCCGGCCCAAGCGGCCGACGTTGAACGGGTGGGCCGCGCGACGCAGCATCCGGCGGTCGCCGCGCGAGTTGCCGTATGCGTACAAGGTCGGATCGGTGGCGTAGTGGCGACTGGCGATCCACTCGTCGAGTCGTCGCAGCTTCTCGGCACCGCGACAGTTGCGCCCCAAGTAGCCTCCGGTCAGCCGGCCCAGCGGGTCGGTCGCCAGGCGCGTGCCCAGGGCGCCGTGTGCGCCAAACTGCTCGGCGACGACGCGGACGTAGTGCTCGGGTGACGCCGAGACGATCACGACCTCGTGACCCTGAGCGAGGTGCCAGCGAAGTCGCGTCGCGACGGGCGCGCGGAGATGATGTGCCACGTGGCGCAAGATGAACTCGCGAGAGAGCGTCTCGACCTCCTCCTCGGTCCGTCCGGCGAGCAACCGGCGGAAGAGTCGCTCCTTGGCACGGTCGGCGGCACGACCGCTGCGCACGGCACCCAGGGTCAGGGGCCCTAGCAGGGCCAGAGTCGCCGCCCACGCGCGACGCGATCCGGCGACCGCCCGCAGCCAGCGAAAGACGCTCCCGCCTTCGGTCAATGTTCCATCCAGGTCGAAAGCGGCCACCACAGGCGCGTCGGGCATCGGTGCGCTGGACACGGGCCCAGTCTCGCAGGTTCACCACGCCGGATCCGCTCGGACACCCAAGCCGGTAGGGTGACTCGGCGGGAGCGGGAGCGAAAGCGATGGAGCGCCGAGTTCGCGTCGCGGCGTGCAGGACCGACGCTCCCGCCAGCCCGGCGGCCGCAAGAGGTCCACGCCGTGACCCGTGACGAGATAGGAGGAGGTAGACGATGGTGGATCTGTCGATTCGCTACGACGACCAGGTCGTGACCCGGTTGGGCTTCGGCGCGATGCGGATCACGGGCCCGGGGATCTGGGGACCTCCTCCCGACCGCGAGCGCGCCCTCGAGGTCCTGCGCCGCGCGGTGGCCCTGGGCGTCGACTTCATCGACACGGCTGACTCCTACGGCCCCGCCGTGTCCGAAGAGCTCATCCGCGAGGCGCTCCATCCTTACGGGCACGTGCGCATCGCGACCAAGGCGGGACTGCTGCGCACCGGGCCGGATCAGTGGCATCCGTGCGGGCGCCCCGAGTACCTGCGCCAGCAGTGCGAGCTCTCGCTGCGCCGTCTCGGGGTCGCATCCCTTGACCTGTTCCAACTGCACCGGATCGATCCGCAGGTTCCCGCCGAGGAGCAGTTCGGCGTGCTCGCAGACCTGCGCACCGAGGGCAAGGTGCGCGCCGTCGGGCTCTCCGAGGTGTCGGTCGCGCAGATCGAGGCGGCTCGGCGCATCGTCCCCATCGCGACGGTGCAGAACCTCTACAACGTGACGAATCGGGCCAGTGAGGCCGTCGTCGACCACTGCGAGGCACAGGGAATCGCCTTCCTACCCTGGTTCCCGCTGGCCGCGGGTCGGCTCACTCAACCGGGGGGAGCCCTCGATCAGATGGCGAGCGCGCGAGGCGTGACCGTGGGGCAGCTGTCGCTGGCGTGGCTGCTCGCGCGCTCGCCGGTCATGCTGCCGATCCCGGGCACGGGGCGGATCGACCACCTCGAGGAGAACTGGGCCGCGCGCGAGGTGATCCTCGAGCCCGAGGACTACGCGCGGCTGTCGGCGATGGGCGGGGCCGACTCCTCGAGCACCTCGGAGCGCAGCTGACGCTTGAGCAGCTTGCCCTGGGGATTCCGAGGCAGCGCCTCGGTTCGGAAGACGAAACGCGTGGGAACCTCGAAGCGCGCCAAGCGACCGGCTACGTGACGCTGGAGGTCGGTCGCGTTCAGCGTCGACGTCGGGCGGAGCACCACGATCGCGACGACCTCCTCGCCCCAGATCGCGTGGGGTAACCCGACGACGGCGCAGTCAGTGACGTCGGGGTGGTCGAACAGGGCCGCCTCGACCGCGGTCGAGTAGACGTTCTCCCCGCCGCGGATGATCACGTCCTTGGCTCGATCCACGATGTGGATGAATCCCTCCGCGTCGATGCGCGCGAGGTCCCCGGTGTGGAGCCAGCCATTGGAGATGGTCGCGCGCGTCTCCTCGGGTCGGTTCCAGTAGCCGCGAATCACGTTGGGTCCCTTGATCCACAGCTCACCAACGGTGTCGGGCGCGACATCGGCGGGCGGCTCGGCCCCGGGGTAGTCCTCGGGAACGATGGCAACGTCGCAGACGGGGACGGCCACGCCGCAACTCGTCGGGCGTGCGAGGTAGTCGGCCCCGGAGTTCACGGCCACCGCGGCGGCCGTCTCGGTGAGTCCGTAGCCGTTGCCGGGCTCGGCGAGCCGGAACGCCTCGCGAATGCGACGAACCAGCTGCGGGGGGGCCGGAGCGCCGCCGTAGGAGACGAGGCGAACGCTCGAGGTGTCGAAATCGGAGAACCGGGGCTGGTCGAGGATCTGCATGACGACGGTGGGCACCCCACCGATGAGGGAGATGCGCTCCCGTTCGATGATCTCGAGCGCTTCGAGGGGGTCGAAGTGATGCGTGAGGACGAGCTTGTGACCGGCGGCGACGTTCACCAGCATCATCGAGAGGCAGCCCGTCGCGTGGAACAAGGGGATGTTCAGAAGGGAGGCGCTGGAGACCGTCTGGCCCGGATCGGCGCTCGTCGCCGGGTACCGCAGGGCGGCGCGCCGATTGAGGAAGAAGAGGTTCATCACATTCGTGAGCGCGTTGCGATGCGTGCCGACGGCACCTTTGGGGCGCCCGGTCGTGCCCGACGTGTAGAACATGGTCGCCGCCGCATCCGCGTCGGGCGTGGGGAAGGGCCAGGGGTCGTCGATGGGATCGCCGAGGAACTCGTCGAACGTCGTGGGGCGCCCCGTGGAAGTCGTCGTGAGGGGCGTGGACGAGTCGGCGATCTCGTCGGCGAGGACGATGACGTCGCGCAGCGCGGTCAACTGATCCCGAACGCTGACGATGAGTTCGTGGCGCTCGCGGTCGACGAAGGCGACGACCGCTCCAGAGTCCTCGAGCCCGTAGAGGAGTTCGTCACGACTCCACCACGCATTGAGGGGCACGGCCACTGCCCCGATCGCGACCGTGCCCCAGAAGGACGCGACCCAATCGGGCAGATTCCGCGCGGCGATCGCGACGCGATCTCCGGGCCGCACCCCGGCCTGGGCCAGCCGGTGGCCGACCGTCCGTGCGCGGCGATAGTGCGCATCGAAGGTCTGGCGCGTCTCTCCGTAGACGAGGAACTCGCGATCGCCGAACCGGCGCGAGTCCTCGAGGAGATGGCGCAAGCTCGCGGGTGCGTTGCGCCAGACCGTCATCGTGACGCCCTCGATCTCGTGGCGCGCGGTCTCGAAGAACTCTCCGGGCGCCGTCAGCTGCGCGGTCGCCTCCTGCACGGTGAGGAGCGCTTCGACCACGCTGGGAGACTACTGGGGGCGTGGCCCGGTGAAGAGCCGCTCGCGGTAGAACCGCAGCTCGGCGATCGACTCGCGGATGTCGTCGAGGGCTCGGTGCGTCGAGACCTTGTCGGGGAGGTCGTCGAGCATCTCGGGGCGCCAGCGACGAACGAGCTCCTTGATGGTCGAGACGTCGACGTTGCGGTAGTGGAAGAACGACTCGAGCTCGGGCATGTGGTGGTGCAAGAAGTGCCGGTCGGTACCGATCGAGTTCCCGCACAGGGGGACCGTGCCGGGCTGCCCAATGTGCTCGCGCAGGAACGCGAGGGTCAACTCCTGGGCCTGGGTGACGTCCACCCGCGATGCGCCGATGGCGTTCAGGAGCCCGGACTTCGTGTGCATCTCGTTGACGATCGGAGGCATCAGCGCGAGCTGCGACGCGGTGGCGCTGATTACCAGGTCCGGACCCTCGGCCACGATCGCCAAGTCATCGTCAGTGACGATCGTCGCGATCTCGACGATCACGTGATCGGCGGGCTCGAGGCCGGTCATCTCTAGGTCCATCCACGCCAGCACGGTTCGAGACTACCGAATGGGGTGGAGGACGACGATTAGTCTCCTGGCGTGGACATCCCACTCGTGGTGGAGCAAGGAGCACGGGTTCCGCAGCCGGCCCGACGTGGCGACGCGGGCTACGACCTGGTCGCCGCCGAGGCGTGCGAGCTGGCGCCTCGCGGGGGGCGAGCGCAGATCAGCACGGGACTGCGCGTGGCCATTCCGGAGGGATACGCCGGACTCGTCCTGCCGCGCAGCGGCCTCGCGGCGAAGCACGGTGTCACCTGCATCAACGCACCGGGGCTCATCGACTCGGGCTACCGCGGGGTGGTCCGCGTGGCCCTCGTGAATCTCGACCCGCAAGACGCCTACCTCGTGCGCGTGGGCGACCGCATCGCTCAGCTTGTCGTCGTTCCCGTTCCGTCGGCGACGTTCACAGTCGTGACGGAACTGCCCGTGAGCGACCGGGGCGACGGGGGATTCGGGAGCACCGGACGGTGAGTCCTCGCGCGCGTGGGAAGTCCCGACGAGGTCGGCTACACTGTGAGTGACGCGGACGTAGCTCAGTTGGTAGAGCGCGACCTTGCCAAGGTCGAGGTCGCCGGTTCGAGCCCGGTCGTCCGCTCCAGAGTGCAGGTGGCGCTGCGGCTCCCCGGATCGCCGATGCCGGGCTCTCGGGGGCACGACCCCGATGTGCGCACGGGGATCATCTGATGCGCGTCGTCGAAGCGGGCCAGATCCGCGCCCGGCTCCGCGCCCTGGGCGTGGACGTTCCGCGCGTCGTGGTCGGCGGCAACTACAGCACCCCTTGGGCCCTGCTGGCCCTCGTCGACCAGGAGCTGCCCCAGTACCGCCTGTTCGCGTTGAACCCCCAAGCCGGGTGGCCGGTCCGCGACGGCGTGGTCACCATGACGCCCTTCGTGGGCCCGGGGGTGCGGGGTCAGAGCACGCTGGAGTACCTGCCGATGCGCCTTTCACTGGTGCCGCGCCTGCTGGCCACGACCCACGAACCCGACATCGTCTTGATCCAGGTGACGCCACCGCTCGACGGGCGTGTGTCGCTGGGCACGGAGGTCAACATCCTGCCCGCGGCGCTGCGCGCAGCGCAGCGCCGCGGGGGGCTCGTCGTCGCGCAGATCAACTCCGAGCTCCCCTACACCTTTGGCGACGCCGAGATCGACGTCGACGAGATCGATCTCGCCCTCGAGGCGTCCGCGCCCCTCGCGTCACCGCCCGCCCGGTCCCTCGACGACGTGCACGGCGTCATCGGCGAACGGGTGGCGGCCCTCGCCCAGGACGGCGCCACGCTGCAGACGGGCATCGGTGGGGTGCCCGACGCAGTGCTGGTGGCACTCACGAGTCGGCGCCGCATGGGCGTCTGGTCCGAGATGATCAGTGACGGCGTCATGAGCCTGGACCGCGCGGGTCGCCTCGAGGTCGAACGACCTATCGTCACGACGTTCGCCTTCGGCAGCGCATCGTTCTATAAGTGGCTGGATCGCAACCCTCGCGTCGTCTTTCGCCGCACGGAGCTCGTGAACAATCCTGCGCGCATCGCCGAGCAGCCCCTGATGTTCTCGATCAACACGGCGATCGAGGTCGACCTCTATGCCCAAGCCAATGCGAGCTACGTGCGCGGGCGCATCTACTCGGGCTTCGGGGGCCAGCCGGACTTCGTCGCCGGTGCGCTTCACTCGCGCGGGGGCCAGGCCGTGCTCGCCCTGCGCTCGTGGTTCGACGACGGCGATCGCTCGACGATCGTCCCACACCTGACCGATCCGTCGTGCTCCTTCCAGCACTCTGCGGTGGTCTCTGAGCAGGGGACCGCGCACATCTTCGGTCGCAGTCAACGCGAGCAGGCCAGCGCGTTGATCCAGTGCGCCGCTCACCCGCGGGCGCGAGCCGCACTCGAAGACGCCGCCTGGCGGCTGGGGCTGCGCTGACCTCGCGATCCACCGCTATCGGGTTCCCATCCGCCGGCCCGCAGACCGCGGGGTGCGTAGGCTGAGCTTGGGAGGTCAGATGGACCGTCGAGTTCATCCCGCGTTGGCGTCTGCCGTCGCCGCCGAGCGCGACGCGCCGCGTCCCCACCCAGCCACCCGGTCGATTGATCAGCGTCGCGAGGAGTTCAGGCGGGAGGCGCTCGCGCAGTGGCCAGCGCCCGAGGAGATGCGTGAGACTCGCGAGCTGACGCTCGACGCGGGCCACGGACCCATCCCGGCCCGCCTGTACGTTCCGCGCGCGGCCGCGGGCTCCGGACTGGTCGTCTACTTCCACGGCGGCTCGTACGTCCTAGGAGACCTGGACACCCACGACGGCGTCTGCCGCCGTCTCGCCAAGGACACCGGGGTGCGGATCGTGGCCGTCGACTACCGCCGCGCTCCCGAGAGTCCCTTCCCGGCAGCCGTCGAGGACGCCATCGACGCGGTGCGCGCAGCGTTCGCCTGCCGCGGCGAGCTGGCCGAGGAGGGCGCGCCCATCGTCGTCATGGGGGACTCGGCGGGCGCCACGCTGGCCACGGCGGCGGCGTCTGCGCTGGCACGCGATCCGGCGCGGCCCGCGGGCCAGGTGCTCTTCTACCCGACCCTCGGGCCCCAACTGATGACCGCCTCGGCCCACGAATTCGACCAGGGCTACGGCATCGATCTCGAGCACCTGCGCTACGACTACGGCCAGTACTTGCAGGGTCGGGACCCGATGGATCCACGCGTGTCACCGCTGTTCGGGCGCAACCTCGATGACGTGCCCGAGGCGATCGTGGTCATCGCGACGTGCGACCCCCTACGTGACGAGGACGTCGCGTACGCCGGCCTCCTCGAGCACTACGGCGTGCGCGTCGAGCTGCTCGAGGCCGAGGGAATGATCCACGGCTTCATTCGCTTGGGTGGGATGGTCCCCGAGGCCCTGACCATCGTCGACGAGGTGGCCGAGCACCTCCACCGTCTGCTCGCCATGCCGTGAACGTCCTGTTCGTCACGCTGGACCAGTTCCGTGGTGACTCGTGGGGGGGCGGTGGCCACGAGCTGGTGACGACCCCGACGCTCGATGCGCTGGCCCGCGAGGGAATCGCCCTGGAGCGGCACTACTCCCAGGCCGCTCCGTGCAGTCCGGGTCGCGCCGCGCTCTACACCGGGACGTACCAGATGAACAACCGGGTCGTCGCCAACGGGACGCCACTGGCTCGCGGATTCGACTCGATCGCGTCGGTGGCGCGCCGCGCCGGATTCGATCCGACGCTGTTCGGCTACACCGACCAGGGGGTCGATCCGGTCGAGGCGCTCGGGTCCGACGACCCCCGACTGGACTCCTACGACGGCATCCTCCCGGGGATGTCCGTTGGCCTCTACTTGCCCGAGAGCCAGGCGGGCTGGATCCATTGGCTTCGCGCGCACGGCTACGACGTTCCCTCGGGATGGTTCGCCGCCGCGCGCGGCGAGCCGGAACGCCCGGCCGAGCTGTCCCTCAGCGCCTTCCTCACCGACCGGTTCCTCGCGTGGCTGGAGCGCCAGGAGTCGGGTTGGTTCGCGCACCTCAGCTACTTGCGGCCCCACCCGCCCTACGCGGCGGCCGGGCACTACTCGTCGATGTACGACCCGGCCGATGTGCCGATGCCCATCGCACCTGCCGACGCCGACCGGCATTGGCTTCACGAGGCGGCACTGGGTGTCGAGGCGGCGCGGGCGCCCGGTGACGAGGCGAGCATGCGTGCGCTGCGGGCCCAGTACTACGGGGCCATCTCCGAGGTCGACCATCAATTGGGTCGTGTCGTGGAGGCGATCGCGCGCCGGGGTGAGTGGACGTCGACGCTCGTCGTCATCACGTCGGACCACGGTGATCAGCTCGGGGACCACGGCCTGATCGAGAAGCTTGGCTTCTTCCCGCAGAGCTACCACGTGGTGGGAATCTGGCGCGACCCGCGCCGGAGCGACGGCGGACGGCGGGTGGACGCCTTCACCGAGAACGTCGACCTGCTGCCGACACTGGCCGAGTCGCTCGGTGTGGAGGTTCCGCCCCAGTGCGACGGTCGATCGCTGGTCGCACTGTTCGACGGGGAGGAGAGCGAGCCGCGCGCCGTCGCTCACTACGAGTGGGACTATCGCTGGCACGCCGTCGCCCACTCCACGGCGGGCCCCCCTCCGCGCGGCGCCCTGCGGCAGCACAGTCTGGCGGTCTCACTCAGCGATGACCTCGCCTACGTCCAGTTCGCCGACGGGACGTCCTGCTCCTTCGACCTCGCGGCCGATCCGACCTGGCGAACTCCTTGCACTGACCCGGACCGACTCCTGCGCGGGGCGCAAGAGCAGCTGGGCTGGCGCCAACGGCATCTCGGGGGGCTGCGGGCCGAGATGCTCCTGTCCCCCGAGCGCGCGGGCTGGTGGCCGTCCGTCGGCGCCAGCAGGTGAGCAGCCGAAAGGGGAGGGGGGTGGTGGCGCGGTGGGCGCGAACGCGTGGGGCGCTCGCACACGGCGCGGATCCATCTGCTATCAATGACTCCTGCGGTCACGCAGATCGCAGAGCGAGGAGTTTGCATGCAAGCGTTATCACGAGTTAGGGGGGCACTGGCGCTAGCGGGGGTAGCCACGCTCGTACTGGCCTCCAGCGTCGTCTCCGGCGCGGCGTCTACGACCGGGAAGTACAACGCGGCTGCCGCGAAGCTGGTCCCGGCGGCGTACAAGGGCAAGGTCCTCCAGGTCGCGACCGACGCCACGTATGCGCCCGATGAGTCGATGAGCGGCACCACCATGGTGGGCTTCGACATCGACTTGATCAACGCCATCGCCAAGACCCTGGGGATCAAGGTGCACGAGAACAACGTGACCTTCGACAACATCATCGCGGGGATCAAGTCCGGGCACTACGTGATCGGGAACTCGTCGTTCACCGACGATAAGGCTCGCGAGAAGCAGGTCAACTTCGTTGACTACTTCCAGGCCGGTGAGGGCGTCTACGCCAAGTCGAGCTCGAAGGTCAGCTTCACGGGTTTCTCGAGCTTCTGCGGCTACAAGGTCGCTGTCGAGACCGGGACGATCGAGCAGACTGACGCGCAGTCGCACGCGAAGGCGTGCCCGGCGAGCAAGAAGCTCACCGTCATGACGTTCTCGACGCAGACCGAGGCCAACGTCGCGGTGTCCTCGGGCCAGGCGAACTTCGGCTTCGCGGACAGCCAGATCGCGGGCTACATCGTGGCCACCTCGCACGGCGCGTTCAAGCTCGTGGGCCACGCGGTGAACGTCGCTCCGTACGGCATTGCCACGCCCAAGACGGCGACCGGACTCGGGCTGGCCAAGGCGATCGCCGCGGCGATCAAGGTCCTCATGGCCAACGGGACGTACGCCGCGATCCTGGACCACTACGGGGTCCAAGCCGGTGCCCTGCCGGCGTCGCGGATCAAGCTGAACGGGGCTCTCTCGTAGGCTGCGGCAGTCCACGTAGTAGAAAAGTCCGCATGACGTCGCACGGGGACAACGCGGTTCCGGTTGTCCCCGTGCGCCATGTCGGGCGCTGGATCGCCGGTGCGGTGATCCTGGTGCTGGTGGCCATGCTGGTCCACACCCTGTGGTCCAAGGTGCCCACC
>JAKANY010000034.1 GCA_021823525.1 Actinomycetes bacterium
GCCATCGTGGCGCGCGTCGACGGTGCGGTTGGTCGTGATGGTCATGTCGAAGAGTTCCTTCCCCGCCCTCTCTGCTCAACGAATCGGTTGTTCCATCTGCCTCACAGGAGGTTGACACAGAGGGAGGTGCGATTCACGAAGGTCGACCTCCTACTGGACGGAGTCCTCGTATCGGGCGCGTATGACGGCCATTCGTCGGACCTGACGTATGTAGAGCTTGAGCTCGATCTCCTTGAGCTCGTCGGGTGAGCCGCGTGCCCGCCACGGTCGGGAGAGATAGAGAGCGGGACACTGAGCTCTGTGCTGCGCGCAGGCGGCCATCGGGAATGAGGCCTCCCGGATTGGGTTGCATATGCGTAGGCGAACTGACAAAGAGCCCGACAAAGGAGGACACCGATGACCCAGACAACGAAGTACCAGCCCCAGGCAACTGCGTCGCCACCCGCGGCTAAGGCCTGGGTGCGGCGCGCCTTGGGGGCTGGCCTGGCCGGCGGCGTCGTGCTCGCGATGATCATGATGATCGTCATGGCCGCCGACGGCCAGGGCTTTTGGAGCCCACTCAACCTCGGAATCCCTGCGTTCGTCTACACCATCGCTCCTCCGCTGGCAATGCTGCCCTCGCTCATGGCCGCGATGGGGATCTCCTTGCCGGCCGCCACCATGAGCCAGTTGAGCGGTGCCATTGCCAGCGGGCACATCAGCTCGGCGATGGCCAAACAACTGGGGACAATGCTCATGTCGATGCACGTGCCCGCCGCCAAGGTCCAGCTCATGGGCCAACTCATGATGGGCCACGCCACCAACTCCACGGTCAGTCAGCTGCTCGCGGGGATGCCGTCCTCGGCCCGCAACGCCGTCATGGCGGCGATGCCCATCAGCTCCGGTCGCGTGGTGGTGGGGCTCGTCCTCCACATGATGATGTCGCTGCTGCTGGGCGTGTCCTTCGCCGCCGTCATCCTCGGAGCGCGACGGGCGGGGATCTCCGTGCTGCGCATCCGGTCCGGCGTCATCGGCGCGTCGATGCTGGGGGGAGCGATCGTCTACGTGCTCATGCGCTGGGTGTTGCTTCCCCCGACCAACTCGATGATGGCCTTCGTCCCGCAGTGGTGGTTCTTCATCGCACACCTGATGTTCGGACTGGTCGTCGGGATGATCCTCGCGCCGGTTCTAGCTGGCAGCCGCGCGAGCTCGGCACGCTAGGGCGATGGGTAATGAGGTTCGGGGGCCCCACGAGGTCGCCATCGACGCGTCGGGAGAGCCCCGGCGCGTCGATGGCACGACGTTCGCTCCACCGCGCGTCATCGTCTACTGGCGTCCCGGCTGCCCTTCGTGTACGCGGCTCCTGGGCGGGTTGGCTCGCCTCGGCGTCACGCACGACGCGGTCGACATCTGGAAGGACTCCGACGCCGCCTCATTCGTGCGTCAGGTCGCTCACGGCAATGAAACGGTCCCCACGGTCATCGTCGGCGACCGGACCCTCGTCAATCCGTCGCTCGACGAGCTGGTTGGCGCCCTGGGTGCGAAGCTCGGACGTTCATCGCGCGCATCCCGGCGCGGCGAGGTCGTTGTCGGAGTGCTCGTCGTGCTCGCAATCCTCGCCTCACTGGCATTCGAGGCGGCGGGTCACCCTGGCGTCTCGTGGGCTTTCAGCGGCGTCGTGGTGTTCATCGTCGCAGTCCTGCGTCCGGCGCGGCGTCGCCGACGGCGTCGGCGATAACTCCGATCGCGGGCCGGGTCGGTCTCGGTGAAAACCGCTTTCGTCCTCTCGGGAGGCGGCAGCCTCGGGGCCGTCCAGGTCGGCATGCTCGAGGCCCTCGCGGAACGGTCGATCGTTCCCGACTTCGTGCTGGGCACCTCGATCGGAGCGATCAATGCGGCGTGGGTGGCCACGCACCCCGGTCTCGAGGGCGCGACCGAACTCGCGCGGATCTGGTGCGACGTCCGTCGAGAGCACATCTTCCCGGCTCGACCGCTCGTCGGGCTGCGCGGGCTCTCGGGTCGGGCAGACCACCTCGTGGCGCCTCACGCGCTGCGCCATCTTCTCGCTCGGCACTTTGGCTCCGAGCGTCTTGAAGACGCCGCTGTGCCCCTCGGCGTGGTTGCGGTCGCATTGGACTCGGGCACGGAAGTCCTCCTCACCATCGGGCCGATTGTCGAGGCCGTGATGGCCAGCGCGGCGATTCCCGGGGTTTTCCCCCCGGTGTGGATCGAGGGGCGTCCCTACGTCGACGGCGGGGTGGCCAACAACGCCCCGATCTCGCACGCACTCGAACGGGGAGCGACAACCGTCTACGTTTTGCCCACCGGTTACGCCTGCGCCCTCGGACGGCCACCCCAGAGCGCGCTCGGTGTGGCCATGCACTCGCTGACCCTCCTGATCCAGCGGCGCCTGCGCGAAGACGTCGACCACCACGACGGTCGAATGGACCTGCGGGTGATGCCCCCGGTCTGTCCGCTCGCCGTCTCCCCGCTCGACTTCTCCCACACGGGTGAGCTCATCGAGCGGGCCCGAGAGCAGACCGCCGCGTGGCTGGACCATCCTCGCTCGGTCACCGAGTTCATCTGGCGACTGGGCCCCCACACGCACTGAGACGTCCACGTGTCCCGTCCTGTTCCCGGCCGACGTCATGGCGCGCCCGAGCCCTAGAGGCGATACGCGCAGCCGTCTAAGTAGGCGACCAGCTTGCGACGTCGGCGCCCACGCTGCTCGATGGTGATCTCCTGGGGGAATCGGCGGACGGGCGTGACCAACTGCACGTCGACGCCTTCGATCGACCACGAGCGCAGCGCTGGACGCGAGGAACGGAGCGAGGTACTCGCGCGAGGAAAGTGAGGGTTCCCGAACAGCAGCGCGACTCGCGCAGGCTCAAGTAGATGACCCCGCCCTCGGACGCGGCCAGCTCGGCGACGCCGTCGCCCAGGGTCACCGCCACCGTCGGCTCGTCGGGGATCGGGGCAGGTTGGGCAAGTCCTCGGCCGGGGTCCCCGTTCACGTCGGCGGTCACGTCGAACTCCCCTCGGCTGTGATGGCGGCGCGCAGCTGGTCGAGAGTTGGAGCACCTCCAATCCCCTCGGGGGTCAGATAGATCCGACAGGCTGCGTCGACGTGCTCGCCGACGCTCGCGAAAGGATCGTGACCGTCGACAAGGATCGTCGGCGAGCCTCGGTACAGGGCAGCCTGTGCGGCACCGAGCGTCGAGAACTCACGAAACTGCAAGGTGAAAGCAACCTCATCGAGGAGCTCGGAGAGGTTGCCTGCCACCGTACGCCAGTTGGGGCAGCCCTCGTCGTATAGAAGATCGACGTTCATTGTTCCTTCGTTCGCGCCTCGGCGGCGAAGCCCCCGGCGAAGGGCACGAGTGTCATCGTGCCCGAATGGCTCACGAGCGCGGGGGCGGGGATACCAGCGGCGGTGAGTGCGGCCCGGGGGATCCCGATGTCGACAAGACGCACCTCGCCAGTCTCGGGCCGCGCGATCAGTCCCCGCTTGGGCAATGCCAACGTGGCGGTGAGATCCGCGAAGACGACCACGGCGTCCGCGCTTCCGGTGGTGGCATCGAGGCCGGTGGGTACGTCCAGCGAGACGACGGGAGCACCCTGGCGACGGGTCCAGCGCGCCAGCTCCGCGACCCTCCCGTGCAGGGGGCCCGAAAGTGAGTAGCCGACGAGCGCGTCGATCACCACGTCAGCCCCGGTCCGCGGCGTGCGACGGACCGTAACACCGCTCGCGCGAAGAGCTCGGAGGTGGTGCTCGGTGAGCGGCGCGCGTGCTTCATCCACGTCGGACACGACGGTCACCTCGACCCCGCGATTGGCGAGGTGGCGCGCCGCCACTAGGCCGCCACCACCATTGAGGCCCGTTCCGGCGAGCACCGTCGCGCGCCGAGGGCCGACCCGCTCGCCAACCAGGTCCGCCAGGGCACGCCCGGCGTTCTCCATCATCTGGATCAGTCGGACGTGAAACCGGCGGACCGCGATCTCGTCGATCCGGCGCATCTCAGCGATCGTGACGCTCGGGACGACGACGAGCCCCTCTGGCACCTCGGTCGAAAGAGCGAGGCTCACGGTTGGACGGCGACGAGACCGAGGTCGCGTTCGATGTCTCGTGCCGGCTTCGCGCCAACGGTGGAGGTGATCCAGCGACCTTCGCGAAACAGGGCGATCGTGGGAATCGTCTGGATGCCGTACTCGTTCGCAATCTGGCGGTTCTCGTCGACGTTGACCTTGACCACGCGAACGTGGTCGCCGTAGGCAGCCGCGAGCTGTTCGAGCTCGGGAGCCACCAGCCGGCACGGCGCGCACCATTCGGCCCAGAAGTCGACGACGACCGGCACCGGGGAGTTGATGACGTCGCGCTCAAAGGAGAACTGGTCGTTGGCGTGGGTGATGTTGATCATGACCGAGGAACGTCGTTCGCGCCCGACGTATTCCCGCCGGGGTGCTGGCGGTGGGTCGAGAGCACTCCCCAACTGGCGACCAGGAACGGGACGGCGTAGTTGACGATCACGCGGGTCACGCCAGCAACTCCAAGGCGCCCGCGAACGACGGCGGAGCCTTCGTTGACGGCCGAGAGCACCGTGCCCACCACAGTGGCGACAGGTACGGCGAGGCGAGCGGTCCGCCCGCGCAGGACCAGCCAGCCAGCGTCGCTCAGCCGGGACCAGGCGAGGTGGTCGCGAGCGGGCGACGCTGGGGTTGACGACGACGACTCGATCACCACCAGGTAACGCGTCCGGGCCGCGCACCATTCCCGAAGCGGGGAGACGGGGAATAGCACGAGGGGACGCCTGGTTACGTAGCGGTGCGACGAGACCTCCTCATCATCGGCGGTGGAGCGGCCGGTCTGTCGGCGGCCGGGACCGCGCGGCGCCGCGGCGCGGTCGTCACTCTGGTCAACGACGGCCCCCTGGGGGGTGACTGCACGTTCCGGGGTTGCGTTCCGTCCAAGACCCTGCTGGCCTCGGCACGCGCGGGCCGCGGATTCGACGCGTCGATGGGCGACGTCGCGCGGGTCGTCACCGAGATCGCTGCTACCGAGTCCGCCGAGGCGCTGAGCGCGCAGGGCGTCACCGTCATTGAAGGACGCGCCCGCTTCGTGGGCCCACGCAGCGTCGAGATTGGCGGTCGCACTCTCACCGCTCGCCGGGTCCTCCTCTGCGCCGGGGCCCACGCCGCCCTGCCGGCGATTCCTGGCCTGGTCGGGCCCCACACGGTGACCAATGAAGGGCTCTTCGCGCTGGCGACGTTGCCCGAGCGTTTGGTCGTGCTCGGCGGCGGACCCATCGGCGTCGAGATGGCCGAGGGGTTTGCCCGACTCGGTAGTCGAGTGACGCTCATCGAGGGTGCCGCGCGGATTCTGCCGCGTGAGGAGCCCGAGGCGAGCGCGTCCATAACGACCTTCCTCGAGGCTCTGGGGGTCTCGGTCGTGACTGGAGTGGCGGGAGTCCAGGTACGACACAGTGATCGCGTCGAGCTCTCGTTGGCCGACGGTCGGTGCGTGACGGGAGACCGGCTTCTGGTCGCCGTCGGACGGACGCCGGCCACGAATGGACTCGGACTGGAGGCGGCCGGAATCGAGCTCGACGCGACGAGTCACGTTCGCGTCGACAGACGCATGCGCACCAGTGCGCCAGGCGTCTTTGCGGCGGGTGACATCGCTACGAGCCAGAACCTCACGCACGTCGCCTACGAGATGGGTCGCGTGGCCGCCCTCAACGCGCTGGGTCCGGTTGCCGCGCTGCGTGCCCACCCGGAGTGGGCTCCGGCCGTTGTCTACGGTTCCCTCGAGGTGGCCCGGGTGGGAGCCCTCGAGGCCGAGGTCGCCGGTTCCTCGGCGAAGGTCGCGTATCTGCCATTGACCGAGGTCGACCGGGCGCGGACCACGGGCGAGACCTCGGGGTTCGTGAAGCTGATCACGGTGGCGCGACCGATCACCCGTCACCGCCTGGGTGGGCGGCTGGTGGGCGCGACGATCGTCGCTCCGCGCGCGGGCGAGATGATCTCCGAGCTGGCCCTGGCGATGCGTGCCGGAATCGTCCCGGCCCGCCTTGCCCTGACGGCGCATCCATATCCCAGTTGGTCGATCGCGGTCCAGCAGGCCGCGGCTCAGCTGTTCGGGGAGTTCGGGGGTCGTCGGGCCCGGCCGGCGAGCCGGGAATAGCCCCGTGCGTGGCAGGGTTACTGACATGATGAACGCCGAGAGCCACTCCGGGATTGACCGCGCGCCTGCGCGTAGCGAGGACCGCTTCACGCGCTATGTCGTCCCCGAGATCCCGGCGCTGCTGCGGGTCGCCCGCTCACTCACCGGCGACCCTCACGAAGCCGAGGACCTCGTCCAGGAGACCCTGCTACGGGCCTACCGGGCGATGCCCTCGTTCGACGGCGCGCACCCGCGCGCGTGGCTCTTCACCATCGCGCGCAACACCAACGCCAACCGGTACCGTCGGCGTCGCCCCGAGCAGCTCTTCCGTGCTGAGGACGCCGAGTCGGTCCCCGAGGCTCAGACGAGCGACCCGGCGGATCTCGCCGAGTCGAATGCCTTCGGCGCGGCGGTGCGCGTGGCGATGACGGACTTGCCCGAGGCGCGCCGGCGCGTGATGCAGCTCGTCGATGTCGACGGATTGAGCTACGCCGAGGCCGCGGCGGCGCTCGGCGTGCCGATCGGCACGGTCATGAGCCGTCTGCACCGGGCCCGGCGCAGCGTGCGCGAGGAACTCATTCGGGCCGGACTGGCTCCGACGAAAGGTGTGAGGCGATGAAGAGGCTGCGTGAGATGCGTGAGATGGTGAGCGAGATGCACACCTGCCACGAGATGGGCCGCTGGCTCCAGCACTACCTCGACGGGGAGATCGACGAGGCGACAGCCGAGCAGGTACGCCAGCACCTGATGACCTGCGTTCGCTGCGGCATGGAGTTCGACACGTACCGGCGCATCGTCGACGTGCTGCACGACGCGCCCGACGAAGAGCCCGTCGTCATCGGTGACGCGGAGGCTGTCGATCGACTCCGCGCCTTCGCCGCGCACCTCGCCGACACCGACCAGGAATAGCACGGTGAGCCGCCAGGTTGTCGGCCCCCTCGGCTGGCTCGTGGAGGCGACGCGTCCCGTGAGCCCCGCCGCGCGGCGCGCGCTGGAACGTCGCTGGCAGGAGCTGCCCGAGCACGTGCGCACGCCGGCCCAGACCCTCGGGCAGTTCGGCGTGGAGTGTGAGGGGACCCACGGAGTCTTCCCGCGCTGCAACTTCACGTGCACCCCTTGCTACCACTCGGCCGACGCGAATCGGGTACGCGTCGACGGAGCCCATACGGTCGCCGAGGTCGAGGCCCAGATGGCCTACCTCGCCCGGCGAGCGCCGCACGCCCACGCCCAGCTCATCGGGGGAGAAGTGACGCTACTCGACCCCGATGACCACGCCACGACGCTTGCGGTGATGCGCCGGCACGGCCGCGAGCCGATGAGCTTCTCCCACGGAGACGTCGACTTCGACTACCTCAATCGCCTGGTGACCGGGCCCGACGGACGGCGCCGCCTGAGGCGTGTCTCCTTCGCGGTGCACATCGACACGACGATGCGCGGACGGCGCGGGTTGCGCCGCGTTGCGCGCGAGGCTGACCTGACCGCCGAGCGCGCCCGAGTGGCCGCCATGTTCGCGCGACTGCGCACGGAGCGTGGCGTGCGCACCCTCCTCGCTCACAACGTCACGGTCACCCCCGAGAACGTCGACCAGATCCCCGAGTTGCTGGCGGGGGCTCGGGGGCTCGGCTACGGGATGTTCTCCTTCCAGCCCGCGGCCTTCGTCGGAGACGAGCGGCGCTGGCGATCGGACTACTCGGCCCTAGATCCCGACCGGATATGGGAGCGCATCGAGGAGGGCGCCGGGGCGCGACTGCCCTACCGCGTGCTGCAGGTCGGCGACCTTCGCTGCAACCGAACGGCCTGGGGCTTCTACACCGGGGACCGATGGGTCAGCCTGCTCGACGAGGACGACCCGAGGGACCTGGCGGTGCGCGACGCTCTCTTCACCTACCTTGGCGGGTTCCACTTCTCGGCCCCCGCGCCGCTGGTCGCGCTGCGCCTGACGCGCGTGGCGCTGGCTCACCCGCGTCTGGTCGGAACCGCCCTCGCCTGGGCCCGGCGAACCGTGCGCCGCGCCGGGGGATGGCGCCGGGTCCTCGCCGAGCGCCCGCGTCTGACCACCTTCGTGATGCACCGGTTCATGGACGCGTCCGAGGTGGCTCCGGCGTGGGCACTGCTCGAGTCCGGCCAGATGTCGCCGGACCCGGACGTCCGCGCGGTCCAAGAGCGCCTCTCCGCCTGCTCGTACCTGATGGCTCACCCTGAGGACGGGCGGTGCGTTCCGGCCTGCGTCCAGCACGGTGTCCTCGACCCCGCCGAGAACGCCGCGCTGGCAGAACTGCTGCCCCTGCCACGCCGGCGCGCCGCGTCGGCCACCTGATGTTCGACGCAGCGCTGCGCCGGGTTCTCGCACCGTCGCTCGACCGGACCGGGGCCGCCCTGGCGCACCGAGGCTGGCGTGCCGGCTCGCTGACCGTGGCCGGCTGGCTCGCCGGGGTTGGGGCGATCGGCGCGGTCTTCGCGCACCAGTGGCTCTGGGCCCTGGGCGCCTGGTGGGCCAACCGCATCCTCGACGGCCTCGACGGGGCGCTCGCACGACGTCGAGGCGCCACCGAACTAGGCGGCTTCCTCGACCTGATCGCGGACTTCTCGATCTACTCGGGCCTGCCCCTCGTCGTGGCCGTCGTCGAGCCGGGCGCCCGACTCGCGACGGCTGCCCTGCTCGTGACCTACTACCTTTCCGGGACGGCGCTGCTCGGCGGATCGGCGATTCTCGACCGAAGGGGGGCGGCGCGCGACGAGCGCTCGCTGCGCCTGCTCGGCGGACTAGCCGAAGGCGCGGAGACGGTGGTCGCGTACTCGGTGCTGCTGGCCTGGCCCCGCGAGGCGCCGGCGATCGAGTGGGCGTTCGCCGCCCTGGTCGGCGTCACCGCCCTGCAGAGAGTCGTCCGCGTGGTGCGCGTGCTGCGGTCGCCTGGGGTGCGGCCCGACGGCTCCTTGGCTCAGCCGCGCTGAGCGCCCAGCGCGGAACGTTGAGGTGCGCGCCGGGCCGCCGACAGCAGTGGCGAGGCGGCGAGGCGGCGGCGTACACCCGGCACCATCGCGACCGTGACCCCGACTGTCACCGCCGCGCCGGCCGATGCGACGATCCAGTTAAAGGGAGCGGGCGGGAACGGGTGCAGGGTGTCGTAGAGAACGACGCCGAGCACCGCGGTGCCCAGGACGAGCGCTAGCAGAGGCGCGGGACGTCGGTCGCGCCGGGCGACCCAGACGCCGGCCGCTACGACCGTGAGGAGGTAGGCCACGATGATGAGGTACGCTCCGAGCTCGACGATCAGCGTGAGCGCCCTCACCGCGCTTGGCTCACCCGAGAACGCCAGGAGCGCCACCAGGGTGACTACCGCGGTCACAGCCAGCGCCCCGGTGGGCGAGCGGAACTTCGGGTGAATCCGGGTCAGGAAGCCCCTCATCGCACCGCCCTCAGGCGCCACGTCTCGGCCGAGCGCGTAGATCAGCCGGTTGGCCGCCACGACGCACGCCAGCTGCGCCCCGAAGGCGCTCACCACGCCAGCGGCGTTAACCACGGATCCCATGGCGGAGCCGACGTAAAGGTCGGCCAGGTGCACGAAAGGAGCGGGATCGCTCGCTAGGGCGTGTGGCGAGGCATAGGCGTTGTCGGCGATCCACGTGAAGACGATGTAGACCAGCGCCGAGCCGGCGAGCGACCAGCCGATCGCCCGGGGGATCGTGCGGGTGGCGTCGCTTGACTCCTCGCCCAGCGTCGCGGCCCCTTCGAACCCGCTGAACGCCCCGAAGGCGTTGACGACTCCGAGTGCGAGGGCTCCGAAACCTATCCCGTGAACGGCGAAGGGCGTCGGAGCGAACGAGTGGGTGACTCCGCGGTGCGCGATGACCGCGACGCCAACCACGCCGAGGAGCATCACCGCGATGCCTTCCACCGCGAAGATCACGCCCGTCGTGAGTCGAATCGAGCGATGGGCGAAGAGCATGGTGAGGGCGAACCCGCCGAGGGCGAACCACACCCACCCCAAGTGGACCCCCCAGCTTGAGAAGAGCGTCTGGGCAATGTCGGCGGTGCTCGCGTAGACCGCGGCCGCGAAGGAGAGGTAGACGAGCAGCAGGATCCACGCCGAGACGAACCCGTAGGTCGGGCCGAGGGCCGCCGAGTTGAAGGCGTAGATCGAGCCCGCGGAGTTGAAGGAGCGGGCAAAGACGATGAAGGCGTAGGCGACGAAAGCCATCGCCACCAGGCCGAGTAGGTAGGCGAGCGCGCCCGAACCCCCTACCAGGCTGGCCAGGATGGCTGGGCCCACAATCACGCCCGCCACCGGTCCCTGGATGCCCACCGACAGCGCCACCGTTTTCACGAAGGGTAGTTGGTTGTGCGCGAGCTTCGGTGTTGTCGAGGTCTCGTAGAGAGAACCAACGTCCAGGTCGGTCGTTGAGCCTGTGCTTGTACCGCCGGCAATCACGGTGTTGGAAACGGCTAGATGTTGCCGACTATTCCCGTTTGTGATTCGGTGCTTGGGTGAGTCCTGGGGGAAGACCCGCTCGCCCCGTCCCGTCGGGCTCGTCTGGTGCTTGGCCCAGCGCACCATCTGGTCGAAGAGCTCGTCGGCCTCGCGTCGCGAGCGGGCGGTCTGCGAGTCGAGGCCGCGGCCGGCGAACTTGGCGGCCTGGCTCGCGGCAAGTGCTCGCGCGGCACGGGCGCGCTGGTGCGCTCGACCTGGCCGGCCGCGACGACGCGGAAGTAGGGCTTCGCCATCGTGGGCGCGTAGAGCTTGACGCCGCGGTCGCGGCGCAGCGGTGGGCGCCGCGTGGTGCCGGTAGATCCTTTGGCCGGCATCAGCGGCTCCGGCGGGGCTGGGCGCGCTTGGCCGGCGGCAGGGCGGCCGGCGTGCCCGGGGCGAGCTCGGGTTCGAGCTCGCTCGCGTGCACCATGTGGGCCTCCTCGAAGGCCCGGATGTCGGCTTCGCGATAGCCCATGGAGCGCGGCTGGCCGTTCGCCTGGCGCAGCAGGACCATGGCCCGGGGAAAGTCGGGGCTCTTTAAGAGCGCGCAGGTCGAGTTTCGCCCGATCGGCCAGCGCTCGATGAGCTCGGGCACCGTGAGGAACCGGTCGGGACCGGCGTGGCTGGTGGTGGCTGTCGTGTTCATGGACAGGACGGGTTCCTGCCCGCTGACCGCGCGCACTCGGCGCAGTAATGGGACCTCCTGGGACGCCCTGGGCGCGGCGAAGTTATGGAAGAAACTACGGAAGTGGTTGCGGCGCCGAGCCGCACTGGTTCAGATACGCAACTTGAACAGGAATTACGCTGCGCGGGTCAGCGACAAAACCCGTTGACCAGGCTCGTCAGGGGCCTTTCGTTGGCTGTTTCCCAACTTTGCTCGTCTGTTTTCCCACTACTCGCGGCACGACGAGCTGATTGTTCGCGAACTCGC
>JAKANY010000035.1 GCA_021823525.1 Actinomycetes bacterium
TCCCGCGGTCCAGGCACGTCCCCATGACCTGCTCCATCTGGGTCAGGAAGGTCGGGGCGTAGCCGCGGCCCGGGCTCTTGGCGCGCCGGCGCGCCAGGATGAGCATGGTCAGCTCGGCCAGCCAGTCGCCGGTGAGCACGTCGATGGGGCCGTCGTCGACCATCTCGCGCGCCGCGCTCAGCCGGTCCCCGTAGAAGCCCGAGCAGTTGGCGATGCGCAGAGGCGCGCCCACCTCAGCCGCCGTCGTCGGGCTCGAGGTCGAGCAGCACCGCGCCGGTGGCGACCTGGTCGCCCGCGCGCACCGCGACGGCGCCGACCACGCCCGCGTAGGGGGCGGTGACGGGGTGCTCCATCTTCATCGCCTCGAGGATCACCAGGGTCGTGCCCGCCTCGACGCGCGTGCCGGCCTCGACGCGCACCTCGTGGACCACCCCGGGCATGGGGGCGCTCAGGGAGCCGGCGTGGCTGGCGAGGGGGTCCTCGCCGGTCTTGGGGGCGACCTCGACCATGGTCAGGGTGCCGCGCGGCACCTGCACGTGGTAGCGCGTTCCGATCGCGGTGATGGTGGTGGAAAAGCGCCACCCGTCGAGCTCCAGGTCAATACCCTCGGGGTGCCAGCGGTGCACGTGGGCGACGCCCGCGCTGGTGCGCACCGAGCCGTCGCGCGCCACGCGGTAGCTCACGAGGCGTACCTCGTCGCCCACCACGAGCTCGACGCGCTGGTCGGGCAGGCGCGCGTTGCGCCAGCCGCTGGGCACGGTGGCCAGGACGGGCGCCTCGGCACGATTGCGGCCCGAGCGCCACAGGGCCACCGCGACGCTCGCGCGCGTCAGGTCGCCCTCGCTCACCTGGAGGGTCCGGGCGGGCGCGTGGCGCTCGATGAAGTCGGTGGGCGTGTCGCCGGCCAGGAACGCCGGGTGGCGCAGGACGTTGGCCAGGAAGTCGCGGTTCGTCGTGACGCCCCCCAGGTGCAGCCGCTCGAGGGCGCGCGCCAGCGTCGTGGCGGCCTCCTCGCGGGTGGGCGCGTGAGCGATGACCTTGGCCAGGAGCGAGTCGAAGGCGACCGACACGACCGAGCCGGCCTCGACGCCCGACTCCCAGCGCGCCGGAGGCTCCGCGGGCACCCCGAAGGCCTCCAGGACGCCAGTCGCGGGCAGGAACCCGTTGGCCGGGTCCTCGGCGCACAGGCGCGCCTCGATGGCCCAGCCCCCGGGCGCCGCGGCCGGCGCGGCGACGTCGCGGCCGTCGGCGATCGCCAGCTGGGCGGCGACCAGGTCGTAGCCCGTCACCGCCTCGGTGACGGGGTGCTCGACCTGGAGGCGCGTGTTCACCTCGAGGAAGTAGACCTCGCCGCTCGCGCCGTCGAGCAGGAACTCGATGGTGCCCGCCGAGCGGTAGCCGATGGCCGTGGCCAGGCGCGTGGCCGCCTCGGCCAGGGTCGCGCGCACCGCCGGGGTGACCGCGGGCGAGGGCGTCTCCTCGATGAGCTTCTGGTGGCGACGCTGGATCGAGCACTCGCGCTCGCCCAGCACGCGCACCTCGCCGTGGTGGTCCACCAGGATCTGCACCTCGACGTGGTGGGGGGCGCTGAGGTGGCGCTCGAGGAAGACGTGGCCGTCGCCGAAGGCGGCCGTGGCCTCGCGCTGGGCGGCGGCCACCGCGGCGGGCAGGTCCTCGGGGCGCTCGACCACGCGCATCCCCTTGCCGCCGCCCCCGGCGGCCGCCTTGACCAGCAGCGGGAAGCCGACGGCCTGCGCGTCGGCGGGGTCGTCGCTCCAGGGCAGCACCGGGATGCCGAGCTGGCTGGCGAGCTCCTTGGCGCGCACCTTGTCACCCATGGCCTCGATGGCCGCGGGTGGCGGGCCGACCCACGTGAGACCGGCCTCCTCCACCTGGCGCGCGAAGGCCGCGCTCTCCGAGAGGAACCCGTAGCCCGGGTGCACGGCGTCGGCGCCCGCGCGCTGGGCGGCGGCCACGACCGCCGCGCCGTCGAGGTAGCCGGTCTCCAGGCGCACCGCCAGGTCCGCGTCGCGCACGAAGGGGGCGTCGGCGTCGGCCTCGACGAAGACCGCGATCCCCACCAGGCCGCGCTCGCGCACGCTGCGCAGGACGCGCCGCGCGATCTCGCCGCGATTGGCGACCAGGACCCGCGTGACGCTCACAGGCGGAACACCCCGTAGCCGGAGGCGCCCTCGATGGGCCGCGAGCGCACGACCGACAGGCACATCCCGAGCACCGTGCGCGTGTCGCGCGGGTCGATGATGCCGTCGTCGCTGATCGCGCCGGTCGCCGCGAGGGCCAGGGAGCCCTCCTCCTGGGTGGCCTCGACCAGCGCGACGATGCGCGCGTCCTCGGCCTCGTCGAAGGGCTCGCCGCGCCGCGCCGCCCGGGCGCGCCGGACCTGGCTCATCACCCCCGCGATCTGGCGCGGGCCCATGACCGCGATCTTGGCCGTGGGCCACAGGAAGGTGAAGCGGTTCCCGAAGGCGCGCCCGGACATGCCGTAGGTGCCCGCACCGTAGGACGCCCCCACGATGACCGTCAAGTGCGGCACCGTGGAGTTGGCCACGGCGTTGAGCATCTGGGAGCCCTTCTTGATGATGCCCGCGGCCTCGGCCTCGCGGCCCACCATGTAGCCCGTGACGTTCTGGAGGAAGACCAGCGGCACGTCGATCTGGTTGCACAGCTGGATGAACTGCGCGGCCTTCTCGGCGGCCTGGGGGTGGATCACGCCGTTGTTGCCCAGGATCCCCACCGGGTAGCCGTGGATCGACGCCCACCCGCACACCAGGGTGGGCCCGTAGCGCGCCTTGAACTCCTCGAAGCGCGAGCCGTCCACGACCCGGCCGATGATCTCGCGCACGTCGACGGCCTGGCGCAGGTCGCGGCTGATGAGCCCGAGGAGCTCCTCGGGGTCCAGCACCGGGGGATCGGGCGGGAAGGAGGGGTCGGGACCGGCCTTGCGCCAGTTCAGGTGCGCCACCACCTCACGGCAGCGGCGCAGGGCGTCGGGCTCGTCCTCGGCGAAGTAGTCGCCGAGCCCCGAGACCGTGGCGTGGAGCTCGGCCCCGCCCAGGGTCTCGTCGTCGGTCTCCTCGCCCGTGGCCATCTTGACCAGCGGCGGGCCGGCCAGGAAGATCTTGGACTGGCCGCGCAGCACGATGTTGTAGTCCGAGAGCCCCGGCTGGTAGGCGCCGCCCGCCGTCGAGGACCCGAAGACCACGCTGACCGTGGGCACGCGCAGCTTGGACAGCTCGATGAGGTCGTAGAAGAAGCGGCCGGACTCGCCGAAGTGCCCCGTGTTCATCGCGCCGCCGCCGCCCTCGCCCACGCGCAGGTCGGCGCCGGCCGACTCGACGAAGCTCACGTAGGGGATGCGGTTGTCGCGGGCGATCTCGAGGGCCCGCATCCACTTCTTGGCCGCGTAGAGGGTCAGGGCCCCACCGAGCACCGAGGGGTCGTTGGCCATGATGACGCACTCGGTGCCGGCGATGACGCCGATCCCCACCACCATGCCGCCGCCGATCGTGTAGTCCGACCCGTAGCCCGCCAGGGCCGAGATCTCCAAGAAGGGGCTGTCGGGGTCGAGCACGGCGGCCACGCGCTCGCGCACGGGCAGCTTGCCCTGCGCGCGCAGGCGCGCGTGGGCCGACTCGCCGCCCCCGGCCGCCGCGTCGTCGAGTAGGCCGTCGATGACGGCGATCTGCTCGAGCGCGTCGCGCCGGTTGCGCGCGAAGGTCTCGCTGGAGGTGTCCAGGCGCGACAGGATCGGGGCAGCCAGGGGCGCTCGCAGCACGAGCCGATACTACGACGGGGCGACCGCGGCGGGCCGGGGGATACGCTGGGGCCATGCGCGTCGCGGTGGGGTCGGATCACGCGGGCTACGCCTTGAAGACGCATCTCGCGCGCCAGCTGGCCGACTGGGGCCACGAGGTCGTGGACCTGGGAACCGATCGAGCCGACGTGTCGGTGGACTACCCCGACTTCGCCGCGGCGGTGGGTCGCATGGTCGCCTCGGGCGCGGCCGACCTGGGCGTGGCGGCGTGCGGCTCGGGGATCGGCGTGGCGATCGCGGCCAACAAGGTCCCCGGTGTGCGCGCGGCCACGGTGCACGACGTGACCTCGGCCCACCTGGCGCGCGAGCACAACCACGCGAACGTGCTGTGCTTCGGCGAGCGCCTGATCGGACCCGACGTCGCCGTCGAGGCGCTGCGGGCCTGGCTCGAGGCGACGCCCGGCGACGGGCGCCACGTGCGCCGGGTCGACAAGATCGCGTCCCTGGAGGACGCGCCGTGGGGAGAGGAGCGCCGTGGCGTCACCCTTTGATGCGTGGATTCGCGACGAGGAGGTCGTCGCCCTGCTCGCCCAGGAGTGGGCGCGCCAGACGTCCACGCTGCAGCTGATCGCCAGCGAGAACTTCGCCTCGCCGTCGGTGCTCGCGGCTACCGGGTCGGTCCTGACCAACAAGTACGCCGAGGGCTACCCGGGGCGGCGCTACTACGGGGGCAACGCCGTCGTCGACGAGGTCGAGGACCTGGCGCGCCGCCGCCTGACCGCGCTGTTCGGGGCCGACCACGCCAACGTCCAGCCCCACAGCGGGGCCAACGCCAACGTGGCCGTGTACCAGGGCCTGCTCGATCCCGGGGACACGATCCTGGCCATGCGCCTCGACCAGGGCGGCCACCTGACTCACGGCTCGCCGGCGTCGGTGACGTCCAAGAACTGGCACTTCGTCTCCTACGGGGTGACGCCGCGCAACGACGACCCCGCCCACCCGGGCGAGGTGATCGACTTCGATAACGTCCGCGACCTGGCCCTGGCGCATCGCCCGCGGCTCATCGTCGCGGGCGCTACGGCCTACGCGCGCCGCATCGACCCCGTGCCCTTCCGCGAGATCGCCGACGAGGTCGGCGCCATGGTCATGTTCGACTCGGCCCACGTGGCCGGCCTCATCGCGGGCGGCGTCCACCCCAACCCCGTCCCCTACGCCGACGTGGTCGCCTTCACGACCCACAAGACGCTGCGCGGCCCGCGCGGCGGGGCGATCGTGACGCGCGAGGAGTGGGCCAAGCGCATCGACTCGGCCGTCTTCCCCGGCCA
This sequence comes from Actinomycetes bacterium, assembly GCA_021823525.1. Taxonomy (GTDB): domain Bacteria; phylum Actinomycetota; class Acidimicrobiia; order Acidimicrobiales; family RAAP-2; genus RAAP-2. The sequence goes on from JAKANY010000035.1 coordinate 5,101, forward strand.
GCAGGGCGGGCCGCTCGAGCACGCCATCGCCGCCAAGGCCGTCGCCTTCCGCGAGGCGGCCCAGCCCTCCTTCGCCGCCTACGCCGCGCAGATCGTCGCCAACGCGCAGGCCTTCGGCGTCGCGCTGGCCGCTCAGGGCTTCCGCCTGGTCTCGGGGGGCACCGAGAACCACCTGCTGCTGGTGGACCTGCGCGACTTCGACGCCGAGCTGACCGGCAAGGAGGCCCAGGAGACCCTGGACCGCGCGGGCATCACGACCAACCGCAACACGATCCCCGACGACCCGCGCAGCCCCTTCGTCACCTCGGGGCTGCGCGTGGGCACGGCCGCCCAGACCACCGCGGGCATGCGCGAGGGGGAGTTCGCCCGCATCGCCGAGCTCATGACGCGGGCCCTGCGAGGCCGGGGCGACGAGGCCGTCGTGGCCCAGGTGCGCGGCGAGGTCGCCGAGCTGTGCGGGGAGTTCAACCCGTACGCCTCCTTCACGAGCTAGGCCGTGCGGAGCCTGCCGGCCTACGCGTTCATCGCCCTGGTCGCGGCGCTGATCACCGCGATCAGCACCGGGCCGGCGCGCGCGATCGCCGAGCGCGTGGGCTACACCGCCCAACCCGACGAGCGCAAGGTCCACCAGCGGACCACCCCCTACGGCGGGGGCGCCGCGATGATGGTCGGCCTGAGCGTGGCGATGGCCGTGGCCGTGGCCGTCCCGACGCTGCGCATGGTGGTGACCTCGTCCCACGAGCTGCTCGGGGTGCTCCTCGCGGCCGGGGTGATCTTCGTCGTGGGCGTGATCGACGACTTCCGCGAGATGAGCGCACCGGCCAAGGTGGCCGGGCAGTTCCTGGCCGCCTCGGTCCTCTACTTCGCGGGTGCGACCATGTACCAGTTCAAGTTGCCCTTCGCGGGCCTCGTCGTGCTGGGGCCCTCGATCCTGCCGGTCATCACGGCCCTGTGGGTCTTCGCCATCGCCAACGCGGTGAACCTCATCGACGGCCTCGACGGCCTGGCCGCGGGCATCGTGGCCATCGCCTCAGCGACCCTGTGCGTCTACGGCCTGCGCCTCGAGGACCTCGGGCTGCTGCCGGTGACCAACATCGGGCCGCTGGTGGCGGCCCTGACCTTCGGCGTGTGCGTGGGCTTCCTGCGCGACAACTTCCACCCGGCGCGGCTCTTCATGGGCGACGCGGGCTCGCTGCTGCTGGGCCTGCTGATGTCGGCCTCGACGATGGTCATCGGGGGGCGCACCCCGCCCACGAGCGGGCTGACCTTCTTCTTCTTCGCCCCGCTGCTCATCCCCGTGTTCATCCTGGGCGTCCCGCTCGCGGACGCCACCTGGGCCTTCGTGCGGCGCACGGCGTCGGGCCAGGGCTTCCACACCCCCGACAAGAACCACATCCACCACCGGCTGATGCGCCTGGGCCACGGGCACCGGCGCACCGTGATCATCCTGTGGCTCTGGACGGCCCTGCTGTGCGGCTTCGTCCTGTTCCCCCTGTTCGAGCCGCGCGTCAACGAGGCGATCCCCTTCGGCGTGGCGGTCCTGCTCGTCGCCCTGCTGACCTGGTTCAGCCCCCTGCGCGCCCGGGCGCGCGGCGAGGGCGACGACGAGCCGGCGCCCTCGGGCGCGGGCGCGCGACGGTGAGCGCGCCCGACGACGACCCGGGTGACCAGGACCGCCGCGACGAGCCGCCCTCGCCCCCGCCTCCCGAACCCCCGCCGATGCTGGGGCTGGGGGCCTTCGCGGCGCTCGGCTCGACCATCGCGGTGATCGAGGCCGTCGGGGTCGTGGGGGGGCTGTGGGTGGACCGCGTCCTCTCGTCGTCCCCGTGGGGCCTGCTAATCGGGATAGTGTTAGCGACGGTCACTGCCGTGGTGAGCGTCATGAAGCAAGTCCGGCGTTTCCTCTAAACACTTGACTACCGTGCTTGAGAATCTCCCCACCACGACGCTCGCGCGCCTCCTGCGACGCACCACGCTCTCGGCCGTCCTGGTGGGCGCGGGCGCCACGATCGTGGCCCTGGCGCTGGCCCCGCCGCTCGCCGCCGTGGGCGTCGTGCTCGGCGTCGGGCTCGCGCTGGTGAACCTGCGCCTGCTCGACCGCCAGGCCGCGCGCGTCGAGGTCAGCGGCGAGCGCCGCCGTCGAGCCGTGCGCCGCCAGCTGGGCGGGCGCACCGCGGGGCGCCTGGCGGTCGTGACCGCGGTGGTGCTGGTGCTCCTCTGGCTGAGCGCCCCCCTGGGACTAGGTATTGTGTCAGGGCTCGTGCTGTACCAGGTGGTGTTCGTGCTCAACGTCCTGCGGGTCGTGGCACGCCAGGGAGGACCAGAGTGAGGCTGCTGACCGCCGCGAAGGCGATCCACGTGGGCGTGCACCCCACGGTGCACATCCTGGGACTGACCATCGACGTGGACATCGTGACCTCGACCCTCGTGGCCGCGGCCATCCTGCTGGCGCTCGGCTTCGTGATGCGCGCGCGGGCGACCGACGGCGTGCCGGGCAAGCTCCAGGTGTTCTGGGAGGTCGTGGTCGAGCAGGTGAGCGAGCTCGCCGACTCCGCCGTGGGGCCCCAGGGCCGGCGCTTCGTACCCATCGGGGTGACGCTCGGCCTGTTCATCCTCATCGCCAACTGGATCGGGTTCATCCCCTCGGCCCTCCAGCCCGGGGTGTCCTCGGAGATCCTGCCCGCGCCCACCGGCGACGTCAACCTGCCCCTGGCCATGGCCCTGCTGGTGATCGTGTGGGTCCACATCGAGTCCATCCGCGCCCGGGGCCTGCGCGGCTACCTGCGCCACTACGTGAAGCCCTACGCGGCCCTGGCGCCTATCAACGTGATCGAGGAGATCACCAAGCCCATCACGCTCACCTTCCGTCTCTTCGGCAACATCTTCTCGGGCGGGCTGATGGTGCTGGTGATGACGACGCTGCTGCCGATCTACGTGGTTCCCTTCGGCGAGGTCATCTGGAAGCCCTTCGACCTGTTCATCGGGGCGATCCAGGCCTTCATCTTCATGCTCTTGACCATCTTGTACTTCGGCATGGCCATGAGCCACGACGACCAGGACGCGCACCCGGCGGCTCCCGTCGAGGCCGCGGTGCCGACCACTCTCTAGGAAACCCAGGAGGAACAACCATGGCAAACCCATCAGACATCGGGGCGGCCGTCCGCACCGCCGGGGCGCTCGTCGGGGGCGGCCTCGCGCTGGGCGGCGGCGCGATCGGTGCTGCCGTCGGTGACGGTCTGGCGGGCAGCCAGACGATCGCGGCCATCGCGCGCCAGCCCGAGATCGAGAACAAGGCTCGTCAGTACTTCTTCTTGACGGTGGGTCTGGTGGAGGCCATGTACTTCATCAACCTGCTGTTCATGGTGGTGTTCGTCTACGTCTTCAAGAAGCAGTAGGTGACGCCCCTGTCCGGTCCGTCGCGGCCCCGATGGGCCGCCCAGTGCGAAGAGAAGGTACGAGTCGATGATCGGTGAATCCGTCTTCCTCCTGCCCAACGGCACGTTCTTTGTCGAGCTGCTGGTGGTGGTGGTCATCCTGGTGCTCGTCGCCAAGTACATCCTCCCGCCCCTCAACCGGGCGATGGAGTCGCGCCAGGCCAAGATCCGGGCCGCCCTGGAGGCCGCCGAGCAGGCGCGCAACGAGGCCGCAGCGGCCGACGACGAGCGGGCGAAGGTCCTGGCCCAGGCCCGCGACCAGGCGCGCGAGATCGTCTCGTCGGCCCAGGCCATGGCCGAGCAGGTCCGCTCGGAGGCGGGCGGGCGCGGCCAGGCCGAGTTCGACCGCATCGTCGAGCAGGCCCACGAGGAGGTGGCGATGGCCCGCCAGCGCGCCATCGAGGACGCCTCGTCGCGCATCGGCCAGATCGTCTACGACCTGGTGGCCAAGATCATCGGCCGCGAGGTCGACCAGTCCTCCCACGAGGACCTCGTCCGGGAGGCCGTCGAGGCCCTGACGGCCGAGGCCCAGCGGGGAACGGGTCGCTGATCATGCTGCCAGCACTCGAAGGCTACGCCGCCGCCCTCCTGGGTTCGTTGGACGCGGCGAGCCGGGCCACGGTGGTCGCGGACCTGGAGGCCGTCGAGGAGACGGTCCTGGCCCGCGGCGACCTGCGGGCGGTGCTGGCCGACACGTCGCTGACCGGCGCCATCCGCGCCCTGGTGCTGACCGACCTGCTGAGCGGCAAGGTGGCGCCCGTCACCTTGCGGCTGCTGACCTTCGCCGCGCGAGCGGTGCCCGCCCAGGAGGTCGCGCGGGCCTTCGCCGAGCTCACCCAGGCGGCCCTGCGCCTGCACGAGACCGGTGCCCTGGAGCCGACCAACCTCGGGCTGCTCGAGGCGCGCCGCCGCGTGGGCGGCTACGCCGACGCCCTGCTCGAGGACCTGGCGACGGGCGAGTTCGCCACGCTCGAGAGCGAGCTGTTCGCGTGGGCGCGCACCATCGAGGGCAACGCCGACCTGCGCCGACTGCTCACCGATCGCGACGCGGCCCGCGCGGCGCGCGTCGAGGTGACCGACGACCTGCTGGCCACGCGCGTCGCGCCCGTGACGGCCCAGCTGGCGCGCTACGTGGTGATCGGCGGGCGCCCCCGCGACGTCGTGGGCACGCTGGACTACCTCGTCGAGCACGTCGCGCGGGCGCGCGACTGGCGCGTGGCCCGGGTCCACAGCGCCCGCAGCCTCGACGCGTCGGTGCGCGCCTCGCTGTCCTCCTCACTGTCGATCCTGACGGGCCACGACGTCGAGCTGCAGGTGGCCGAGGAGCCCGACCTGCTCGGCGGTGTGCTGGTCGAGGTCGGCGACCTGCGCCTGGACGCCACGATGCGCGGGCGCCTCCAGTCCCTGCACGACGAGGTGGCCGCCGGTCACTTCCACTCCTCATTCGCGCCCAACGACTAGATAGAAGGAA
>JAKANY010000012.1 GCA_021823525.1 Actinomycetes bacterium
GCCCTCGGTGAGCTTCCTGATCACCTGCTCGGGCGTGTGGTGCCTCTGCTTCATGCTGTCCTCCTGGCCCCATTCTGGGGCATCGGGACTCTCAGTCGCGCTGGATCATTTCAGAGGGGACCCCGCACACAGACTGGCCGGCACGCTCAGGGTTAAAGAAGCGGGAAGCAAGAGCGTCATTCCAGCGCAGATAGTCCGAGTCCGTCACATTCCTCACAAATTGGTCAGATCTCCACTTTCCGTCCCGCTTCACTCTTTTCCCAAAGAGCATACGTAGTGGGTCGGAACTGCTGTCGAGACGATACTACGTCAATCAAATGCCCGATTTGGCGGGGTATCCATGCCGTCGGAGTTATCGAATCGCGTGAGTAGTGAAACCTCAACCGCGAAGTTCGCTGGTAGAGAAGCTGTGGCGTGTTACAGAGCGAGATTGGGTCATAGATTACGTCGCGTTCACGTACGGCCACCTGGACAGCGTGCTACGTCTCTGCGAGGCGGAAGGTAGGCTGTCGTTCCCAATGGACGCGGCCCGGGCCGGTCGCGCGCTCACTAAACCGGGCGTCATCACCGTCGTTGCGATCGAAAACGGAGAGGTGCTCGGATTCGCTCAAATGCTCTCCGACGGAGAGATCCAGGCGTTTCTCAGCCTCGTGGTTGTAGCTGCGGAAGCCCGAGGGAGAGGGGTCGGAAAGACACTCGTCGAAGAGGCCTCTGCGCGGTCCGGTGCGCAGCGCGTTGACCTGCTCTCGCTCGACAAGAGCCAGCACTTCTACTGCTCCTTCGCGCACCGGATGTTCTCCGGGTATCGGATCTACCCGGGGCACGCGGCAACGAACCCTCTGTAGATCTCGACGGGTAGGAGCTAGGGCCACACCCCTTCAGCCAGGTGTCCACCTGGCTGAGCGATCTCACTCCGCCGGAGTGGAGGCTCCAACAAATTTGGCGTTCGTGCCCCAGCCGAGCAACTCCGAACGGTTTAGGTCATGAACACCGACTCCACCCGTCCCGTCTTGATCGCTCGAGATGAATCGCCTGTAAGTCTTGTGCTGGCTGGCCTGGGGCTGGCTGCGGCAGGGTTGATGTCGTCTGCTGCGTGGTGCGTGACTCATGAATCGCCTGGCCCCTCGGGGGTGCCTTTCCCAGGATCTGTCCGCACCGCGTGGTGGACGACGTCGACCAGGTCGCTCACCTCGATGGCTTGATCAGAAGCTTGCCCGACCCGTGGCTGCGGGTCGTGGCCCATTACAGGCCTGCCTCGCGGTGACCTTCCCGGGTCAACGCCGATCACGACGTCCCGAGAAAAGGAGCTGCCGCGATGACGTCCATTGTGTCAGAGACGTTCGACTTTGTCACTGGCGTGGATACCCACGCCGCCCGCCACACCTACGCGGTGGTGGCGGCAACGACGGGAGCCGTGCTCGACCACGCGGTCTTCCCGACCAGTCCGGCGGGGATAGCGAGGGCCCAGGGGTGGCTGACGCGAGGCTGTGGCGCCGCCCCCACCCTGGTCGTCGTCGAGGGCACGGGGTCCTTTGGTGCCATCGTGACCCAGCGGCTGATGGCCACGGGACACCGCGTCGTCGAGGCCGCGAGAATGCCGCGGGGGGACCGGCGCGGCCAGGGCAAGAGCGATGAGCTCGACGCGGTGCGCATCGCTCGGGCGGTGCTCGGGCTGTCTCTCTTGGACTTGCGCATGCCCCGGAACGTGGCGAGTGACCAGGCGCGGGTCGCGATGCGGGTGCTCGTCGTCGCCCGTGAGGAGATGGCCGCCGAGCGGACCCGGGCCATCAACGCGCTGACCGCGCTGGTGCGCACCATGGACCTGGGTGTTGACGCCCGCACGTCGCTCACCGCCGGGCAGATCGCCGTTATCGCGGGCTGGCGAACACGCGCCGAGGACCACGTGATGGGGATCTGCCGCCGAGAAGCCGTGCGCCTCGCGCGACGCATCCAAACCCTGAACGGAGAACTCGCCAGCAACCGAACAGCCGTGGGTGAGCTGGTCGCCAAGGACGCGCCCGAACTGCTCGAGCTCACCGGTGTGGGGCCCATCGTGGCGGCAACCGTGCTCATTGCCTGGTCGCATCCGGGTCGCGTTCGCTCCGAGGCCGCGCTCGCCTCGCTGGCCGGGACCTGCCCGATCCCGGCGTCGTCGGGCAACACCGTGCGCCATCGCCTCAATCGCGGAGGTGACCGCCGCCTCAACCGTGCACTCACCACCGTCGTCATCGTGCGCATGAGGGCGGATCCCCCTACTCGCGCCTACGTCGCGCGTCGTCGAGCCGAGGGACGCACGACCAAGGAGATCATGCGCTCACTCAAGCGATACATCACCCGCCAGGTGTTTCGCTCGCTGGCCGCCGCACACCCGATTCCGGCGACTTGACAGATATAGAAGCATCCTGGGTCTGATGGAGGCGGTTTCAACCGGTCAGCGCAACAAACTCGGCGCGTTTCTCCTCTGGCATCATGTAGTTGAGTGTCTTGCGCGGTCGTCCGTTGAGGCTGCGCTGGATGGCCAAGAGGAGCCCGTGGCTGACCAGTTCCACTTCCACCCCGATCGCTACCTCGAGTTGGTTCGCGCCGAGGTGGCTGACTACGACCTCCTCCAAGACCTAATTGCTCGCGAGGCGGTCGGCCCGAAGCCCCACGACGTCCTCGACCTGGGAACCGGGACTGGCGAGACGCTCGCCCGAATCGCCCATGTCGCCCCGGCAGCCCAGCTCGTCGGCATCGACGCGAGTCCCGGCATGCTGGCGCACGCCCACGAACTCCTGCCACACGCGTTGCTACGCGTGCAGGACCTGACCGACGAACTACCTGAGGGATACTTCGACGTTGTCGTGAGCGCCCTCGCCGTGCACCACCTCACCGACGTGGACAAAGCCGACCTCTTCGCGCGCGTCGCGACCCGACTCCGCCCCGGAGGTCGCTTCGTCCTCGGGGACGTCGTCGTCCCCGAGGACCCCGCCGACGCTGTCATCCCCCTTGACGAGGGATACGACCACCCGAGCCCGGTCGCCATAATCGTTCAACTCCTCAAGAGCGCATCCTTCCGTACGGTGCGTCTGGCCTAGTCGCACCAGGACCTCGCCCTCTTCGTGGCCGGTGGGTAGTCGGCTCATCGATCGCGACACCTCGGAGTTCGCAGCGGCCATCTTGGCATGCGCGACCTACCCGGGAGAGCGAGTCAGGGGTCTGCCCCCACTCTTCCTGACATCCTGACCTGCCCCAGGGATCCGCTCGACCTCGCCCTCTGAACTCAAGCGGTTCTGGTCTGGTGCGAACGCACAATCTCCCGTGGCTGGCAGCGCGAGGGTCAGGTACCACCAGCCGGCGTCCCGCACCCCGACTTTCAGTGCCGCGGTTGCCGCCCTGGCCATAATGCCCATTCAATGCCCAAACGTGCTCGCAGCGAGGACGGCCATTCCCTACTCACTGTTTTGATCAGGCTATACGTAAGACCCTGTCGAAAGTGAGACGTTCCTTCGCATGCTGAGAACGCGAGTTCGATTCCCGTCGCCCGCGCCACGGGGGCTTACCGACATCGCCCGATTGGGTTACTAGACCTGACTCCTCTTGTGCCATCGGGTCCGCTCTGTGCGAGCACGCGCCCGGAGACTCCTACTTCCGGGCGCGTGCTCGCACTGGCTCATACCGCGGGTCTGGCTACAGGCTCACCGTTCCCGTGAAGGGGATCACCCAGAACTCGTGGACGCAGCGCTGAGCCAACGCGGTTGCCAGAGCACGACTCGTGAAGCTCAGAGATACCGAGGTCGACGCGAACGAGCCTGTGGCCGACGTGGTCCCCGCCAAGAAGATGAACGTCAGGTGCCCATTCATCGGCGAGATTGTGCCAGTAGGGAGCGAGAAGTTCGTTGGAGCAACCTTCGCGCGCGGAAGCCACATCACGGTCCCGCCACTCATCGCTTGTGTCGTGCTCGGCATCTGTGGACAGGCCGGCAGTGTCGTACTTGACGGCACGGAGATAGTCGTCGTTGGAGCCGTCCGCGAGCCCGCACTGATGTTCAGCACGCCGGTACGGGGAGCCGCTTCCTTCGTCGTTCCTCCGGTCAGTGTGCACGCAGCGCCCTTCTTGGGCGTGAGAAGCGCGTGGATGCGGACGTAGCCGTTCGTCCCGATGACGATCACGCCGTGCATGTTGCAGGCCACGGTGCCCGTCAACGTCGTCGGACTTGGCTTGTGCGACGCGCCCTTCCCATTCTGGTTACCGTGGCCAGTCGCCAGTGCCACCCCGCCGGAGCCGACGATCATTCCCACGGAAAGAGCCGCCGACACCGCCAATTGTGAGATTCGCTTCATGCTTTCCTCCCGGAACGGGATTTTCGGGTCCTCTGAGACAACGCTCACGAGCCTCCTCGAACCTCGCGAGCACCACATGACGACCTTGGTCCACCTACGCCCATCATGCCCCCTGATCACCCGGGTTCACGCGGACCACAGGCAATTCTCACGCAACTCTCAGGGGGCCGTTACCCAGGTGCGTGTGGCACACCTTTCGCATGTCGCCATCGACGTGCTCCGTCGAGGGTCTAGGGGGACGGCGATGCGCACTCCACCCTCTGACCGCGACTTCCACCGCGAGTCGCGTCGACCTCCAAGCATTGCGTCGGTGCGCCCGAGGACGGGATCTCACCTGCGTCGAGCCGCATCGCTCGCGGACCCGAGCGGCGCCGCTCTCCGTCACCCCATCCGTCACGTTGCGACCGACGGGTAACCGTACGCCCGTCGCCACGCTCGAGGTGGCGACGGGCGGGCATCGAGCAACTCATCCCCGCGGGTCGCTCCTGGTCACCCGCGCGCGTGTGGCAGCGCGCCCCGACCACGCCCCGTCGCCCGGTGTCGCGTGTCAGATCACCCGCTCCCCGAACCCCTTCACAGAAGTCCGCGCATACCGGGATGACGCGTCGCGACCATATACTCCGAACCATGGTGGCCGTGCTGTTCTGGGTCGCGATCGCAATCCTCGGCTTCGTGGTCGAGATGCACACCAACGCTTTCATCGGCGTCTTCGTCGGCTTCGCCGCCGCCCTGGCGTTCGTCGTCGCCCTCAGCGGTTTCGGCTTCGTCGTGCAGGCGATCGTCTGGCTCGTCGTGTCCGCCCTGGCGATCGGTGCGATCCGGCCTCTCGCGCTGCGCCGATTCCGGAACCGCCATTCCGAGCTCGACATGAGCCGACCCACGGACACGTCGATGAACGACCTGCGCGGTGTCGTCGAGTTGGTCGTGGGTGACGTCGATCACCCCGGCAAGGTCCGCATCCAGGGCGAGTCGTGGCGCGCCGTGACCGACTGGCCCAGCGAGATACCCGATGGGACACCCGTCGTCGTCAAGAAGGCCTACGGCACGACCCTGTGGGTCGACCCCACCTAGGCGCCTGGGGAGCTCGCGGGGACGTCGGACATCACCGCGCGCAGCGCCTGGGCAGCGCCCAAGAGGGCCGCGCTCTCGGCCGGAACGACCAGCTTGGCGTTGGGGCTCTCAGCGAACTTGGCCAGGGTGTCGAGCTGCAAGATGGCGACCAGCGTCGGGTCGGGGTCCTGCTGCTTGATCGCCGCGTACACCGAGGCGATCGCCTGCGCGCGTCCTTCGGCCTCCAGCATCAGGGCCTGCCGCCGACCCTGCGCGCGCAGGATCTCCGACTGCTGGGCCCCCTCGGCCTCCTTGATCGCGGCTTGGCGCTGGCCCTCGGCCACGTTGACCGCTGACTGCTGCTGGCCCTCGGACTCGAGGATCCGCGCCCGCTTCTCCTGGTCCGCCTGCTTCTGGAGCGCCATGGCCTGCAGGATCTGGTCGGGCGGCGTGATCTCCAGGACCTCGACGCGATTGATGCGCACCCCCCACTTGTCGGTGGCCTCCTCCATCTGGCTCTGGAGCATCGCCCCGATCTTCTCGCGCTGGGAGAACGCCTCGTCGAGGGTGATCGAGCCGAAGACCGCCCGGACCGAGGTGCGCGCGAGGTTGTCGGTGCTGACCATGTAATCGGCATTGGTGAAGAGTGCGAGTCGAACATCGACGACCTGACTGAAGATCGTCGCGTTCACGATGACGGCCACGTTGTCCCGCGTGATGACCTGCTGGCGGTCGCCGGTGCGTGGCGTCTCGCGCACGTCGACGATGCGCATCGCCTCGATGAACGGGATGATGAAGGTGAGTCCGGGGTTCTTCATGTCGCGGAACTCGCCGAAGCGCGTGACCACCCCGACGAATCCCTGCTGGACGATGCGGACCGACTTGACGATGGCCGCGAGGACCAGCACGACGATCACTCCCGCGATGATCCCGAGCACGAGTCCCACGTCGGACCTCCTTGCGCTGGTCAGCGACTGCGCTGTTCTGGAGTGTAACGCCGGGCCGCCTGCGCACACCGGGCGTGCCCGGTGACCCGCGCACCGCCACGTGACGGGCCACATCGTCGACCCGGAGAGTGCACCGGCACTGCCCCGCGTCGGCTCGCGGCACTGCTCGCTGTCCTCTCCGGTGTCATGGGATGGTCCGACGACGCCGGCACCCGGAGAGCCGGCGGTGGCGTGCGCTCGCTCCACCCCCACCCGCCGCACCCTGTCGAGGAACCCCACGATCCGTCACCCCACGAGAGCACCCCTGAGTGGCCCTGAGCGTGTCGTTCGGCTCTCCTCTGGTGAGGACGCCCACCTGCGCTCGAGCGCGGGCCCCCCACCGGAGTGAGGGCACCCCATCCCCACGACACGGCCCTGACATCCGCTACGCACGCATCGCACAACATCGTGAATACGCAGAGCAATCACGCCGCGTGCACAGTTCCATACGCCATGTCTCTTGTCATATCTGCTCACCACATCATCAACTACGTCTCGCCGCGACCCATCAATGAACAGTGACTTGTCTCGCTGTTTGGCTAAGAACTGCCTTCTTGTATACGCCGTTTTCGCTCCTTACCATCATCGGATTCGCGCGACGTGCCTATGACGTCTTTGTGGTCATATCTCACCCCGAGCGATGACGTCATGCACCATCCCTTCAAACTCCAAAGAGGAGAACTCATGGTACGGCTGGGAAGATTCACGGAGCGAAAGCGGCGGCTGCTGGTGGCAGTCACCGTGCTGCTCACGGTCGCCGCAGGAACGGGCATTGCGGCGGCCTCCGGCGTCGTCACGCTCCCGTTCAGCGGCGGCGGCACGACGATCAGCGGCTGCTACTCACCCGGTGGCCAGCTCAAGGTGCTCACTCCGGGCCACGCGACATGTCCGAGCGGCATGGCCCCCATCAGCTGGAACGTGACCGGCCCGCAGGGCCCGACCGGGCCACAAGGGCCCACGGGGCCCCAGGGTCCGCAGGGACCCGCGGGAGTGAACGCCGCGGCCGGCGAGACCTGTTCGTCGGGCGAGTTCGTCACGGGGTTCAGCGCCAGCGGGAACGTCGTCTGCGCGAGCCCAACCACCACGACGACCGCGTCCGCCTGTCCCGCCAACAGCCAGCTGACCTTCCAGGTCACGGGCTCACCGGCGGGTGCCTTCGCCGGGCTCCAGTACTGGCCCGGTGGGACCGAGACGCAAGCGGTCACCGGCTACCCGAACTGCACGGTCACCGTCCAGGAGCCCGCGGGAGTCATCAATGACGCCCCCGGAACCAACGGCTGGAGCGTGGTGTCCTGGACCGGCTTCACGTCGGCCTCGGGCGTCGTGCAGCTGCCCTCGTGCGGCAGCGGCTCGGCCTTTGGAACCTCGAGTTCCCCGAGCATCAACGGGACGTATCCCACGTGCTCCGATGCGCTCGACGTGAACACGTCGACCGACAACTTCGTCGTCACCGCGTCGTAGGGGGACCCGACCCGGGCGGCCGAGCCGCCACCAGCGATCGGACCGGGACCCGTTCCCGGTCCGATCGTTGGCGTCGCCGTTGAGCGAGCCTCAGATCTCAGCCGGATTTCCACGTGCCACCGCGACGGCCCGGCGCCAGGTCCCTCGCCCCGCGACCGGCTCGCCGAGCACCTCTGTGGAGCCAGCGGCTACGCGAAGCGAACGCGGATCGCCGATGCCTCCAGCACCGAGCCGTCCTTCGCGGAGCGCGTGAAGACGACCAGGGTGCCGTAGGGAGAAGACGCCGTGGCGAAGTGGAGGTTCGTGGCGTAGGGCGCCATCTGACCCATGGAGCCGCCCATGGCCGTACCGCGGGCCAGGGGCACGGTCGTCCCGTCCTGGTAGAGCGCGAGGTTGACGACCGCCTCGAACGCCGTGCTTCGCCCGCTGACCCGCAGGGGTGAGGTGACAGCGGCCAGTGCCTGAGGCGCGTCGATCTGGATGTCGCTCGCCACCGCTCCCAGGACCCACCACGACGAGTCATTCGCCAGCTGGCGCACCAGGACGAGGGTCTCCGGCCCGGTGGGGCTGGACTGCACGGGGACCTCTCCGGAGCGCGAGTCGCCCTGCTCGAAGGCCTGGGCCACGGGGCTCGCCATCGTGAGCACCCGGCGCGCGAAGGCGAGCGCGACGTCGCGAGGCGCCGCGTAGCGCGTGAGTGTCCCTGGTTCCGGCCAGAGCGCCATCCAGGTCGCGTCGCTGGTGGTCGACGTGCGTGGGACCGTCGTCGATGGCGCACCGCTGGTCGCGCGGCGCGTGGCGTATCCGCCGACGAAGGCCACGCCCATCAGAGCGATCACCAGGAGGATCAGCCACACGCGACGCGCGGTGCCCATGAGGCCAGACTACGAAGGACCCCAGAGATTGTCCACGCGCTTGTGCCTCTGGCAGCCAGAGGTAATCGCGATCGAGACGCACGGCGTCGCGCGCGCCACGCTCCGGAGATGGCGGGCGCGATCCCGGGTGGCGCGCATCACGCGGGTGTGCTCGGCGCGATGCGCGTCATCCGCGCGACGTCAGCCTCCCGGCGACGACGCCCCGACGCAGGTCATCGCTCGCCAGGAGCGCGAGCGCCAACGCGGCCACCTCATCGTCCTGGGGGCAGAACTCGCTCAATCGGTAGGCGAGCTCGGGGTTCCGTGAGCGCAGGACGGCATTGCGCACCGCGACGTCGATCTGATGCCGCCACGAGGAGATCTCGGGGCTCTCCGAGAGGGGCAGCAGCGAGCCGCGATAGAGATCGAGAGCGGCCGCCAGGTCGCCGCTCGACAGCGAGCGCAGCACGCGCACGTGGTCCGCATCGATCCGGCCGCGCAGGCGGTAGGGACGGGACTGGAGCAGGTCGCCCAGCACCTGACGCATGTGCGACAGCTCCGCCTTGACCGTCGTGGGGCTGATGGGCTGGTCGCCGTAGACGAGCGCCGTGAGCTCGTCGAGCGAGAGGCCCCGCTCGTGCATCGCGAGGATCGCCAGGATCTCGAGCTGGCGGGGCGTGAACCGCACCGACACCCCATTGACCACGACGCCCGTCGAGCCGAGCACGCGCACGACCAGCTCTCCCGGCCCACGAGAGCTCGCACCACATCCGTCGCCAGTCACGTCGCGCGCCAGCTGGACCTCCACGTTGCGCGCGAGCGCTCGCACCATGGTGAGCAGCGACGGGGAGTGCTTGGTCCAGGGGGACGACACGTCGATCACGCCCAGCGAGTGTCCGTCGACGGGGTCGAGGATGGGCGCCGACGAGCACGCCCAGTCGTGGACCATCGGGGCGTAGTGCTCGGCCGAGAAGACCGTGGCCGGGCGGGTCAGTCGATGGGCGAGCGCTAGTGCGTTCGTGCCGACCGACTCCTCATCCCACCGGCCCCCGACCGTGAAGTTGACGCCGTCCGCGCGCCGGCGCATGTGGCGCCCGCCCGCCAGCCAGGTGATCGTGACCGACTCGTCGGTCAGGGCCGCCACCAGGTCACCGTCGGCCGCGATGTCGTGCAGGTCCTCGAGGATGATCTGGCTCGCTCGCCCGAGCCGCGACGCGGCGAACTGGGCGGACGCCTCCACCGGCTCGCGCATCGGGGCGCTTCGAAGGTCCACGGCGACCGACTGGGACGAGCGCTGCCAGGACGCGAACACCTCGGGCCGCGCGTCGGGCGTCGAGCGATGCTCCGCCACCGCCGTGCGCCACACCGACTCGAGATCCGACCGGCGTTGCCTGAGCCCCTGATCCATCCCCCACCCCACTGCGTCAGAGCTGGCAGGCGCACACTACCGCCCCACGGCGACCGGCGACGGTCGGCGTGAGGCACCAACCTTTTCGCAACCCCGGGCCGCCTACGGTCAACCCGTTGCGAGAGTCGCAACACCTCCGCGGCGCCCTGGCGCCCGGATCAGTCTGGGGGGACACATGCTCTACGACATTCCCGGATCCGCCGGAAGCCCCGTCACCGTCAAGCCCGTCTACGACAACTACATCGGCGGGCAGTGGGTGCCACCCGTCGACGGGCGCTACTTCGACAACGTCACGCCCATCACGGGGGAGACCTTCACCAAGGTCGCCCGCTCCAACGCCAAGGACGTCGACCTGGCCCTCGACGCCGCCCACGCCGCCAAAGACGCGTGGGCCCGCACGAGTCCAGCCGAGCGGTCCCTCATCCTCCTACGCATCGCCGACCGGATGGAGGCGAACCTCGAGGCGATCGCCATCGCCGAGTGCTACGAGAACGGCAAGCCGATCCGCGAGACCCTGGCGGCCGACATCCCGCTCGCGATCGACCACTTCCGCTACTTCGCGGGCGCGCTGCGCGCCCAGGAGGGCTCGATCGACATTGTCGACGAGACCACCGTGGCGTACCACTTCCACGAACCGCTCGGTGTGGTCGGCCAGATCATCCCCTGGAACTTCCCCATCCTCATGGCGGCCTGGAAGGTCGCCCCGGCCCTGGCCGCGGGCAACTGCGTGGTCCTCAAGCCCGCCGAGCAGACGCCCTGGTCGATCCTCAAGGTGATCGAGCTCGTGGGAGACCTCCTGCCCGCGGGCGTGCTCAACGTCGTCAACGGCTTCGGCGTCGAGGCCGGCAAGCCGCTCGCGTCGTCGCCGCGCATCGCCAAGGTCGCCTTCACCGGCGAGACGACGACGGGCCGTCTGATCATGCAGTACGCCTCGGAGAACATCATCCCGGTCACGCTCGAGCTCGGCGGCAAGAGCCCGAACATCTTCTTCGCCGACGTGATGGCCGCCGATGACGAGTTCCTCGACAAGGCCATCGAGGGTCTGGTGCTGTTCGCCCTCAACCAGGGCGAGGTGTGCACCTGCCCGTCGCGGGCGCTCATCCACGAGTCGATCTACGACGAGTTCATGGCTCGATGCATCGAGCGCGTGAAGGCCATCACGTTCGGCAACCCGCTCGACACCGAGACCATGGTCGGGGCTCAGGCCTCGAACGACCAGCTCGAGAAGATCCTCTCGTACCTCGAGATCGGTCGGGCCGAGGGCGCCGAGGTCTTGGTCGGTGGGGGCCAGCGCCAGGTGGAGGGCTGCGACGGCGGCTACTACGTCGAGCCGACGATCTTCAAGGGCCACAACAAGATGCGCATCTTCCAAGAGGAGATCTTCGGACCGGTGCTCTCGGCGACCACCTTCGCGACGACCGAGGAGGCGATCGCCATCGCCAACGACACCCTCTACGGCCTGGGCGCGGGCGTGTGGACGCGTGACGTCAACACGGCCTACACCGTCGGTCGGGCGATCCAGGCGGGCCGCGTGTGGACCAACTGCTACCACCTCTACCCGGCACACGCCGCGTTCGGTGGCTACAAGGGCTCGGGCATCGGTCGCGAGACGCACCTGATGATGCTCGACCACTACCAGCAGACCAAGAACCTGCTGGTCAGCTACCAGCCCCACAAGCTCGGGTTCTTCTAGAGATGGGCGAGCTGCACCGCGTCGACATCACCGACGCCGCGGCCGAGCTCGTCGCCCGCCTGGTGGAACAGCACGGACCCGTGCTGTTCCACCAGTCCGGAGGCTGCTGCGACGGCTCGAGCCCGATGTGCTACCCGCGCAACGAGTTCCGCGTTGGCCAGCGTGATGTCTACTTGGGCACCATCGCCGCATCGCCCTTCTACATCGGCGGTGACCAGTTCGAGTACTGGCAGCACACCCACCTGCTCATCGACGTCGTCCCGGGTCGCGGCGGCGGATTCTCCCTCGAGGCCCCCGAGGGCCTTCGCTTCCTCGTGCGATCGACCCTCTTCACCGACGAGGAGCTCGAGCAGCTGACTCCCGTCGAGGTCGGCGACCACCACAGCGACGAGTCGCCGGACTGACCACCCGTTCGCGCCCGCGTATCGTCGCGCTGGCGAACATGCTGTGCTGCGCGCACCGGGGGCGGGTGCCTCGCGTCCGCCCAGCGGCGTCTCCCGCCGACTCTCGATGAGCGATCCGGCCTGCCCCCTGGCGGGAACAGCTAGTCGGGCGAGGCTGGGAAGCGCACCTCGTTTCGATCGAGCTTCTCCGTCGCGGCTGCGAGCAGGTCGACGTGGAGCACGTCCGCCATCCGGATCAGGAATATCGCGACGTCGGCCATCTCCATCGCGATCGCCTCGAGGCGCTCAGGCGACAGTGACGCCGGGGCCGACTCCTCGGGGGTGAGCCATCGGAGCTCGGCGAGAAGCTCGCCAGCCTCACTGGCGATCGCCATCGCCAGGTTCTTGGCATCGTGGAAGGGACCCCAGCCACGGACCTCGGCGAACGCCCGCACGCGCTCGACCAACTCGTCAAAGGACGGGCGCTCAGGCAACGCGGAGACTCCTCGCTCGAGCACGGCGGATCTGGTCACGGAGATAGGCGCGCGTCTCGACGTCGGTGGAGTACAGCAGCGTGCCCTTCGTGCCGCGCGTCATGAGCACCTTGTACTGGTTGCGCACGATCTGCTGGGCTCGCGCGAGCGCGCGCTCGGGCTCCTCCCGATACGCCGCCGTCCAGCCCCAGAGGCTCTGGCGGTCCGTCCGCGCCCGCCCGGTGGGATCGAAGACCCAGCGACCGTCACGCACCACCAGGTCCGGCCCCATGATCACGCCGATCGCCGGTGCCTCCAGTCCCTGGACCGTGAAGACGCACCCGACTTGCTCGGCCCCGCTGGGATGAGCCATCCACGCCTGCCCCTGACTGGCCAGGTTCCACTGCCTCGAGAACCCCTGGCCCAGATCGATGTCGTCGAGCGACGGATCGCCCCGGCTGACCCAGTCCCAGCAGTAGCCCGCGACCAGTCGGCTCGACCGGGCGGGATCGTCGGCGTTCCAGCGGTCGATCTCGGCGGCCAGGTCCTCGGGAGAGTCGGCCACGTCCACGAGGTACGAGCCCGACAGCCAGGCGTCGTCGAGACCCGGCGCGATACCCAACACGCGGTCCACCCAGTCCACGTAGTCGTCGGCCCCCGTGCAGCGGAACTGCACGGCGAGCTCGACGTCCTCGACGGGAACCCCCGCGTCGCGCGCGCACGTGAGGATCTCCTCGCGCGTCCCGATGTCCCGCCAGGTCACCGACTGCGTCTCGTCGAGGAAGAAGACCGTGACGCGCGACGCCGCGATGAGCTCGGCCACCTGGTTCTCCCCCAGGTTCCGGTAGATGCCCGACTTGTGGACGAGCCGGTGGGCCTCGTCGACGAGCAGCACGTCGTAGGGGTCTCCCCGGTAGTCGTGAAAGGAGTCGGAGGAGGACAGGAGCCCTCGCAGCCCCCGGGCCTGGCGTCCGGCCCGCAGCCGCTCGAGGTAGACGTTGCGCGGGGCGGCGTTCTTGGTGACGTAACGGGCGTTGAGGCCGCGTTGGAGCAGCTCGCCGAGCGCGTGGAAGGCGATGACCGACTTGCCGGTCCCGGGCCCGCCGCGCACGACGAGGACGCGCTTTCCCGTCGGGCCCGCCTCGGCGACGAGCCGCTTGATCTGCGCGAGCGCCGTTCGCTGGCGATCCATGAGCCGGAACTCCGAGTTCCCCCGAACCATGCTCCCCACGTGCGCGGCGAGCTCCTTGGACGGGGCGAGCGGGCTCGCATCCAGTCGCGTGATGGACGCACCGTCGTCGCCCACCGCGACGTGGTCCGCCACGAAGGCTCGTAGGCCTGCGGCCTCGTGCTTGGTGAAGAGCGGGGCGAGCGCCAAGGTGTCGGGCCGGGCCGAGCGGCGCAGCACGCCGGGATCGAGGACGTTGTGGGCGTACGCGCAGGGGTGCACGCGCACGTCCCCCGCGGTCACGATGGTGTAGAAGCCCTCGAAGTAATAGGCGTAGTCGAGGGCCTGCGCGCTCGGGTGCTCGTGGGGGAACTTGCCTCCATCGGTCCGCAGCAGTACATGGTCCTCGAGACCTGACGGCATGATGGAGTCGTCGGACCACTGCTTGAGCTCGATGATGACGACGCGGGCTTGGTCGTCCTGGTCGAGACCGGAGATCAGCAGATCGATGCGCATGGCCGAGCCGAGCATCTGGAACTCGATCGCGAGGCCCGCCGAGTCGGGGATGGCGGAGTTGTTGAGCAGGTGGAACATCGCGTTCCCCAGCGAGTTCCGCCAGCTCGCATACTCGCTGGGCGGCGTCCTTCGCCCGAGTCCGCGCTCGACGGCGACGCGGACCTGCTCTTCGATCGTGGGAGCGTCGTCCAGGAACTCGCCCTTGGTCTTGAGATACGCGATCGGCACGCGCCACCCTCTTGGTCGGCTGCGTGGAGCCTACGCTCGCGCGTGCCGACGAGCCGACTGAGACGCCCGCGATCGACGACCCTCGCCCTCACCGCGTCGCCTCGGAGGGCTCGGCCCGTATCGTCGTCCCCTGCGTGCATCCCCGATGACCCGACACAGAGCGGGTCCGAGGAGGTGGCGCCGCGCAGACCGGCCCGCGTCACGAGGTCGGGAACGAGAACGACTCGCTGCGCGTGATCGGCGCCATCAGGGTGGCGATCGTCCACGTCGCGCCGCTCACGCGCTCCACGGAGTCGGCGACGCGCGTCGCGCGCAGCAGGTAGGCCTCGTCGCGCGTGACGCGGAGGGCCTCGACCCACTCGCACACCTCGTGGGGCGCGATGTCCCGCCACGCGTCCGACTGCCCCCCACGAACCGGCGCCACCACGTCCGGGGGAAGGAGATCGAGGGGATCGTCCGACATCACGGGCGCCCCGGAGCGAGCACCCCCGACCCCACCGCCCTCGAACGCCCAGGTCGAGAGCTCGGGCTCGCCCACCGAGCCCAGGTGGTGGAGCGTCCCGGTCACCCTCCAGGCGCCCGTCGGGGCGAACCGCGTCCCCCCGCGTGGTGCCATCTCGCGTCGCAGGTCGAGCACGACGGCTCGACCTGCGCGGCCCCACCACGCCGAGCCGCGCTGCTCGTACGAGGCATCGGCGCGGCGCACGACGCGCGGGCGATCACAGCTCGCCGCGAGCGGCTCGCCGTCGATCAGGCGGCGCGCCTCGAGCTCGCGCCGCACCGCGAGCGGCACGGCCTCGAAGCCGACCTCGTCGGCCTCCACGTACGCGACGGCGGCGGGTCCCCGCCGGTCGAGTCCCCGCCCGTGCGGGACGCTGGGAGGTCCCCCCGGGGTCGATCGCGCGATCTCCATACCTGCTCACCTCCTCGGACGGCGCGTCCCGCCCCGCGACCGCGCCGAGGCGAGGCCGAGGAGCACCAGCACCATCCCCCGCAGGGCGCTCGGCGCCCCCGTCCGGATCTCCTCGGCGAGGAGTGGCCCGCCCGTGACGCGGGGGCCCAGCACGTCCGCGGCGAGGAAGTCGACCAGACGCTCGCGGCCCCACGCCGCGATCGCGCACTCCTGGGCGGCCCGTCGTGCGGGCGGCGTCAGGCCGCCGGCCGCGATCAGGAGGGCCCCGTGGGCGCCGTAGTGGGACTGGGCCGCGACGAGCCGCTGGACCTCCGCGACGTCGACGGGCGCGCGCGATGGCGTGGCGTGGACGACGAGGCGCGTCCCGGGCGCGTCGCACACGAAGTCCGCGGAGATCTCGCCGCGGGGCCCCACCGGGTACACGGTGTAGCCCTCGCGCTCGAACGTCGCGCACAGGCGCACGGCGAACTGGGACGGCGTCATCCCCTCGAGGTTCGCGGCGCGCACGCGACCCGCGGCGTCACGGCGCGCGACCGCCGAGCGGCCGAGGACCCCGACCGCCCCCACGACCAGGGCCACGAGGCCCCCGAGTACCGCCAGGACCGTGTACCCCGGAAGGTCGCTCGCCACGGCGAGCAGCAGCACGCCGACGATGAGCAGGGCCCCGGAGGGATGCGTCCTCGCCCCGTGACGCACGCCGCTCACGACTTCGGACACCGGTCGCGGTGCGGGTCGCGGCGGTCCGGCGGGGGGCGGCGGGGGCTCGGGGGGCGGCTCGCGGTCGCCCTCGGGCCCGGTCGAGGGCCCCGGCGAGCCCGCGTCGCCGGACGCGCTGGTGGGCGCGGCGTCGCCGGGCTCGCGCCGCGCATCACGCGGGTCGGCGCGACGCCACCCGGGCGCCGTCTCCTCGGCGGCGGCATCGACCTCGCCCGTGCGGTCGTAGTGCGCCCGGCGCACCGGGTCCCGCAGCACCTCGTAGGCCGCGTTGACCTGGCGGAAGAGCGCCTCGGAGCCACCCGCGTCGGGATGCACGCGCTTGGAGATCCGCAGGTAGGCCTCGCGGATCTCCTCGGGCGTCGCCGAGGGATCGAGGCGAAGCAGCTCGTAGAGACTGACGTCCTCCACATCGGGGAGTCTCGCACCCCCCTGTTCGCCCCGCGCCGGCCGGGCTCGGCGCTAGAGGTCGTTCCCCGCGTACGAGAGGTTGAAGCTCTTGTTGGCCAGGGGGAAGTCGGGCACGATCGTGTGGCGTAGCGCCACGGCAAGGGCCGGCCAGTTGAGGAAGGACGGGTCGGTGACCGACCAGCGCGCGACGCGTCCCGCGTCCAGGCGCACGCGATGGACCGCGACCCCGCGCCACCCCTCGACGACCCCGAGTCCCGCCCCGCCGGCGGCGGGCGCGACCTCGGGAGAGGCGACGTCCTCCCCCTCGGCCCAGCGCGCGAGGCGCGCCAGGGAGTCGTGGGCCTCGACGACGCGCTGGTCGAGGCGCGCGCGCACATCCCCCGCGTCCTGCGTGCGCAGCACGGTCCCCCCGACGAGGGGCTGGGACACCCGCGCATCGTCGGCCAGGCCCGACGCGCGCGCCACCGGGCCGACGACGCCCAGGCGCCGCGCGTCGTCGGCTCCCAGGATCGCCGTGCCCGCCAGGCGGTCCGCGACGATGGTGTTCCTCGTCGCGAGCCCCACCAGCTCGTCGAGGCGCTCGGCCACCTCGCGGTAGAGGGTGGCCTCCAGGGGGGCGCGCAGCAGGCCGCCCCCGGGTCGGATGACGCCGCGCAGGAGGCGGTGGCCCGTGAGCTGCGCCCCGTGGCGCACGAGCCGCTCGCCGAGCACGAGGGCGCGTGCCTGCACCACGGACATCCCCGTGTCACCGACGATCGCCCCGATGTCGAGGATGTGGCGCGTGACGCGCTCGAGCTCGAGCAGGGCGTGGCGGGCCCGCCACGCGTCGGGCCCGGCTTGCTGCCCGGTCGCCTCCTCGAGGGCGAGCGTCGCGGCCAGGGCGTGGGTCACCGCACTGTCGCCGCTCACCCGCTCGGCGAGTGCCAGGAGCCCCTCGGACGTGCATCCCTCGCCGAGGCGCTCGAGCCCCCGCTGGACGAACCACAGCCGGGGCGTCATCTTGAGGATGGTCTCGCCCACCACCGAGAAGCGGAAGTGCCCGGGCTCGATCAGGCCGGCGTGGACCGGCCCGACAGGGATCTCGTAGACGCCGGCCCCCTCGACGGGCGTGAACGGGTACGCGGCCGCGTCGTCGGCGAGTTCGGGGCGGGCCGGCGCGCCGCGGCGCAGGGGGTGGTAGTCCGCGGGCCAGTGGCCGTGGTGCGCCAGGGGGCGCGGGGCGGGGTGGCCCTCGGGCTCGATGCCGAAGCCGTCGCGCATCGCGCGCTCGAAGCGGCCCGCCGGGAACGAGAGGGCGGCGAGCGACGGCACGACCGGGCGCCGCGCGTCGAGCAGGACGTGGAGCTCGACCCGGTCGTCGGGCGGCCCGGCGAGGAAGACGTACGCGACGCGCAGCCGGTCGCCCTCGTCGTGGGCGACGATGGTCGCCAGGCGGTGCGTGGCGAGCAGCGCGCCCGCCTGCGCGACGAGCTCGCTCGCGCCGATCTCGGCGACGCGCCGCCTCACGCGAGGGCTCCGGCGGCGCCGTGGAGCAGCGTGGCGAGCGGCCAGGCCACGACGCCGAGCACCGCGCTCGCGCCGAGCGCCGCCACGAGGGGGGCGAGTGCCCGGCGCGGCACCCGGTCCGCGGCGCGCTCGCCCGGACCGAGCAGGACCTGGCGCCCGGCGCGCAGGAGCCCCGTGGAGACCACGACGAGCAGCGCGAGCGCGACCCCCGCCGCCCAGCCGAGCCCGGCGCCGATCTCGGCGCGGAACATCGCGACCTCGCTCGCGAACAGGGAGAACGGGGGCAGCCCGGCCAGGGCCACGAGCCCCGCGGCGAGCACGCCGCCCAGCGCGGCCCGCCGCCGCAGCAGGGCCCGGATGTCGGCGATCGTGGTCGTCGCCTCGGCGTGGTGCACCTCGCCGGCCCCGAGGAACAGCACGGACTTGACCAGTCCGTGGCCGACGACGTGCAGGAGGGCCGCGGCCAGCGCGAGGGGCGTGCCCGCGGCCACCGCCAGGGCGATCAGGCCCATGTGCTCGATGCTCGAGTAGGCGAGCAGGCGCTTCAGGTCGCGCTGGGCGATGACCATCAGGGCCGCGACCGCCAGGCTCGCCAGCCCCAGCACCACCAGCAGCCCGCGCACGAACCCCGGCCCCAGCGCCACGTCGGCGATCGCCTTCACGCGCAAGATCGCGTAGAGCGCGACGGTCAGCAGCACACCGGACATCAGCGCCGAGACCGGCGCGGGCGCCTGGCTGTGCGCGTCGGGCAGCCAGCTCTGCAGCGGCGCCAGCCCGACCTTGGTCCCGAAGCCCAGCGTCAGCAGGGCGATCCCCAGGCGCGTGACGCGCGGGTCGAGGTGGGGGGCCAGAGCCCGCAGCCCCGACCAGTCGAGGGTCGCGCCGCGCAGGCCGCCCCCGGCGTGGGCCGACGCGAAGTACACGAGGACCAGCCCCGCGAAGGCCAGGGCGATGCCGACGCTGCAGAGCACCGCGTACTTCCAGGACGCCTCGATGGCCCGACGCGTGCGCTGGTGGCCCACGAGGAAGGTGGTGGCGATCGTCGTGGCCTCGACCATCACCCAGACGACCCCGAGGTTGGCCGCCACCACCGCGCCGAGCATGGCGGCGACGAAGACCTGCACGAGGATCGCGTACTCGCGCGCGCGCCGGCGCGCCGGGCCGGCGCCGACGTCACCGAGCACGCGACCCGTCGCGGCGGTCGCCAGGGTGGCGACCGTGCCGATCACGATCACCATGACCGCGCTCAGCGCGTCGACGCGCACCGCGCCGCCGAGCGCCTGCACGACGTGCCCGTGGGCGGTCCGGGCGCCGAGCGCGACGCCGCCGGCGAGCACGAGCCCCGACGCCGCGACCGACGTGGCCGTGGCGCGCGGCCCCGGGGCCACGATCGCCAGCACCAGTGCCGCGAGCAGCGGGGCGAGCAGGAGCGCGAGCGCCATCAGTCGTGCAGCTCTCGCAGCTGGTCGAGCGAGACGTCCCCGAGGTGCGCGCGCATGGTGCCCAGCAGCGCGCGCAGCACGACGACGACGAGCAGCACGTCGAGGGTCCCGCCGAGCTCGACGATGAGCGGGACGCCGGCCGTGAGCAGGAAGGTCGTCAGGGCCACACCGTTGTCGATGACCAGGAGCCCCACCACCTGGGAGAGCGCGCGCCGCCGCGTCACCAGCAGGAGGTAGCCCACCAGCACGGTCGCCAGCCCGAGGGGCGCCAAGGCCGCCGCGCGGCCCGGCGCCAGGGCGTGCAGGGGCGCGCCCACGACGACCGCCAGGCCCACCAGGGCGGCGGCGAGCACCAGGGAGGAGGGCACGTTGATCAGCGGGGCGGCCTCGCGCGCGCCGGGGTCGCGCCGCGCGACCCGCACGAGAAGGGTCGGCACGACGCCCGCCTTCACCACGACCACCAGCGCCGCGGTCACGCCCAGCCCGAGGTCGTGCTCGCTGGCGGCCGTCGTCGCGGCGACCAGCGCCAGGGCGAGGCCCTGCACCCGCAGCAGGCCCACCAGCGCGCGCAGGTCCCGACGCCACAGGCCCGCCACGCCGATCACCAGCACCGCGACCGCGGCGAGGTCGACCAGCGCTCCCGCGAGCCCGCTCATCGCGCCACCACACCCACGACGATCGCCAGGGCCGCGAGCACGAAGGCGGCGGCTAGCAGCTCGGGGACCCGGAAGAGGCGCAGCTTGGCGCTGTGGACCTCGGCCAGCGCGATCACCACGGCGAGCACGGTCGCCTTGAGGGCGCTCAGGGCGAGCCCCCCGAGCAGTGCCAGGGGCGCCGCCGAGGTGGCGAGTCCCCAGGGGACGGTGAGCACCCCCAGCATCCCCAACAGGAGCCCGAGCCGCATGGCCGCCCCCAGGCTCACCAGGGCCTGGTCACGGCCCCCGTACTCGAGGGTCATGGCCTCGTGGATCATCGTCAGCTCCAGGTGGGTCGACGGGTTGTCGACGGGCATCCGACCGGTCTCGGCGACCACGACGACGAGGAGCGCCAGAGCCGCCAGCACGTGCGAGGGGCTCACCATCGTCAGGGGCTGGTCGAGCGCGTGGCCGAGCATGGCGGGCAGGCTGAGCGAGCCGGCCGGGACGGCGAAGGCGGCCACCGCCACGAGCAGGGCCGGCTCGGCCAGGGCCGACAGGGTCATCGCCCGGCTCGCGCCCATCCCGCCGAAGGCGGTGGCCGTGGCCAGGCCGCCCACCGCCAGGGCGAGCGAGCCGGTGAGCAGGAGGAAGACGACGACCAGGGCGTCGGCCCCCGTCGCGTCCACCAGGCCGACCCCCGCCAGGGGGACCAGCGTGGCCGCGAGCGCCGTCGTGGCCACGACGACCGTGGGCACGATCGCCAGCGCCGTGCCCGCCGTCGCGCGGGGGCTCTCGCGCCCCAGCCACTTGGCGACGTCGCGCAGAGGCTGGGTGACGGGCGCCCCGACGCGGCCCTCGGCCCGGGCGCGGACCTTGGCCATGAGCCCGGTGAGCAGCAGGCCACCCAGCGCCACGACGAGCACCTGGACCAGCGCGACGGCGACCGCGGTCATCCCACCACCACCAGCACGACGAGCAGGGCCACGAGGCCGTAGGCGAGGTAGCGGTGCACGCTGCCGTTGGCCAGCGCCCGGGCGCGCCGCCCCAGGGCGTCGGCCCCGCGCACGACGGGCCGGTAGAGCCCGCCCTCGACCGCGTCGCCGACCCGGCTCTGGTAGGCGATGACGCGCTCGATCTCGCGCGCCTCCTCCTCGGGAGAGACCGTGGTGTCGATGTCCGGGCGCAGCACGTCGGCGAAGACGCGCTGGAGCGGCTCGGCGAAGGACGTCGCCGTGTACTGCATGCGCGCGGTCAGGTCGCTGCGCCCGCAGGCCCACGCCACCACCGCGCGCACGCCGCGCGAGCCCACGCGCGCGAGCCCGCGCAGCACCACGACCGCGGTGACCAGACCCCCGAGCAGCGCGAGGGGCCGCAGGGTGCTCGCGGTGACCCCGACGTGGAGCGCGTCCCAGCGACCCTGCGGCGCCCCGGCACGCGCGCCCAGCACCGTCCCGAGGGCGTGGCCGAGCACGGCGACGACCGGGCCGGGCACCAGCCCCATCGCGAGCGTCGCCGCCGCCGGGAGGCCCAGCGCCGCGACGGCGATCCCGTGGGGCTCGCGGGCGCGCGCGGCCCCCTCGCTGCGCGCCCGACCGAGCAGGCCGATCCCCAGCAGCTTGACCATGGCGACGGCCACCAGCCCGCTGGCCAGGGCCAGGCCGACCAACCCTACGAGGATCGTCGCGACGCCCCCGGGGTCGTGGGAGCTCAGCCCAGCGACCAGGCCCTCGATCTCGAGCCACTCGCCGACGAAGCCCGCGGCCAGGGGGACCCCGACGGCCGAGGCGACGGCCACCGCGACCAGTCCCGCCACCCGGGGCATGCCCCGGACCAGCCCGCCGAGCAGGTCCAGGTCGCGGGTCCCGCTGGCGCGCTCGATGAGCCCGGCGGCGAGGAAGAGGATCGCCTTGTAGGCGGCGTGCGCGCCGACCAGCACCAGCACGCCCACGACGAGCGTGGCGGCGGCCCGCCCCTGGCCGCTGGCGCGCAGCTCGCCGGCCGCCGCCAGGCCGATCAGGCCCAGACCCATGGCGCCGATGGTCGAGTAGGCGAGCAGGCGCTTCAGATCCGTCGCGGTCGCCGCATGGAGGGCCCCGTAGAGGGCGCTCAGCGCGGCCACGACCAGGGCCCCCGCCCACCACCAGCGCCCGATCGCACCCAGGAGTCCCAGGTCCACGCGCGCGACCCCGTAGAGCCCGAGAGCGGTCATCGCCCCCGACATCATCGCCGAGACGGGCGTCGCCGCCTCGGGGTGGGCGCGCGGCAGCCACACGTGCAGCGGGACGGCGCCGGCCTTGGAGGCGAAGCCCGCGAGGGTGGCGACGAAGGCGACCACGGCGAGCGGTCCCGAGACCCGGGCGGCGGCCAGCGCGCTCCACGAGACCCCGTGGGCGCTGGCGGCCAGGGTCAGCAGCCCGAGCATGATCGCCGCCGCCCCGGCCTGGGTCATCGCGCCGTACCACAGGGCCGCCGATCGCGCCGCCGGCCGGTCGTGCTCGACGAGCAGCAGGGCGAGCGAGGCCACGGCCATGAGCTCCCAGGCCCACAGGAAGCTCACCACGTCACCGGCGACCGGCACCAGGAGCAGCCCGAGGGCGAAAGACGCCTGCAGGGCCGTCGCCGGGCGTGACGCACTCGCCCCGTGCGTGTAACCCATCGAGAAGAGCGCGGCGGTCACCACGACCAGGGCCACGGCGACCTCGAAGGCCGCGCTGAGCGCATCGAGGCGAACGCTCGCGCCCGCGAGGGGCAGCAGGCCGCTGGCGCGAGCCCGCAGGACCGGGCCCCCGAGCAGGACTCCGAGGGCGGCCACCGCCGCGAGGACCCCGGCCGCGGCGCTCAACCCTCCGGCGAGCAGCGTGCGCCCCCGGGCCGGCGCCAGCGCGCCCACCAGGGGCGCGGCCAGACCCAGGCCCAGCCCGACCAGCAGGACCGGCACGTCAGCGCCCGCTATGGCGTCGCAGCGCGGCAACGATGTCGTCGGGAGCGGGCGGGCACCCGGGGATCTGCGCGTCGGGTCGCACGACCGCCGACACCGGTCCGACCACCCCGAAGCCCTCGGCCACCAGGCCGCCGTCGATCGCGCAGTCGCCGCACGCGATGACGATCGCCGGTCGCGGGACGGCCTCGAGGGTGCGCCCCAGGGGTCCGGCCATGTTGGCCGTCACGACGCCGGTGACGAGCAGCCCGTCCGCGTGACGCGGCGAGGCCACCAGGTGCACGCCGTAGCGCGGGGCGTCGTAGACGGGACCGAAGGCGTTCGCGATCTCGATCTCGCAGCCGTTGCACGAGCCCGCGTCGACGTGTCGCAGGTGCAGCGAGCCGAAGCGGCGCGCCCCCTCGGCGCGCGGGGGAGGTGGCGGCGCGCCCTCGCTGGCGCGAGCGCCCACCAGCCCCCGCAGGATCGAGGCTCCCCGCCGGCGCCGAGGAGGCGTCGTCACGGCGTGCCGTCGAGGTCGGCCAGCGCTTGAGCGGTGCGGCCCAGGGTGTCGGCCAGGAGCACGCGGGCGGCCTGGAGGAAGTCGGCCACGCGCGGTCCGCTCACGCGATAGACGACCGCGCTGCCCTGGCGCACGGAGGTCGCCAGCCCGGTGTGGCGCACGACGGCCAGGTGCTGGGACAGCGACGACGCCTCGACGCCGGTCGCGGCCAGCAATTCGCTGACCGGGCGCTCACGCTCGACCAGCAGCTCGAGGATCCGGATGCGCGTGGGGTGACCCAGGGCGCGAAAGAGCTCGGCCTTGGCGACGTAGAGGGGCTGCTCGGCGGCGGTCGGCACGGGACCACGCTACCGCGACTTTAGAAGTTACGCAATTCCTAAAGTCATCACGGAGGGGCTCTCGTCGGCTGGCGGGCCCGGGGGGCTCGCCGTCTCGAGATCGGCGAGCAGGGCCAGCAGCGCGGTGACGGTGGCCGCGTAGCGCAGCGAGTAGCACCGGCGTCGCCCGTCGACGCGCACGCGCACCAGCCCGGCGCGACGCAGGGCGGCCAGGTGCTTGGAGGCCGTCGGCTGGTCGACACCCGCCCCCGTGCTGAGGCGCCCGACGTCGCACTCGCTCGAGGCCAGCGCGGCGAGCAGCGAGCGCCTCAGCGGGTGCGCGAGCGCCCGGCAGACGCTGGAGGCGACGTCGCGCGCGTCCTGGGTCATAACCCCTCCTCGTTCAGGTAGTCCAGTGCCGACAGCGCGGCCACCGTGCCGTCGGCGACAGCGGTCGTGATCTGGCGCACCCGAGTCTGGCGCACGTCGCCCGCCGCGAAGACGCCGGGCTCGCTCGTGGCCAGCGCGCCGTCGGTGACGACCTCCCCGCGCTCGCTCAACTTCAGCTGCCCTTCGAGCATCGAGGAGTTCGGCACGTAGCCGATGAACACGAAGCAGCCCTCGACGGGCGTCTCGGTGACCTCGCCGGTCTCGCGGTGCGCGCTGCGCAGGGCCGCCAGCGACCCGTCCCCGGCGAAGCCGAGCACGCGCTGGCTCAAGAGGAACTCGATCTTCGGGTTGCCGCGCGCCTCGGCGACGATCCAGGGCTCGGCCTGGAAGTGGTCGAACTCGTGGACGATCGTGATGCGCGACGCGAAGCGGCTGAGCGAGACCGCCTCCTCCAGGGCGGAGTTCCCGCCACCCACGACGGCGATGGGCCGGTCGGTGAAGAACTCACCGTCGCAGGTCGCACAGAACGAGATGCCCCGCCCGACGAAGCGCTCCTCGCCCTCGACCCCCAGGCGCCGAGGCGTACCCCCGGTGGCGACGATGACGGCGCGGGCCCGCGCACGCTCGCCGCCGCGGTAGGCGACGGACTTCTCGGCGCCGGTGACGGCGACGTCGGACACGCGCGCGAAGGGGACGATCGTGCAGCCGAAGGCCCGAGCCTGCGCGGCCATCGTCTGGGAGAGCGCGCGCCCCGAGGTCGTCGCGACCCCGGGGTAGTTCGCGACCTGGTCGGTCAGGACGGTCTGGCCCCCCACGCTCGCGGTGTCGAGGATCAGGACCGAGCGGTGGGCGCGGGCCGCGTAGATGCCCGCGGTCAGGCCCGCCGGGCCCGCCCCCAGGATGACGATGTCGTAGTCCGTTGCCACCTCGCTCAGGCCGGCGCCCCGAAGTGCTGGTCCAGGATCGCGGTGACCTGCTCCATGCTCTGGATCGAGCTCGTCGCGGCCACCACCTCACCGTTCTTGAAGTAGACGGTGTAGGGAAGGCCCATGAACCCCGCCGTCTCGGGCAGGCTGCGGATGACCCGGCCGATGGGCTCGTCGAAGGCCATGTCGCGGAAGGCCACGTGGGTGTAGTCCGGGGTGAGGGTCTCCATCACGTCGTAGACCGGCAGGCACATCGGGCCCATGCGCCCGCAGCAGATCATCACGTTCTCGTTGCTCGCCAGGGTCTCGCGGAACCCCGCCTCGGTCTCGATGTGCTCCAGGTTGGTCGCCAGCATGCGTCCTCCTCTCGGTGGCGACTCCCGCCGCCTTCTATACCGTTTTTAGTATATACCTCATACGGCATGTGATCGCGCGCGGTCGCGTCCCAGCGGCGGTCGGCGTGGTCGGGCCGGCTCCTCGCCGCCGGGCTCACTACACTCGCGCCGTGAGTGCGTCCTCACCCGACCGTTCGGCGCAGTTCCCCGCGATCGAGCGGCGCTACGGCCAGCCGGTGTCCTTCTGGCTGGCGCGCCTCCGCGACCTCGACGACGCGCGCTACGCGACGCAGATGGCCTACCTCCAAGAGGAGCACGGGTTCTCCCGCGCCCACGCCAACACGCTCGTCATGTACGCGCGCGGCTCGACCAGCACCCGGCGCTTCGCCGACCTCGACGCGTACCTGGCCGGTGTGACCCCGGTCCAGGCGGCGACGGTGCGCGCCATCCTGGCCGCGCTCGACGCGCGATTCCCCGATCTCGAGACGGTCATCGCCTGGAACAAGCCCCTGGTGCGCCGGGGGCGCACCTACGTGCTGGGCGTGGCCGCGGCGAGCGACCACCTGCTCCTGCTGCCCTGGGGCGACGGCGCCCTCGAGGCGGTGGCGCCCCATCTCGCGGGCCTGGTGCGCAACAAGAAGACCATCGAGGTCCCCTCGGACTGGGTGGTCGACGAGGGACTCCTCGAGGCACTCGTGCGCCACCGTCTGGGCCAGGCCGACGAGCCGCGCTGAGCGAGCCCGCCGACCGCCAAGGGCGAGCACCATGCCCGGGTCTCGCCACCTCACTCCAGGGTCTGGGCCTCGAACGCTCGCGTCTCGTCGTCGAGGGACACGACCAGGGTCGGCGACATCGGGAGGTGCTGGTCCCCCGCGAGGCGCACGACCGTGCCCCACGCGGCGAAGCCCACCGCGTGGGACGCGAAGCGCAGCGGGCCCTCCTCCAGCTTGACCTCGACGATCCCCGCTCCCTGGTACGACATCGCCGAGCGCTGGAGCCGCTCGACGGCGCGCTCGCGGGCGCCGTACAGGGCGTCGGTGAAGTTCGTCAGCTCGACGTTCTGGGACTGCTGGGCCAGGGCGGTGCCGATCGAGCGGCGCGGCGCGTAGACGAAGCTGGCCCCCGTCGCCAGCCCGAGCGGCTCCCATCCCGAGGCCACCAGCCGCGCGAAGTCCCGGGCCGACAGGTCGGTGACGAAGGGCGTGCCCTTCCGGGCGCCGGCCCCGCGCGGCCGCACCGCCGTGCCCATCACCGCGACCGCGATGTGCGAGGGGGCGACCTCCCGCTCGATGGAGACCCCCACGACGCCGTGCGCGCCGGTGCGCGCCACGTCGCTCTCGAGGCGGCGCAGGGCCTGGGTGAACGCTCGCTCGTGGGCCGACGAGGCGACGTCGATCTCGCCCTGGCCCCACTGCCAGGCACCCGCGGGGACGGCGACCACCGCGTAGCCCGTGGTGAGCGCGACCGGCTCCCACGCGAGGGCGTGCAGGGACAGCTCCTCGTCGATGGACAGGTCTGACGTCGTGGGCGCACCACGCGCCCCGTCCTCGGTGGTGCTGAGCGCCGCCCGCACGAGGGCCGGCAGATCGGGAGGTACGGGTCGCGGGTCGCTCACGACAGCCTCAGCGTCGGCTGGGGAGTGGCGAGCGCCACGGCCTCGCCGACCGGTCGCAGGGAGTTGCCCCGCAGCCGGGCCTGGATCTCGATGTCCCCGGGGCCGAGCTCGCGCTCGACGATCTCCAGGCGCGCGGCGCGCAGGTGACCCCCGCGCAACTGCGCGCGGGCGTCGTCGCGGACGAGCTCGCGACCGCGCGCGTGCGCGTCGGCCAGCTGGTCGATCTCCACGGGACCCGACGGGGACGACCACGTCTGCAGGGGCGATCCGCCGAGCAGGAACTCGGTCACGCACGACGCCCACACGCGCACCGAGACGAACGAGCCCACGATCGAGACCGGCGCGAGCCCGGCCTCGAAGGCCTTGGCCAGGCGCTGACCCGACAGGTAGGTGGTGAAGGGCTCCGCCGTGCCCAGCCCGCCCGGGGCGACGCGCACGGCCGTCCCGCGCAGGGAGAACTCCAGGACCCCGCTGTCGGCCAGGGCCGTCTCGGCCTCGACGACCCCCACGACCCCGTCGGCGCCCAGGGCGCGCGCCGCGTCGACCAGACGCGTGCGCGCGGTCCCGTACCCGTCGCGCCAGGCGTGGCCGAGCCAGGTCTGCTCGTAGTTCTGCCCGAAGGGGCGGTGCTCGCCGGTCACGAAGCCGTGGGGGCACGGGTAGTTCGCGAGGTAGCCGCCGCTCGGGGCCATCGGGGTTGCCAGGGAGAAGACGCCACGCCCGAACGAGGTGGACTGCATCGCGCACAGGCCCTGGACCAGCCCGATCGGCTCGAGGCCGAGGGCCAGGCAGGCCGCGAAGTCGGCCGCACTGAGCGCCGACGTGAACGCACCCGCGCGCTCGTCCGCCCCGGGGCCCGTCGACGAGGTCATCAGTGGTCGAGGGAGATGATCGTCGTGGGCTTGGCCAGCGTCACCGGGGCGCCCGTCGCGGCGACCGCCGTGCCCAGAGCCAGGAACTCGATGATGTGCGAGCCCCACTGGTGCGACTTCTCCTCCAGACGCACCCCCACGATCCCCGTGGCGCCCAGGCGGGTCGACTCGTCCTGCATGCGCGTCATGGCCAGCTCGCGCGCCTCGTAGAGCGCCTGGGTGAAGTTGGGCAACTCCACGTTCTGCCCGGTACTCGCCAGGGTCTGGCCGATCCCGCGGTGGGCGATGTGGTAGACGCACGTGCCCATGACCAGTCCCTGGGGGGCGAACCCGGTCTGGCTGAGGGTCCAGAAGTCCTGGCCCGACAGGTCCGAGGTGAAGGGCTTGCCCAGCTGGTTGCGCCGCGACACGCCATCCTCGGCCTTGACCGCCGTGCCCACGGCGATGAACTCGGCGGCGTCCTTGCCCCACTCGTAGTAGTTGACGTCGAGGCGCACGCCCACGACGCCGTCGGCGCCCAGCTGCGCGGCCTCCTCCTCCATGCGCGTCATGGCCAGCTCGCGCGCGTTGTACATCGCCTCGGTCAGCTTGGTGAGCTCCTGGCTCTGGCCCCACTTTCGTGTCTGGATCCCCGTGTGGTAGATCGACGAGCCCATCACCAGCCCCACCGGATGGAAGCCCGCCTCCTTGACCAGGAGGAACTCGTTGACCGACAGGTCCGAGGTGAACAGGCCGTGCTCCAGCTCCTCGAGGCGGTGCTCGGTCGCCTCGGGCAGGTCGTGGGTGCTCATGACTCTCCTCCAATGATCAGTCGCTCGAGGGCTTGGCGCGAGGACTCGCTGCGCGCCGCCTCCTCACCGAGGGCGCTCACCAGCCGCGCCGTCCACTCGTCGGTCTCCAGGACCTCGCTGCGAATCCGGATGCCGCCCGAGACGCGCCCGACGACGCAGCGCAGCGACGTCCCCTCGACGGTCGCCTCGAACTGGTCGGCACCCACGCGCACGCGCACCCCGGCCAGCGCGTCCGCGTGGCGCCAGTGGCCCCCGGCGGACGTCGTGGTGAGGCGCTCGCCCAGCGCGTCCGAGAGCGCCGTGACCAGCGTGCGCAGCAGGACCTGGACGTCGGCGCTGCTGGCGCGCAGGGTGGCGGCGGCCCCCGCGAGGTCCAGCGCGTCCTCGGGGTCGACCATTTCGGTCACCTTACTGGCGACCCCGCGGCGCGTCTGGTCGCCCGCCCCGCGACCCGACGGCGCGCCACAACCTAAGGTGCGACCAGAGGGGCCGGTACGAGCGAGGAGTGATCATGCGCGCTGTCATGTTCCGCCAATGGAAGACGTTCCCGACGCTCGAGGAGGTGGCGACCCCCGAGCCCGGGCCCGGCGAGGTGCTCCTCAAGGTCGCCGGAGCGGGAGCTTGCCACTCGGACGTGGCGATCTTCCACGAGTTCGACGCCGACCCCAACCAGGGACTGATGTCACCACCGTTCATCCTCGGGCACGAGAACTCCGGGTGGATCGAGGCGCTCGGGCCGGGCGTCACGGGCCTCGAGATCGGCGCCCCCTACCTCGTCTACGGACCCATCGGCTGCGGCCACTGCAAGGCGTGCTCGCGCGGTCAGGACACCTACTGCGAGAACCCCGGTGAGGTCGGCTCGCTGGGCATCGGGCTGGGTCGCGACGGGGGCATGGCGCAGTACCTGCGCGTCCCGGTGCGCAACCTGGTCCCCCTGGGCGACGCGGACCCGATTGCGGCCGCGCCGCTCGCCGACGCCGGGCTGACCCCGTACCACGCGATCAAGATGGCCATGGGGCACCTGGTCGGCGGGACGCGCACCGCCCTGGTCATCGGGCTGGGCGGCCTGGGTCTGGTGGCGGTGCAGATCCTGCAGGCCATGACCGGCGCGACCGTCATCGCGACCGACGTCAAGCCCCGCGCGATGGCTCGGGCTCGCGAGCTGGGCGCGACCACCGTCGAGGGCGGCCCGGGTCAGGTGGCCGCCATCCGCGAGCTCACCGGCGGCCGTGGGGTCGACGCGGCCTTCGACTTCGTGGGGGCCGCCCCGACGATCGCGCTCGCCCAGGCGACCGTCGCCCAGCGCGGCGCGATGCAGATCGTCGGCATCGCGGGCGGGGCGGCCAGCTGGTCGTTCTTCACCAACCCCTACGAGGCGACGCTCACCAACTCCTACTGGGGGACCATCGAGGATCTCCACGAGGTCGTCGAGCTCTACCGCGCGGGGAAGGTCGCACCCGACGTCGAGCGCTTCACGCTGGACGAGGCCCTCGAGGCGTACCGGCGGCTGCGCGACGGCGAGCTCGACGCGCGCGCGGTCGTGATGCCCAACGCCTAACGACGCACCGTCTCGTACACTGAGCCTCGGCGGCGCGTCCCGTCGGCGCGCGGCGCAGCTCGAGGAGGGCGCATGGCGCGCGTGACGGTCATCGGGGTCGGCTTCGGCGGGATGAAGGCGGTCCGCGAGATCCGCCGACAGGTCCCGGACGCCCAGATCACGGTCGTCGCGCCCCGTCCGGAGCTGCTCTACTACCCGAGCCTGGTCGGGATCCCGGTCGGCGCGACCACACCCGACGACGTGCGCATCGACGTGCGTGACTTCCTCGCCCGCCACGACGTCGACTTCGCGCCCGCGGTGGTGACCGGCCTCGACGAGGCCGGGCGCCGCGTGCTCACCGACCAGGGCGAGATCGCCAATGACGCGCTGGTGATCGCCAGCGGCGCCGGGAGCCTCGCGCGGCTTCCGGGACTCGAGCACACCCACCCGCTGTGCGAGGGCCCCGACGCCGCGGCGCGGATCCGTGAGGGCCTCGCGGCCCTCGACCACGGGACCATCGCCTTCGGCTTCGCCGGCCACCCCGACGAGCCGGCGGCGGCGCGCGGGGGACCGGTCTTCGAGGTGCTGCTCAGCGTGGACACCCAGCTGCGCCGCGAGGGCCGGCGCTCCCAGTTCGAGCTCGTGTTCTTCCACGCGTCCACCGAGCCGGGGAGCCGGCTGGGCGAGCGCGCGGTGCGACGCGTCATGGACGAGATGGGTCGCCGCGACATCCACGCGCACCTGGGAGAGCCCCTGCGGGGCTTCACGCCGGAACGCGTCCTGACCGCGGCCGGGGAGATCCCCGCCGACCTCATCGTCTTCGTACCAGGGATGGAAGGTCCCGCGTGGGCGCGCGACACGGGACTGCCCCTCTCACCCGGCGGGTTCATCCGCGCCGACCGCTCCTGTCGTGTCCTCGGGCACCCGGGCGTGTTCGTCGTGGGCGATGCCGGTGCGTACGCCGGCGCGGCGGACTGGCTGCCCAAGCAGGGCCACGCCGCCGAGCTCCAGGCGGTCGCCGCCGGACGCAACGTCGCGAGCTACCTCGCGGGCCGGCCCGCGAACGGGACCTTCCGCGAGGAGCTCGTGTGCATCATCGACGCGCTCGACACGGGCATCCTCGTCTATCGCACCGCGCGCGTCGCACGGGCCTGGTCGAGCCCGGCGTGGCGGCTGGCCAAGCACGCCCTCGAGGCGCGCACCCGCCGCGCCTACGGCGCGGGCCGGCGAGCCGGCGCGGGGCCCGTGGACTGACGTCGCCGCGGCGCGGCCGTCAGCGGCCGCCGCCGCGCTGGCGCGCCTTGGAAATCTGGACCATGCGGGTGACGTCGCGCACGCTGGGCGCCGGCACGCCAAGGGGGCGCGCGGTGGCCGGGTGCAGGCCATCGAGCAGCAGTCGCAGGTAGCGACGCCAGAGCTGGGGATCGACGCCGGCGGTGATCGCGATCACCTCGGCCAGCATGGCCACGATCACCGAGAGATCCGACTCCTCGACGTCGGCGCGGACCGATCCGGCGGCCTTGGCCCGCTCCAGCAGCCCGGTGATGGCGGGGCGCAGCGCCCGTCGGGCCGCGAGCATGTCGGCGCGCAGCGCGGGCACCCCGCTGATCAGGTCGCGCAGGCCGTGGTTGTCGGCCATGGCCTGGCCCATCGCAGCCAGCAGGTTCTCCAGGCCGGCCACGGCGTCCTCGTGACGGATCGCGGTCTCCACGACCTCAGCCATCTTGGTGCGCAGGGCGTCGAACTGGTGCTGGAGGAGCGCCTCCTTGCTCTCGAAGCGCCGGTAGATCGTGCCCACACCGCATCCCGCCTCGCGGGCCACGTCCTCCATGGAGAACTCCAGCCCCTGGCGGGCCAGCACCCGCCAGGTCGCCTCGAGGACCCGCTGAAGGTTGGCCTCCGCGTCACGGCGCAGTGGACGCACCGAGGAGTTCGTCACGGAGACAATTCTAGCCAGAAGCGGAATGACTCGCTCCGCTTCCCGCTACAGTGGCGCGGTCACCGACCGAAAGGACCCCCGTGACCCCTCACCAGGCCCACGAGCACCACCACGCGCGGCGCTGGGCGATCCTGGCCTTCCTCGGGCTCGCCCAGCTGATGGTGGTGCTGGACGCGACGGTCGTCAACATCGCCATGCCGACGATCCAGCACGCCCTCAACTTCTCCAACGCGGACCGCCAGTGGATCATCACGGCCTACTCGCTGGCCTTCGGGTCGCTGCTGTTCCTCGGGGGCCGGCTCAGCGACGTGCTGGGACGCAAGGCGACGCTGATCGTCGGCCTGATCGGCTTCGCGGTCGCCTCGGCGATCGGTGGCGCCTCGACCAGCTTCACGATGCTCATCATCGCGCGCGCCATCCAGGGCGCCTTCGGGGCGGTCCTCGCGCCCGCCGCCCTGGCCATGCTGTCGACGATCTTCACCGACGCCAAGGAGCGGGCCACGGCCTTCTCCGTGTACGGCGCCATCGCCAGCTCGGGTGCGGCGCTCGGACTGCTGCTGGGCGGGTTCCTCACCCAGTACGCGTCGTGGCGCTGGACCCTCTTCGTCAACCTGATCTTCGCGGCCGTGACGCTGACGGGCACGCTGGTCCTGCTGGTGCACTCGCGCTCGGAGCACCACGGCTCGCTCGACCTGACCAGCACGCTGCTCGTCTCGGCCGGCCTGTTCGGCATCGTCTACGGGCTCTCAGACGCGGCCAACCGCACGGTCAACGCCTTCGCCAACCACACGGCGGTTCCCACGCTGGCGGCCGCCTTCACCAGCGCCACGACCCTGCTCCCCCTGCTGGCCGGCGTCGCCCTCGTCGGAGTGTTCGTCGCGCGACAGCGGCGCATGGCTCACCCGATGCTGCCCCTGAGCGTCGTGACGGACCGCACGCGCGGAGGCGCCTTCCTGTCGATCTTCCTCTCGGCCATCGGCATGTTCGCGGTGTTCCTCTTCCTCACCTACTACCTGCAAGAGACGCTCGGCTTCTCGCCGGTGGCCGCGGGCGTCGCGTTCCTGCCCATGCCCGCGGTCATCGCGGTGGTCGCGATCGTCACCTCGACGCGCCTACTGCCCAAGGTGGGCCCGCGCCCGCTCATGAGCCTCGGGATGGTGATCTCGGCGGCGGGCATGTTCTACTTCACCCACCTGTCCACCCAGGGGCACTACGTGTCGCACGTGCTGCCCGGGCTGGTCATCACGGCACTCGGGATGGGACTCATCTTCGCGCCCGCGATGAACGTGGCGACCTACCGCGTGAACCCCAACGACGCGGGCGTCGCCTCGGCGACCGTCAACGTCGCCCAGCAGATCGGCGGGTCGATCGGCACGGCCCTGCTCAACACGGTCGCGGTCTCCACGACCGCGACGGCGATCGCGACCGCGGGGCGCGCGGCGACGCCCGCGCTGGCCGCGCACGCCCTGGTCCACGGCTACACCACGGCCTTCTGGTGGGCCATGGCGATCTTCCTCCTCGGCGGCGTCGTCGCGATCACCGTGCTGCCCAAGGGACGACTCGCGCCCCAGGCGTCGAGCGCCGAGCCCGCCCTGGTGGCCTGAGCCTCGCGCGCCCGACCGGGCCCCGCGTGGGCACCCGGTCGGGCGCGACGTGGCGAACGGGTGTCCGGCGTCCCGCGCGGGTTCAGGCCCGCTGGGGGGTGAGGGTCGTGGTGAGCAGGCGGGTACCCGCCGTGGTCTCGACGGTGATCGTGCGGATGCGCGCGACGCGCACGTCGGTCGCCAGGGGCACGACCACCTGGTGGTCCGGCGTAGGGCCCCAGTGGCCGAGGGTCTCGTGCGTCCCGTCGATCTCGGTCAGGACCGCGACGCAGCCGCTCGCGGGCAGTCCCCGCGCGCTCAGGGAGATCTCGGTCCCCCAGGGCTTGGACGCGAGCGACACCGTGCCCGCGAGGCTCGCCGACGCCGCGAGGCTCCGCAGCGCCACGACCCGGCCCCCGGCGCTCGGCGTCCCGCGCAGGGCCACGATGCCCAGCCCCGCGACGATCGCGACCACCGCGGCGGCCAGCGAGGCCGTGGCCACGCGCCAGCGGCGCAGGTCGCGCCGCTCGCGCTCCCGAGTGCCGGCGAGGCGTGCGGCGACACCCTCGAGCAGCCGGTCGGGCACGGCGGCGGGCTCTTCGTCGACGAGGAAGTCCTCGGGCGCGAGGCGCGTGAGGACCACCGGCAGGGGCGCCAGCGCGGCGAGCTCCTGCTGGCAGCTCGGGCACTCGCGCAGGTGCTCTTCCAGGGCGACACGCTCGGGTGCGGGCAGGGCCCCCGCCAGGTAGGACCCGAGGGACAGTCGCCACGTCGCGTGATCGGTCATTGCAGGTACCCCAGCTCCTCGAGGGCCGCGCGCAGGGCGCGCAGCGCATAGTACGTCCGGGACTTCACGGTGCCCGGCGGGATCCCCAGGACGCGGGCCGTCTCGTCGACCGCCTCGTCGAGCACGAAGGCGTGCTGGAGGATCTGCCGGTGCTCGAAGGAGAGCCGGCGCACGGCGTCGCGCACCACCATCGCGTCGAGCACCCGATCGGCCTGGCCGAGCACGCCCACCAGCGCCAGCGCGTCCTCTCCGGTGGTCGCCGGGCGCACGGCGTCGCGGCGCCAGCGATCGATGACCAGGTTGCGCACGGTGGCGAGCAAGTAGGCGCGCGGCGAGCCGCGAGTGCCATCGAGCGCCTCGGGGTGCTGCCAGGCGCGCACGAACGCGTCCTGGACGACCTCCTCGGCGCGCTGGCGATCGCCGGTCAGCCGCAGGGCCAGGCCCATCAGCGCCGCGCCGTGCTCCTCGTGGAGGGCGCGCACGACCTCGTCGTCGAGGTGCGCGCCCTCGGCATCCGTCACGGGCGCCCGGCGCTCGGGGTGTCGCATCCTGCTCGTCGCGCCTCCTTGGTCCTCTTCCTACAACGCACGGCCCGCCCGGTGCGTTCACCGCGCCACCGCGCCACCCCTTTGAACCGAGGCACGGATCCGTGCGTTCACCCTCCCGTCCCCCAACCAAAGGAGTCCCATGACCCGACACCTCACCCCCAAGCTGCTGCTCGGCGCGCTGGCCCTGGCCGCGCCGAGCGTGCTGCCCGCGACGAGCGCCCTGGCGGCGGGCGCGCCGATGGGCGGCCCGCCGATGGCCGGGACCGCCTACGCGACGTCGGTCGTCAGCCCGAGTGGCGGCATGGTCAGCGGCTTTGGCATCACCGCCACCTTCGCCCCTGGCGCCGTGAGCGCCCCCAGCCTCGTGATCCTCAGCTCGTGGCCGAGCGGCCTGGACGTGCCGGCACCGATGCGCCAGAGCATCGTCAAGACCTTCGGCCTCCAGGTGTGCCCGGGCGTGACGGCCCTCGCTCCGGGGGTCAAGTGCACCAGCGCGAGCGGCAACTACCCCCAGGCGACGCCGGGAACCGAGCGCATCGACGGCGTGACCGTGTCGACCTCGGGCTACCTCACCACCGGAGTCAACTTCGGGACAGCAGTCAAGACTACGACGGCGTCGGGAATGAAGACGCCGGGAAAGCTCGTCACGTTCACGATAGCGACCGGGGCCACCAGCGCCTACATCTACAACCCGTTCGAGATGACGACGTCCACCGCCTACCCGAAGCTCCTCCCGAGCACGGCGAGCAACGGCATGCTGACCTTTCAGACCTTTCAGCCCATCGTGTGGGCCCTCACGATAGGCACCCCCACCGCATCCTGACCGGCAACCTCCCAACCACGCGCGGGCCGCACCCACTCGGGTGCGGCCCGCGCTACTCGCTGAGTCCCGTGATCGCCGCGAGCAGGCTCTCGACGGTGAACGAGCTCGTCGGGGCGTCGCGCACCACGCGGCCCAGGCGCAGCACGATGATGCGGTCGGTGACCTCGAGGACGTGGGGCAGCGTGTGGGAGATGAACAGCACGCACAGGCCGTGGTCGCGCGCCGAGGTGATGACCTTGAGGACCTCGGCCGACTGACGCGCACCGAGATGGTTCGTCGGCTCGTCGAGGATGATCACGTGCTTGGCCCAGGCGATGGCGCGCCCGATGGCGACGGCCTGGCGCTGGCCGCCCGAGAGCTCGGACACGGTGCGGTTGGTCTCGGGGATCGTGATGCCCACCCGCGAGAGCTGGGTGAGGGCCTCGCGCTCCATGGCGCGCTGGTCGAGGAACCCGAGCCGACCGAGCAGGCCGCGGCGGCGGCGCTCGCGCCCGAGGAAGATGTTCGACCCGATGGTGAGGTCGGGCGCCAGCCCCGAGTCCTGGTAGAGGGTCTCGATGCCCGCCATCATCGAGTCGTGCGGGGAGCGCCAGTGGCGGCGCTCGCCGTCGACGATGATCTCGCCCGAGTCGGGCGTGTTGACGCCCGAGACCGTCTTGATCAGCGACGACTTGCCCGCGCCGTTGTCCCCGACCAGCCCGATCACCTCGCCCGCGTAGGCCGAGAAGCTCACGTCGTGAAGGGCCTCGACCGAGCCGTAGTGCAGGTTGATGTGGCGCAGCTCGAGCACGGGCGCGCGGGTCTCGGTCGTGGTCACGTCATCCTCCGCGAGCGGCGACGGAACGTCTGGAGCAGCGCGGCGACCGCGATGAGCGCCCCCACCACCACCTGGATCCAGGTCGGGGGCACGTTGATGAAGATGAGGCCGTCACTCACGACGGTCAGGACCGCGGCGCCGAGCATGGTGCCCGCCCAGCGCCCGATGCCCCCGGTCAGCGAGGCGCCCCCGATCACGACGGCCGCGATCGCGATGAGGTTGGCCGAGTTGGTCACCCCGGTCGTCGCCGCCCCCGAGCCCGAGCGGATGTAGAAGAACATCCCGGTCAGGCCGGCGAGGACCCCACTCATCACGTAGACCGACACCAGGTGCCGGCGCACCGCGATGCCCGCGGCGCGCGCGGCGAACTCGTTGGAGCCGATCGCGTAGGTGTAGCGGCCGTAGGCGGTGAGGTGCAGCACGACGCCCAGGCCGAGCGAGATCACGAGGATGATCGCCACCAGCCAGGTGACCATCCCGATCCCCGAGGCGCTCCAGTAGATGGCGCCCGGGTCGTAGCCCACGGGTGCCCCGCGCGAGATCACCAGCGCGAGACCGGCGCCCACGCTGTAGGTGACGAGGGTCGCGACGAAGGGCACCAGGTCGAACACCGTGATCAGCAGGGCGCTGAAGCCGCCCGCGAGCGCCCCGACCAGCGCGCACGCCAGGGTGCCGACCAGCAGGACGAGGGCCTCGTTGACGTGGGCGTTGACCATCGGCTGGATCCAGCCGGCGGCGACCACCCCCGACACCGCGGCCGTCGACCCCACGGCCAGGTCGATCCCGCCGGCCACGATCACGTAGGTCTCGGCCAGGGCGATGAGCACCAGGCCGCTGAAGTCGGTGAGCAGGTTCGAGAACTCGCCGGTCTGGAAGAAGAGCGAGTTGCGCAGGCCGAAGAAGACGATCAGGCCGGCCAGCACGACGAACAGGACGAACTGCTGGTTCGTCACCGTCCGGCGCACCCACGAGCGGGTGGGCGCGGCGAGCGGTGTCTCCTCGATCTGCGTGCTCGCGGCCACCGCTCCTCCCTGGACCTCAGGCGCAATCTAGTCATCTCGCACCGCGGGCCGGGCGCCAGTGGCGCCCGGCCCGCGGTGCGGGTGACTCAGCTCGCCACGTACTGGTACTTGGTGAGGATCGCCGACGGGGTCGTGGGCGTGAGGGTGATGTTGGGCAGCGTCTGCAGGTGCGGGACCTTCTTGCCGTTCAGGGCCGCCACCGCGTACTTGATGATCAACGTGCCCTCGAGGGTCGGCTGCTGGGAGATGATCGCCGACAGCGATCCCAGGCCTCCGGCCACCATCGAGGCGATGTTGGCCGCGTAGGCGTCGTAGCCGACGATCTTGATCTTCGCGCCCGCCGCGCCCGAGGCCTTCACGGCCGCCGTGGCGCCCTCGGCGTCGGTCCCGTCCACGGCGAAGATGCCGGCCAGGTGGTGCGCCGAGATGTCCTGGGCGAACGCGCTCTGGGCGACCGAGGGCTGGGACTGGCTCACGACGTCATTGAGCAGCGTCATGTTCGGGTACTTGGCCTTCACCTCGGCCTTGAAGGCCG
The DNA here is from genome assembly GCA_021823525.1 of Actinomycetes bacterium. Taxonomy (GTDB): domain Bacteria; phylum Actinomycetota; class Acidimicrobiia; order Acidimicrobiales; family RAAP-2; genus RAAP-2. Next base: position 38,445 of record JAKANY010000012.1, read on the forward strand.
CGACGCGCGCCGCGTCCGTCGAGGTGGTCAGCGAGGACACGCCGATGGCCACGGCGCACTTGCTGGCCGCCGTGCAGGTCTTGGCGTAGTTCAGCGCCTTGGCCAGCGCGTCCGCGGCCGCCTTGCCGCCCTGGGTGTTGTTGCCCGTGACCCAGGCCGTGATGTTCTTCTGGTAGGACGAGCCCGAGTCGACGTTGAAGACCTTGATGTGGGACTTCACGGCGTCGGCGATGTACGGGTTCAGGGCCTTGGTGTCGGTGGGCGCGATGACCAGCGCGTTGGGGTGCAGCGCCAGGACCTGCTGGACGACCGGGATCTGGGTGGCCGGCGAGTAGTCGACCGGGTCGCCCTGCCAGATCAGGTTCACGTGGAGCTTCAGCGCCTCCGCGTGCGCCCCCACGTACATCGACTGGAAGAACGGGTCGGCCTCGGCGCCCACGACGAAGGCGATGGTGTACTTCTTGCCCGCGGCCGACGCCACCGACGAGGCGCCGCCCACGAAGGCCAGTGACGACGCCGCCAGGGTCGAGGCCAGAGCCGCTCCCTGCATCAGGCGCCACGTACGAGACTTCATTGCTGGTAACCCCCTTACCGCGGACCGGACGCCCTCCCTGGTCGAGCGGTCCTGCGAGGACGCTAGCGGCCTTTGACATCGTTGTCAATGCAGGCGCGTAAGAGCCGCCGGACCAGCGATCTCGCCCGAGCCGCGACAGATCAGGCGCGTCGCGGGCGCCTCGAGACGCGGCGGGCCCTGCGCGCCGTCGACGCGCGCGAAGAGCAGCTCGGCGGCCCGCCGCCCCACCGCCTCCAGGTCCTGGGCGACGACGGTGACGGCCGGCTCGAGCACGTCGGCCAGGTCGAAGTCGTCGAATCCCGCGAGCGCCACGCGCTGGGCGAGCCCGCGCGCGCGCAGCGCGTAGACGACGCCCATGGTCAGCAGGTTCTGGCCCGCGAAGAACGCCGTCGGGGGATCGGGCAGCGCCAGCAGCCGCGTCGCGGCGGCCTGGGCGGCCTCCACCGAGTGCAGCTCCATCACGACGAGCTCGGGGTCCTCGGCGAGGTGTGCGTCGCCCAGCGCGTCGCGGTAGCCCGCGCGGCGCTCGAGGGCCGTCGCGATGCGCGTCAGGTCGCCGAGGTAGGCGACACGCCGGTGGCCCGCGGCCAGCAGGTGGGCGACCGCCGCGCGCGTCGCGTCGCGCGCGTCGACCACGACGGCGTCGGCGGCCAGGTGGCGCGGCGGCCGGTCGACGAAGACGAAGGGGACCCCGGCGCCCTGCTCGACGGCGAGGTACCCGTGGTCGTCACTGGCCGGGGCGAGGATCACGCCGTCGACGCGGTGGCGCGACATGGCGGCGATGAGCTGGCGCTCGCGCTCGGGGTTCTCCTCGAGGCTGGCCGCCAGCACCGCGACGGCGCGCTCGTGGGCCACCTCCTCGATGGCCCGCAGCACGCGCGCCGAGTACGGGTTGGACAGGTCCTCGAGCAGGACCGCGATCGTCGAGGAGCGCCGGTCCCGGCGCCGCAGGGCGCGCGCGCCGAGGTTGGGCTGGTAGTTGAGCTCGCTGATCGCGGCGCGCACGCGGCTCGAGAGCTCGTCGACGACGCCGGGCTCGCCGTTGACCACGCGCGAGACCGTCTTGACCGAGACGCCCGCGTGGAGGGCGACGTCCTTCAGGGTCGAGCGGCTCCGCGCCCGCGGGGCGGCCGGCTGGTGGTTCACGCGCCCCTCCTTCGGCTCCTGGCCTGCGACACTACACACGGGTCGCGCGCCCGACCACCGGTCCCTCAGCCCAGGGCGTCGCGCCCCAGCGCGAAGGCCCCCACGATCCCCGAGGCCAGCCCGAGGCCGGGCGCCACGACGTAGCGGTCGACCTCGGTCGTGAGCTCGGGCACCGCGAGGTACCCGTTCAGGTGCGCGCGCACCTTGGCCTGCACCCGCGCGAGCAGGCCCGGCACGGCCAGGATGCCCCCGCCGAGCACGATCACCTGGGCGGCGGTGATGGTGGCCACGTTGACGACCGCGTCGGACAGGTAGTCGCTCTCGAGCTCCCAGGCAGGGTGGTCCTCGGGCAGCTGGGGCCCGCCGGCGCGGTGCCAGCGGCGCTTGACCGACTCGCCCGAGGCCAGGCCCTCGAGGCAGTCGCCGTGGGACGGGCAGGTGCCGGGGAAGTCGTCGCCGGCGCGCCGTCGCACCACCATGTGGCCCATCTCGGGGTGCAGCAGGCCGTGGACGATCCGCCCGCCGACGACCAGTCCCCCGCCGATCCCCGTGCCGATCGTCAGGTACGCCACGACGTCGCGCCCCCGGCCCTCGCCGTAGCGGTGCTCGGCCAGGGCGGCGGCACCCGTGTCGGTGTCGAAGCCGAGCGGCAGGTCGCCGAAGCGCTCGGCCACGGCCGCGACCCACGAGGCCCCCCGCCAGGGGACCTTGGGCGTCGTCTCGCCGATGCAGCGGCGCGCGAAGTCGATCGGCCCGAAGGAGGCGACGCCGATGGCCGCCAGCGGCGTGCGCTCGTGGTGGGCGGCCAGCCAGTCCATGACGCGCGGCAGCGTGTCGGCGGGCGTCGTGGTGGGCAGGAGGTGGCGCGGGGCGTCGCGCACCTCCTCCCAGCTGCGCCCGACCGCGAGGACCATCTTGGTCCCGCCGGCCTCGATGGCCCCGATCATCGGCTCGCCCATGCCCCGCTCCTGACCTCCCGACACTAATGGGAGTGGAAGTTCGGGCGAAGTTGCGCCAGGCTTTCTCCGAGCCACCGACGGGGCAGCACTTCCCGTCGCCGAGGCATGACCTCTACGCCTAGAGCGTGCCCCCGTCGGGTGGTGAGGAAGGCGAGACGGCTGGAGGGGTGACGTGCCGTGAGCACTAGGCCATTAGCGCGCCGCCGCCGACCTCGGGCTCGGTCGAGCTGAGGAGGTGGTCATGA